>NZ_JBVISC010000006.1:611761-614549 GCF_055575715.1 Streptomyces sp. NPDC034037 | reverse complement strand
CTGTACGCCGCGCCGCCCGCGCACGGGCCCAGCATCACGCTGATCTGCGGGATGACACCGGACGCCTTGGTGTTGCGCTGGAAGATGCCGCCGTAGCCGGCGAGCGCGGAGACGCCCTCCTGGATACGGGCGCCCGCGCCGTCGTTCAGGGAGACCAGTGGAGCACCGGCCGCGATGGCCATGTCCATGATCTTGTGGATCTTCGTGGCGTGCGCCTCGCCGAGCGCGCCGCCGAAGATGCGGAAGTCGTGCGCGTAGACGAAGACCGTCCGGCCCTCGACCGTGCCCCAACCGGTGACGACACCGTCCGTGTACGGGCGTTTCGCCTCCAGGCCGAAACCGGTCGCCCGGTGCCGGCGCAAGGGTTCGACCTCGCGGAACGAACCCTCGTCCAGGAGCAGCGCGATCCGCTCGCGCACGGTGAGCTTGCCCTTGGCCTTCTGAGCGGCGGTGGCCGGTTCACCGGGGCCTGCGTGGACCTGCTCCCGGATTGCCGCCAGCTCCGCGACGTGGAGTTTCATCTCTCCCCTTACCCGTTGCGCTGCCGTCACCGGGGACGCTGTGCGCGGTTCAGTTGGTGAGCTTGCGCAGGCCGCTCATCTGGAGCACGGCGAACCCGCCGACGACGACGGCCTGCATGAGGATCCACACCGTGCCGATCGTGTTCGGGTCGAACCAGCCGAAGATCGCGGTGGCGACGCTGGCGACGGCCCACAGCAGGTTGGCCTCGATGACGACCTTCGTGGCGGTGGCGGACGGCACCTGCTGGGCGGCGAGGAGGCCGACCAGGACGCCGTAGACGGTGAGGAAGACGCCGATCGCGCGCAGGAAGCCGGTGTTCATGTCGAGGAGGTCTCCGACGGGGCCGGCGGCGATCAGGTAGATCAGGCCGTTGCCGGCCGTGACGGCGGCGTCGAGACCGAGGAACAGACGCAGCGGGCGCGCGGCGGACGAGTTCGTGGCCGCGGTTCCAAGGCGTGCGGAGGTCTGGCTCGTGGTCATGGAAACTCCTGGTGGATACGGTGGTTGGGGGTTCATGCGCGCCGCGCGGGACGCATACCGGGACGCGTACGGGGGGTCCGCGCGGAGGGCGGGCGCCCGCTTTCCGTTCACATGGTGACAAGTGCCGCTGACCGGGCGCTGACGCCGTGTGCATGGGGGGTTGACCTGCCGTGACGGGGCCGTGCGGGGGCCTGGGGGTGGTGGCGGTGCGTCGGGTTCCGCCCAGTCGGGCGCCGTCCGGTCGGGCGCCGTCCGGTCGGGCCCCGTCCGGTCGGGCCCCGTCCGCCGGTGGTTGGGCGGTTGCCGGTCTTGGGCCGTTGCCCCGCGTGCCAGCGGAGGCCTCGCTCGTACGGAGGCCTCGCCCATGTAGGGAGGCCTCGCCCATATAAGGGGAAGGGGAGAGCGGCGTGGCGCCCCCCGCGTACGAGGTGACGGACGGCGGCCCCGTGAAAGGGGCCGCCACCCGGTCAGGCCGGCTGGAGCAGGGTGCGGGCGGCGCCCGTCAACGCCGGATCGTGCGCGAGAATCGCGTGTTCCACGTCGCGCAGTGCGGGGGACGGGTCGATGCCCAGTTCGTCCGAGAGATGGCGGCGCATGGCGCGGTAGACGTTGAGGGCGTCTGCCTGGCGGCCCGAGCGGTACAGGGCGACCATCAGCTGTTCGCAGAAGCGTTCCCGCAGAGGGTGATTACTGTGCGCCTCGTGCAGTTCCGCGAGCATCGACGCGTGGTGGCCCAGCCGCAGTTCTGCCTCGAAACGCAGCTCCATGGCCCGCATGCGGTATTCCTCGTAACGGGCGCAGGCCAGCTGGCAAATGGTGCCGCCGGGAAAGTCGCCGAATACGGGGCCCCGCCACAGGGCGAGCGCCCGGCCCAGCAGGTCCGCGGTGGCGCCGGGATCGGAGGCCCCCGCCGCCTCCGCCTGGCGGACCGCCTTCGTGAATTCGGCGGCGTCGAACTCGCCCTCATGGATGGTGAGCCGGTAACCCGAAGGGTGAATGGTCACCCGGGAAACCGGAAGATCCGGTTCCAGGCTCTTCAGTTTCCGGCGGAGCCTGCTGATGTGTGCCTGCAGTGCATTGGCCTGCTTGTCGGGGACGGAGTCGCCCCACATTTCCTCCACGAGGATCTCTCCCGAAATCGGGCGGCCCTCGCTGACGAGCAGGGTCTGGATGAGATTCCGTTGGAGGTCTCCAGAGATCTCCGCGAAACCTAACGCGGTGCGGATCTGCAGTGCTCCGAGAATGGAAAAGCTCAGCATGCCGTTTCCCCCTTGGCTTTCGTTGCTGCAACGTCGGGGCGGTTCACCTTCCGGGTCGCCAGGGCCATCGGTGCTGCGGTGTGGGGGACCGCGGGTGGAGGTCGGCGTGGCGATCTCTGGGTGTCCCCAGCCGGGGGGAGGCAGGGGTGCACCCTCTGACTCCCTTCCAGCGAAGACCCTCTCACGGTATCATTCCTTTGGGAAGGTATTTTTTTGAACGAGTCGCCTCAGGTAGTTGAATGCGGGGCTGACCTGGGGGTTCGTCCGGGAAAAGATGCGCGTGTCCATCGGACATAGGCCCGCCCCGGCGGTCCAGCCGCTGTCGCGGGGCGCCGGGGCGGTCGCTTCACCGGGGCGGGGGAGGCCCGGCGAAGTAGGTGTGGAAGTCCATGTTCCGCTGGCGGAGAGGGCAGGATTCGAACCTGCGTGGGTCGCGAGGGACCCGACCTGGGCTGAGCCCGAGGTCCCCGATAAACCACTCCGGGCACCTCTCCTGGTCGTACTGGCACAGAGTTTCGTGCCTGCGG
>NZ_JBVISC010000006.1:0-611663 GCF_055575715.1 Streptomyces sp. NPDC034037 | reverse complement strand
GGAGAGGGCAGGATTCGAACCTGCGTGGGCCCCGAGGGACCCGACCTGGGCTGAGCCCGAGGTCCCCGTTAAACCACTCCGGGCACCTCTCCTGGTCGTACTGGCACAGAGTTTCGTGCCTGCGGAGAGGGCAGGATTCGAACCTGCGTGGGTCGCGAGCGACCCGACCTGGGCTGAGCCCGAGGTCCCCGTTAAACCACTCCGGGCACCTCTCCTGGTCGTACTGGCACAGAACTTCGTGCCTGCGGAGAGGGCAGGATTCGAACCTGCGTGGGCCCCGAGGGACCCGACCTGGGCTGAGCCCGAGGTCCCCGTTAAACCACTCCGGGCACCTCTCCTGGTTGTACGGGCACAGAGTTTCGTGCCTGCGGAGAGGGCAGGATTCGAACCTGCGTGGGCCCCTAGGGGCCCGACCTTGAGCTGAGCTCGAAGTCCCCGTTAAACCACTCCGGGCACCTCTCCGTGTTTCCGGCCCGGTTTCCCGTTCCGTTCACGAGAAGAACATTGCCAGGTGGTTCTGACGAGCGGCTGACGCCCTGCTGACGTGTCGTCACGGACCTGCCTCGTAAGCTTTTCGCCCTTCCCATCAAAGGGGCGGCGGTGCTCTACTCTCAACGACCGCAACGGCTGCCGAAAGGGAAACGGATCATGACCGTGACCGTAGTGGAAAACCCGATTCTCCAGGCTGTTCGCACTTATACGCGGGCCGAGAATCCCAGCGCGTTCCTCGCGCTCAACAGTGGCAACAGCACCTTCACGCGACCCGGCTCCGACGGTGTCGTCGTCTACCGCAGGACCGGCCGGTTCGCCGTCCAGTTCGGTGGGCCCTTCGCCGCCCCGGAGGAGTACGAAGGCCTCCTCGACGGCTTCCGGGACCACGTCAAGGAGCAGGGGCTCACCCACGTGGGCGTCCAGCTCCAGCGCGACGACGCCGAGCGTTACGCGGCGCGCGGCTACACCGTCAACCAGATCGGCGCCTCCTGGGCGGTGAGCCTCCCGGAGTTCACCCTGCGCGGCACCCGCTTCATGCAGCTGCGCAACAAGATCTCCCGCGCCTACCGCAACGGCCTGCAGATACAGGAGGTCGAGGCCGGCGCCTGGCGTCAGGCGCTGGAGACGATCGACGGTGCCTGGCTCTCCAGCAAGGGCGCGGCCCGCCCCCTGGAGTTCCTGGTCGGCGAGATCGGCGGCGAGGCGCAGCAGGAGCGGCGGCTGTTCGTCGGCACGATCGCCGGGGAGCCCGTGGCGTACATCTCGTACTCCCCGGTCTACGGCGCCCGCGCCGGCTGGATGCACGACCTGAGCCGGCGCGTGCCGGACGGGTCGCCGGGCCTGATGGAGGCCATCAACGCGCACGCCATCGAGGTGTTCCGCGGCGAGGGCGTGCAGTGGCTGCACTTCGGCTTCACGCCCTTCACCGGGCTGGACGCCGCCAACGAACTGGACGGCCACAGCCCCGCCTTCCAGTGGCTGATGCACGCCCTGTGGGCCGAGGGCGCCGCGCTCTACCCGGCCCAGACGCAGCTCTCGTACAAGCACAAGTGGGCACCCGACGCGGTCATCCCGGAGTACGTCGCCTTCGACGGGCCCGCCTCGCTCGCCTCCTTCGCCCACATCTTCCGTGCCTGCAACGCCTTCTGACGGCACATCAAACAACCAAGCGGCCTCACCGCGAAGAAGGAGTGGATGAACGATGAGTGACAACGCGCAGACCATCGACGCGCTCAAGCACACCATGGTGGAACAGCTCATGGGCGTCATCGGCGCCCCGGACGACGAGGACGTCGCCCGCGCCGCGGACGCCGTGGTGCGGGACCTGGACGCCCTGCTGCGGGCCGAGCCCGACCCGGCGGACTGATCGCGGCAGGTGCGCCGCGACCTGGCCGATCAGCTCAGCATCAGCGCCACATCAGCGCTCCACGGAACGCTGCACACACGTTCGCCCGGCGTCCGTCCGATGGGGCACCGCACGCGCTCAGCCGCACCGTGCTCCAGCGGGTCCCGTGCGCCGGGCGGGCGCCGTCGCCCGGTTCGGGCACTTCTTCCGAGGAGAGCTTCGTATGCAGCGTCCGCACGTCCAAGAGACCGGTGTCGCCGTAGCCCCGCAGCGCACCGACGTCCCGCAGCGCACCGGGGCATCCGCCACGTTCTCCGAGCTCCTCAAACGCGTCAAGGCGGAGGGGCTGCTCGACCTGAACCCGCGGTACTACGTGGGGCGCCTGATCCGCAACACCTCGCTGCTCGTGGCCGGGCTCACCGCGTTCTTCCTGCTGGGAGACTCGTGGTGGCAGCTCGCCGTGGCGGTGTGGATGGGCCTGTGCGGCGGCCAGTCCTCCTTCATGTGGCACGACGCCGGACACAAGGCGATGTTCCGCGACAAGCGGGCCGCCTCCGCCGTCGGCTACTTCCACGCCAACTTCGTCAACGGCGTCAGCTTCGGCTGGTGGGTCAACCACCACAACCGCCACCACAGCAACCCCAACCACCTCGACATGGACCCGGACATCGGCCGGCGCACCGCGATCTTCGACATCAAGCAGTACGCGACCCGCACCCCCCGGCAGCGCTTCATCGTGCGCTACCAGAGCGTGCTCTTCTTCGTGCTGCTCGTCCTCGAGTCGTTCAAGATGCACAAGACGGCCGTGAAGTCGATCGCGCAGGGCCTCACCAAGCGTCCGGTCCTGGAGTCCACGCTGCTCATAGCGCGGGCCGCGATCTATCTGACCTGCGTCTTCACCGTCCTGTCGCCGGTCCTCGGGGTCGCCTTCATCCTGGTCCAGCAGGCCACCCTCGGCGTCTACTTCGGCATGATCTTCGCCCCGAACCACAAGGGCATGGACGTGCGCGACGGTGACGAGGAGACCCTGGACTGGCTGGAGCGCCAGGTCCTGACCTCGCGCAACATCCGTCCGTCCTGGTTCATCGACTTCCTGTACGGCGGTCTCAACTACCAGGTCGAGCACCACCTGTTCCCCGCCATGCCGCAGAAGAACCTGGGGCGGGCCCGGGAACTCACCCGCGAGTACTGCGCCGAGCGCGGGGTGCCCTACCACGAGGTCGGCTTCTTCGCCTCCTACCGCGAGGTGGCCTCCTATCTGCACGAGGTCAGCGCGCCGGTCCGCCGCGGCGAGGTCGACGCGCACGTCGGGCGAGCCGCCTGATGACCGACACCGTCACCAGACCGGCGGCTCCGGCCGTCCTTACGCCGGGCGCCTCCATCGGCGCCCGGCTCGACCGGATGCCGATCACCCCGACCCACCGCAGCATCACCGCGGTGATCGGCGTCGGGCTGCTCTTCGACACGTTCGAGAACAACCTCTCCGGCACCATCGCCAAGGTCCTCCAGAACGACTTCGCCTTCGGCGCCACCGAGCTGAAGCTGGTCCTCGCCTCCGCCTTCATCGGCCAGTTCATCGGCTCGCTGCTGCTCGGCAAGATCGCCGACCGGTACGGGCGGCGCCGGGCGTTCCTGATCAACCTCGCCATCTACTCGGGCTTCTCGCTGCTCGGCGCCTTCTCGCCGAACGCGGCCTGGCTGATCGCCACGCGGTTCTTCGCGGGCATCGGCATCGGCGCCGAACAGTCCCTGTCCGACTGCTACTTGTCGGACGTGCTGCCCGCGAAGAAGCGCGGCCGGTACATCGCCTGGGCCTACACCCTCGCCTTCTGCGGGGTGCCCGCCGTGGGCTTCGCGGCCCTGTGGCTGGTGCCGCTGACCCCACTCGGCATCGACGGCTGGCGCTGGCTCTTCGTCATCGGGGCGCTCGGCTCGGCCGTGGTGTGGGTGCTGCGCAGGCGGCTCATCGAGTCCCCGCGCTGGCTGGCCACGGTCGGCCGCGAGGCGGAGGCGGAGGAGCTGGTCTCCCGCATGGAGGCCGAGGTCCCGGCCGGGGCGGCGGCCTCGACGGCGGCCGACCTGCGCAAGGCCGACCCCGACCCGGGAGTCGAAGCGGGCCCGGGGCACGATCCGGGCACGACGCCCAGGCTGCGCGACATCTTCCAGCCCCACCTGCGCCGGCGCACCACCATGCTCTGGATCTTCTGCTCGCTCTCCACGGTCGGCTACTACGGCTTCGGCACGCTCGCGCCGCAGATCCTCGCCGCCAAGGGGTACGGGATCGTCGCCGGCCTCGGCTTCACCGCGGTGTGCTTCCTCGGCTACCCCGTGGGCTCCGCGCTCGCGCTGCCGATCATCGACCGCGTCGAGCGCAAGAAGCTGGTGGTCGCCTCGGCCGGCGCGATGGTCGTGGCCGGACTCGGCTTCAGCTACGCGGGTTCGCCGACGCTCGTCATGACCTTCGGCTTCGTCTACACCGTGTGCAGCAACCTCTTCTCCAGCGTCAGCCACGTCTACCTCGCCGAGCAGTACCCGACCGCCATCCGCGCGGCCGCGTCCGGCGCGGCGTACTCACTGTCCAAACTCAGCGCCGCGGCCCTGCCGTTCGCCCTGCTGCCGGTCCTGCAGACCTACGGGCCGGGAGCGCTGTTCGGCGTCATCGCGGCCGTGATGACCGCGCTCGCGGTGACCGTCCTCACCCTGGGCGAGCGCACCACCGGCGCCTCGGTCGACCGTCTGCCCGCCGGCTGATCAGCCGCCCCGCCGCGACAAGGAGGAATCCCGCATGGCCTATGTCATCGCTCAGCCCTGCGCCGATGTGAAGGACAAGTCCTGCATCGACGAATGCCCCGTGGACTGCATCTACGAAGGCGGCCGCGCCCTTTACATCCACCCCGAGGAGTGCGTGGACTGCGGGGCCTGTGAACCCGTCTGCCCCGTGGAGGCCATCTACTTCGAGGACGACGTGCCCGGCGACTGGGGCGACCACCGCGCCTCCAACGCCGCCTTCTTCGAGCGGCTCGGCTCGCCCGGCGGCGCCGCCGCGCTCGGCGCCCTGCCCCACGACTCCGACCTGGTCGCCGCGCTGCCGCGGGCGGTGGTCGCGTCATGAGCGGCCTCCTCGCGGGCAAGCGCGTCCTGGTGACCGGCGTCCTGACCGAGGCGTCCATCGCCTTCCACGCGGCCCGCATCGCCCAACTGGAGGGCGCCGAGGTCGTGTTGACCGGCTTCGGGCGGCTCTCCCTGATCGAGCGCACCGCCGGCCTGCTGCCGAAGCCCGCCCCGGTCGTCGAGCTGGACGTCACCGACCAGGACCACCTCGACGGCCTCGCCGACCGCCTGCGCGAGCACGTCGACGGCCTCGACGGCGTCGTCCACTCCATCGCCTACGGTCCGCCCGGCGCCTTCCACTTCCTCGACGGGAGCTGGGCGGACGTCTCGACGGCCGTGCACGTCTCCGCGTACTCCCTGAAGTCCCTGACCACCGCCTGCCTGCCGCTCATGGAACCGCGCGGCGGCTCGGTGGTGGGCGTCACCTTCGACGCGAGCGTCGCCTGGCCCAAGTACGACTGGATGGGCGTCGCCAAGGCGGCGCTGGAGTCCACCAGCCGCTACCTCGCCCGGGACCTCGGCGCCCGCGGTGTGCGCTGCAACCTCGTGGCCGCGGGGCCGCTGCGCTCCATGGCCGCCAAGTCCATCCCCGGCTTCTCCGAGCTGGCGGACGACTGGCACACCCGCGCCCCGGCCGGCTGGGACCTCACCGACCCGGACCCGGCGGCCCGCGGCATCGTCGCGCTGCTGTCGGACTTCTTCCCCCGTACGACGGGCGAGATAGTCCACGTGGACGGCGGGGCCCACATGATGGGCGCGTGACCCGGCGCCCGCGAGGCCACAACGAATGGGGGGGAGTTCAGGTGATCACCTGAACTCCCCCCCATTCGTCGTGCCCGGGCCGGCCGGCTGGGTCACTCGGTGGTGCCGTCGGGCAGGATCCTGCGGAACCCGGTGTACGAGATGAGGGCCTCGGGCAGCTCCACCGAACCGTCCGGCCGGGCGCCCTGCTCCAGGAGCGCGGCCACCGTGCGGCCGATGGGCAGCGCCGAGCCGTTCAGCGTCGCCGCGTACTCCTTGCGGCCGTCCGCCGTGCGGCACCGGATGCCGGCGCGCCGGGCCTGGAAGGTGCCGCAGTCGGAGACCGAGGAGATCTCGCGGTACGAGCCGCTGCCCGGCAGCCACACCTCGATGTCGTACGTCATCCGGGCCGAGAAACCGAGATCGCCCGCCGGCAGCAGCACCACCCGGTAGGACAGGCCCAGGCGCCGCAGGCACTCCTCGGCGTGGCCCAGCATGAGCTCGAGCTCCTCCTGGGCGTCCTCGGCCGCGCAGACCCGCACCAGCTCCACCTTCTCGAACTGGTGCAGCCGCAGGATGCCCCGGGTGTCCCTGCCGTAGGCCCCGGCCTCGGCGCGGAAGCACGGGGTGCGGGAGGTGAACGCGTACGGCATCTCGCGGGCGTCCAGGGTCTGTTGTGCGAGGAGGTTGGTGAGCGGGACCTCGGCGGTCGGGATCAGGAACAGCTCGCGCTCGCCGACCTGCGTGGCGAACAGGTCGTCGGCGAACTTCGGGAGCTGTCCGGTGCCCGTCATGGTGTCGCGGTTGACGAGGAACGGCACCGAGTGCTCGGTGTAGCCGTGCTCGCCGGTGTGCAGATCGAGGAAGAAGTCGGCGAGGGCCCGCTCCAGGCGGGCCCCGGGACCGCGGCTCACGGTGAAGCGGGCCCCGGAGAGCCGCGCCGCGGCCTTGCCGTCGAAGATGCCGAGCCGCTCGCCGATGTCGGCGTGGTGGCGGGCGTCGGACGCCTCGCACGCGGGCGGGCCGCCCCGGCGCACCTCCACGGCCTCCTTCTCGGAGTCGCCGTCCGGCACGGTGTCCAGCGGGATGTTGGGAATGGTCAGGACCAGGTCCGCGAGGCGCTTGCCCGCCTCCTTGGCGGCCGCCTCGGCCCGCTGCACGTCGGCGCGCAGCGCGCGGGCCGCCTCCTTCTCCTCCTCCGAGGGCGGCCCGGACCTGCGCTCGCGGGTGGCGCGGTTGGCCTCGGTGCGCAGCCGGGTCACCTCGGCCTGGGCGTCGGCCCGGCCGCGGTGGGCCGCGTCCAGCGCGCTCAGGTCGAGGTCGTGCCGGCGGCGGGCCAGACGCCGCACCGCCTCGGGTCCGGCGGCGATCAGTTCGCGCGGATCGTGCATGGCTTCTCCTGGGGTCTCGCGGTGCGGGGCGGGGGAGATGCGCCGAGCCGCCCCCCTGGCGAGGGGCGGCTGCGGCTCCTGCCGGGGCAGGGGAGGGGGCGGGGCTGGGAGCGGGTCGGCTCCGGTGCTCACGCGGGGGCGAGGGCCAGGACGGTGTTCTGCCCCCCGAACCCGCAGGAATTGCTCAGCGCCAGATCGATGGGCATGGAGGTCGCCGAGTACGCCAGCTTGATGTCGACCTCCCGGTCCGGCATGACCAGGTTGGCGATGGGCGGCACCAGTTCGTGCTCGATGCTCAGCAGCGTGAACGCGGCCTCCACCGCGCCCGCCGCGCCCAGCAGATGCCCGGTCACGCCCTTGGTCGAGGTGACCAGCGGATCTCCCTGGAGGGTCCGTTTGATCATCCTCGCCTCGGCGACGTCGTTGAGCGGCGTCGAGGTGCCGTGGGCGTTCACGTGCTGGACCTCGTCCGGGTCGGCGCCGGCGTCGGCGAGGGCCGCGCGGACCGCCGCCTCCACCCCGGCGCCGTCCGGATGCGGGGACGTCATGTGGTGGGCGTCCGCGGTGGCGCCGTAGCCGATGATCCGGCCGTGCACGTGCGCCCCGCGGGCCCGGGCGTCCTCGACGCGTTCCATGACGAGGATCCCGGAGCCCTCACCCGCGACGAACCCGTCCCGCTCCGCGTCGAAGGGACGCGAGGCGTGGGTGGGGTCGTCCTCGCGCCGGGACAGGGCGCCCATCTGCGCGAACCCGGCCATCACCAACGGCGTGATCATGGCCTCGCTGCCGCCCGCGAGGACGACGTCGCAGCGGCCGAGCGCGAGCAGGTCCCGCGCCGTGCCGATGGCCGTCGCCCCGGAGGCACAGGCCGTGGCCACCACCAGGTTGGGTCCCGTCGCCCCGAACTCGATGGCCGTCTGACCGGCCAGCATGTTCGGCAGCTGCATGGGCAGCAGCAGCGGCGAGACGCGGTCGGCGCCTTTCTCCCGTAGGACGGTGTGCTGTTCCTCGACCGTGCCGGGGCCGCCGTCCGCGCAGCCGAGCACCACCCCGACCCGGGCGCCGTCCCAGGTCAGCGGGTCGAGCCCGGCGTCAGCGATCGCCTCACGCGCGGCGACCAGCGCGAACTGCACGAAACGGTCCAGGCGGTGGGCCCTGCGGGCCGTCAACAGCGCTTCGGGGTCGAAGCCGGGCACCCGGCAGGAGATCCGTACCGGATTGTCCGCCAGTACGGGATCGAACGCCGCGCCCGACCGGCCCTCACAGACCGCCGCCCAGCTCGGCCCCACCCCGATACCGCCCGGGGTGACGAGGCCGAGCCCGGTGACGGCGATGTCGATGCCGGCCATCAGACCTTCGCGCTCCTCGTCTCCATGAGTTCCACCATGTCGGCCACGGTCTCGGCCTCCAGGAGGTCGTCGTCGCTGACGTCTATGTCCAGTTCGGACTTGAGCAGCAGTGACAGCTCCACCACGGCCAGCGAGTCCAGCTCGATGTCGTCCCTGGTGGCCTCCGGCGTGATGGCCTCGGGGGACACCTTGAGCTTGTTGGACAGGATTTCCTTGAGCTGCTCCAGCATCATGACGATCCCTTTCGAAAGGCGTACGCGCCGTTCGGCGTACGGGTCTTGAGGAGGTGCCGCCGGCGCCGGTGGGCGTCAGACGGACTGCACTTCGGGCCAGACGAGCGTCGTGGCCCCCCAGGAGAGTCCGCCGCCGAACGCGGTGAGCAGGACTCGGTGCCCGGCGGTGAGCCGGCCGTCGGCGGCGGACTGGGACAGGAGCAGGGGGAGCGAGGCGGCGCCGGTGTTGCCGACCTGCTCGATGTTGGTGAGTTGCCGCTCGGCGGGGAGGCCGAGCCGTTCCGCGACGGAGTCGAGGATGCGGGCGTTCGCCTGGTGGGCGGCGAACCGGTCGACGTCCGCCAGCCGCCAGCCGGCGCGCTCGGCCGCCTCCTGCGAGGTGACGGTCATCCGCTCCACCGCGTGCCGGTAGGTGTCGCGGCCGAGCATCCGGAAGTACTCGTCGCCCGGCTCGGGCGCGGTGCCCGCCGAGCGCTGCCGGGAGCCGCCGGCCGGCACCTCGATGAGATGGCTCAGCTCACCGTCGCTGCCGAGGACCAGCGGCCCGACCGCGCCGGGTTCACCGGCGTCCCCGGCCCGCAGGACCACGGCCCCCGCGCCGTCCGCGAAGATCACCGCGGTGGTGCGGTCCTCGGGGTTGACGATGGTGGTGAACGCGTCGGCGGCCACCAGCAGCACCCGCTCGGCCAGCCCCGCGGCGATCAGCCCGGAGGCGGTGGCGAGCCCGTAGAGGAACCCGGAGCAGACGGCGGCCACGTCGAACGCCGCCACCTGCCCGAGTCCGAGGCGCGCCGCCACCGTCGGCGCGGTCGCCGGGCACGGCTGGTCGGGGGTGGTGGTGGCCAGGACGACGGCGTCCACCTGTTCGGTGTCCGCCGACTTCAGCGCGCGCAGACCGGCCTCCACCGCCAGGTCGGAGGTGGCGGTGCCGGGCGAGACCACGTAGCGCTCGGCGATTCCGGTGCGGGAGCGTATCCACGCGTCGGAGGTGTCGAGGCGCTGCGAGAGCTCGTCGTTGGTCACCTTGTTCGGCGGCACGTACGAGCCGATGCCGCAGATCACCGCCGACCGGCCGAGGGGCCGGGCCGCGCCGCTCATGCGCCCGGCTCCGGACTGCTGAGGACCTCGACGGGCAGCCCCATGTACGCCATGCGGGACTCGGCCATCTCGTCGGTCCACTGCTCGGCCATGTCGTAGCGCTGTTCGGGGGTGGTGTCGAGCATCCGCACGCCGGGCCAGATCTCGTAGTCGCCGATCTTGTCGGCGTGGTCGGCCATGCCCTTCTGGAACAGCTCCTCGCGGTGGATGACGAACTCCCGGTCGGGGATCTCGTCCCACAGCTTGACCCCGGCGCGCAGGATCTCCATCAGGCGCGGGCGGTACTCGGGGTGGGCCACGATGTGGTCGCGCAGGATGGTGCTGGCCACCGTCAGATGGCGGATCTCGTCGATGGCGGTGCCGCGCGAGATCTCCCCGGTGGCCGGGGACAGCGGGGTCCACTTGCGCTCGCTCAGCTCGGCGGCCGGGGCGAGCACCCCTTCGATGACGATGGCGAAGACGGCGACGCCGCCGGCGAAGTCGGCCTGGTCGCGGACGATGTCGAGGGTGAAGTCGACGACCGGGTCCAGGACGCGCTTGCGGTAGTCCGCGGCCATCTCGTCGATGTCCTTGAGGAGGGTGCCCGCGGGGTGCCCCAGCTCCACCAGGTGGTTGCGGAAGACGCGGGCGTGCCGGGCCTCGTCGATGAGCTGGGTGGCGTAGAACTCCATCTCGGGCACGCCCGGGGCCAGCGCCACGTAGTGCCCGAGGAGGCGGGTCGCGATCTCCTCGGACAGGCCGCGGAAGCCGAACTCCAGGACCAGCGCGTCGCGCAGCGGGCCGGGCGCCTTCAGGAAGTCGGGGACCGTCGCGTTCGCGTGGTGCCCGGTCTCGCCGCGGTCGCGCAGGGTGCCCTGGGCGACGGAGGTGAACCAGTAGGCGAGGTCGCAGTCGTCGGGCCCGAGGGTGAGTTCCTTCGCGCCGTCGAGTAAGCCGGGGGCCTTGTCCCAGTCGGCCTCGGGGGCCACAGAACCGGTCATGATGCCGATGTCTCCTTCGTGGTGCGGGCGGGATGCAGGGCGCCTGCGACGAGGTCGCCCGCGTAGCTGAACAGCGGCGGGCCGCTCTCGGCGCCGGCGCGCACGACGTAGCCGAGCAGCACCTCGCCGTCGCCCGCCCGGTGCGAGGAGTGCACCCGGCAGGAGTAGTGGGCGAGCGCCCCGGACAGCCGGGGCGCGCCGGCGTAGGAGTCGGGCGTCCAGGGCAGGCCGTCGAACTGGGCGCTGCCGTCGGGGCGCGAACTGTCCGCGAACCAGCGCGCCAGGTCGCCCTGCGTGCCGTCCAGGACGTTGACCACGAAGCGCCCCTCGGCGGCGGCGAGCCGCGCGAACGACGAGCCGGGCCGCAGCGCGACCCCGATCAGCAGCGGCTCGCGGGAGACGAGGGTGACCGTGCTCGCCGTGGTGCCGTGCAGCCGGCCGGCGTGGCCGACGGTCAGCACCGACACCGGTGACGCCAGGTGGTACAGCGCCCGGCGGCGCTCCGCCGGGTCCTGGCGCACCGGGCGGCGCAGCGGGGTGAGGGTGCTCATCGCAGTGCCTCCTCGCGGGCCCGGGCCGCCTGCTGCGGCAGCTTGACGATGTGCCCGACCGGCTCCGGGTCCTGCGCGTGGCCGACCGGCTTGGGGTGCTCGATCCCCAGGTCGTCCAGGAGCCGCAGATAGCCGCTCTGGCGCACCGGCTCGAAGGGCAGGGCGAACGACTTCATGAAGTTGCCGAACAGGCCCCGGTCGCCGAAGAGGTGGAAGGGCAGCACGAGCAGCGCCCACTCGGGTCCGATCAGCCAGCACCACAGGGCGGCCACCGCGGCCTGGGTGATGAGGCTGTGCATCACGTTGTAGAGGACGTAGTACACCTTGGAGATCGGTTTCCCGCCGCTGCGCTTGAAGGCGATGGCGCCGGGGATGTAGCCGATCAGGTCGATGTAGAGGAAGAGCGCGACCGCCGGTATCCAGCGGATCTCGCCGATGTGCGCGATGAGCAGCCCGGTGGAGACCGCGAAGCCCACCAGATACTCGGCGCGGTGCAGGGAGTACGTCTTCGGCGTCTCGAAGGGATTGGCCTGGTCCATGGTCAGCTCCTGGCTGTGGTCTCAGGCGGCGGCGGGCTGCGACAGTTCGATGCCGCCCGCGATCCGCGTGCCGGGGAACAGGCCGGTGAGCGACCAGGCGACGGTCTCCTTGATGACCCGCTCGGCGATCGGGTCGAGGATGCCCTCCAGGCTCGGGATGCCGAAGTCGAAGTCGGCGTCGAAGCGCACGGCGACGTCGTCACCGGACTGCGTCAGCGCCCAGGTGCCGGTGAAGGAGTCGAAGTCGCCGTCCGACTGCTCGAAGCGGATCTCGCCCTGCTCCGGCAGGAAGGTGTCGTCCTCGGTCCAGCGCAGCAGCCCGCTGCGGAAGTGCAGTTCCCAGCTGGAACTGCACGCCGTCTCGGGCAGCGTGGCGTGCACCGTGGTGGAGTTGACGTGGGGTGCCAGGTCCGGGTACTTCTCCCAGCGCATCACGGAGTCGAAGACCGTGGAGACCTGCTCCGCGGGGACCACTGCTTCCAGTTCTACGTGCCGCACGATCAGTTACCGCCTTCCGGCATGGTGGCCGCACCGCTGAGAAGGTCGCGGGTGGCCAGGTCGAAGGAGTTGAGGAGGAACTCCACGTCGGTGTCGCTGAGGACGGCGGGCGGGGTGAACCGCACCACCGAGCTGCCGTTCATGGAGTGGTTGGCGACCACCCCGTGGTTGAAGAGTTCGATGAGCAGCTCGCCGGCGAGACCCGCCTCGACGAGCTCCACACCGATGAGCAGCCCCTGGCCGCGCACGTCGACGACGAGTTCGGGGATGTTGCGGTACGCGATCTCGGCGATCCGCGGCAGCAGCGCGGCGCCCAGGTCGGTGGCCCGGGTGACCAGGCGGTCCTCCTTCATGGCCCGCACCGCGCCCTGCACCGCCGCCATCAGGACGGGCTGCCCCGAGAAGGTGGCGGTGTGGATGTAGGGGTCCTTGTCGAAGGGGCGGAACGCCTTGCGGGTGGCGACGGCCGCGGAGACGGGGAGCACACCGCCGCCGAGCGCCTTGCCGGCGAGCAGGACGTCGGGGCGCACGTCCTCGAAGTCCGCTCCCCACCACTCGCCGAGGCGGCCGAAGCCGGACTGGATCTCGTCCAGGATCAGGAAGCCGCCGTGCTCGCGCACGAGTTCCTCGACGCGCTTGAGGTAGCCCTTGGGCGGGATGATGACGCCGCCCTCGCCCTGGACGGGCTCCAGGATGACGCAGGTCTGACCGGGGTGGGCGGCGAGGTCCGCCGCGAGGGCGTCGGTGTCGCCGAACGGCAGGTGGTGGAAGTCGGGGATCAGCGGCCGGAACGGCGCCTGGTAGACCTCCTTCGCGGTGGCGGAGAGGGCACCGAGCGTCTTGCCGTGGTAGCCGCCCCGCATGGAGACGGTCCGCTTGAAGCCGCCGGCGCGGGCCAGCTTCAGGCCGGTCTCCACGGCCTCGGCGCCCGAGAGGCCGAAGTGCACGCGGTCCAGTCCCTCGGGCATGACGGAGACCAGGGCCTCGGCGGCGCGGGCCACCGTCGGTTCGAGGAGGATGCGGGTGGCGGTGGGGTGCATACGGAGCTGGCGCTCCACCTCCTCCATCACGATGGGGTGGCGGGCGCCCATGATGAAGACGCCGTAGCCGCCCGCGTTGAGGAAGCGCTCGCCGTCGCTCGTGGTGAGCCAGGCGCCCTCGGAGGCCACCTCCATGTGGCTGCCGAACAGCTCGGCGAGGGTGGCGCGGCCCTTGCTCAGGTGGGCGCGGTACAGGCCGAGGACCTCCGCCTCGGTGTCGGCCGCGGAGACCGCGCCTGCCGCGGCAGCCGGGTTTTCCTGGATTACGGTCACAGGTTTCTCACTCCAAAGAAGCGGTGCGGTCAAGGGCTGCGTCAGGCGAGGACCAGCGGGCCCCCGTCGAAGTAGCGCAGGAGCGGCTCGGCGGCCGCGCCCCGGCCGGGCGGGTGGAAGGCGATCGCGGCGGACGCGGCGGCCGCGAGGGCGTGCTCGGAGGAGCGGATGAAGTCCAGGCCGCCGAGGAGTTCCAGGGAGTGCGAGGTGATGCGGGGCAGCGCGTTCTGCACGGCGTAGCGGGCGACGAGCACCCGGGCCACCGACGCCTCGTCGCCCGGCTCGGGGCCGATCGCGCGGGCCACGCCCTCGAGCAGCGAGAGGGCGGCCTCCAGTTCGACCGCGAGGGCGGCCCGCTCCTGGATGCTGCCGCGCTCGCGCTCCTGGACCTGCTCGACCAGGGCGGCGGCGCTGCCCAGGTACCCGGCGGTGATGAGCATCTCGAACCAGACGAAGCCGGCCGTCTGGAGGTCGTCCAGGCGGCGCGGGTCCTCGGCCCCGGCGCGCACGACCATGTCCTTCGGTACGAAGACGTCCTCCAGGCGCACCTCGTCGCTCTCCGCGGCGGCGAGCAGGTCGTTGCCCCAGAAGGGGTGCACGGACAGGCCGGGCGCGTCGGCGGGCACCAGGGCCAGCGCCAGTTCCGGGTCGCCCTCCAGGCCGTGGATGGCGATGCTCGCGGTGAGCAGGCTCATCGAACGGGAGAGGCTGCACGGCTTCTTGGAGCCCGAGAGCAGGTAGCCGCCCTCGACCGGACGGGCGGTGACCGCGGGGGTGAGGATGTTCTGCTCGGTGCGGCCCTCGGCCCAGCCGGAGGCCATCACCTGCTGGTCGGGGACGACCCGGCGCAGCAGATCGGTCTGCGCGTCGGTGAGCCGGCCCTTCTCGACGGCCAGCGAGTAGAGCATGGCGACGGTGAAGTGGTGCATGGACACCGCCGCGACGAGCGAGGGCGACAGGGCGCCGAGCGCGAGCTGGGTGTGCAGCGCGTCCAGCGGGCCGGCGCCGTGGCCGCCGAACTTCTCCGGTATCAGCAGGCCGACCCCACCGTGGATGCGGAAGAGATCGATGATCGGACTGCCGGGCTTCTCCCGTTCCGCGTAGGGGAGTTGCTCCAGTTCCTTGAGCAGGCCGGGGTGGTAGCGCTCGCAGACGGCCCGAGCGGCATCGAGGGTACGCACGTGACAACCTCCGAAGGAGAGGGGATGGGTTTCAGTCGTCGAAGGCGCCGAAGACCGCCTGGTAGGGGCTGACGTCGCGCGCGATGCTGACGCCCTGCACGTGCGAGGTCTTGAGCATGGGGTAGTTGGCCTCGCCGAAGGCGCCGCCGGTGCGGCCGGTGCCGCCGTGGCTCGGCAGGTACGGCAGGAAGCCGATGTGGGAGTCGTTGACCTTCAGCAGGCCGCCGTTGACGACGCGGCGCACGAAGGTGTCGATGACGTGGTCGGAGCGCGACCACAGGGAGTTGCGCAGCCCGTACTCGTTGGAGTTGACGAACCGGAGGAAGTCCTCCAGGAGGGCGTCGTCGTTGTCCGCCTCCGGCACGATGACCGGGATCAGCGGGAAGAACGTCTCCTCGCGCACCACGTCGTAGGTGCGGGCGCGGTCCAGGCCGTCCACGCGCACGACGGTGGGCTGGAGGAAGACGCCGGTCTCCGAGGGGGTGCCGTCCAGTTCCGTGCGGTTGCCGCCGGTGACCAGCTCGGCGCCGTTGTCCAGGGCCTGGCGCAGCAGCCGGAAGAAGCGCTCGCTGCGGCGCACCGGGGAGAGCAGGACGTCCTCGTCCTCGGGGAAGCCCGGCTTGACCGTCTTGACCTGCTCCTTCACCTCGGCGATGAGGGCATCGGCGACCGCGGGGTGCACCAGGATGTAGTTGGGCACCATGCAGATCTGGCCGGAGCCGAAGAACGACTCGGTGATGGCCTCGGCCGCCCACTTCACGTCGGCGTCCTTCCAGACCACGATGCCGTCGTTGCCGGCCAGCTCCAGGATCGGCTTCTTGCCGTTGGCCACGCAGGCCTGCTCGAAGCGCAGACCCTCCTGGCTGCCGCCGATGTAGAAGATGTCGTTGATCAGCGGGTCGGTGACCCACCGGTCCATGGTCTGCTTCGGGTTGCTGCACACCGCGTTCAGGACACCGGGAGGCGCGTCGAACTCCTCCAGGATCGGCGCGACGATGTCCCGCAGCAGCCACATGGTGGACAGCGCGATGCTGCGCGGCGCCCGCACCACGACGGCGTTGCCGGCCATCAGGGCGAGGACGGAGAGCGCGGCGCTGGGCAGCGGGGCGTTCTGCGGCGGGTTGAAGGCCACCACGCCGTCGGGCTGGCGCTGCAGGATCAGCTTGCGCCCGCCGTACTCCTTCTCGACGCGCATCTGCTTCGCGTACCAGCGAAGGCTGCCGGGGGCGTAGATCTGCAGCAGGCAGCTCAGCTCCCAGCGGGCCAGCTTCACCGGGTGCGACTCCGCGACCAGCATGTCCAGGAACTCGTCCTGGTGTTTGATGAGTTCCTCGCGGAACCGGGTGCCGAGGCGCATCCGCCGCTCCTGCGGGACGGCCGCCCAGTCCGGCGCCGCCGCGGCCGCGGCCTGCGTGGCCAGGTCGATGGCGGAGTCGTCGGCGATCGCGCAACGGCCCACCACATACGGGTGGTTGGCCGCCTCGGATTCGGGGTCCTGTTCCAGCGTGCGTTTGAGGCTCACGCTGGTGAAGACGTCTTCGAGCAGGGAGCGCCCGCTGACGGTGTAGACCCACCCGTCACCCGCGACGTCCTTGCCCGCGATGTAGAGGTCATAGCTCTTGAGTGCGGAGTGTGCCGGAGCACTTTTCTCCTGTATGGCGCCGCGCAGCATTATCAGCCTTTCGGGGTGGGGGTTCTCCGAGTGGAATCCGATCTGATCAGCTCTTGTTTCGAAGCATCTCGATCGTGGCAGCCCGATCTGACCCGGCGCTGACGCCGTACTGATCGCTGCTATGCGCACCGATTGAGCCAACCCCGCGAGCAGAACCGGAAAGAGGGACTGAGTGCGGGGTCCCGGTGGTACGCGCGCGACGTCAGTGAGGCGTCAGCCTTCATTGCTTTCATGGCTCCATGTCTCCCGAACACATGACACTTGAGCAATTCAGGGAACTCCCCCGGCCAGAACTGACCGAGGAATTGGAGCGGCTGCTCGTCGGCCAGTTCAGGGCAACTCTGCTCATGGACGAGACCGAGGACCTGCCCCTCGACATCAGCTACTTCGACCTCGGCCTCACCTCGCTGAAGCTGACCGAGATGAGGCGGACCCTGGAAGGGATCCTCGACCTCTCCATCAACGCGAACGTGCTCTTCAACGAGCCCACGGTCGGCCGGCTCCTCGACTACCTCGTCGACGCCGTGTGCGACCCGACCCATGCGATGGCCGGCGCGATACCCAGCACCAACTGATCCACCAGGGCCCTGGACAGAAGGAGACGATCAATGCCGCACGAGGAATCCAAGAACCATCAGGTGTCCGACCGGGCGCCCGAACCGATCGCGATCGTCGGCGTCGGCCTGCGATTCCCCGGCGGCAGTAATTCGCTCGACGAATTCGATGCCTTCCTGCGCGAGGGGCGCTCGGGCATCGGCCCCATTCCGGGCGACCGGTGGGACGTCGAGGCATTCACCCCGCAGAGCCCGGACGACAAGGGAAAGATTCACACGACGTCCGGTGGATTCCTGGACCGCATCGACCGTTTCGACGCCGCCTTCTTCAACATCTCCCCGAAGGAGGCGCAGTACATGGACCCCCAGCAGCGCATGCTGCTGGAGACCGCCTGGCAGGCCCTGGAGCACGCCAACATCGACCCGGCCCCGCTGCGCCGCGGCAACGGCGGCGTCTACATCGGCGCCAGCTCCATCGACTACGCCCTCGAACTGGACTCCCTGCCCTACGAGGAACTGGACGGCCTGCTGGCCTCCGGCATCACCATGTTCCCGCTCTCGGGACGCCTGTCGTACTTCCTCGGCTGGCGCGGCCCGAGCATGAGCATCGACACCGCCTGCTCCTCGTCCCTGGCCGCCCTGCACGTCGCCGTCCAGGGGCTGCGCGCCGGCGAGACCGACATCGCGCTGTGCGGCGGCGTCAACGCCCTGCACCACCCCCGCATCCCCGTGATGTTCTCCAACGCGCAGATGCTCTCCCCCGACGGGCAGTGCAAGACCTTCGACGAGTCGGCCGACGGGTACGCCCGCGCCGAGGGCTGCGGCATCCTCGTGCTCAAGCGCCTGTCCGACGCCACCCGTGACGGCGACACCGTCCTCGCCCTGGTCAAGGGCACCGCCGTCGGCCAGGACGGCGACAGCGCCGGCCTGACCGTGCCCAACGGCCCCGCGCAGGAGAAGGTGATCCGCTCCGCGCTCGCCGCCGCCGCGCTCGCCCCGAAGGACATCCAGTACGTGGAGGCGCACGGCACCGGCACCCCGCTGGGCGACCCCATCGAGTTCGGCGCCATCGGCGACACCTTCGCCGACTCGCACACCAAGAGCGACCCGCTGCTCGTCGGCTCCGTGAAGACCAACCTCGGCCACATGGAGCCCGCCTCGGGCATCGTCGGCGTCATCAAGTCGGTGCTCCAGCTCAGATCCGCCACGATCTACCCGCACCTCAACCTCGACACGCCCTCCGGCCGCATCCCCTGGGACCTGTACCCGGTGCGGGTGCCCACCGCGTGCGAGCCGTGGAAGGCGCCGGTGCGGCGCGCGGTCGTCAACAGCTTCGGCTTCGCGGGGACGATCGGCGCGGTCGTCCTGGAGCAGTCGCCCGCCGTGACCGCACCGGACGAGGAGCCTGCCGAGGCCCCCGCCACGCCCATGTTCACCCTCTCCGCCAAGACCGCCGCCGCCCTGCGCGAACAGGTGGAGAACTACCGCGGGCTGCTCGCCGCCGACCCCGCCGACCCCGCCGTCCAGGTCGATGCGCTCTGCTACACCGGCAACGTCGCGCGCACCCACCACCCCTACCGCCTCGCGGGCCCGGTCACCGACCGCGCCGCGCTCACCAAGCTCCTGGACAAGGCCGCCGAGCGCGACCACCAGGGCCCGGCCGGCATCCGCAAGGTCGCGTTCATGTTCAGCGGACAGGGCTCGCAGTACGCGGGCATGGGCGCCGCCCTCTACGAGCGCTTCCCCGTCTTCCGCGACCACGTCGACACCTGCGACCGGCTCTTCTCCGCCCACCTGGACCGCTCGGTGCGGGACCTCGTCGTCGGCGGCGCCGAGGACCCCGAGGCCATCGACCGCACCGAGTTCACCCAGCCCGCCCTGTTCACCCTGGAGTACGCGCTCGCCCAGCTGTGGATGTCCTGGGGCGTGCGCCCGAACGTGCTGATCGGGCACAGCATCGGCGAGGCCGCGGCCGCCGCGGTGGCGGGCCTGTTCAGCCTCCCCGACGCCGTCACACTCGTCGCCGCCCGCGCCCGGCTCATGCAGGCCGTGCGCGCCGAGGGCGGCATGGCGGCCGTTGCCGCCCCCGCCGAGGACGTCCTGCCCCTCCTCGCACCCCACCCCGACCTGGCGCTCGCCGCCGCCAACGCCCCCGACCAGTGCGTGATCTCGGGCGGCTCCGAGGCGCTCGCCGAGGTCACCGGGCAGCTGGCCGCACAGGGGGTGCGCGTCGACCGGCTGGCGGTTTCGCACGCCTTCCACTCGCCGCTCATGGCCGAGGTCTACGACGACTTCCGCGCCGCCCTGGAGACCATCACCTTCCACGAGCCGGCCATCAGCCTCATCTCCAACGTCACCGGCAAGCTCGCCCGGTTCGCCGAGATCGGCACCCCCGAGTACTGGGTGCGCCACATCGGGGAGCCCGTGCAGTTCCTGGCCGGCATCCGCGCGGTGGCCCGGCGCGGCCGGCACGCCCTCGTCGAGATCGGCCCCTCCACCGCGCTGACCGCCCTCGCCCAGCGCTCCCTGCCCGTCGCCGACCACCTGTGGCTGGCCAGCCTGCGCCGGCGCGACCGCGGCGGCGACACCACACTGCGGGCCCTCGCCGAGTACTACACCGCGGGCCTGCCCGTCTCCTGGGACGGCTACCACGAAGGGCGCGCCGTCCCCGCGAAGATCGGCCTGCCCACCTACGCCTTCCAGCGCAAGCGCTACTGGCTGCCCCAGGTCACCCCGCGCAGGAGCGGGACGCAGGGCGCCGCGGCCCATCACCCGCTGCTCGGCACCGAGTCCCCGCGCGACGGCTCGCTGCGGGAGTTCACCGCCGAGTTCACCGTGGAGGAGCTGGGCGCGCTCGCCGACTTCGCCGACGGCGACCGCACGACCCTGCCCGCCGGCGCCTACGTCGACCTGCTGCTCGCGCTCCAGGACGCCGTCCACGGCCACACCCGCGCCGCCCTGCGGGAACTGCGGCTGCCCACCCCGCTCACCCTGAAGGCCGAGACGCCCCTGACCCTGACCACCCGGCTGCGGCCGCGCCCCGACGGCGGCGCCGACGTGACGGTCCTGACCGTCACCGACCCCGCCGGGGGCGAGGACAGCACCGAGCTGGTGCACGCCACCGCCGTGCTCGGCGCCGCTCAGGACGACGACCAGGACGAGCCGCGGCTCGCCGGTCTCCTCCTCGGCCCCGCCGTCCTGGAGAGCGATGCCGAGGACCTCTACACCGACCTCGCCTCGGTGGGCCGCCCGCACGGCCCGCGCACCCGCGCCCTGGTGAGCGCGGCCCGCCACGAGGGAGGCGGCCACTCCGCGCGGCTGACCTGCCGCGGCACCACCGCCGTCGAGCAGATGCCCGCCGAGCTGGTCGAGGCCGCCGTGCAGGCCGCCGTCGCCCTCGACCCCGAGGGCCCGGTGTTCCTGCCCCGCGAGATCGCTTCCGTACGGCACTTCAAGAAGCCCCGCGGCGAGCGCCTGGACGTCGTCGCCCGCGTCACCACCGAGCAGGACCGGCGCCTGGCCGACGTCCTCGTCGTGGAGGACGGCAGGCCCGTCCTGGAGCTGACCGGCGTCACCCTCGCCCGCCCCGAAGGCGCTGCGGGCAAGCGGCAGTTCCTGCACCGCCCGGAGTGGGTGCGCCGCGCCCTGCCCGCCCTGGCCGCCGGCACCGCCCCCCGGCACGTCCTGCTCCTCGGCGGCCCCGACGACATGGGCGCCCCGGACGGCGACGGCCCCCGGGTCACGCGGGTCCCGGACACCGCCGCGCTGAAGAGCGCCCTGGAGGACACCTCCGTCACGGACGTCTGCTGGAACTGGCGGCGGCTGCCCGGCACCATGTCGGCCGAGCTGATGCGCGCCGAGTGCGAGCACAACTACCGCGACCTGCTGGGCCTGCTGACCGTCCTGGACGCGGCCGCGCAGCAGCGGCCGCCCCGGCTGTGGCTGGTCACCGAGGGCGCCCAGCGGCTGCCCGGCGACCGGCCGGGCGACGGCGCGCACCTGGCCGCCGCCACCCTGTGGGGCTTCGGCCGGGTGCTGCTCACCGAGTCCCCGCAGTACCGCGCGACGCTGGTCGACATCGAGCCCGGCACCGGCCTGTCGGCGCTGCTGGACGAGTGCCGCGCCGAGGCCCCCGGCGAGTACCAGGTCGCCCTGCGCGCCGGCCACCGCCACGTGCGCAGGCTGCTGCCGGGTGACACCACCCGCACCTGGCCCGGCGGCTTCGCCCTGCGCACCCCCGGCTCCGGTGACCTCTCCGACCTGACCCTCGCCCCCGTCGAGGACCGCGCCCCCGCCGCCGGCGAGGTGCAGGTGCGGGTCGCCTCGGTCGCCCTGACCGCCGCCGACGCCCGCACGGCGCTGGACGGCGAGCAGGTGGACGGCTCCGGTCCCGTCCTCGGCTCACTGGCCGCGGGGACGGTCGTCGCCGCGGGCGCCGAGGCGGCGTTCACCGCCGGCGACGAGGTCTACGTACGGCATGACGGCGCCCTGCGCGCCACCCTCACCGTCCCCGCCACCGAGGTGGCCCTGGCCCCCGGCGCGGCTCGCGGCGTCAGCCGGGGCGGGGCCACGGCCTTCCGCCTGGAGGAGATCGGCGAGGCGCTGCGCACCGCGGCCGCCGGCACCCACGAGGTGTGGGTGGAGGTGCCCGGCGGCCCGGAGAGCGAGCCCGCCGCGGCCCGCGTCCGCCCCGACCGCACCTATCTCGTCACCGGCGGCCTCGGCGGCCTCGGCCTGGTCACCGCCCGCAAGCTGGTCGCGCTCGGCGCCCGGCACCTGACGCTGGTCAGCCGCGGCGGGCAGGCCACCGAAGAGGCGGCGCCGGTGCTCGCCGAACTGTCCGAGCGGGCACGGGTCGACATCGTGCGCGCCGATGTGAGCAGCGCCGACGACGTGCGGGAACTGGCCGCGCGGCTCGCGACGGGAGCGCATCCGGTCGGCGGCGTGGTGCACGCGGCCGGCTCCTTCGACAAGAAGCTCATCGCCGAGCTGACCTGGGAGTCCATCGACGCCCAGCTCGCCCCGAAGGCGTACGGCGGCTGGCTGTTGCACGAGGCCGCCGAGGAGTTCTTCCCGGAGCTGGACTTCTTCGTGGCGTACTCCTCGATCGCCTCCGTCCTCGGCGGCGCCACCCAGGGCCACTACGCCGCCGCCAGCGCCGGGCTCGACGCCCTCGCCGAGTGGCGCGGCCTGCGCGGCCTGCGCGGCCTCTCCGTCAACTGGGGCGCCTGGGCCAGGGTCGGCATGTCCGCCCGGCTGGACGAGCAGCTCGCCCAGGAGATCGACCGCAGCGGCGTCCGCTTCTTCTCGCCGACCCGGGCGCTGGACACCCTCGCCCGGCTCTGGCAGCGGCCCGGCAGCCGCCGCGTGGTCGGCGAGTTCGACTGGGCGCGCTATGTCGGGGGCGGCGGCGTGGACGACGCGTTCTACGACCGGCTCGCCCGGCAGGAGCAGGGCGGCGCGGACGGCACCGGGATCGACCTGAGCGCGCTCGCCGCCCTGCCGAAGCCCGAACGCGAGGCCCTGATCGGCGCGGCCGTGCGCGAGAAGGTCACCGCCGCGCTGCACATGGACGCGGACGACGACCTCGACCCGAACGCGGAGTTCGTCTCGCTCGGCCTGGACTCGCTGATGGCCCAGACCGTCAAGAGCGGCCTGGAGACGCAGTTCCGGCTGCCGCTGCCCGCCTCGCTCACCTTCGACCACCCGACGGTCCGCAGGCTCACCGAGTTCCTCGACGGACGCCTGGCCCCGGCCACCCAGCAGCACCCCTGACCGGGACCGTCCGCCAGCCACCCCCCATCACGGCATCCATTCCTCATGACACCCACCGATGTCCCATGCAGCGGGGAGACCACTGTGGAAAACCACACCGCAACCAACTGGACGCTGACCCGTACCTCACGGGCCCACGCCGGGAGCCGGGCCGAGCACGCGGCGATCATCTGCGAAGGCCGCACCACCACGTACGGGAAGCTGCACCGGGACAGCAACCGCGCGGCCCACGCCCTGCGCGACGCGGGCATCGGACCGGGCGACCGGATCGCCTACCTGGGCCGCGAGTCGGAGAACTACTACCTCACGATCCTCGCCTGCGCGAAGGCCGGCGCCGTCCTCGTCCCGGTCAACTGGCGCCTCACGCAGGGCGAGGTGGACCACATCCTGCGCGACTCGGGCGCCGTGCTCCTCTTCGTCGACGACGAGTTCTGGGAGACCGCCGACCGCGTCAAGCCGCAGCTGCCGGGGCTGCGCACGATCGTGCGCGTCGACGGCACCGACAGCGAGGGTGAGCCGGCGCGCGGCACCGGGCTGCCCGCCTGGTACGCCAACCACCCCACCACCGACCTGGAGCCGGGCACCGGACCCGACGACGCGGTGGTGCAGATCTACACCAGCGGCACCACCGGCCTGCCCAAGGGCGCGGTCCTCGCCCACCGCAGCTTCTTCACGCTGCCCGCCGCGATGCGCGAGCACGGCGCCAACTGGCTCGACTGGCTGCCGGACGACGTCAGCCTGATCTCCCTGCCGGGCTTCGGCATCGCCGGCATCGGCTGGTTCATGCACACCTTCAACGCCGGTGCCACCAGCGTGATCATGCCGCAGTTCATCCCCCAGGAGGCGGTGCGGCTCATCCGGGAGCACCGGGTCACCATCACCTTCGCGGCGCCCGCCATGCTCCAGATGATGATGGCCGAACGCGGCGCGGGCCCGGCCGCGTTCGCCTCGATGCGCAAGATCGCCTACGGGGCGGCGCCGATGTCCGAGCCACTGCTCGAACGCTGCCTGGCGGTGTTCGGCTGCGAGTTCGCGCAGATATACGCCAGCACCGAGACCGGCAGCGTCGCGGTCTGCCTGCCCCCCGAGGCGCACCGCCCCGGCACCCGGCTCCTGAAGTCGGTCGGCAGACCCTGCCCCGGCAACGAGGTGAAGGTCATCGGCCCCGACGGCGAGACCCTGCCGCCCGGCGAGACCGGCCAGATATGCATCCGCACCCCCTCCCGCATGCTCGGCTACTGGAACCTCCCCGAGGCCACCGAGCGCACGATCGTGGGGGAGTGGCTGCACATGGGCGACGCCGGCTACCTCGACGAGGACGGCTATGTGTACCTGCGCGACCGCATGAACGACACGATCATCGTGGCCGGGCAGAACATCTACCCCGCCGAGGTCGAGAAGGCGCTCGCCGCCCACCCGGCCGTCTCCGACGCCGCCGTCGTCGGACTGCCCGACCCGCACTGGGGCGAGGCGGTGCACGCCGTCGTCGTCCTGCGGCCCGGCGCCACCGTCAAACCCCGCGAACTGCTCGTCGCGCTGCGCGCACACCTCGCCGACTACAAGATCCCGAGCGCCTTCCACTTCGCCGACGACCTGCCGCGCAACCCCTCGGGCAAGATCCTGCGCCGCGCCGTGCGGGAGCGGCTGAGCGCCGAGGCGCCGCCGGCGACCGAACGCCTGAGCCTGCCCGTCCAGCGCCGCGCCTCGGCGCAGCAGGCGTCGCTGCCGCCACAGCGCCAGCACGCCTGACGCACGGGCCGCACGCCGAAGACGTACACCCCCGGACGCATCCACCGGACGCACGGACCAGACGCACGGACCAGACGCACCAGCGGACCCCCACGAAACGGAGTACCCCATGCAGTCATCAGCCGGGCCCCTGCGCATCGGCATCCTGCTGCCCACCCGGGAGCAGGCCATCAACGGCACCTACGCCGCCGCCCCGCTGCTCGACTTCGCCCGGCAGGCCGAGGCGCTCGGCTTTGACTCGCTGTGGGCGGGCGACTCGCTGACCGCCCGGCCGCGCCTGGACCCGCTGGTGGTGCTCTCCGCGGCCGCCGCCGCCACCAAGCGCATCACGGTCGGCACGGCCGCGCTCACCCCCGCCCTGCGCCACCCGCTCATCGGCGCCAACATGATCGCGAGCCTGGACCACGTGGCCGCCGACCGGCTGGTGCTCGGGCTCGGCTCCGGTTTCCCGATGCCCGAGACCGAGGAGGAGTTCGCCTCGGTCGGGGCGTCCTTCGCCGGGCGGGTGGGGCGGCTGGACGAGATCACCGCGCTGTGGCGCACCGCCTGGCGCTCCGGCGAGGAGGGCAACCCCTGCGACTTCGACGGCAGGTTCTGGCAGGCCGAACGCCTGGAGCGGCTGCCCAAGCCGGCCTCGCCCGGCGGCCCGCCGCTCTGGCTGGCCGGCAGCGACACCCCGAAGGTGCTCGCCCGGGTCGCCGAGAAGTACGACGGCTGGCTGCCGTTCCTGCCCGACGCCGAGGCGTACGGCAGGGCCCGCGCCCGGATCGCCGAACTCGCCGAGGCGGCGGGCCGCGCCCCGGACGCGGTGACGCCCGCGCTGTACGCGACGGTCACCGTCAACCGCGACGAGGCGGCGGCCAAGGCCGAGCTGGAGCACTACATCGAGCACTACTACGGGCGCTCCCTGGAGCAGATGTCGGCCATCCAGGCCTATGGCTGGGGAAGCGCCGAGAGCTGCGCCGAGTGGCTCGGCGCCTATGTGCGCGCCGGCGCCCGCCACCTGGTCATCCGGGTCGGCTCGCTCGACCCGGAGCCGCAGTTGAAGGAGATCGCCGAGGTGCTGCTGCCCGCGGTACGCGCCATCGGGGAGACCACGAACGTTGGGAGAACACAGTCGTGACCAGTGCCACCGCCACCGCCACCGCCCTGGGCCAGGAGATGTCCGCCGCGGGCGAGTGGTTCCACCCCGCCGAGCCGTCGCAGGACGCCTCCGTACGGCTGTTCATGCTGCCGCACGCGGGCAGCGGCGCCATCATCTACCGCGACTGGGAGCGGCTGCTGCCCGCGGACATCGCCCCGCAGGCGGTGACCTTGCCCGGGCGCCACAACCGCCGCGAGGAGATGAGTTACGAGGAGTGGGAGCCGCTGCTCGACGCGCTCCACGAGGCCGTCCTGGACGACCTGGACGAGCGGCCCTTCGCGTTCTTCGGGCACTGCCTGGGCGCGCAGCTGGCGTTCCGGCTCACCATCCGCATGGAGGCCGAGAGCGGCCCCTCGCCGCTGCTGGTCGGCATGTCCGGCTGGTCGCCCGAGGGCTTCTTCCAGCCGACGGAGGAGCAGAGCCGGATGCCGGACCCCGAACTCGTGGAGTGGATCAAGAAGTTGGGGTCGTTCCCCGCCGCGGTCTACGACAACCCGGAGATGCTCGCGCTCGTCGTGCCCGCGCTCCGCGCCGACCTGCGGGTCGCCGCCCAGTACGTCGACGACGGCGCGGGCACCAGCTGCCCGCTGGTCTCCTACGGCGGCGCGTCCGACCCGCTGATGGAGCGCCCGGACGCCATGACGCACTGGGCCGAGCGCAGCCCGCGCTACCTGGGGCACAGCGAGTACCCGGGCGGCCACTTCTACATCGACAGCCACGCAGAGGCCGTCACCACGCATTTCGCCCAGCGGCTCCAGCGGCTCGTCGCCGCCTCGGCGCGCTGAGCCCTAGTCAGGAAGGTCGGTCATGACCACCGAAGCGGAAATCACGGGCGTACAGGCCCCACTCCTCGTGCCAGAGGCAGCACCGCCGGGCGAGGCCACGGCGGCCAAGCCCTCCTATGGGGCGCTCCTGGTCGTCCTGGCCGGCCTCTTCGTCACGAACCTCGACTTCTTCATCGTCAACGTGGCGATCCCCTCGCTCCAGGCGAACATGCACGCCACGGCGGCGGACATCCAGCTCATCGCCGTCACGTTCACCATCGGCCTGTCCGCGCTGCTGATCACCGGCGGCCGGCTGGGCGACATCTACGGAAGGCGCCGGGTCTACTCGGTCGGCGTGGCGGTCTTCACCCTCGCCTCGTTCGCCTGCGGCATCGCCCAGAACATGGCGGAGCTGATCGTGGCCCGCGGCGTCCAGGGCGCCGCCGCCGCCCTGGTCATCCCCCAGGTCCTCGGCATCCTGACGACCACCTACGCGGGCAAGCACCGGGCCGTGGCGTTCAACGCGTACGGCGTCGCGCTCGGCGCGGCCGCCGTCTTCGGGCAGCTGATCGGCGGTCTGCTGATCAAGGCCGACGTGTTCGGCTGGGACTGGCGGACCATCTTCCTGATCAACGTGCCGATCGGCGTGCTCGTCCTCGTCCTCACCCCGAAGCTGGTGCCGGAGTCGAAGTCCGAGGGCCGCACCGGGATCGACCTGGTCGGTGTCCTGCTGGTCACGGCCGGACTCACCGCGGTCGTGCTGCCGCTGGTCATCGGCCGCGAGGAGGGCTGGCCGGCCTGGACGTGGCTGTGCATGGCGGCGGCCGTACCGCTGCTCGCCGCGTTCTGGGTCAGCCAGCGCAGGCTCGCGGCGGGCGCCAAGTCGCCGCTGGTCAACCCGTCCCTGTTCCGGGACCGCGCGTTCACCGTCGGGTCCGTCACCATCCTCGTGTACTTCTCGGTGATGGCGTCCTTCTTCCTGGTCCTCGCGCTCTACCTCCAGCAGGGGCGCGGCACCTCGGCGCTGGAGTCGGGCCTGCTCTTCGTGCCGCTGGGCCTCGGGTTCTTCGTCGCCTCGGCGATGGCGCCCAAGTTCGCCGCCAAGCTGGGGCGGCAGGCGCTCGCGCTGGGCGCGCTGGTCGTGGCCGCGGGTGACATCGCCTTCGCGCAGACGGCCTCCCACCTCGGCACCACGGGCTCGGTCGGCTGGTGCGTGCCGGCCATGGTGGTCTGCGGCTTCGGCATGGGCCTCGTGGTCGCCCCGCTCACCTCCCTGGTCCTCGAAGGCGTGGCGCCCGGGCACGCGGCGGCGGCCTCCGGGGTGTTCTCCACCGGGCAGGAGATGGGCAACGCCCTGGGCATCGCGGTGATCGGCGTCATCTTCTTCAACCAGGTGGGCGAGCACCCCTCGGCGCAGGGCTACACCGACGGGTTCGGACTCAGCCTGTACGCCCAGGCCGGCGTCTGCGTCCTGGTCGCGATCCTGGTGCAGTTCCTTCCGCGCAAGGCCGAAAAGGTCTGACCGCGCGCCCGGAAACGGGCGGTCCCCACGGCGGGTGCCCCGGAGCCTCTGGCTCCGGGGCACCCGCCGTTCGCATGCCCGCGACCGGCCGCCGATACGTGTTACAGGCATGTTTCCCGTGCAGGTCAGAGGCGGTGTACGCGGGTGTCGCCAAGGCCCTGGGAGGGTCAGTCCGGCGTCAGAGGAGCATCAGGGGTTTCGGCCAGCATGACGGAAAGGAATCAGCCACAACCCAGGGGGGGAATTCATGGCGGTCACACCTGTCATATCCGAGGTACAAGAGCGTCTCGACACCTGGCCCATGCCGCGCACCTGCCCGTATGCGCCGCCGGACGCCTACGCCGAACTGCGTAGGGGCGCACCCGTCAAGGTGCGGATCAGGACAGGAGAGGCCTGGCTGGTCACCCGCTACGCGGACGTTCGCGCCATTTTGGCCGACACGCGTTTCAGCTCGGACGACACGCTGCCCGGCTTCCCCGTCCGCATACAACTGCCGCCCGCGCCCCGGGTGATGTCGTTCACGCGCATGGACGGCCCGGAGCACGGCCGGCTGCGCCGCATGGCGATGACGGAGTTCACCGCCCGCCGCACCCGCGCCCTGCGGCCCTCCGTGGAGCTGCTGGTGGAGCGCCTCGTCGACGAGCTGGAGCGGGGGCCGCGACCGGTCGACCTGGTGGCGCGCTTCTCCGTACGGCTGCCCTCCCTGGTGATCGCCCGCATGCTGGGCGTCCCGGAGGCCGACGAGTGCGACTTCACGGAGCTGAGCCAGGCCGTGCTCTCCCAGGACGCCACCCCCGAGGAGATCTACGCGGCCTTCGTGGAGATGACGGGCTACCTGGACGAACTGATCCGGCGCAAGGGCCGCGAGCCGCAGGAGGACCTGCTCAGCCGCCTCGCCACGCAGTACGTCGCGACGGGCGAGCTGTCCCACGACGACCTGGTGGCCATGGCGCGGCTCTTCCTGGTGGCCGGCCACGAGACGACGGCCCACCAGCTCAGCCTCAGCGTGCTGAGCCTGCTGCGCGAGCCCGAGCAGCTGGAGCAGCTGCGCGGCGACCCGTCGCGGTTCGCCCCGGCCGTCGAGGAGCTGCTGCGCTACTGGTCCATCACCCAGGACAACCAGGTCCGTGTCGCCGTCGCCGACGCGGAGATCGGCGGCGCGCACATCGCGGCGGGCGACGGCGTGATCCTCGCCTACCCCGGCGCCAACCACGACGAGACGGTCTTCCCGGACGCCGACCGCCTCGACCTGACGCGCGACGCGAGCCGGCACATCGCCTTCGGCCACGGCCCGCACCTGTGCCCGGGCGCCTCCCTGGCCCGCATGGAGCTGGAGGTCGCCCTGCGCGCCCTGGTGGGCCGCTTCCCGGGCCTGCGCGTCGCGGACGTGCCCGGCGCGGTCTCCTTCCGCGAGAACACCATCAACTACGGGCTGAACTCCCTGCTCGTGACCTGGTAGGACCACCCGGCCGACGTCAGGCGGACGTCAGATCCGTGTCAGCGCCCGGTGAAAGAGTCGTTCGCAGGTGCTACCAGATCAAGGAGTACGCCCGTCATGGCCGACAGCAGCGACGCCGCGGTCCCCACCAGGGCCCTGGTCATAGCCAATCCCGCATCCGGCAGCCACAGCCCCGAACTGGTGCGTGACGTCGAGGAACTGTGCTCCGCCCACCTGTCCCACACCGAACGGCACCTCACCACCGCCCCCGGGGACGCGACCGCCTTCGTGCGCCGCGCCCTGGAGCGGACCGAGGGGGCGCCGGACCTCGTCGTGGCCATCGGGGGCGACGGCACGGTCCGCGAGGTGGTGCAGGGCCTCGCCGAATCCGCCGGGCGCGCCGCGCTCATGGTGGTGCCCGGCGGCACCGGGAACTCCGGGTACAAGATGCTCTGGGGCGAGCAGCCCTGGACCGAGTCCCTGAAGGCGGTCCTCGCCGACTCCGGGCCGGGCGGCAGCGCCCGGCTGCGCCACCTGGACCTGGCGCGGCTCGCCGAGACCGGCAACTGCGTCTGCCTGGGCGCCTGCACCGGGGTGATCGCCGACGCGCTGATCACCGCGAAGGGCATCGCGCTCAGCGGCCGCGAGCTGTACGCCCGCGCGTTCGCCGAGACGGCCGAGGCCTACGTCCCGTACCCGGGCCGGGTCGTGGTGGACGGGAAGGTGGTCCACGAGGGCCCGACCGTCCTCGCCAACGTCGGGGGCGGCCGCTACCGCGGCGGCCGGTTCCTGGTCCTGCCCGACTCGGTGCTCGACGACGGACTGCTCGACGTCTGTGTCATCGGTGACGGCGTCGCCGCCACCGAGGTGCCCGGACTGACCCTGGAGGCGGCGCACATGGCGCATCCGGCGACCGTGTACGCACGCGGCCGCAAGATCACCGTCGAGCGCACCGACGGCGGACGGCTGCCTCTGGAGCACGACGGCGAGTACCAGCACGGGATCGGCTCCTCGGCCACCTTCGATGTGCTCCCCGGAGCGCTCGCCGCCTGGGCGTCGGCGCGAGACGAGCTCTGACCGCACGCCCGGCCCCTCTTTCCTCATGTCCCTTACCACCTGACTGCTTTCTCTCTCCAAGGAGTCCTCATGAGCGACCTCAACAACACCGTCACCCGCTACCTGGCCATCTGGAACGAGGCGGACGCCGACAAGCGCGCCGCGGCGATCGCCGAGCTGTTCACGGCGGACGCCCCGTACATCGACCCGATGGCGGCCGTCGAGGGCCACGAGGGCATCGGCGCGGTCATCGCCGGCGCCCGCGACCAGTTCAAGGGCCTCGGCTTCGAGCTCATCGGCACCGTCGACACCCACCACAACCTCGCCCGCTTCCAGTGGGGCCTGGTGACCGAGCCCGGCGCCGAGCCGATCGCCATCGGCTTCGACGTCGCGGTCACCGCCGAGGACGGCCGCATCAAGGGCGTCTACGGCTTCCTGGACAAGGTCCCCGCGGCCTGATCACCCCCGCGGCGGCGGTACGTCATCGGCGTACCGCCGCCGCGGCACTCACCGGCCCGGCGGCCGTGCCGCCCGGCCCGCACAGGAAAGGCACGGTGCGTCACATGTCGGCAGTCCTCGCCGAACGGGTGGCCCGGACACTGTGCGAGCAGTGGGAGCCGCCCCGGCCCACGGCGGCCCGCGCCGCCACGGACACACCGCTGCGCGAACTCTCCCGATGGGCCGCGCGGCTGCGCCCCCAGGACGTGCCCTGCCGAGTCCTGAAGCTCGCCGCGAGCCAGGTCCTGTCGCAGGTCGCCTCCATCAGGGCGGGCCTCGCCCATCCGCTGGGCCGCAAGCTCGTGGCCGCGTTCGGCCATCCCATGCAGCGCGACCCGCGTGCCGCGGCGGGCGTCTTCGCCGCCCTCGGCTCCTGGCTCAACCTCGACGACACCGCGTACGCCGGGCATCTGTCGAACTCGACCGTCGCGGTGCCCCTCGCCTTCGCCTACGCCCGCAAGCTCGACGGGCTCTCGCTGCTGACCGCCGTCGTCGCGGCCAACGAGTGCGCGGCCCGCATCACCGCCTCCGCGACCCTCGGTCCGCTGCGCGGGCAGAGCGCCGTGCACACCCATCTGGCGGGCGCGGTCGCCGGCCGGCTGCACTGCGACCGGGCGCCCGCCTCGCAGTGGGAGGACGCCTTCGGCCTGGCCTTCGCCATGCCCAACTGGCCGCTGATGCGCGCCTTCCTGGCCAGCGACGCCCGGCTGTTCAACACCTTCACGCCCGTACGCACCGCCATGGACGCCTGTGACGCGGCCGCCGCCGGGCTGCGCGGCGCCCCCGACATCATCGAGCACCAGGACGGCTTCCTGGCCCGCTTCGCCACCGTGCCGCTGCCCCAGGCCGTCGCCAAGGGGCTGGGCAGCCGCTGGCACACCGACACCCTGTCGTTCAAGATGCACCCGGGTGGCCCCGGCATCGACGCCGCCGTGGACTGCGCGATGGAGATACACCGGGAGCTGGGCTCCCTGCGCCCGCAGGACGTGGCGGAGATCGTCGTGGAGGCGTCGCTGTACACGCTGTTCGCGGGGGAGCGCGCCGCCCAGTACGTCAACGGGCCGGGGTCCCCCCTCGGCGCGCTCGTCCTCGACGTGCCCTACCCGGTCGCCACCACGCTGCTGACCGGGGAGTTCTCGGTGGACGACTTCTCCTCGCCGCGGCTGGACGACCCCGACCGCTGGGCGCTGGCCCGCCGCGTGCGCCTGGAGCACGACACGCGGATGACCCGTGAACTCTTCCTGTCCGACGCCCCGTTCGGCGAGGCGGTGCGCGAGGCGGGCCCGCTGGCCACACCGTGGCTGCGCGGCTTCGGCGGGGACGAACTGGTGGACCTCATCGGGGACCTGGGCGCCGCGGGCGCGGACTTCTCCCGCTCGACGAAGGCCACCGGGGCCCGGGTCACCGTACGGCTGACCGATGGGCGCACGGTCACGCGCGGGCGCCTCATCCCGGTCGGCGCGGCCGGTCCCGACACGCGGGTGCGGCACTCGGAGATGGTGCGCGAGAAGTTCCTGGCCGTCGGCGGCTCCACGCAAGTGGCCGACGCCGTCGGCGCGTTGCACCGGATGCGGCCGCGCGGGGTGCGCCGCTGGATCGAGGCGGCCTTCCTGGACTGACCGCCGGGCCGTGAGCGCACGGAAGCCGTACGCTCGTCGGCACACGGGTCAGGACGCCACCCGGTGGGTGGTCAGGAAGACATCGATGATCTCCCGCACCCGGTCGACGACGTCCTGGCGGTTGGCCTGGACCCAGGAGATGTGCTGGGCGCCGAAGAGCGCGGCCCGCAGCACCCGGGCCAGCGCGGCCGGATCGGCGGTCTCCAGCGTCCCCGCCTTGTCGCAGTTCGCCAGGAGTTCGGCCAGCAGGTCGGTGAAGCCCACGTAGGGCACCGGCATGTCGCCCTTGATGTAGGGGCGTTCGATCTGGAGCCGGGAGCCGGCCTTGATGTAGTCGTCGTCACGGAAGCCGCAGGCCACCGCCATCAGGACGTCCACCACCGTCTGGGGCGAGGACGGGTCGCCGTCCAGGACGGGGGCGATGATCTCGTTCAGCCGCCGGTAGAACTCGTCGGCCACGGCGACGGCGATCGCCTCCTTGTTGGCGAAGTGGAAGTACACGGCCCCCTTGGTCAGCTCCGCCTTGTCGGCGACGTCCTTGATGGTGACGGCGGGGAAGCCGGTGTCGGCGAAGACCGAGGCCGCCGCGTCCAGGATCGTCCTGCGGGTGTGGATGGCCCGCTCCTGCTTGAGGTGCGAGGTGTCGTCGGAGAGGGAGCCGGCCGGGAGGGGGGCCAGCGGTGCCTTGCGTTCTTTGCTCATGGGCTTCCATATCGTGCTGAGTCGATCGGATCGGACAACTGCTCGGTACGCAGGGGTGGTTGATGATGACCGCACGTGGTGACAACCCTTGAAATATACCTTCTCGCAGGTATATTAATTCCCGGGCAGCAAGGCTTCACACGCCTGTTCTCTGGCAAGAGTTCGTCCTGATTTGGGGGGAAGCGTTGTCTCGGATGTCGGTCGTACTCACGGATGATTCCAGAAACGGGGAGGCCTCATCAATGGATCCCACGGTCCCTGGTCTCACCTTTCTCAGACCCGTGCCGCGCGAGCTGGTGCACCGCAGCTCGATCGCGGAGGTCTTCGTCACGGACGGCTGTCGCGTAAGCGACAGCCGTTTCTCTGTCGCGGCCCAGTGGCCGCGCGATCACGCGCTCTACCATCCTGACGGGCAGGGTTTCAGCGATCCGATGCTGTTCGCCGAGACCATCCGCCAGGCCCTGCTCTACGTGGCCCACGAGTACTGCGAGGTCCCGCTGGGGCACCGCTTCGTCGGCCGCGACCTGTCCTTCGACATCACCGACCCGGCCGCCCTGCGGATCGTCGGTGTCCCCGTCCCGGTGGTCCTCGACGTGCGGTGGACCTGGGAGGAGGGGCGCCCCAGGGGGGCCAGGATCGACGTCCGGCTGCTGGTCGACGGCGTGCAGTGCGGCAGCGGCACCCTGCGGGTCTTCGTGCTGGACGACAGGCGGTACGGGCTGCTGCGCCGGATGGCGTGGGGCGGCGACACCCCGCCCGTCCCCGTCGCGCGCAGCACCTCGGCCACGCCGCTCGTGCCGCCGCGCCGCGTGGGCCGGCTGCGCTGGAAGGACTGTGTCCTGGAGCGCTGCTGGCCGGACGGGGACTGGCAGCTGCGCCTCGACCGCGACCACGCGGTGCTCTTCGACCACCCGACCGACCATGTGCCGCTGATGGTCCTGATGGAGGGCTTCCGGCAGCTGGGCCACCTCTGTGTGCACGAACAGGTCGAGGAGCCCGACCAGGTGTTCGCGCTGGTCGGCTCCCAGGTGGAGTGCGCGGCCTTCGCGGAGCTGGACGCGCCGATCCGGCTCGTCGTCGAGCAGAGCGTGCCGGGCGCCGGGGCGACGGACCCCTTCCGGCTGCGGGTCGCGGCCCTCCAGGGGGACACCCTGCTGGCGCGCACCGACATGATGTGGGCGGGCATGGGGCCCTGCCCCGCCCCGCCGGCGGTGGGCCGCTGGCCCGAGCCGGCCTCACTGACAGGCTTTGCGCCGTAGGGCCTGGGCCAGCACGTTCCACATGGCGGCCACCCGGCCGCCCGACTCCGGCCGGTCACCGGCGGAGCCCATCCAGAACACACCGAAGAAAGCGGCCACGAGCAGGTCGGCCACGGCCTTGGCGGACGCCGAGGCATCCCAGCGACCCTCCTGCTGTACCTCGCCCACCAGCCGGCGCACGACGGAGTGCGTCTCCTCCAGCAAGGCGGCGGTGACCCCTGAGGCCTGAGCGGTCTCCAGGGTCAGTCTCAGCGCGGCACGGGCACGGACGTCGCCCTGGAAGAGCTCTCCCAGGGTGAGCATGAGGGTACGCAGTCGGTCGAACGCCGGGCCGGTGGCGGCCCTCGCCTCACCCAGGGGGAGTTCGACCGCGCTGGACAGGTGGGTGGAGAGCACGGCGGCCAGCTCCTCCTTGTTGGAGAAGTGGCCGTAGAGGGCGCCCTTCGTCAGGCCGATCTGATCGGCGATCTTCTGCAGGTTGGTGTTCGCGTACCCGTATCGCGCGAACTCGTAGGCGGCGGCGTCCAGGACGGCGTCGTATGTGCGCAAGGCCCGTGCTTGCTTCGGCAAGGTGCACACCTCCTTCACTGGGATCGAGTGGCGAGGGGACCGGCGGCCATAAAGATACGTTCAAGAACGAATTCTAATCGGTGCGAGAGGTGTATGCCACAGATGTTTCCGTCACAGAGTTCACCAGTAGGACATCAGCGACCCAGCAGCCTCGCGCTGTCCCCGGCCGCCGTCGCGAGCGCCGCGAGGTCCGCGGCCGTCCACACCCACCACGCCGACCGGGAGCACCGGTTGCACGAGGAGACCGCGGGGCTGCTGACCCGTGCCGGCTTCGCCCGGCACTTCGTGCCCCGCGCCTGGGGCGGCACGGAAGGCACCTTCGACGCGCTCCTCGACGCGGCCGCCACGGTCGGCGCGGGCTGCGCCTCGGCCGCGTGGTGCGGCGCCCTGTGGGCCGCGCACGGCAGATTCGCCGCCTACCTGCCCCCCGACGGCCAGCGCGACCTCTGGGCCGACTCGCCCGACACACGGATCACCGCGGTGATGAGCGCCTCGGGCGAGGCCACGCCCACCCCCGACGGCTGGCTGCTGAGCGGCAGCTGGGCCTACGCGAGCGGCGTGGACTACGCGGACTGGCTGCTGCTCACCTCCACCGAACCGGCCGCACCCGGCGAACCGGTCGGCCGCTGCCGGGTGTTCGCCCTCCCGCGCGCCCAGGCGACCGTCCTGGACACCTGGCGGCCCGACGGCATGCGCGGCACCGGCAGCCAGACCGTCGTCGTCGAGTCCGTCCCCGTACCCCACCACCGCTCCTTCCTGATGGCCGACCTGACCGCCGGCACGCCGGGTCCCGGGCGCGCCCGCTGCCACACCGTCCCCGCGCAGCTCGGCGGCGGCCTCCTGTTCTGCGGCCCCGCGCTGGGCGCCGCGCGCCACGCCCTCGAGGAGTGGTCGCGGTGGGCGGCCCGCGCCGCGCTGGCCCTGCCCGAGGCGGGCGCGCTGCGGCTGCACCGGGTCCTCGCCCTCTCGGCGGACGAGATCGAGGCCGCGGGCCTGCTGCTGCGGGACGCCGCCCACCGCGCCGACGCCGCCACCTGGACCGAGCGGGACGTCGCCCGCAACCGGCGCGTCGCGGCCTCCGTCGTCGGGCTGCTCGCCCGCGCGGTGGAGCGGCTGCACCGCACCGGCGTCCCCGCCGGCCCGCCGGCCCCGGCCGCGGTCGAGCGGTGCCGCCGCGACGTGCGCACCGTGGCGGGCCACCGGATGCTGCGCCGCGAGCAGGCGGCGGTCGACTACGCGCGCAGCGTCTTCTCCGAACTGTCCGAGGAACTCACCGAGGTCACCGCCACCGCGCGGGACCTGGCACCGGAGGTGCCCCATGCCGAGGTCTGAACGCCCCCGTCTGGTCTTCTCCGACGTCGACGAGACGCTGATCACCGGCAAGAGCCTCTTCGACTTCCACGCCTACTACGCGACGGGCCGCCACGGCGCCGAGGGTACTCTGCGCGCCGCCCGGCTCCGCGAGGACCTCCTCGCGAGATCGGCGGCGGGCCTGCCGAGGGCGCAGGCCAACCGCGCCTACTACCGGGCCTGGCGGGGCGAGCCCGTGGCGGCGGTCGAGGAGTGGGCCCGCCGCTGGTTCGCCGAACGCAGCGCCGCCGAGGGCTTCTACGTCCGCGACGTCGTCACCGAGCTGCGGCGGCACCGCGCCGAGGGCGCCACCATCGCCCTGGTCTCCGGCTCGTTCCGGCCCCTCCTGGAACCCCTCGCCGAGGCGGTCGGCGCCGAACACGTCTTGTGCGCGCGCCCGGAGCGGTGCGGCCGCGTCTACACCGGCGCGCTCCTCGGCGCCCCGGTCATCGGCGACGAGAAGCGCCGCCTGGTGCGCGAACTGCTCTCCCGGCACGCGCACATCGACCCGGCCGACTGCTACGGCTACGGCGACGACGTCTCGGACCTGCCGATGCTCTCCGAGGTGGGACACGCGGTGCTGGTCGCACCGCACCGCTGACAGCCCTTCCCGGCATGTCCGGCTCACACGGCGCGGTCGGTGACCCGATCCCGGCCGTGTGACTGGACGCGCACCATGTGGTCGAGTTCCGCGACACAAGCACCGCACGCGTACAGGTCGCCCGTCGCACCGGGCGTACGGACGGAGCCGACCCACAGCACGCGCACGCCCTGGCGTCGGCAGTACAGCCAACAGGTGCCGGCCACCCACCGGTTGCCGTCGTCCGTCCGCGCGACGAGCGGCCACGCGTCCCGCCACGGCCGCGCGGTGGCCGGCGCGAACGTCACGCCGTGCCCCGCTCGCGGCGCGGCGCCCCCTTGACGTGCAGAAAGCCCTCGGCCCGCTCGATCTCGCGCGCCACCTCGTCGTACTCCTGGGGCACCGAGGAGATCATCGACCGCCACGCGGTGAGCACCGCCCCGGCGTCGCCGCTGCGCACCCGCTCGACGGCCCGCTCCAGCCCGTCGCGTCCGTGCGGCGGCAGCAGCCCCACGCGCTCCTCGATGACCTCCGTGCTGTGCCAGCCGAACATCCCGGCGTACTCCGCGCACTCCTGACGCGACGTCGTGATGTCCGTCGTGGGCGCGCCGCACAGATGGATCACGCAGCGGAACCGCTCCATGGACCGGCGTCCTTCGGCGGCGCGCTCACCCCGTGCCCGGCGTCAGGCGAGCGCCGCGGCCGCGAGCCCCGTCCGCGCTCCCGCGCCGCACAGCGGGACCACCGCCGAGTGCTCGCCGAGCGCCCCGTCCCGGACGGCGGCCCAGCAGGCGACGCCGGTCGGTTCGACGTACAGGCCGCGTGCGGCCAGATCCCGCTGGGCGGCGGCCACCTGCTCCTCCGTCACGGTGAGGAAGGCGCCGCCCGAATCGCGTACGGCCCGCAGGATCTGCCGCGCCCGGGGCGGGCGGGGGATCGCGATGCCCTCCGCCGTGGTGGGCGCCGCCGGCGTCTCGCCCACCAGGTCGTCGGCGCCGGCCCGCCAGGCCGCGGCGAGCGGGGCGACCGCCGCGGCCTGCACCGCGTACAGCGCCGGAGCCTTCGCGATGAGCCCCGCCGCGTGCAGTTCCCGCACCGCGAGCGCGGCGCCGAGCAGCAGCGTGCCGTTGCCGACGGGCAGCACGAGGGTGTCGGGCAGCCGGCCGCCGAGGTCCTCCCACAGTTCGTGGACGTAGGTCTTGGTGCCCTGGAGGAAGTAGGGGTTGTGGACGTGCGAGGCGTAGAACGTGCCGGGCAGGTCGGCGGCGGCCCGGGCCGCGCGGGCCGTCGCCTCGCGGTCGCCGTCGACCACTTCGAGCCGCGCCCCGTGCGCGCCGATCTGCTCCAGCTTCTTGGCCGACGTGCCGGCGGGGACGTACACGGTGCAGGGCAGCCCGGCCCGGGCGCAGTACGCGGCGAGGGCCGTGCCCGCGTTGCCGCTGCTGTCGGCGATGACCAGGTCGGGCCCGAGGCGGTGCGCGAGGGCGGCGAGCACGACCGCGCCCCGGTCCTTGAAGGAGAGCGTCGGCATCAGGAAGTCCACCTTGGCCCGCACGCCGCCGGTCAGCTCCACCAAGGGCGTACGGCCCTCGCCGAGGGAGATCGCGGGCAGGGGCAGCGGCAGGCACTCGGCGTACCGCCACAGCGAGTTGACGCGGCCGGCCAGGGACGTGAGCGGCGCCGGGGTGGGGGAGAAGTCCAGGTCGAGGGGGCCGCGGCAGAGCGGACAGGCCCATTCGAGCGAGCCGGCGAGGACGCGGGTCCCGTCGACGGGGCAGAAGCAGTCGGGCAGCGCGGCCGCGGGGCCCGCATGGTTCATGACGGTCATGCGCGCAGGCTAGGCCGTACCCGTACCGCCTTTGCGTCAGGCCGACCGCCCACGCACCCCCGAATCAGCCATGTCTGACGCCACGTCAGACCAGTCGTGGGGCGGATGAGGCCGACGAGGTGGGGCGGGCGGGGCCCATCCGGTCGTGGGCCTTGTGGGATTCCTATGGATCAGCCAATCTTTCGTCCCGACGGAGGCGGGCCCCGTGGGGTCGGACGGCATACGCGTACGCCCGTATTGACATGCCCCTGACGATCACATGGACGCCTCCGCGCGTGTGGGCACCACCCGTTCGACTTCCCCCACCAGCGCACCACCTATTGAGGAGGACCCCTCAGATGGCAGTGATGCGTCATGCCCGCCGAAGACTGGCCGGGATCAGCGCGACAGCGGTCGCGGCCCTCGCCCTCGGCGTCGTCTCCGCCGTCCCCGCCGACGCCCGGCCGGACCGCGCCGAAGGCAGGATCGAGAACGCCGGCGCCCCCGGCACGATCAAGAACAGCTACATCGTGAGCCTCGGCAAGGACGCCCCGAAGGCGCGCTCGGCCGCCGGCAAGGCCCTCGCCCAGCGGTACGGCGCCGAGATCGAGCGCACCTACGACAGGGCGCTCAACGGCTACGCGGTGGAGCTGACGGAGGCCGAGGCGAAGCGGTTCGCCGCGGACCCGGCGGTCGACGCCGTCGTCCAGAACCGGACGTTCACTGTCTCCGCGACCCAGAGCAACCCGCCCTCCTGGGGCCTGGACCGCATCGACCAGAAGGCGCTCCCGCTGGACCAGAAGTACACCTACCCGGACTCCGCGGGCGAGGGCGTCACGGCGTACGTCATCGACACGGGCCTGCGCGTCACCCACAGCGACTTCGGCGGCCGCGCCTCCTACGGCTACGACGCCATCGACAACGACAACACCGCGCAGGACGGCCACGGCCACGGCACGCACGTCGCCGGCACCGTCGCGGGCACCCTGCACGGCGTCGCGAAGAAGGCCAAGGTCGTCGGCGTCCGCGTGCTGAACAACCAGGGTTCGGGCACCACCGCCCAGGTCGTCGCGGGCATCGACTGGGTGACCAAGAACGCCGTCAAGCCCGCCGTCGCCAACATGTCGCTCGGCGGCGGCGCCGACAGCGCCCTCGACACGGCCGTACGCAACTCCATCGCGTCCGGCATCACCTACGCGGTCGCGGCGGGCAACGAGTCCACCGACGCCTCGACCAAGTCGCCCGCGCGCGTGACGGAGGCCATCACCGTCGGCGCCACGACCAACACCGACGCCAGGGCCAGCTACTCCAACTACGGCAGCGTCCTCGACATCTTCGCCCCCGGCTCCTCGATCACCTCGTCGTGGAACACCGGTGACTCGGCGACCAACACCATCTCCGGTACGTCGATGGCCTCCCCGCACGTGGCGGGCGCGGCGGCGATCTACGTCGGCCAGAACCCCTCGGCGACCCCGGCGCAGGTCTCCACCGCGCTGGTCAACGCCGCCTCCACCGGCGTCGTCACCAACCCCGGCACCGGCTCGCCCAACCGCCTGCTGAACGTGACCGGCGGCACCACGAACCCGCCCGGCCCGAAGTTCACCAACGACACCGACTACGCGATCGCGGACAACGCCACGGCCGAGTCGCCCGTGACCGTGACCGGCGTCGCGGGCAACGCGCCCGCGGCCCTGAGCGTGCCGGTGACCATCCAGCACACCTACATCGGCGACCTCCAGGTCCAGCTGATCGCCCCCGACGGCACCGCCTACACCCTCAAGGCGTACGGCACCGGCGGCAGCGCGGACAACATCAACACCACGTACACCGTGAACGCCTCCTCGGAGACGGCCAACGGCACGTGGAAACTGCGCGTCAGCGACAACGCGGCGCAGGACACCGGCAAGATCGACTCCTGGGGTCTGCAGTTCTGAGTGACCTCGCCCCCGGATGACCCGCTCGCCCTCGTGGCACGGCTCAGGTCCCCCACCCCTGGCCCGCCGCGAGGGCGAGAGGCATATCCGGGCAAGCGTCCTGCGTAAAGACCTGCGGGGTCAGAAATCATCACTTCGAGTGATTCCTTGGCCTTGGGTTGCGGGCGACAACCCACGGTTGCCAGGCTGTAGCTGTCTGTCAACCTGATGGGAGTGGCCAGTGACTTTCGGTGAGCAGCCGGCGTATCTGCGGGTCGCGGGTGATCTCCGCAAGAAGATCGCCGACGGTTCGCTGCCGCCGCACACCCGCCTCCCCTCGCAGGCCAGGATCCGCGAGGAGTACGGCGTGTCCGACACGGTCGCCCTGGAGGCGCGCAAGGTCCTGATGGCCGAGGGCCTGGTCGAGGGCCGCTCCGGTTCGGGCACGTATGTGCGTGAGCGCCCCGTCCCCCGCAAGATCGCCCGCACGGGCTACCGCGCGGTGGACGGCGGCTCCACCCCCTTCCGCCAGGAGCAGGCCGCCGAGGGCGCGCGCGGCACCTGGGAGTCCCGCAGCGAGCAGGCCGACGCGAGCGCCGCCATCGCCGAGCGCCTCGGCATCCGCGCCGGCGAGCGCGTCATGTGCACCAAGTACGTCTTCCGGGACGGAGGGGAGGCCATGATGCTCTCCACGTCCTGGGAGCCCCTCGCCGTCACCGGCCGCACCCCCGTGATGCTCCCCGAGGAGGGCCCGCTGGGCGGCTGCGGCGTGGTGGAGCGGATGGCGGCCATCGACGTGGTGGTGGACAACGTCGCGGAGGAGGTCGGCGCCCGCCCCGGCCTCGCGGAGGAGCTGACGGCCCTCGGCGGCGTCCCCGGCCATGTCGTCCTCGTCGTCTCGCGGACGTACTACGCCTCGGGCCGCCCGGTCGAGACCGCCGACATCGTGGTCCCCGCCGACCGCTACCGCATCGCGTACCACCTCCCCGTGAAGTGACCCCGCGCGCCGGCGGCCGCGCCCGCGCGCACCGTGGCCGATTGCCTACCTCCGCCGCCCCTGACGGGTATCTCTTCGTGCAAACGCGTATCCGCTGAGTAAAGGTCGGGCGTAGGCTCGGGCATATGCGGAGTGCGGTTTCCTTGGTGATCGAGGCGTGGCGCGCGCCGGGGCCGGCGAGCGGAGGGGCGCGATGAACGACGGGACGGATCTGCTGCCCTGGCTCGTCATACGGCAGGACGACAACGGCAACCGCTATCGCGTGGGCAGGTACGCGACGAAGGCGGAGGCCCAGAAGATCGCGGACAGCCTCGACGGGCGCGGGAACAAGCAGCTGTACTGGATCGAGAAGCTCAACCAGAACGCCTGACCGCCCCGCCCCTGCCCGCCGGCCGCCCTCTAGGCTCCGGCGCATGAACGAACGCATCGTGGTGGGCGCTGCCCTGTACGACGACGGACGCCTGCTCGCCGCGCGGCGCAGCGCGCCCCCCGAGCTGGCGGGCGGCTGGGAGCTGCCGGGCGGCAAGGTCGAGCCCGGCGAGCGGTGCGAGGACGCGCTGGCGCGCGAGCTGCGCGAGGAGTTGGGCGTCGAGGCGGAGATCACCGAGCGGGTGCCGGGCGAATGGCCGCTCCCCAAGGGGTACGTCCTTCGGGTGTGGCGGGCCCGCCTCGTCTCGGGCGTGGCCCACCCCCTCCAGGATCACGACGAACTGCGCTGGCTCGCCCCTGACCAGGTGTGGTCGGTCGACTGGCTGGCCGCCGACGTGCCCGCGGTGACGGCGGCGCTCGCCCTTCCGCACACCACGCGCTGACTCCGCCTACGCCGTTCGTGCCACAGTGCGCCCCAGTGCGCGGTAGAGCCGCCGTGATATCGGGTATGTGCCCATTAACCACCCGAAACCGGACAGGTTCTGCCTCTGGTCTGGAAGTGATCGGCGTGATCGACATCCAAGGCGACTGCGCCGAGTGGGACTTCCCCGCGGACCCCGGCGCCGTCCGCACCGCCCGCGCCGTCGTCCGCGACCAGCTCGGGACCTGGGGTCTCGCGCCCCTCGGCGACGTCACCGCCCTGCTCGTCAGCGAGCTGGTCACCAACTCCCTGCGGCACGCCTCCGGTCCCATCGGCGTACGCCTCGTACGCCCCGCCGATCCCCTGGGGACGCTCCTCGTGGAGGTGTCCGACCCGCTGCCCGACCCGCCCCTGGAGCGCGTCGCGGCCCTCGACGACGAGGGCGGGCGCGGGCTCCAGCTGGTGGCCCGCTCCTCGCGCCGCTGGGGTACCCGGCCGGGCCGTACGGGCAGGACGGGCAAGACGGTGTGGTTCGAGCTGGCGCTGCCGGGTTAGAAGACTGGCAGTGTGCGTAGAGCGTCGGGCACAAGAGCCGCACGGGCCAAAAAGCGTCGAGTCCGTGCTGTGATCGTGAACGCCGTGTGGCGCTGGTCCGTAGTGCTGGATACTGCGGTCAGCCGTACGCGGTGACCGGTGCCGGACGCGGTGAGCTGGAGGGGACGGTTCGCGTGAGCGAGATACCAGCGAAGGCGACGGAGCCCGAGGAGCCGTCGGGCGGTGCGCCCGGCTCCGGCGGGCTGCCCGCCCCCGGCGACAGGTCCGGCTCCGGCGACAGGTCCGGCGCCGGTCAGGGGGCCGGCTCCGGTGCGGGGTCCGTCGACGAGACCTGGCGGAGCAGCCCGCCCGGGTCGATATACGACCACATCCAGGTCGCCTCGTTCTCGATCGGCCCCGACGGCCTCGTCGACCAGTGGAGCGCCCGGGCCGAGCGCCTGTTCGGCGTGGCCGCGCGGGACGCCGTCGGCAAGGACCCCATCGAGGCCTTCGTGCCGCCGGAGCTGCGCGCGGGCGGCCACCGGAAGATGGCGGAGATCCTCGACGGGCGGGAGTGGACGGGCGTCGTCCCCTTCCGCCTGCCCGCGGACGCGGCAGCCGCCGGCCCCGGCCGGGAGCCCGTCACGGAGGGCGTCGCCGAGGTCTACGTCATGCCGACCGGGACGCGGGACGGCGAGCGGGCCGCGGTCTGCATCGTCGTCGACGTCCGGGCGCTGCGGCGGATCGAGACGGACCTCGCCGCCTCGCAGGCCATTTTCGGACAATCTCCCTTCGGCTTCCTGCTGTTCGGCACGGATCTGCGCGTCCAGCGTGCCAACCGCCGGTTCGCCGACGTCTTCGGCGGCGGCGCCGAGGACCACCGCGGCCGCACCGTCCACGACTATCTCCCGCGCCACGAGGCCGACCGCATGGCCGCCGCCCTGAAGCGGGTCCTGGAGACCGGCGAAGCGGTGACGGACATGCAGATCGTGGGCCCGGCGCCCGGCAGCACCGAGCGCAGGCACTGGTCGATCGACCTCTACCGCGTGCACAGCGGCGCGGGCCGCCCCATCGGCGTCGCGGGCCTCGGCACCGACGTCACCCGGCGGCACGCCGCCGCCCGCGAGGCCGCCCAGGCCCGCCGCAACCTCGCCCTCCTGAACGAGGCGGGCGCCCGCATGGGCAACTCCCTCGACCTGGAGACGACCGCCCGCGAACTCCTCGACGTCACCGTCCCCGGCTTCTGCGACCTCGCCTCCGTCGACCTCTACCAAGGCCTGCTCGCCGGCGACGAGGCACCGCCCGGCCTCGCCGACGGCAGCGCGGAACTACGCCGGGTCGCCTACGCCAGCGCCGTCGCCGACGTGCCGTTCCCGGACGGCGGCGCGCCCGTCGCCGTCGGGGCCGTGCACCGCTTCCCGTTCACCTCGCCCTGCGCCGAGGCCCTGCGCGCCGCCCGGCCCCGGCTGACCAGCGCCCGGGACGAGGAGTCCGCGAGCCGCCTCACCGGCGGGCTCATCCAGTCCACCCTCGCCGTGCCGATGGTCGCCCACGACACGGTGGTCGGCCTCGCCCAGTTCTCCCGTACCAAGGGCAGCGAGCCCTTCGGCGAGCGCGACCGCGCGCTCGCCGTCGAGCTGGCCGCGCGCGCCGCCGTCTGCATCGACAACGCCCGCCTCTACCGCCGCGAGCACGAGCGCGCGCTGATACTGCAGCGGTCCCTGCTCCCGCCCGGCGACCCCGAGGCCTCCGGCCTGGACATCGCCTGCCGCTACCTGCCGGGCAACGCGGCCACGGAGGTCGGCGGCGACTGGTTCGACGTCATCGAACTGCCCGGCCACCGCACCGCGCTGGTCGTCGGCGACGTCATGGGGCGCGGGCTGCGCGCCGCCGTCGCCATGGGCGAGCTGCGCACCGCCGTGCGCACCCTCGCCCTGCTCGACCTCGAACCGGCCGAGGTGCTCTCCGCGCTCGACGAGATCGCCCGCGGCCTCGGCAACCCCGCGGGCCCCCAGCAGAACACCCGCGCGGCCCGCAAGACGGCCGACGCCGACCTCAGCGAGGTCTACCTCGCCACCTGCGTCTACGCGGTCTACGACGCCGTCACCCGGCGCTGTACGTTCGCCAACGCCGGACATCTGCCGCCCGTCCTGGTCGAGTCCGGGGACCCCGACCGGCTCGCGCTCATGCTCGACGTACCCCCGGGCCTGCCGCTCGGCGTCGGCGGCGAACCCTTCGAGGACGTCGAGGTCGAACTGCCCGAGGGCGCCCTCCTCGCGCTCTACACCGACGGCCTCGTCGAATCCCGCGACCACCCGCTGGACGAGGGCCTGAACGCGTTCGTACGGGCCCTCGGCGACGCGCCGCCCGCCCTGGAGGACGTCTGCGACCACGTCCTGAACAGCCTCCACACCCACCACGGCGAGGACGACATCGCGCTCCTCATGGCCCGCGTCCAGGGCCTGCCCGCCGAGCATGTCGGCGACTGGACGCTGCCGCGCGACCCCAAGTCGGTGGGCCGCGCCCGGGAACTGGCCTGCGACCAACTGCGCGCCTGGGACCTGGAGCAGCTCTGCGACAACGCGGAACTGCTGGTCAGCGAGCTGGTCACCAACGCCCTGCGGTACGGCGAGGGCGAGATCAGGCTGCGCCTGCTGCTCGACCGCACCCTGGTCTGCGAGGTCTGGGACGGCGGCTTCGTCCAGCCCCGGCGCCGCCGGGCCCGCGACACCGACGAGGGCGGGCGCGGCCTCCAGCTGGTCGGCCTGCTCAGCGCCGCGTGGGGCTCGCGCAGGACACCACGCGGCAAGACGGTGTGGTTCGAACTCCCCCTCCCCGACGGCGAAACCGAACCAATGGACGCGGCAGAAGCCCTCCTGAGCCTCTTCTGACCCACCCCCGCCTGCCGGGCCCCGTCCTCCTTGTGGTCCTGCTCCAGCATCCGCAGGTCGCCGATGGTCGTGGCGACCGCCTCCTCGGCCTCCCGGATGTTGTCCGTGTAGTCGCGGATCAGCTGGTCGAGCATCTTCTGGGGGTCCTCGGCCTGGTCGAGGAGCGCGTTGACGTTCGCCTTGGCGAGCCGGCCCACACGGCCGAGGACGGTCTGCTTCGTCATGGCCTGGTCCTCCTGATACGAGGGTCGAGGGTCGAGAGGGACGTACGCGATGTGCCGCCGGGCCTCAGAACCTGCCGCCCCCGCCCCGGCGGCCCCGCGTCCCCCCGCCGCCGAAGCTCCCCGGCCCGCCCCCGCCGAAGCCACCACCCCCGAAGCCACCGCCTCCGTAGCCGCCGCCCCCGCGCCCCCCGCCCCCGAACAGCTCGCCCAGGATGATCCCGCCGAGGACCGCGCCCCCCATGCCCCCGCCGCGCGAGCCGAGACCTCCGTAGGGGTTGCCGTAGCCGCGCACGTCCCGCTCGGCGAGCCGGTGTGCCTGCCGGGCCAGGGAGTCCGCCCGCTGGGCCGCCGCGAGCGCGGCCGCGGCGTCCCCGTCCTCGGCGGCCTCCGCCCGCGCCAGGAGCCGCCCGGCCTCGGCCAGCCGCGTCCTGGCCTCGCTGCCGACGGCACCGCGATGCGTGGTGACGTGGTCCATGGCCGCCCCGACGGCGCTGCGCGCGGTGAGCAGGGCCTGGCCGAGCAGGTCACGGGAGCGCCGGTCGGTGACCTCGCGCTCCCTGGCGCCCGCCAGCGCCGCGTCGAGCGCCGCGTCGGCCTCCTCCACGCGGCGCAGGGCGGCGATCGGGTCGTGGGGGCCGGCCGCGAGCTGCCCCCGCACCTCGGCGGCCACCGCCTCGGCGCGGGCGACGCGGCCCCGCAGGTCCGCCGTGGGCGCCCCGGCCGCGGTGCCGTCGAGGAGGCCGCGCGCGTCGGCGAGGTCGGCCTCCGTCTCGGCGAGCGCGGCCGGCAGCCGCTCGGCGGCCTGCGCCAGTTCACCGGCCAGGCGGTCGACGGCGGCCACGAAGGTGCCCGCCTGGTCGACGGCGCCCTCGGCGGCCCGCAGATGCACGGCCGCCGCGCCGCCCTCGCCCGCGTCGAGCGACTGCCGGGCCGCGTTGAGGTGCGTGGTGGCGAAGACGAGGCGGTCCTTGGCCTGCTCGACATGGCCGACCACGGCCACGGTGGCGGTCGCCGCGTACGTCCAGCGCAGCCCCGCCAAAGTGTCCGCGGCGGCACTCGTACGCGCCGCGATCTGCCGGAACACCGCCTCGGTGTGCTCCAGGGCCCCGGCGGCGTTCTTCTCCAGGGCGCGCAGCTCGTCGAAGGCGGCACTCTGCTCGTCCAGCAGGCGGTCGGCCGCCGCGCAGCGCGCGAGGATCTCGTCCAGCATGCGGCGCCGGGTCGGCTCGTCCTCGGGGTAGGCGTCGTCCAGCTCCTGCCGCAGCCGGAACGCCGCCGTCAGCTCCGCCTGCGCGTACGCCAGCGCCTCACCGAAGGGCCTGACCGCTTCCTCACCGAACTGCGCGGTCGCGAAGCCCAGTTCCTCGGTGCTCGTACGGATCGCGTCGTCGCTCTCCACGAGGAGCAGCCGGGCCCACTTGTCCAGCTCGGGCAGCGGCGTCAGGTCCTTGCCCGCCCGGCCGCCCGCACGCCCGCCCGCACCGCCCCCCGCGCCCTGGCCGCCGCCCGGTGTCGTACGCGTCGTGAGCCGTTTCTTGCGCCGCCGGTGGGCGACCGTCGCGGCGACCCCGGCCGCGCCGGCCGCCAGCACGGGCAGCACCAGGTCACCGGCCACGGACTCGTCACCGCCGGAACCGCCCCCGCCGGGGTCGGCCGCCCCCGGGGTGAGGGACGGGACCGGCACGGGGTCGCCCGCGAGGAGTGCCCGGTAGCCGTTCGCGGCGCCGATGGCGGCCCCGGCCCAGTCGTTCTCGCGCAGGGCGGGCCGGATCGCGGTGGTGGCGACCTTCCGGAGCCGCGCGTCACTGAGCCGTGAGTCGTCGTCCACGGAGTAGGCGAACTGCCGGTCGTGGGTGGCGACGGCGAGCAGTACGTCGTCCGGGCCCAGGCCGTTGCGCTCGGCGGTGGTTTCCCAGCCCTGCGCGGAACGGCCGGAGAAATCACGTACGTACACGACGAAGAGCTGTACCGCGCGGTCGTCGTAGAGCCGGTCCAGGGCCCGCTCGGCGGCCTCCGCACGGTCCCCGAGGGCGCCCACCCGGTCGGTGGTCCGGCCGGTGCGGGAGAGCGTGACGGGGTCCTCGGCGACGGCGGGCGAGGGGCACGGCAGCGCACACCAGGCGAGCAGCACGGCCACGGCGACCGCGGCTGCCCGCGAGGCTCCGGACGGGGTCGGCGTCACATGGGGGAGCGTATGACCCCCTCCGGGGTGCCGCGACCTGGGAAGCGCGCCCCCGGGCCCAGGGGCGCGGGAGCGTCAGGGCGTGCCGCCGAACGAGCGGCGGTAAGAGCGGGGCGGCACCCCGCGGCGGCGCACGAACTGCTCGCGCAGCACGGCCGCGCTGCCGTATCCGACGCGGCGGGCGATCTCCTCGACCGGCAGGTCCGTGGTCTCCAGGAGCTCCTCGGCGCCGCTCAGCCGCAGGCTGCGCAGCCAGGCGTGCGGGGTGGTGCCGGTCGCGGCGGTGAAGCGGCGGGCGAAGGAGCGCTTGCTCATCATGGCGCGCCGGGCCAGTTCCGCGACGGGCAGCGGCTCGTGGAGGTTCGCGCGGGCCCAGGCGAGCACCTCGGCGAGCCGCTCGTCCCGGCAGTCCTCGGGGGCGGGGGCGGCCAGGTACTGCGCCTGCCCGCCGTCGCGGTGCGCGGGCAGCACCACGTCCCGGGCGACCGCGTTGGCCATCGCCGCCCCGTGCTCGCGGCGCAGCAGGTGCAGGCAGAGGTCGAAGCCGGCGGCGGCGCCCGCGCCCGTGACGACGCGTCCTTCGTCGACGTAGAGGGCGTCCGGTTCGACGGAGACCTCCGGGTGGCGGCGGGCGAGCAGGTCGGCGAACCGCCAGTGGGTGGTGGCCCGCCGCCCGTCGAGCAGCCCGGCCGCGGCGAGGGCGAAGGCGCCGACACAGTGGGCCGCGACCAGCGCGCCGCGCTCGTGGGCGGCCGACAGCGCGTCGAGCACGGCGGGCGGGGGCGGGGTGCGGAAGCCGGCCCCCGGCAGGGCGATGACCAGATCGGCGCGGGCGAGCCGGTCCAGGCCGTGCGCGATGCTCAGCGGCACGCCGAGATCGGTGGGCACGGCCCCCGGCCGGTCGGCGCACAGCGCGAAGTCGAAGCCGGGCACGGCCTCGCCGTGCGGACCGAACACCTCGCTGACGATGCCGACGGCGAGCATGCCGACTCCGGGCGGGGTGTACGCGGCGATGGTCTCGAAGGGAGGCACGCGTGCAGTCTGACACCGTGGCAGCAATCCTGCGATCAGCGGCAGCTGTGCCACTCGTACCCGCACATCCCGCCCGGCAGGATCAAGGACATGACAGACGCACCGCTCGGCCGCAGCGCCGTGTACACGATCCTGACCACCGGTTACGTCGGCTCCACCGGCCCCGGAGTCGCCGCCACCGTCTCCTACATAGCCGACGCCGGACGGCACGTGATCTTCGACCCGGGCATGGTCGCGAGCCGCGACGACATCCTCGCCCCCCTCGCGGAACTGGGGCTCGGCCCCGACGACATCACCGACGTGGTGCTCAGCCACCACCACCCCGACAACACCATGAACGTGGGCCTCTTCGGGCGGGCCCGGGTGCACGACCACAAGGTGGAGTACCGCGGCGACCAGTGGAGCAACCGCGACGCGGAGGGGCACGAACTCACCCCCTCGCTCCGGCTGATCCGCACCCCGGGCCACAGCACCGAGGACATCACGCTGCTCGCGGGGACGGACGAGGGCGTGGTGGCCTTCGCCGGCGACCTGTGGTGGCACGCGCAGGGCCCGACGGACGACCCGGTCGCCCCGGACCGCGAGGTTTTGCGCGCCTCCCGGCAGCGGGTCGTCGAGGCCGCCGACCTGATCGTGCCGGGCCACGGCGGTCCGTTCACGCCGGACGACAGCACGCCCCGCTAGGTACGGTGATCACGTGCGGACGCCCCAGGGGTGGGCCCGCGCGGGGGAGGGACGGGGATGAGCGGTGTCTGGACAGGGGTACGGGAACGCGTGCTCGCCCTGCGCTCGGCGCCGAACTGGCAGGCGGTGTTCGGCGCGGACTTCCACACGTACGGCCACCGGTTCGAGCTGCTCCCCGTGCTGACGGAGGAACAGGTCGCCGCGGTCGAACGGCACCGCGGCGTGACCTTCCCCGCGGAGTACCGCGCCTTCCTCCTGGAGGTCGGCGCGGGCGGGGCCGGCCCCGACTACGGCCTGTTCCCCGTGCGGCCGGTCGAGCCGGACGCCCCCGTGGAACCGGGCACGCATCCCGAGCGGGACGCGCCGGTCGAGCCGGGCACGCATCCCGAGCGGGACGCGCCGCCCGCGAGCGACCACTCCGCACTCCTCTTCCGCCCCGAACGCACCCGCGAACTGGCCGCCCACCAGGAGGCGCAGCCCCGGCGCGCGGACTACGGCGACACGGCGGCGGACGAGGAACGGTTCCGCCGCGACCTCCACGCCTGGGACACCCGCGAGGACGAACTCCTGGACGCCCTGTCCGAGGGCACGCTCTGCGTGAGCTCCCAGGGCTGCGGCTATTACACGCTGCTCGCCCTCACCGGCCCCGCGCGCGGCACGATGTGGCATGACGCGAGGGCGGCCGCCGAAGGCCTGCTCCCGGTCGAACCCATCGGCGGACCGGGCCGCCTCACCTTCGCCCCCTGGTACCTCCACTGGCTGCACCACGCGGAACGCCAGGCAGCGCGACCGCCCGCCGCCCACGGCCGCCCGCCGGCCTGACGAGCCCGCCCCCGGAGGCGGGCTCCGGCGGTTACTCCCCCCGCCGCCGGATCTTGTTCCCCAGCCACACCAGCGGGTCGTACTTGCGGTCGACGGCCCGCTCCTTCAAGGGGATCAGCGCGTTGTCCGTGATCTTGATCCCCTCGGGGCACACCTCCGTACAGCACTTGGTGATGTTGCAGTAGCCGAGCCCGTGCTCGTCCTGCGCGGTGCGCTTGCGGTCCAGGCCGGCCTGTGTCGCCGCGTCCAGCGGATGCATGTCCAGCTCGGCGACCCGCATCAGGAAGCGCGGCCCGGCGAAGGCCGCCTTGTTCTCCTCGTGGTCACGCACCACATGGCAGGTGTCCTGGCACAGGAAGCACTCGATGCACTTGCGGAACTCCTGCGAGCGGTCCACATCGACCTGCCGCATGCGGTACTCGCCGGGCCCGAGCCCCTCGGGCGGCACGAAGGCCGGCACTTCCCGCGCCTTCGTGTAGTTGAAGCCGACGTCCGTCACCAGGTCCCGCACCACCGGGAACGCCCGCAGCGGCGTCACCGTGATCACCTCGTCACGGCCGAAGACCGACATGCGCGTCATGCACATCAGCCGGGGCCGGCCGTTGATCTCCGCCGAGCACGAACCGCACTTGCCCGCCTTGCAGTTCCAGCGCACCGCCAGGTCGGGGGCCTGGGTGGCCTGGAGGCGGTGGACGATGTCGAGGACCACCTCGCCCTCGTTGACCTCGACCCCGAAGTCCTTCAGGCCGCCCCCGTCCGCGTCCCCGCGCCAGATTCTGAACCGCGCCTCGTACGAACTCGCACTCACTCGTACAGCTCCTCTTCAGCCAGGTACTTGACCAACTCCTCCATCTCGAAGAGGGCGAGCAGGTCCGGGCGGATGGGCTCGGTCGTCACGCGGTCGAGGTCGATCTGGCCGTGCACGGCGTCGGTCCCCGCCAGCCCCTCGGTGGGGTCCGCGAGCCGGCACAGCAGATTGGCGCGCCGCCACTCGCGGCTCATCGCCGGGTGGTCCTCGCGGGTGTGGCCGCCGCGGCTCTCCGTGCGCTCCAGGGCGGCCCGCGCCACGCACTCGCTGACCAGGAGCATGTTGCGCAGGTCGAGCGCGAGGTGCCAGCCGGGGTTGAACTGGCGGTGGCCCTCGACCCCGGCCCGCCGGGCCCGCACCCGCAGCTCCGCCAGCTTGTCCAGGGCCCGCGCCATCTCGGCCTCGCGGCGGATGATGCCGACCAGGTCGTTCATGGTCTGCTGGAGCTCCTGGTGCAGGGTGTACGGATTCTCCGGGGCCGCCCCGGCCTGCCGCCCCTCGGCGCTGAAGGGCCGCAGCGCCTCGGCCGCCGCGGCGTCCACCTGCGCCTCGTCCACCGCGGGCCGCGCGGCGAGCCCGGACGCGTACCGCGCCGCGTGCAGCCCCGCCCGGCGCCCGAAGACGAGCAGGTCGGACAGGGAGTTGCCGCCCAGCCGGTTGGAGCCGTGCATGCCGCCCGCGACCTCACCCGCGGCGTAGAGCCCCGGCACCCCGCGCGCGGCCGCGCTGTCGGACTCCACCGCGATGCCGCCCATCACGTAGTGGCAGGTGGGCCCGACCTCCATCGCCTCGGCGGTGATGTCGACGTCCGCCAGCTCCTTGAACTGGTGGTACATCGACGGCAGCCGGCGCTTGATGACCTCGGCGGGCATGCGCGTCGACACGTCCAGGAAGACACCGCCGTGCGGCGAGCCGCGGCCCGCCTTGACCTCGGAGTTGATGGCGCGGGCGACCTCGTCGCGCGGGAGCAGCTCGGGGGGCCGGCGGTTGTGGTCCGGGTCGTCGTACCAGCGGTCGCCCTCCTCCTCCGACTGCGCGTACTTCTCCTTGAAGACATCGGGGATGTAGTCGAACATGAACCGCTTGCCCTCGGAGTTGCGCAGCACCCCGCCGTCGCCCCGCACGGACTCGGTGACGAGGATGCCCTTGACCGACGGCGGCCAGACCATGCCCGTCGGGTGGAACTGCACGAACTCCATGTTCAGCAGCGGCGCCCCGGCCAGCAGCGCGAGCGCGTGTCCGTCGCCCGTGTACTCCCAGGAGTTGGACGTCACCTTGAACGACTTGCCGATGCCGCCGGTCGCGAGGACCACGCCGGGTGCTTCGAGCACGAAGAACCGGCCCGACTCCCGGTCGTAGCAGAAGGTTCCGCTGACCCGGTCGCCGTCCTTCAGCACCCGCGTGACCGTGCACTCCTGGAAGACCTTCAGCCGCGCCTCGTAGTCACCGAACTCGCGGAAGTCCTCCTGCTGGAGCGAGACGATCTTCTGCTGGAGCGTGCGGATCAGTTCGAGGCCGGTGCGGTCGCCGACGTGCGCGAGACGCGGATACTCGTGTCCGCCGAAGTTGCGCTGGGAGATCCGCCCGTCCGGCGTACGGTCGAACAGGGCGCCCCACGTCTCCAGCTCCCAGACCCGGTCCGGGGCTTCGCGGGCGTGCAGCTCCGCCATCCGCCACTGGTTGAGGAACTTGCCGCCGCGCAGGGTGTCGCGGAAGTGGACCTGCCAGTTGTCGCCGGAGTTCACATTGCCCATGGAGGCCGCGATGCCGCCCTCGGCCATCACCGTATGGGCCTTGCCGAACAGCGACTTGCAGATCACGGCCGTACGAGCGCCCTGCTCACGCGCCTCGATCGCGGCCCGCAGACCCGCGCCCCCGGCCCCCACCACGACGACGTCCCACTGCTGCCGCTCCACTTGGGCCATCAGAACAACCTCGGATCGTCGAAGGCGCCGGACGCGATCAGGTACACGTAGAAGTCGGCGAGCGCCACGCTCACCAACGACGCCCAGGCGAGCAGCATGTGACGGGCGTTCAGCTTGCCGACCCACTGCCACATCCGGTAACGGACCGGATGCTTGGAGAAGTGCTTGAGCTTGCCCCCGACGATGTGCCGGCAGGAGTGGCAGGAGAGCGTGTACGCCCAGATCAGGGTGATGTTGAGGAGGAAGACGAGCGTGCCGAGGCCCATGTGGCCCCACGCGTAGTCCTCGTCGCGGAACGCGAGCACCGTGTCGTACGTGAGGATGCCCGCGACGGGCACGGCCGCGTAGAAGAAGTACCGGTGGATGTTCTGCAGGATCAGCGGGAAACGGGTCTCACCGGTGTACTTCTTGTGCGGCTCGGCCACCGCGCAGGCGGGCGGGGACGCCCAGAAGCCGCGGTAGTACGCCTTGCGGTAGTAGTAGCAGGTCAGCCTGAAGCCCAGCGGGAAGATCAGGATGAGCAGCGCGGGGGACAGGCCCCACCAGCCGCCGAATACCTCCCAGTTGGGGCCGGAGCGCATGGGCGCGCAGTTCTCGGCCAGGCACGGCGAGTAGAACGGCGAGACGTAGGGCGCCTGGTAGTAATCCGCGTTCGCGAAGGCCCGCCAGGTCGAGTAGACGACGAAGGCGAGCAGTCCGGCTGCGGTCGCCGCGGGCGCGAGCCACCAGCGGTCGGTCCGCAGATGGGCGGCGGCGATCGCGGCGCGCGTGCCGTCGCGCACTCCGCCGCCGCGGGCCGGTCCGCTCTTCGGTCGGGGTTCCGTGCCGGTGGCCAACGAGGCTCCACTCCTTCGTCCTCGGGTACCTCGGGTCGGGGCTGGCTTTCGGGGCTGGTTTTCGGGGTGGGCTGCCGGGATGGGCTGCCGGGTCCGGCCGCCGGGGGTGGCGCGCGGGGTGGCTCACGGGGGCGGGTCCGCCGCGGCGGTGCGTCAGGGGGCGCGGCGGTCGCGGCCGCCCAGGCCCTCGTCGTCGCAGTCCCCGGCGTTCGTCCACAGCGCGCTGTCGTACGGCGTGTCGGAGATGGTCACGAGATCCGGCCCGCGCGGCTGCTCACCCTCCCCCGGAAGCGGCGGCGCGGCCGAGGCGCGCAGCAGGGCGACGCTCTCGCGCAGCCGGTCCGCGTCGGCGCGCACGCGGCGCACGTCGACGCCCGCCAGCCGGCCGCCGGCCTGCTGCTCCAGCCTGCCGACCGTGCGGGCCAGATCCTCCACGCAGTGCTGAACGGCCGTCAGTTCATCGTGCAGAGCCATGACTTGCCCTCACTTCGGAGTGTGCGGTGGCAACGCTCATGCGCCTGCGAGTGTCGCGCGTCACATCCCGGCTTGTGAAGAGATCTGCGCCGATTGCCGGATCGGGGGCGGTGAATGCGCCGCGACACGCGCCTATCGCGCCTATCGCGCCTATCGCGCCGATCCCGACCGGCAGCGACCGATCCCGCGCCGGCGAGGGTCGGCGGGCTGTGGTGGCGGCCCGGCCCATTGGGCCGCACGGGTGGCATCTGGGGGCTCGCACGCCGTGGCGCCGCCGCGCGGTCCGCCCGGTCACCTTCAGTGGGGCCATAGATGTGATCAGCTCCATATACCGCCAAACGTGATCAAACCCGGCCCGGTCCTGGTAGCGGGCGGCCGGGCGAGCCCCGGACCCCGGAGGTACCACCCATGTCCCACGACCGCGTCAGGGCCAGATCTGTCGTGTTCCTCGCGACGGGGGTGCTGGCCCTGCCCGCCCTCGCCGGCTGCAGCTCGAACGACGAGGCCGGCCGGCCCGTCGCGGGTCAGGACGTCGCTCCGGCGGGCCGGGACATGGTCGCCGACGGCGGGACCGTGAACTGGGCGCTCGACGCGCTGCCCGAGACCCTCAACACCTTCCAGTCCGACGCCGACACGGGCACCTCGCGGATCGCGGGCGCCGTCCTGCCGAACCTGTTCCGCCTCGACGCGCAGGGCAGGACGCAGCGCAACGCCGACTTCCTGGAGTCGGCCAAGGTCGTCGAGCGCGAGCCCCGCCAGGTCGTCCTGTACAAGCTCAACCAGCAGGCCGTCTGGAGCGACGGCCGGGAGATCGGCGCCGACGACTTCGCCGCGCAGTGGCGGGCCCTGTCCGGCAAGGACACCGCGTACTGGACGGCCCGCAACGCCGGCTACGACCGCATCGAGAAGATCGAGCGCGGCGCGAACAACCTGGAGGTGCGGGTCACCTTCGCCAAGCCGTACGCGGACTGGCGCTCCCTCTTCTCGCCGCTGTACCCGAAGCAGGTCATGGGCGCCCCCGACTCCTTCAACGACGGCGCCCGCCGCAAGCTGAAGGTCACCGCGGGCCCCTTCGCCCTCTCGGCCATCGACCGCAAGGCCGGCGAGGTGACACTCGGCCGCAACCCGCGCTGGTGGGGCCGGCCGGCGAAGCTCGACAAGCTGGTGCTGCGCCGGGTCGCGCGGGGGGAGCGCGCCGAGGCACTGGCCAAGGGCAAGGTCGACCTCGCCGAGATCGACGCCACGGAAGCCGGGCGGATCTCGCTCGCCGGACGCGACCCGGCGGACCAGGGCGCCCTGGCCCAAGGCCCCGCCGCCCGGCTCACCCCCGCCAAGGCGCTGCGCTCCTGGGCCATCGCCCACGGCTCCGACGAGAAGGCGGCGGCGGCCGAGGCGCAGGCGCGTCAGAAGATCCGCAAGGCCGTGAAGAAGTACGCGACCGAACAGGCGGGCCTGACCGGCTACGTGGTCCGCAAGTCGCTGGAGCCCGCCTACACCCAGCTCGCCCTCAACGGCTCCAGCGGCCCGCTGGCCGACGACCGGGTGCGCCGGGCGGTGGCCCGAGCCCTGGACCGCGAGGAGCTGGCCGAGGCGGTGCTCAAGCCGCTCGGCCTGCCCGCGAAGCCGGTCGGCAGCCACCTCGCCCTCGCCGGGCAGGAGGCGTACGCGGACAACAGCGGGGCGCTCGGCGAGCAGGACACCGCCGAGGCGCGGGCGCTGCTCGCGGACGCGGGCTGGACGCCGGGCGCGGCCCTGAAGGACAAGAAGTCGAAGACGGCGGGCGGAGAGGCCGGTTCCGGGTCGCAGTCCGGGGCGGGTCAGGAGGGGGATGACTCCGGTCAGGAGGCGGGCGACGGCACGTACGTCGTCGGTGAGGGCGACGACAAGCCGGCTGACAACAGCGCCTCCGTCCTGGCTCCCGCGCCCGCCGCCGCCTACCAGAGGGCCGCCCTGGCCCGGCAGGCCGACGTCCTGGAGCTGCCCGGCGAGCCGGACGTGAAGAACAAGTCCGACGCGAAGCGGAAGGTAGACGCGAAGAAGGCGAACGCCAAGAAGAAGAACGTTAAGAAGAACAGCACCAAGAAGAAGAACGCCGAGAAGGCGAGCACCGAGAAGACGAGCGCCGAGAAGACGAGCACGAAGAAGCAGAACGCCAAGCGGAAGGACGCCGCCGACCGCACCGGGCAGCACGACGACCGCCACTCCGCCGTGCAGTCCCACTCCCGGGACCGCGCCAAGGGCGGCGCCCCCGGCGCGTACGCCCCCGGCGCGTACGCCCCCAAGGGCACCGCGGCCCCCGCCGCCGCGAGCGGACCGCTCGCCAAGGACGGCAAGGCCCTCACCCTGCGCTTCGTACTGCCCTCCGGGGACGGCTCGGAGCCCCTGCGGGCGGTGGCCGACCGGATCTCGCGGATGCTGGAGAGGATCGGCGTGCGCACCGAGACGGCGCGGGTCTCCGACACCAGCTACTTCAAGGACCACATCGCGTCCGGCCAGTACGACCTCGCGCTGTACTCCTGGCCCGCGTCGGCCTTCCCGGCCACGGACGCCCGGCCGATCTTCGCCAAGCCGGTCCCGGCCGCGGACGGCTCCCTGAACGTCGAGCAGAACTACACGCGGGTCGGCACCGACCACATCGACCAGCTGTTCGACCAGGCGGTGAGCGAACTGGATGAAGAAACGTCACGCTCCTTGGTGCGCAAGGCTGACGCCCGCATCTGGGCCGAGGCCGGCTCCATCCCGCTCTACCAGCGCCCCCAGCTGGTGGCCGCCCGGCCGAACCTCGCCAACGCGGGAGCCTTCGGCTTCCAGGCCCCGCGCTATGAGGACATCGGCTTCCTGAAGCAGGGCACCAAGTCCTCGGGCTCACCGTCGGCGAAGTGACGTACGCCTCGTCCAGGTGACGTACACGATCTCTTCACGGGACCGACGCTCAGATTCCGCTCAACTCCCTTGCCCGCCGACCACCCCGGCGGGCAAGGTCGTACCTACCCATTGACCTGCGGTTTCACCCCTGACGCCCGTGCCTCGGGCGAGCTGTCGCCACCCCCCGAAAACCCCCCGCGGGGGCCGCCTCCGCGCGAGCCACGTAGACTGGGGTAAGGCCGTGGCGTGTTGTCTGCCCGGCAGGGCCGCGTACCGGACCGTACGCGACGCCGTCCACTCTTCCCGGGAGAACCGCAGCTGTATGCCCACGCGCCATGACATTCGTAACGTCGCCATCGTCGCCCACGTCGACCACGGCAAGACGACCATCGTCGATGCCATGCTCAAGCAGGCCGGTGCCTTCGCCGCCCACGCCGCGGAGTCGCTCGACGACCGCATGATGGACTCGAACGACCTGGAGCGTGAGAAGGGCATCACGATCCTGGCCAAGAACACGGCCGTCAAGTACCACCCCAAGAGTGGTGGCGAGCCCATCACCATCAACATCATCGACACCCCCGGCCACGCCGACTTCGGTGGCGAGGTCGAGCGCGGCCTGTCGATGGTGGACGCGGTCGTCCTGCTCGTCGACGCCTCCGAGGGTCCGCTGCCGCAGACCCGCTTCGTGCTCCGCAAGGCCCTCCAGGCCCGGATGCCGGTCATCCTGTGCATCAACAAGACCGACCGCCCGGACTCCCGGATCGACGAGGTCGTCAACGAGACGTACGACCTCTTCCTCGACCTGGACGCCGACGAGGACCAGATCGAGTTCCCGATCGTCTACGCCTGTGGCCGTGACGGCATCGCCTCGCTGACCAAGCCGGAGGACGGCACCGTCCCGGCCGACAGCGACAGCCTGGAGCCGTTCTTCACCACGATCCTGGAGCACGTCCCCGCTCCGGAGTACGACGAGTCGGCCCCCCTCCAGGCCCACGTCACCAACCTGGACGCCGACAACTTCCTCGGCCGCATCGCGCTCTGCCGCGTCGAGCAGGGCGAGCTGCGCAAGGGCCAGACCGTCACGTGGATCAAGCGCGACGGCACCCAGCAGAACGTCCGCATCACCGAGCTGATGATGACCGAGGCGCTCACCCGCAAGCCCGCCGAGAAGGCCGGCCCGGGCGACATCTGCGCCATCGCCGGTATCGCGGACATCATGATCGGCGAGACCCTGGCCGACCCCGAGAACCCGATCGCGCTGCCGCTGATCACGGTCGACGAGCCGGCGATCTCCATGACCATCGGCACCAACACCTCGCCGCTGGTCGGCAAGGGCGGCAAGGGCCACAAGGTCACCGCCCGCCAGGTGAAGGACCGCCTGGACAAGGAGCTGATCGGCAACGTCTCGCTCCGCGTCCTGGACACCGAGCGCCCCGACGCCTGGGAGGTGCAGGGCCGCGGTGAGCTGGCGCTGGCCATCCTCGTCGAGACCATGCGCCGGGAAGGCTTCGAGCTGACCGTCGGCAAGCCCGAGGTGGTCACCAAGGAGATCAACGGCAAGGTCCACGAGCCGATCGAGCGCATGACGATCGACTCGCCCGAGGAGCACCTCGGCGCCATCACGCAGCTGATGGCGACCCGCAAGGGCCGCATGGAGACCATGACGAACCACGGTTCGGGCTGGATCCGCATGGAGTGGATCGTCCCGTCCCGCGGCCTCATCGGCTTCCGCACGGAGTTCTTGACCCAGACCCGTGGCACCGGCATCGCGCACTCCATCTTCGAGGGCCACGAGCCGTGGTTCGGCGAGCTGAAGACGCGTAACAACGGCTCCCTGGTCGCCGACCGCGCGGGCACGGTCACGCCGTTCGCGATGATCAACCTCCAGGAGCGCGGTGTCATCTTCACCGAGGCCGGCACCGAGGTGTACGAGGGCATGATCATCGGTGAGAACTCGCGCTCCGACGACATGGACGTGAACATCACCAAGGAGAAGAAGCTCACCAACATGCGCGCCGCCTCCGCGGACTCCACGGAGAACGTCGTGCCGCCGCGCAAGCTCTCCCTGGAGCAGTCCCTGGAGTTCTGCCGCGACGACGAGTGCATCGAGGTGACCCCGGAGACCGTGCGCATCCGCAAGGTCGTCCTGGACCAGAAGGAGCGCGGCCGCACCGCGTCGCGTGCCAAGCGCGGCTGACGTCCGCGTTCCCACAGGCGCCGCCGGCCGGTAAACCTCCGGCGGTGCCCGTGGGGCCGATGAGGCCGGTTTCCACCACCCCCGAGGGGAGTTGGGCGGAAGCCGGCCTCTCGCGTTTGTGCTGGCGGTACGGTGTGGCCACGTACCGCCACTGTCGCGTGAAGACGCCCGCGGCAACTCCTTTTTGCCCCCGGAGTGTCCGGTATACGGACGTCACTGACCGTTAGATGGGTAACACGTCCGTTTCGCAACCATCTATCTAGGATCGGTTTGTCCGGATTTTGGAAGTTGTCCGTGCCAGGTGTGATTGAACCGAGACCAAAAGGGTGTGGTCGACCGGTACCGCATGGCTAATAGTTGACCGCGTATAGCTCGGGTCAATGGGTCACGCGCTGTGGGGAGCGCCGACTCACGAGCACACTGGGGTACTCGATCTTCGCCGTCAGGGGTGTCGGCGCGATCACCCGTACCCCCTCTCGCAGTGAACAAGTGGACTCATGAGGAGGAACCCCATGCGTGGTGCCAAGAGCGCCAAGTGGGTCGCGATAGCCGGTGTTGTGGCTTTGACTGCCACCGCTTGTGGTGGCGGCGACAGCGACAACGGCAACAGCGGAAAGGTCGACCCCAAGGGGATCGTCAGCTACGCCAACGGTGAGCCGCAGAACGCCCTGCAGCCGTCCAACACCATGGAGGCGTACGGCAGCGTCGTCATCGACGCGCTCTTCACCGGGCTTGTCCACTACGACAAGCAGGGCAACATCACGTACGAGAACGCCGAGTCGGTCACTCCCGACAAGGCGAACAAGGTGTGGACCGTCAAGCTCAAGCAGGGCTGGAAGTTCCACAACGGCGAGGCGGTCACCGCCAAGTCGTACGTCGACGCCTGGAACTGGGCCGCCGACCCGGCCAACGGCCAGCAGAACAGCTCCTGGTACCGCGACATCGTCGGCTACGACGACGTCCACCCGGCCAAGGGCAAGGCCAAGAAGAAGGCCATGTCCGGCCTGAAGGTCGTCGACGAGAACACCTTCACCATCACGCTGAAGAACGGCATCCCGTACTACGCGTACAAGCTGGTCTACAAGCCCTTCTTCCCGATGCCCTCGGCCGCGCTGAAGGACCCGAAGAAGTACGGCGAGTCGCCGGTCGGCAACGGTCCCTACAAGTTCAAGAGCTGGGACCACAAGAAGTCGATCCAGGTCACCGCCTGGTCCGGCTACAAGGGCGAGGACAAGCCCAAGAACGGCGGCATCAACTTCAAGGCGTACAACAAGGACACGGCGGCCTACGCCGACCTGAAGTCCGACAACGTCGACACCATGCCGCTGGTCCCGAACAGCGAGATCGCCAACTTCAAGCAGGACTTCGGCGACCGCGCGATCGACATGGACTTCTCGGCTCTCAACACGATCAACTTCGCCTTCTACACCAAGCAGTGGAAGGACATCGACGTCAAGGTCCTCCAGGGCCTGTCGATGGCGATCGACCGCGACACCATCGCCAAGACGGTGTTCCACGGCACGCGTGAGGCCGCCACCGGCTGGGTCGCCAAGGGCGTCAAGGGCTACCAGAGCGACGCCTGTGGCGAGTACTGCAAGTTCGATCCGAAGAAGGCCAAGAAGGCCATCAAGGACGGCGGCGGCGTCCCCGGCAACAAGATCTCCATCCAGTACAACGCCGACCAGCCGCACAAGGACTGGGTCGTCGCGGTCTGCAACTCGATCACCAACGCGACCGGCGTCAAGTGCGTCGGCGACCCGGTGACCGACTTCGCGGCGGACACGGAGATCCGTGACCAGAAGAAGGTCAAGTCGATGTACCGCTCCGGCTGGGTGCTCGACTACCCGTTCAACGGCAACTTCCTCGCCGACCTCTACGGCACGGGCGTCGACGGCAACAAGGGCGGCTTCTCGGACAAGAAGTTCGACGAGCTGACCGCCAAGGCCGACAAGGCCAAGTCCATCGACGAGTCCGCGAAGCTCTACCAGCAGGCCGAGAAGCGCCTGACGGAGACCTTCCCGGGCATCCCGCTCTGGTACAACAAGACGCTCTCCGCGTACTCGAAGAACGTGAAGAAGGTCGAGTTCGACCAGGCCGGCGACCCGATCCTCACCGAGGTCGAGGTCTTCGAGAAGTAGCAGTCGTCGGAGTTCCGCTCCCGCGAAGCGACGCCCGGCGATCCCGGGCGTCGCTTCGCGGGCGGCTCCGCAATGGACGGAGGCACCACCATGGGGCGTTACGTCGCGAGGCGACTGCTCCAGATGATCCCGGTCTTCATCGGGACAACTCTTCTGATCTTCCTGATGGTCAACGTGCTCCCGGGTGACCCGGTCGCGGCACTGTGGGGAGACAAGCCGCCGGACCCCGCGCAGGTGGCACAGATCAAGCACGACCGCGGTCTCGACCTGCCGCTGTGGCAGCAGTACTTCCACTACATGGGCGGACTGCTGCAGGGCGACTTCGGGCACACGATCGCCGGCAACCGGCCGATCCTCGACGAGATCACCCAGGCCTTCCCGGTCTCGATGCGTCTGGCCGCCCTGGCGTGGACCTTCGAACTCGTCGTCGGGATCTCCCTGGGCGTGCTCGTCGGCGTGCGGCGCGGCCGCATCATCGACAACACCGTGACTCTCTTCACGCTCCTCGTGATCTCCGTCCCGATCTTCGTGTTCGGCCTCTTCTTCCAGCTGATCTTCGGCAACGAACTGGGCTGGGTCACACCGACGGTCCAGGACTCGGAGAACATCGGGGAACTGATCCTGCCCGCCCTCGTGCTCGGGCTGGTCGGCCTCGCCTACGTGGCGCGGCTGACCCGCACCTCGATCGCCGAGAACCGGCAGGCCGACTACATCCGCACGGCCGTCGCCAAGGGGCTGCCGCGCCACCGCATCATCTCGCGGCACCTGCTGCGCAACTCGCTGATCCCCGTGGTCACCTACCTGGGTACGGACATCGGCACCCTGATGGGCGGCGCGGTCATCACTGAGGGCATCTTCAACGTCGGGGGTGTCGGCAACCTCCTCTACCGCGCGCTCGGCCAGCACGAGGGAACGGTCATCGTCGGCATCGTCACCGTCCTCGTCCTCGTGTACCTCCTCGCCAGCCTGCTCGTCGACCTGCTCTACGCGGTCCTGGACCCGAGGATCCGTTATGCCTGACATCGCCAAGACCACGCCGCAAGAGGCGATCGCGGCCACCGCGCCGGCCGAGGAGCAGGTCGTCGCCGACGCCGTCGAGGCGCCCGGCAAGCCCCACAGCCTCTGGGGCGACGCCTGGCACGACCTGCGCCGCAGGCCGCTCTTCGTGATCTCGGCGGCGCTGATCCTCCTGCTGCTGTGCGTGGCCGCCTTCCCGGGCGTGTTCTCCGACGCGAACCCCAGGTACGGCGACCTGACGAACCACTTCCTGGAGAAGCCGAACCTCGGTCACTTCTTCCAGGCCGACTGGTTCGGCTACGACCGGCAGGGCCGCAGCGTCTACGCCCGGGCCGTCTACGGCACCCGCAACTCGATCATGGTCGGCCTCGGCGTGACCATCCTGGTCACCGTCTTCGGCGGCCTGGTCGGCATGCTGGCGGGCTACTTCGGCGGGATCTGGGACAGCCTGCTGTCCCGCATCGTCGACGTGTTCTTCGGCGTCCCGTTCCTGCTCGGCGCCATGGTCGTCCTGAACGCCTTCACCGAACGCAACGCGGCGGTGATCACCGGCGCCCTCGCCTTCCTCGGCTGGACGCAGATCGCCCGGGTGATGCGCGGCGCGGTCATCACCACCAAGCACGCGGACTACGTGGTGGCGGCGCGCGCGCTCGGCGCGGGCACCAAGCGGATCCTGTTCCGGCACATCCTGCCGAACGCCCTCGCCCCCGTCATCGTCGTCGCGACGATCTCACTCGGCTCCTACATCGTCGCCGAGTCGACACTGTCGTACCTGGGCCTCGGCTTCGGCGACGACGCGCTCTCCTGGGGCGGCGACATCTCCGACGCGCTCAGCGACATCCGGAACAACCCGCACACGCTGATCTTCCCCGCCGGGATGCTCAGTGTCACCGTGCTGGCGTTCATCATGCTCGGCGACGCCGTACGCGAAGCCCTCGACCCGAAGCTGCGCTGAGGGAGGCGTACGTGACCAGCATCGATCAGAAGACAGATTCCGTCCCCGCCCCCCGCTCGGGCGAGGAGAAGAGCGGCAGGCTCCTGGACGTCAAGGACCTGCACGTCGAGTTCCACACCCGAGACGGTGTGGTCAAGGCGGTCAACGGCGTCAACTACAGCGTGGACGCGGGCGAGACGCTCGCCGTCCTCGGCGAGTCCGGCTCGGGCAAGTCCGTGACCGCCCAGGCGATCATGGGCATCCTCGACATGCCGCCCGGGAAGATCCCGCAGGGCGAGATCCTCTTCCGCGGCCAGGACATGCTGAAGATGTCCAACGAGGAGCGCAGGAAGATCCGCGGCCGCAAGATCGCGATGATCTTCCAGGACGCGCTGTCGTCCCTCAACCCCGTGCTCTCCGTGGGCTACCAGCTCGGCGAGATGTTCCGGGTGCACGAGGGACTCGGCCGCAAGGAGGCCAAGGCCAAGGCCGTCGAACTGATGGACAGGGTCAGGATCCCGGCCGCCAAGGAGCGGGTGAACGACTACCCGCACCAGTTCTCCGGCGGTATGCGCCAGCGGATCATGATCGCCATGGCGCTCGCCCTGGAGCCCGACCTGATCATCGCGGACGAGCCCACCACGGCGCTCGACGTGACGGTCCAGGCCCAGGTCATGGACCTGCTCGCGGAGCTGCAGCGCGAGTACAACATGGGCCTGATCCTGATCACCCACGACCTCGGCGTGGTCGCCGACGTCGCGGACAAGATCGCGGTGATGTACGCGGGCCGCATCGTCGAGACGGCACCCGTCCACGAGCTGTACAAGCGCCCCGCGCACCCGTACACCCGTGGCCTGCTCGACTCGATCCCGCGCCTGGACCAGAAGGGCCAGGAGCTCTACGCGATCAAGGGCCTGCCGCCCAACCTGCTCAAGATCCCCGGCGGCTGCGCGTTCAACCCGCGCTGCCCGAAGGCGCAGGACATCTGCCGCACCGAGATCCCGGCGCTGATGTCGGTCACCGAGCAGGACGGCACGGATCTGCCGGGCCGCGGCAGCGCCTGCCACTTCTGGAAGGAGACGATCCATGGCTGAGCCGAAGAAGCTCCCGCCCGAGGAGCCGCAGGACGTGATGCCGAACGTCTCCGAGGTGGCACTGGTCGACGCCGCCACCGAGACGGAGGCCGTGGCCGCCATCGAGGCCCCGGTCGAGCGCGGCGAGCCGATCCTCCAGGTCCGCAACCTGGTCAAGCACTTCCCGCTGACCCAGGGCATCCTGCTCAAGAAGCAGATCGGCGCGGTCAAGGCGGTCGACGGCATCTCCTTCGACCTCTACCAGGGCGAGACGCTGGGCATCGTGGGCGAGTCCGGCTGCGGCAAGTCCACGGTCGCCAAGCTCCTGATGACCCTGGAGCGGGCCACGGCCGGCGAGGTCTTCTACAAGGGCCAGGACATCACCAAGCTGTCCGGGCGCGCGCTGAAGGCGGTCCGCCGCAACATCCAGATGGTCTTCCAGGACCCGTACACCTCGCTCAACCCCCGTATGACGGTGGGCGACATCATCGGGGAGCCCTTCGAGATCCACCCCGAGGTGGCCCCTAAGGGCTCGCGCCGCCAGAAGGTCCGGGACCTCCTGGACGTGGTCGGCCTGAACCCCGAGTACATCAACCGCTACCCGCACCAGTTCTCGGGCGGTCAGCGCCAGCGCATCGGCATCGCGCGCGGCCTGGCGCTCAACCCCGAGATCATCATCTGCGACGAGCCGGTCTCGGCCCTGGACGTCTCCGTCCAGGCCCAGGTCATCAACCTGATGGAGAAGCTCCAGGACGAGTTCAACCTCTCCTACCTCTTCATCGCGCACGACCTGTCGATCGTCCGGCACATCTCGGACCGCGTGGGCGTGATGTACCTCGGCAAGATGGCGGAGATCGGCTCCGACGAGCAGATCTACGACCACCCGACGCACCCGTACACGCAGGCGCTGCTCTCCGCGGTCCCCGTCCCGGACCCGGAGGCCCGCGAGGGCCGCGAGCGCATCATCCTCACCGGCGACGTCCCGTCCCCGGCGAACCCGCCCTCCGGCTGCCGCTTCCGCACGCGCTGCTGGAAGGCGCAGGACAAGTGCGCCGAGGAGACCCCGCTCCTCGCCATCCCGGAGCGCTTCGTGGGCCGGGACACCCCGGCGGCACACGAGTCGGCGTGCCACTTCGCGGAGGAGAAGGACGTCGTGCACGCGGCATGACATCACCGGCCCCCGGCCGGTACGAGAACGAAGGCGCCCCCAGCCGACACGGCCGGGGGCGCCTTCGTGTGTAACAACCCGTGGTCGCCGGGCGTGTAAGCGGGCGACGGCGCTCGGGTGGCAAGGGTCTCTGCCATGACCGGGGTCCTGGCGGAGGCGGACGCGGTACGGGAGGCGTATGTACGGGCCTCGCAGCGGTGGGACCGCCTGACGGGCGAGGGCGACCCGCGTCAACGTGTCGGCCAGGGATTGATGCCGAGGCGAACGCCCCGTAGCCTCCCGACCCCGTCACCCCGGCGTCCCGACACCCCGTCACCCCGGCGTCCCGACACCCCGGCGTCCCGACACCCCGGAGTCCCGGCACCCCGGCGTCCCGACACCCCGGAGTCCCGGCACCCCGGCGTCCCGTCACCCCCTCACCTCGTCCCGAAAGCAGCGCCATGTACCAGCCCCGGCCCCCGCTCCCGCCCCCGTCCACCCCACAGAGGCCGCTCCTGCGCCCCTGGGAGCCCGAGGACGCCCCCGCCGTCCTGGCGGCCTTCGCCGCCCCGGGGATGGCCCGTCAGGCCGACAGGCCCGTCGACTCCCGGGCGGCAGCGGACGGTTGGATAGCCCGCCGCGGCGCCGAGTGGGCGGCCGGCTCGGCGTACGCCCTCGCGGTGGTGGACGCCCGCACGGGTGTGACCCTGGGCAACGTCGCGGTGGGCGCGGTGGACCGGACCCACTCCACCGGCTGGGTCTCCTACTGGACGACACCGGCCGCACGCGGCAGAGGCATCGCCACATACGCCTGCGGGGCGCTGGCCCGCTGGGCCTTCGCCGAACTGTCCCTCTTCCGCCTGGAACTGGGCCACCGCACGAACAACCCCGCCTCCTGCCGCGTGGCCATGGCGGCGGGCTTCACGGTGGAGGGCCTGCAACGCCGGAAACTGTCGTACGACGGCGTCCGCCACGACGTGGAACTGCACGCCCGGCTGGCGACGGACCCGGAGTGCGGGTGAGCCCGCCGGAACCGGCCCCGCCCCGCTCGGGTCAAGGGGGAGGGCGGGCCGGTTCCGTGGCTGTGGCCGGGGGCGGGACCCGGTGTGCCGGGTGGGTTCCGGGTGCCGGTCAGAGGGACTTGCGGGCCGCCGGGACCGAGAGCCGGGCCGAGTCCTCCGGGTAGTGGCACGCCGTCAGGTGCCCGCCGCGGTTGCCGTCGAGCTGGACCAGCGGCGGGTCCTCGGAGGCGCACTTGTCCGTCGCCTTCCAGCAGCGCGTACGGAAGCGGCAGCCCGAGGGCGGGTTGACCGGGGAGGGGACGTCGCCCGTGAGCAGGATGCGCTCGCGGCGCGGAACGTCGTCGGGGGTCGCCTCGGGGACGGCCGACAGGAGCGCCTTGGTGTAGGGGTGGCGAGGATTGCCGTACAGGTCCTCGCGGTTCGCGATCTCCACGATCCGGCCCAGGTACATGACCGCGACCCGCTGCGAGAAGTGCCGGACCACCGCCAGGTCGTGGGCGATGAACAGGAACGCGATGTCCAGCTCCTTCTGGAGCTTCTGCAGCAGGTTCACCACCTGCGCCTGGATCGAGACGTCCAGGGCCGAGACCGGCTCGTCCGCCACGATGAGCTTGGGCTCCAGGGCCAGCGCCCGCGCCACGCCGATGCGCTGGCGCTGACCGCCCGAGAACTCGTGCGGGAAGCGGTTGTAGTGCTCGGGGTTGAGACCGACGGTCTCCAGGAGTTCCCGGACGCGGGCCTCCCGGCCGCCGCTCGGAGTGATGCCGTTGACCTCCATCGGCCCGGAGATGATCTTTCCGACCGTCTGGCGCGGGTTCAGCGACGCGTACGGGTCCTGGAAGATCATCTGGATCTCCGAGCGGACCGGCGCCAGCTCCTTGCGGGAGGCGTGCGTGATGTCCTGCCCGCGGTAGGTGATCTTTCCGCCGGTCGGTTCGAGCAGGCGCGTGATCAGCCGGCCCGTCGTCGACTTGCCGCAGCCGGACTCGCCGACCAGGCCGAGGCTCTCGCCCTCGGCGACGGCGAAGTCCAGCCCGTCCACCGCCTGCACGGCACCGATCTTCCGCTTGAACGGGAACCCGCCCATGATCGGAAAGTGCTTGGTCAGCCCGCTGACATCCAGGAGAGGAGTGGGAGTGGTGCTGCTCATTGTCGTGAAGTCCCGTCTCTTGTACGTCAGTCGCGTCGGTCGGCGTCGTGCGCGCCGCGGCCCGCCTCGGCCACGAGGCCCGCGGCACCCGCGGTGCCGGCGAAGTCGGCGAAGAACTGCGACCGCTGCTCCGTGGTGAGGTGGCAGGCGGCGCCCCGGCCCCCGGTCAGTTCCAGGAGCGGCTGCTCACTGGAGCAGCGCCCGCCCCCGACCTGCTCGGTGAACGTGCAGCGCGGGTGGAAGCGGCAGCCGGACGGCGGGTTGAGGAGGCTCGGCGGGGTGCCGGGGATGGGCGAGAGCGGCACGTCCACCGGCCCGTCCAGGGACGGCATGGAACCGAGCAGGCCCCAGGTGTAGGGGTGCTGGGGGGCGCGCAGCACTTCCTTCTTCGTGCCGCGCTCCACGCACCGGCCGCCGTACATGACGAGGACGTCGTCCGCGATGTCCGCGATGACGCCGAGGTCGTGGGTGATGAAGATGATCGACGTGCCGAACTCCTGCTGGAGGTCCTTGAGCAGGTCCATGATCTGGGCCTGGACCGTCACGTCGAGCGCGGTGGTCGGCTCGTCGGCGATCAGCAGCGTCGGATTGCAGACCAGCGACATCGCGATCATCGCGCGCTGGCGCATACCGCCGGAGAACTGGTGCGGGTAGTCGTCCACGCGCAGGTCCGGCTGCGGGATGCCGACCTTCGTCAGCATCTCGATCGACCGCGCCCGCGCCTCCTTCTTGGAGGCGCCGGTGTGCTTGCGGAACGTCTCGCCGATCTGCCGGCCGATGGTGTGGTACGGCGACAGCGAGGCCAGGGCGTCCTGGAAGATCATCGCCATCTTGTTGCCGCGGAGCCTCTCCAGCTCCCGCTCGGTGGCGGTGAGGAGCTCCTGCCCGTCGAGCAGGACCTCGCCCTCGATCACCGTGCTGTCCTTGTGGTGGAGGCCGAGGATGGCGAGGTTGGTGACGGACTTGCCGGAGCCGGACTCGCCGACGATGCCGAGGGTCTTGCCCTTCTCCAGGTCGAAGTCGAGGCCGTCCACGGCCTTGACCATGCCGTCCTCGGTGGAGAAGTGGACGCGCAGATCGCGTACGGAGAGGAAGGGGGTGCTCATGGGATCCGGCTCCTAGGCGAGGCGCACGCGCGGGTCGATGAGGGCGTACACCGCGTCGACGATGATGTTGAAGAAGATGATCGCCGTGGCGGCCACCAGGACGACACCCAGCAGCATGGGCAGGTCGCTGGTGTAGACCGCGCGGACCGACAGGTCGCCGATGCCGTGCAGGGCGAAGGTCTTCTCGGTGATGATCGCGCCGCCGAGGAGCACGCCCAGGTCGAGGCCGAAGATCGTGACGATCGGGCCCATCGCGCCGCGCCAGGCGAAGCGGAAGAAGACCGAGCGGCCGGAGAGGCCCTTGGCGCGCGCCGTACGGACGTAGTCCTCGCTGAGGGTCTCGACCATCTGGGAGCGCGTCATGCGGGTGTAGTTCGCCGTGAAGATCAGTGAGAGGACCAGCCAGGGGATCATCAGGCCCGAGAACCAGGCGCCCGGGTCCTCGCTGATCGAGGTGTACTGCGGCCGGTCCAGCCACTGGAGCTTGTAGGTGAAGAGGTACACGGCGAAGACGCCGACGACGTAGATCTGGAGCGAGGAGGCGACCAGCGACGCGGACGAGGCGATCTTGTCGAGGGTCTTGCCCTGCTTGTGGGCGGCCAGCATGCCGGTGCCGACACCGAAGATCACGAAGACGAGGGCCGCGCCGAGCGAGAGCGACAAGGTGGTCGGGAAGCGGTCCAGGATCGTGCCGAGGACGGGCTCACGGTTGCGGAAGGAGTAACCGAGGCACGGCGCCGGGCAGTTGCCGAACGAGGCGTAGTCACGGCCGACGAACAGCCCCTGGAACCAGTGCCAGTACTGCACCGGGAGTGAGTCGGCGATCCCCAGGTTGTGCCGTACCAGGTCCAGGGTCTCCGGGGAGCAGACCTTGCCGCAGGCCAGCCGGGCGGGGTCGCGCGGGGCGGCGTAGAAGAGGACGAAGACGAGAACGCTGATGATCAGCAGGATCACCGCGCCACCGGCGATGCGGCGAAGGAGGAAGCGGAGCATGGCAGTTGGTTTTCCTGACGGATGCCGTGGGTGAGGAGGGGGCGGGGCGGTCCTCCCTCAGGAGGCCCGCCCCGCCACGGGGGCCGTTCGTCAGGCCTTGACGTAGGTCTTGTAGATCAGCGTCGCGGCGAACTGCGGGTCGTGCTGGGCCCCGCCGACCTTGGAACCGTGCAGGTAGAAGCGGCGCTGGTAGGTCTCCGGGATGATCGGCACGACCTCTTCCATGATCCGCTTGTCCAGCGCGGCCCAGGCCTTGCCGGCCTCCTTCTGGTCCGAGATCTCCGCGTTCTTCTTGATCGCCTCGTTGATCCAGTCGACGTTCGTCTGCGAGATGTTGTTCTGGCCGTCGCCGATGGCGTCACCGTCGAAGAGCGGCTGGATCAGGGTGTAGGCGGTCGGCCAGTCCGGGGACCAGCCGAACCACATGACGTCGAACTTGTTGTCGACGCGCTGCGCCTGGTCGTAGTAGTCCGTCGAGTTCAGCGGCTTGATGACCGGGTCGAAGCCCGCGGCCTTCAGCGAGTTCTCGATGACGACCTTGGTCTTGTCGTACGTGGGGCGCTGCGGGAAGGCGTAGACGATCTTCTGGCCCAGCTTGCCGGCCTTCTTCAGGATCGCCTTGGCGCGCTCGGGGTCGCCCTGCGGCTTCTTCAGCTTGCCGAAGACGTCGAACTTCTCGCGGCCGATGATGTCGGGGCTGAGGATGGTCGTCGCCAGCTCGCCCGCCGACTCGCCGCCGTAGATCCGGCGGATCTGCTCCAGCGGCCAGGCGATGTTGAGGGCCTTGCGGACCTCGACGTCGGTGATGCGCTTGCAGTTGATGGCGTAGTAGTACGTGCCGGAGGACAGGCCGTTGAAGGACCGCTTCTTGACGTCCGGGTTGCTGAGCACCTTCTGCATGCGCTCGGCCGGGATGTTCTCGTAGATCGCGATCATCTGCTGGTCCTTGCCCTGGTCCGCGATGAAGCGGTCGCAGGAGTCAAGGCCCGTCGGCCCGAACTCGAACTCGAAGCTGTCCGGGTAGGCGTTGCGGATCGGGTCGGTCTTCGGGTCCCAGTGCTTGTTGCGCGTCAGCGTCATCGACTTGTCGATGGAGCGGTGCTTGACGATGTACGGACCGCAGGAGACCGGCGCCTTGTCGTACTTCTCCTTGGTGTCGTGCTTGACGGGCACGGGGGAGTACGAGGTCATCGCCAGCGTGAAGTTGAAGTCCGGGCGGGCTTCCTTCAGCTTGAAGGTGATCGTCTTCTTCGCCTTGTCGATGACGATCGAGTCGAGGTGGTCGCCGCCGTACGGGCCCTTGTAGCCCTCACGCCACTTGGCGCCCTTGCCGGTCAGCGCCATCTGGACGTACGAGGCGCCCTCGGTGATGAAGGAGGCCCAGGAGCGCTCTATGCCGTGGCGGACGTCCTCGACGGTCAGCTCGCTGCCGTCCTGCCACTTCAGGCCGTCCTTCAGCGTGAAGGTCCAGGTCTTGTTGCCGTCGGAGGCCTTGCCCGTGTCGGTGGCGAGGTCGCCGACGAGGGTCATGCCGCCCTTGGCGTCGATGTAGTAGCCGGTGAGGGCGCGGGCGAAGAGGTTGGCGACCGAGGAGTTGTACGCGAAGTAGATGCGCTGCGGGTCCATGTGCGACACGTCGTCCTCGGCGACGCCGTAGATCGTGCCGCCCTTCTGCGCGCCCTCGACCTCGGGGGCCGGGCCCTTGGAGTCCTCAGCGGTGCCGATCTTGACCTCGGCGCCCGTGTACTTGGTGGCGCCGCCGTGGTTTCCGCCCTTGCCACCGTTGCCGGAGCCGCCGCTGCTGCACGCGGACAGGACCATCGAACCGCCGGCCGCGACCGAGGTCGCGACGACGAAGTTTCTGCGGGAGAGAGACATGTGGCTACCAACCCTGATGTGTCGAGGAAGAAGAGCGGAGGAACGGCCCGGCACTGCCCCGTCGCAGGTGCCCGGCTTGGGGAGTGTCAGCGTTTGGTCTTCGGGTCCAGCGCGTCGCGCACGGAGTCGCCGAGGAGGTTGAAGGCGACGACGAAGATCACCATCGCGATGCCGGGGAAGGCCATGTACGTGATGTCCTGCTCGTACACCTCGGAGGCGCGCTGGATCATCACGCCCCAGTCGGGAGTGGGCTCCTGAAGTCCCACGCCCAGGAAGGCGAGACCGGCTTCCGCGGTGACGAACATCGGCAGCGCGAGCGTTGCCTGGATGAGGATCGGCGTCCACAGGTTGGGGAGCAGTTCCTTGAAGATGATCCGGGCCGGTGAGGCGCCGGTCACCTTCGCGGCCTCCACGAACTCCCGCTCGCGCAGGGCCAGTACCTCTCCGCGCAGCAGGCGGGCGATCGAGGCCCAGCCGAAGGCCGTCATCACCGCGATGAGGCTGGTGACCGTCAGCCAGGTGGGTGTCTTGTCCTCCGGGGCCACGACCACGGAGATCATCACCGGCCAGAAGGCGATGAAGAAGAGCGTCGAGGGGAAGGCCAGCAGGATGTCGATGACCCGGCCGATGAAGTAGTCGGTCTTGCCGCCGATGTACCCGGCGGTGACACCGACCGCGATGCCGATGAGCGTCACCAGGATCGTGGTGGCCGTGGCGATCAGCAGCGAGTTGCGCATGCCGTACAGCAGGAACGTCAGGACGTCCCGGCCCAGCTGCGGCTCGATGCCGAACCAGAACTCGCCGTCGATGCCGCCGTTCGGCTTGAACGGGTAGCTGAACTCGTTGAAGAGGCTTGGGTCGTTCACGCCGTACGTGGTGAACGGATCCTTGCCGTACACCTTCGAAATCAGCGGCGCCGCCAGCGAGATGACGAAGAAGAAGAGCACGACGCACGCGGCGACCACGCCCGACTTGTCCCTCTTGAAGCGGGTCCAGGCCAGCCGGCCCGGCGAACGCCCTTCGCCGCCCCGGTCCTTGGGCGAGGGCGGCATGCCGTCGTTTTTGGCCATCACGTCAAGCGTGGCGGCAGCAGCGGGAGTTGGCGAGGTCATGGCGCTCCAGGCCCGGAGGGGTCATCAGGATTCCGCAGGACAACCAGGGCACCTACGGGCTAGGCGCGACTTTCGCAAGGTGCTTCCCACGCGGTCAATGAATGTTCGGCCGCCTTGATGGGCTCTTGGGATTCTTTGCCAAGGCTTTGAAGAATAAGGGCCATAGCATTGCCTTCGCGTAATCATGCGTGATGGACAAGGTCGGACCCAATCGGGCAAGCGCGGCAATGAGTCCGATATGCGGGCGCCGCTGTCTCGGAATGCGTACATCCGGATGGACTCGACCTCGTACGGTCCCCATATGGGTGGGGTAAATGTGCGGTTCATGACTCCTGGGGTGATATTGGCCGATAAGCGACTCGGGGTACGGCGGTAGCCCGGAACAGCACGGCCCGGAACACGGCGAGGGCCCCGAACAGCACGGCGACAGCCCGGAACAGGAGGACTCCATGCGTGGAGCCACGCACGCCCGATGGGCCGCATGCGCGGTGACCGCCGCCCTCACGGCGACCGCCTGTGGCGGCGGCGGGGACGACGGCGGCGGTGGCGGCGACGGCTCCGGCATCGTCAGCTCCTCCTGGGGCGACCCGCAGAACCCTCTGGAACCGGCCAACACCAACGAGGTGCAGGGCGGCAAGATCCTCGCCATGATCTTCCGGGGTCTCAAGGAGTACGACCCGAAGACCGGCGAGGCCAAGAACATGGTCGCCGAGTCGATCGAGACCAAGGACGCGCAGAACTTCACGGTCAGGCTCAAGGACGGCTGGACGTTCAGCAATGGCGAGAAAGTGACCGCCAAGTCCTTCGTGGACGCCTGGAACTACGGCGCGAACCTCAAGAACAACCAGAAGAACGCCTACTTCTTCGGCTACATCGAGGGCTTCGACAAGGTCCACCCCGAGAAGGGCGAGCCCGGCGCGCGGACCCTCTCCGGGCTGAAGGTCGTCGACGACAAGACGTTCACCGTCAAGCTCACCCAGAAGTTCTCCACCTGGCCCGACACCCTCGGCTACCCCGCCTTCGCCCCCCTGCCCAAGGCGTTCTACGACGACCACGACGCCTGGCTCGCCAAGCCCGTCGGCAACGGGCCCTACACCGTGGAGTCGTACACCAAGGGCTCGAAGATGTCCCTGCGCAAGTGGGACGACTACCCCGGCGAGGACAAGGCGCGCAACGGCGGTGTGGACATGACGGTCTACACCGACAACAACACCGCCTACACCAACCTGATGGCCGGCAACCTCGACCTCGTCGACGACGTGCCCGCCGCCCAGCTCAGGAACGCCAAGAGCGACCTCGGCGACCGGTACATCAACACCCCCGCCGGCATCATCCAGGTCCTCGCCTTCCCCTTCTACGACGACAAGTGGACCAAGCCCGGCGCGGAGAAGGTCCGCAGGGGACTGTCCATGGCCATCGACCGCGCGCAGATCACCGAGACGATCTTCCAGAAGACGCGGACGCCCGCCACCGACTGGACCTCCCCGGTGCTCGGCGCGGACGGCGGGTACAAGTCCGGGCTCTGCGGCGAGGCCTGCGAGTACGACGCCGCCAAGGCCAAGAAGCTGGTCGAGGAGGGCGGCGGCATCCCCGGCGGTCGGCTGAAGATCACGTACAACGCGGACACCGGCTCCCACAAGGAGTGGGTCGACGCCGTCTGCAACTCCATCAACAAGGCGCTGGAGAAGGACAAGGCCTGCGTCGGCAACCCCGTCGGCACCTTCGCGGACTTCCGCAGCAAGGCCTCCCAGCAGAAACTCGACGGCGCCTGGCGCGCGGGCTGGCAGATGGACTACCCGCTCATCCAGAACTTCCTGGAGCCGAACTACTTCACCGACGCCTCGTCCAACGACGGCAAGTTCTCCGACGAGAAGTTCGACAAGCTCGTCAACGAGGCCAACGCCGAGACCGACAGCGCCAAGGCCGTCGCCAAGTTCCAGGACGCCGAGAAGATCCTCGCCGAGAAGATGCCGTCCATCCCGCTCTGGTACCAGAACGGCAGCGCGGGCTACTCCGACAAGATCTCCGATGTCACGCTGAACCAGTTCAGCGTGCCGGTGTACGACCAGATCAAGGTCGACTGAGACGCCGGGAGCGGCCATGGGACGTTATGTGATCCGGCGTCTGCTCCAGATGATCCCGGTCTTCGTGGGCGCCACACTGCTGATCTTCCTGATGGTGAACGTGATGGGCGACCCCGTCGCGGGCCTGTGCGGGGACCGCAAGTGCGACGCCGCGACGGCCGCCCAGCTGAAGAAGGAGTTCGGCCTCGATAAACCGGTGTGGCAGCAGTACCTCACGTACATGGGCAACGTCTTCACCGGTGACTTCGGCACCGCCTTCAACGGCCAGAAGGTCACCGAGCTGATGTCGGCCGCCTTCCCGGTCACCATCCGCCTGACCGTCGTCGCCATCGTCTTCGAGATCGTCATCGGCATCTCGCTGGGCGTGCTCACCGGGCTGCGGCGCGGGCGCCCGATCGACACCGGCGTGCTGCTCCTGACGCTGGTGGTGATCTCCGTGCCGACCTTCGTCACCGGCCTGCTGCTGCAGCTCCTGCTCGGCGTCAAGTGGGGCGTCATGAAACCCTCCGTCTCCAGCGAGGCGCCCTTCGACGAACTCCTGATCCCCGGCCTCGTCCTCGCCTCGGTCTCCCTGGCGTACGTCACCCGCCTGACCCGCACCTCCATCGCCGAGAACCGGCGCGCCGACTACGTCCGCACCGCCATCGCCAAGGGCCTGCCCCGGCGCCGCGTCATCATCCGGCACCTGCTGCGCAACTCGCTCATCCCCGTCGTCACCTTCATCGGCACGGACGTCGGCGCGCTGATGGGCGGCGCCATCGTCACCGAGCGGATCTTCAACATCCACGGCGTCGGCTTCCAGCTGTACCAGGGCATCCTGCGCCAGAGCACGCAGACCGTCGTCGGCTTCGTGACCGTCCTCGTGCTGGTCTTCCTGCTGGCCAACCTCATCGTCGACCTCCTGTACGCCGTACTCGACCCGAGGATCCGCTATGCCTGAACCCCATCAGCCGGAGCGCGCCATCGCGGCGACCGGGGCGGGCGGCGCCATGGACCTCGCCACCAGCGAGGCGACCTCGCTGGAGAAGGTCCCCGCCGGGCCCGACGGCGGCGGCCCCTCGGCGCCCGCGCGCAGCCTGTGGTCGGACGCCTGGCGCGACCTGCGGCGCAACCCCGTCTTCCTCGTCTCGGGCCTGATCATCGTCTTCCTCGTCGTCGTCTCGCTGTGGCCCTCGCTCATCGCCACCGGCAACCCGCTGGCCTGCGACCTCGCCAACGCCCAGAAGGGCTCCTCGCCCGGCCACCCCTTCGGGTTCAACGAACAGGGCTGCGACGTCTACACCCGCGTCGTGTACGGCACCCGGGTCTCCGTCACCGTCGGCGTGTGCGCCACGCTCGGCGTCGCCCTCCTCGGCAGCGTCCTCGGCGGCCTCGCCGGGTTCTTCGGCGGGATGTGGGACGCGATCCTCTCCCGCCTCACCGACGTCTTCTTCGCCATCCCCGTCGTCCTCGGCGGCCTGGTGCTCCTGTCCGTGGTCACCAGCTCCACCGTGTGGCCCGTGGTCGGCTTCATGGTGCTGCTCGGCTGGCCGCAGATCTCCCGCATCGCGCGCGGCTCCGTGATCACCGCCAAGCAGAACGACTACGTCCAGGCGGCGCGGGCCCTCGGCGCCTCCAACACCCGCATGCTGCTGCGCCACATCGCGCCGAACGCCGTCGCCCCCGTCATCGTCGTCGCGACCATCGCGCTGGGTACGTTCATCGCGCTCGAAGCCACGCTCTCCTACCTCGGCGTCGGCCTGAAGCCGCCGACGGTGAGCTGGGGCATCGACATCTCCGCCGCCTCCCTGTACATCCGCAACGCCCCGCACATGCTGCTCTGGCCGGCCGGCGCGCTGGCGGTCACCGTGCTCGCGTTCATCATGCTCGGCGACGCGGTGCGCGACGCCCTCGACCCGAAGCTGAGGTAGGCGCCCATGGCAACCGAGGCATCCGAGGCCTTCGCGGCCCCCACCGGGGCGGCGCCCACCCTGCTCGACGTGCGCGACCTGCACGTGGAGTTCCGGACCAGGGACGGCGTCGCCAAGGCCGTCAACGGCGTGGACTACGCCGTCCGCGAGGGCGAGACGCTGGCCGTGCTCGGCGAGTCGGGCTCGGGCAAGTCCGTGACCGCCCAGGCCGTCATGGGCATCCTCGACACGCCCCCCGGCAGGATCACCAAGGGCGAGATCCTCTTTCAGGGCAGAGACCTGCTGAAACTCAAGGAGGACGAGCGTCGGGGGATCCGCGGCGCCGGCATGGCGATGATCTTCCAGGACGCGCTGTCGTCGCTGAACCCGGTGCTGAGCGTCGGCGAACAGCTCGGCGAGATGTTCGTCGTCCACCGGGGCATGTCCCGCAAGGACGCCAGGACCAAGGCCGTCGAGCTGATGGACCGGGTGCGCATCCCCGCCGCCCGCGAACGCGTCGGCCAGTACCCGCACCAGTTCAGCGGCGGCATGCGCCAACGCATCATGATCGCCATGGCGATGGCCCTCGAACCCTCCCTCATTATCGCGGACGAGCCGACCACCGCCCTCGACGTCACCGTCCAGGCCCAGGTCATGGACCTCCTCGCCGAACTCCAGCGCGAGATGCGCATGGGCCTGATCCTCATCACCCACGACCTCGGTGTCGTCGCCGACGTCGCCGACACCATCGCCGTGATGTACGCGGGCCGCATCGTCGAGAAGGCCCCCGTCCACGAGATCTACCGGGCGCCCGCCCACCCGTACACCCGCGGCCTCCTCGAATCCATCCCGCGCCTGGACCAGAAGGGCCGCGCCCTCTACGCGATCAAGGGCCTGCCGCCGAACCTCACGCGCATCCCGCCCGGCTGCGCCTTCCACCCGCGCTGCCCCATGGCCCAGGACATCTGCGTCACCGAGGAACCGCCGCTCGCGCGCGTGACGTACGAGGGCCTCGTCGCCGAGCGCGGGAGCGCCTGCCACTTCTGGAAGGAGACGCTCGATGCCGCACGCTGACCCCGGGCACGAACCGATCCTCCAGGTGCGCGGCCTGGTCAAGCACTACCCCCTGACCCAGGGCGTTCTCATCCGCAAACAGATCGGCGCGGTCAAGGCCGTGGACGGCGTCGACTTCGACCTCACGCGGGGCGAGACCCTCGGCATCGTCGGGGAGTCCGGCTGCGGCAAGTCGACGGTCGCCAAGATGCTCGTCAACCTGGAGCGGCCCACCGCGGGCGAGATCCGCTACAAGGGCGAGGACATCACCAGGCTCTCCGGCCGGGCCCTGAAGGCGGTGCGCCGCAACATCCAGATGGTCTTCCAGGACCCGTACACCTCGCTGAACCCGCGGATGACCGTCGGCGACATCATCGGGGAGCCCTACGAGATCCACCCCGAGGTCGCCCCCAAGGGGTCACGGCGCCAGAAGGTCCAGGAACTCCTCGACGTGGTCGGGCTCAACCCCGAGTACATCAACCGCTACCCGCACCAGTTCTCCGGCGGCCAGCGCCAGCGCATCGGCATCGCGCGCGGCCTCGCGCTGCGGCCCGAGGTCATCGTCGCCGACGAGCCCGTCTCCGCCCTCGACGTCTCCGTCCAGGCCCAGGTCATCAACCTCCTCGACCAGCTCCAGGACGAGTTCGACCTCAGCTACGTCTTCATCGCCCACGACCTGTCGATCGTGCGGCACATCTCCGACCGGGTCGGCGTCATGTACCTCGGGCGGATCGTCGAGATCGGCACCGACGAACAGATCTACGAGCATCCGACGCACCCCTACACCCAGGCCCTGCTCTCCGCCGTGCCGGTCCCCGACCCCGAGGCGCGCGAGCACCGGGAGCGGATCATCCTCAGCGGCGACGTGCCCTCGCCCGCCAACCCGCCCTCGGGCTGCCGCTTCCGCACCCGCTGCTGGAAGGCGCGGGAGCGGTGCGCCCTGGAGGTGCCGGCGCTCGCGGTACCCGCGGAGTTCCGGTACGCGGCCGGGCCCGCGGCGCACGACTCGGCCTGTCACTTCGCCGAGGAGAAGCAGGTCGTGCCGTAGCGCCGCGGCCCGCTCAGGCCAGGTTCAGCGACCGCTTCAGGAAGTCGGCCTGGAACAGCAGCAGGTTCTCCGCGACCTGCTCCTGCGGCGTCATGTGCGTGACGCCCGACAGGGGCAGGACCTCGTGCGGGCGGCCCGCGGCGAGCAGGGCCGAGGACAGCCGCAGGGAGTGCGCCACCACCACGTTGTCGTCGGCGAGGCCGTGCACGATCAGCATCGGACGGTGCGGCTCGGCCGCGTTCACCAGACCGTCGTCCCAGACCAGGGAGTTGTGGCGGTACGTCTGCGGGGTCCGGGTCGGATCGCCCAGGTACCGCTCCTCGTAGTGCGTGTCGTACAGCCGCAGGTCCGTCACCGGGGCGCCGGCCACCGCCGCGTGGAAGACGTCGGGGCGGCGCAGCACGGCCATCGCCGCGAGGTAGCCGCCGTAGGACCAGCCGCGAATGGCCACCCGGTCCAGGTCCAGGGGGTATTCGCCGCTCGCCGCGAGGGCGTGCAGCGCGTGGACCTGGTCGTCGAGCGTGAGCGTCAGATCATTCCTGATCGACTTCTCCCAGGCGGGGGAGCGGCCCCGCATGCCGCGCCCGTCCGCCACGATCACCGCGAAACCCTGGTCGGCGAACCACTGCGAGGTCAAGAAGACGTTCTGCGCACACTGGACGCGCTGACCGTGCGGACCGCCGTACGGATCGAGAAGTACCGGAAGCAGCCCGTCCGCCGCCTGGTAATCCGTGGGGAGCAGGACGGCGCACGGAACGCAGCGCGTGCCCCCTTCGGTGAGCGTCACGCGCGGCGTGAGCCCCGGGCGCCGGGCGTGCGAGGCGACGGTGGCCACCTGCTTGCCGTCGCGCAGCACGCGCACCCTTGCGTCCGGACGGTCCAAAGTGGCCGAAACCAGTACGGTGACCCCGCCCGCGCGGACCGCCGAGTGCACCCCGGGTTCCCGCGACAGGCGTTCCACACCCAGTTCGTTGACGCGGTAGACGTGCACCTCGCCGATGCCCGGGTCGGCCGCCGCCTCGCCCGCCGACGCGGAGACGAGGATGTCCTGCTCGGTCACGTCCAGGACCGCGCGGACGTGCAACTGGGCCCCCGTCAGCGGCCGCTCGCCCCACGCCAGGACCCGCGCCCCGCCCTCGTCCACGATCCGCACCAGCTTGCCGCTGGGCGACCAGCAGGGCACCCCGGCGAAGAGTTCCAGCCAGTCGGCGTCCTCCTCGGCGTGCACCATCCGCGTCGAACCGTTCTCCGGGCGCACCGCGAGGTACAGCTGGCTCTGCTGGTCACGGGCCTGCACCAGGAGCAGCGGGGCGCCGTCCGAGGACCAGTGCACCCGGGCGAGGTACGGGAACCGGACACGGTCCCACACCACCTCGGTGCGCGAGCCGTCCAGCCCGAGAACGAACAGGCGTACGTCCGCGTTGGCCGTGCCCGCCGCCGGATAGGCGATCTGGGCGGGCTCCCGGTCGGGGTGCGCGGGGTCCGCGATCCACCACCGCCCGACCGGCGCGTCGTCGACCCGCGCGACGAGCAGCCGGTCGGATTCCGGCGACCACCAAAAGCCCCGGTACCGCGCCATCGACTCCGCCGCGACATGCTCCGCGAGGCCGTAGGTGACGGTCGACTCATGGCCGGATTCCGGCTCCGCGAGCGCCCGGTCGCCCTCGCCGTCGGCGCCGGTCACCCGCAGGGCGCCCCCGCAGACGTACGCGACATGCCGGCCGTCGGGCGAGGGGCGCGGATCGATGACCGGGCCCCGCGCGGGCAGTTGACGCGTCGTGCCCGCCCGCAGCTCCGCCGTGAAGAGCCGGCCCGACAGCGCGAACGCCGCCAACTCCACCGCCGCGTCCGTCGCGTACTCCACGATGCCCGCGCCGCCCTCTCGGCTGCGCTCGCGCCGCGCCCGCTCCACCGGGGAGAGCCGCTCGGCCGCGCCGCCCAGCAACACGCCCGGATCGGCGGCGAGCCGCTCGGCCATGCCGTCCGCGAGGTCGAGGACCCACAGGCGGTGCGACGGATCGGTGCCGGAGGACGAACGCAGGAAGACCACCCGCGACCCGTCCGGCGCCACCGTGAACGCACGGGGCGCGCCCAGGGTGAACCGCTGCGTACGCGCGTGCTCCCGGGGAAAGGAGAGCTCTGGCTCGGGGCTCGGGGCGGGCCTGTGGATTGCGGGGTTCTCGGTCGTCATCCCCCGACCCTAGGGCGCATGCGCCCCCCTGTGCTGCCGTGCTCCGAGTCATGCGTCCGCACGGATAGTTATGATCCGTAGCGCTTGGTGGGTATGAACCCGCCGGTGTCCGCACTGGGTTTCGTCAAACGACTTGGAGGTGACCGCCGTGGCACTCTCGATTTCGGCGGTGGTGCTGCTGGCGATCATCGTCTTCCTGCTGGTCAAGAAGTCAGGCCTGAAAGCGGGACACGCTGTCGTCTGCACGCTGCTCGGCTTCTACCTGGCGAGTTCGTCCATCGCCCCCACGATCAACGAGCTGACGACGAACGTGGCGGGGATGATCGGTGACATCAAGTTCTGACCCGCGCCCGCGGTCCTCGTGGGGAGGTCCCGCGATGTCCTCGTAGGGTGGTCCCATGACGGAACCGCCCGCCCGGCGCCTGCTGCTCGTGCACGCGCACCCCGACGACGAGTCGATCAACAATGGCGCGACCATGGCCAAGTACGCGGCCGAGGGCGCCCATGTGACGTTGGTGACCTGCACGCTGGGCGAGGAGGGCGAGGTCATTCCGGCCGGGCTCGCCCACCTCGCCGCCGACCGCGAGGACTCACTGGGCGCCTGGCGCGTCGGGGAACTGGCCGCCGCCATGAAGGAGCTGGGCGTCACCGACCACCGCTTCCTCGGCGGCGCGGGCCGGTACCGCGACTCCGGGATGATGGGCGTCGAGCAGAACGACAGGCCCGGCGCCTTCTGGTCGGCCGACCTCGACGAGGCCGCCGCGTACCTCGTGGAGGTGATCCGCGAGGTCCGGCCGCAGGTCCTCGTGACGTACGACCCCGACGGGGGTTACGGCCACCCCGACCACATCCAGGCGCACCGCGTCGCCATGCGCGCCGCCGATCTCGCGGCCGAGCCGGCCTTCCGCCGCGACCTCGGTGAGCCGCACACCATCGCCAAGATCTACTGGAACCGCGTGCCCCGCTCGGTGGCCGAGGAGAGCTTCCGGCGGATGGCGGACCCGCTGCGCTTCTCGCCGTTCACGCGGCCCGCCGCCGTCGCCGACGTGCCGGGCGTCACGGACGACGAGCGGATCACGACGGAGATCGACGGCGGCCCCTTCAAGGCGGCCAAGGCGGCGGCCATGCGCGCCCACGCCACCCAGATCACGGTGAGCGAACCCCTCTTCGCCCTCTCGAACGATCTCGCCCAACCCCTCTTCGAGGTGGAGTACTACGAGCTGGTACGGGGAGAAATGTCGGGTGACGGCACGCACCGCGAGACGGATCTGTTCGCGGGACTCGAAAGGACGACGGATATGGCCGAGGTGACCTCGCTGTGAGCACGCGTTCCCGGGCGTCGTCCGCCGGTTCCGCCTCGCCGCCCCCGGGCCCCCTGCCCGCGTCGGCCCCGGCCCCCGCCGGGGGCTTCCTCGCGCAGCCGCTGCGAGCGGGACGGCTCGCCGCGTACGCCGCTCTCTTCGTGCTCGGCGCCCTCGTCGGCACCGCCGGCGCGCTCGTCCAAGGCGGTTACTTCCCCGCCGGGTTGCTGCTCGCGCTCCTCGGTGCGGCCGGCGCCTTCCACGGCGGGGCGCGGGCGGCCGGCACCAGAGCGGGGGCCGTCGCGCCCGCCGCGGGCTGGCTGGTCGCCGTCATGCTGCTCACCGCCACCAGATCCGAGGGGGACTTCCTCTTCGGCGCGGGCCTGCGCTCGTACGGGTTCCTGTTCGGCGGTATGGCGGTGGCTGTGATGTGCGCCACGCTCGGACAGCTGCCGCAACCGGGCGGCGGCACCGCCCGACTTGGCAAGTGACGTACCACTTCGGACCGTGTTCCGCACGGGTTTGACGCCGGTCACAGGAAGAGCGCCGACGGCGGCCAGTATGGTGGTGCGGCCGCCGATCCTCCCCATCCTCCGGCCGGGGGGACCCCGGACGAGGCCGAGACCGGGCGGCGGAGTCAACCAGGAGAACCTGCCTTGAGTCGTGAAACTGACAGTTCGTCCTCCGGGCCCCAGGGGCGCGGTGGAGCCGCATACCCCTCGGGGACGCCGCCGTACGGCTCCCCGGCGCAAGGCCCTGCCGCGGACGGCGGCGCGGACGGCCGGCGGCGGCAGGCCGCCGAGCAGCGGCCGGACGAGCCCGAGACCCAGACCACGCTGACCACCCGCGTCCGGATCAACATCCCCGGCTCGCGGCCCATCCCACCGGTCGTCATGCGGACGCCCGTCGGCGACGAGGGCGGCTCGCGCGGTGACACCTCGCGCGCCCAGGACGCGAACGCCGCGCCCGGGGCTCCCGGTGCCCGGGACACGGCCGGGGACGCGGACGCCGCTGCCGCGCGAGGCGCCGCTTCCGGTGGCGTCGGCGGAGACTTCTCGTCCGGTTCCGTTTCCGGTTCCGCTTCCACCTCGTCCGGCGGGGACGCCGGTGCCGGGTCCGCCCCGGGTGAGGGCGGCACGGCGGGTTCCGGCGCGGCCGAGGAGAAGACCAGCGACTGGTTCGCGCCGCGCAAGCCCGCGCGGGGCGACAGCGGCGCGGCGGGCGCCGGCAACGGCGCGCCCCCGGCGAGCGGTTCGAGCGCCCCCGGCGGCCCAGGGGCGAACGGTTCCGGTTCGGGTTCCTACGACGGCCCGGGCTCCTTCGACGGCTCGGGTGCCTACGACGGCTCGGGCTCCTACGACGTATCGGGCGCCGTGGCGTCCGGACCCCTCGGCTCGGGAGCGCCGCAGGGCGACCTGCCGTACTTCACCGGCGGCCCGGGCACGGGCCCGGGGGAAGCCGCGAACGGCCCCCAGGGCTCCCGGGGCCCCGCGGGCCCGACCGGTGGCCCCGTCACCGGCGACGGCCCGCTCGCGCCGACCACGCCCGGCTCCCGCCCCGCCGGTCCCACCGGCCCCGGCAACTCCACGGGCGTCCCGCCGCGTTCGGGCGCCCTGAGCGACGACACCGCGATCCTCACGCCCCAGAAGGGCGGCCCCCTCTCGCCGCCCCCCGGCGGCCCGCGCCCGCCCGCCGGCGGACCGGGTGCCCCCGCCCCGGGCGGCAACGTCTCGGGGGAGACGCTGACCAGCGGCATCCCCGTCGTACCGGCCACGCAGGACGACGGGCCGTCGGCGCACACCCCGCCGAAGCTGCCCGACCCGGTGCGCTCCGACGTGCCGCCCGTCGCCGCCAAGCCCGCGCCGAAGCCGAAGAAGAAGGGCCGCAACAAGCTGGTCCTCCTCGCGGCCGCCGTGGTCGTGGTGGCCTGCGGCGCGTACGGCGCGGGCCTGTTGATGAACCACGCCGACGTGCCGAAGGGCACCACGGTGCTCGGCGTCGACATCGGCGGCGGCACTCGCGACGAGGCCGTCAAGAAGCTGGACGACGCCCTCGGCGAGCGCGTCGCCAAGCCCCTGAAGCTGTCGGTGGCCGGCGAGCAGGTCACGCTCAAGCCGGACCAGGCGGGCCTGACGCTGGACAGCCAGGCCACCGTCCGCGAGGCCGCGGGCAGCGACTACAACCCCGTGTCGGTGATCGGTTCGCTCTTCGGCAACCAGCGTGTCGTCGAGCCGGTCATGCCCGTCGACGAGGAGAAGCTGGCGGCCGCCCTGGAGCGCGCCGCGGGCGGCTCGGGCTCGGCCAAGGAGGGCACGGTCAAGTTCCTGCCCGGCAAGGCCGTCCCCGTCTACGGCAGGGTCGGCAAGGGCATCGACCCCAAGGCGTCCACCACCGCTGTCGCCCAGGCCTACGAGAAGCAGGTCGAGACGGGCAGCGCCGGCCCGGTCCGGGTGCCGGTCACCACCCGCAGCCCGCGGGTCTCCAAGGCCGAGGTCGACAAGTTCATGACCCGGTTCGCCAAGCCGGCGATGTCCGCCAACGTCACGATCAGGGCGGGCGCCAAGGAGATCCCCTTCGGCCCGGCGAGGTCCCTGCCGAAGATCCTGTCGGCCAAGGCCGTGGACGACGGCAGCCTGCAGCCGCACTACGACCTGGTGGAGCTGAAGAAGCTGTACGGCAACATCTTCGACGGCATCCTCATCCAGCGCGGCAACGGCGACAAGACGCCGGTCCAGCCGACCGACGTGGCGGGCGCCATGAACAAGGCGCTGCTCGGCAAGACACCGGCCGAACGCATCGGCGTGATCGAGACGAACGCCGACTAGCCGCCGCAGGCACAGGTCCGCGCGGGTCCGGGACGACAGCACCACATGACATCTGTCATCCCGGACCCGGCACGGACGACACTGCCGCCGCCCTCCGCCGTCGCCGACGATGGAGCACATGACGGCAGTGAGCTTCACCCAGGTGACCAAGAGCTACGGCGCCATGCGCGCCGTGGACGGTCTCACCCTCGACCTGCGCCCCGGTGAGACCGTGGCGCTGCTCGGGCCGAACGGCGCGGGCAAGTCCACCACCCTCGACCTGCTGCTCGGCCTGCGGCGCCCGGACAGCGGCACGGTGCGGGTCTTCGGCACCTCGCCGCGCGAGGCGATCACCGCCGGCCGGGTCGGCGCCATGCTGCAGAGCGGCGGCCTGATGGGCGAGGTCACCGTCCGCGAGCTGGTGCGCCTGGCCTGCGATCTGCACCCGAGGCCCCGCCGCGTCACCGACGTGCTCGCCGACGCGGGGATCACGCAGATCGCCGACCGCAAGGTCGACAAGCTCTCCGGCGGCCAGGAGCAGCGTGTGCGCTTCGCACTCGCCACGGCGGGCGCGAACGACCTGATCGTCCTGGACGAGCCGACCACCGGCATGGACGTCACCGCCCGCCAGGCGTTCTGGGCGACCATGCGCGAGCAGGCCGACCAGGGCCGCGCGGTCCTGTTCGCCACGCACTACCTGGAAGAGGCCGACGCGATCGCCGACCGCGTCCTGGTCCTGCACCGCGGCCGTCTCCTCGCGGACGGCACCGCCGCCGAGATCAAGGCGAGGGCGGGCGCCCGCAAGGTCGCCTTCGACCTCGCCGAGATCGACGAGGCGCTGACCGGACGACTTCGCGAACTGCCCTTCCTGACGTCGCTGGACGTCTCGGGCCGCACGGTCCGGATCCAGTCCGCCGACGCCGACGCCACCGTGCACGCCCTGTACGGGCTCGGCGTCCACCCCCGCAACCTCGAAGTCGCCGGGCTCGGCCTGGAGCAGGCCTTCGTGGCGATCACCGAGGCCGAGGAGGCCAGGAACCGATGACCAACGCACTCGCCTCCCGCGGCCTGATCAGGCTGGAGATCGTCCGCGCCCTGCGCAACCGCAAGTTCCTGTTCTTCTCCGTGATCTACCCCTCGGTGCTCTTCCTGATCGTGGCGGGCACCCAGGGCGGCTCCGACGAGGTGCCCGGCTCGGGGCTCTCCGTCCCCGCCTTCATGATGGTCTCGATGGCGTCCTTCGGCGCCCTGACCGCCGTACTGATGGGCAACAGCGAGCGCATCGCCAAGGAGCGGGAGAGCGGCTGGGTGCGCCAGCTGCGCCTGACGACGCTCCCCGGGCGCGGCTACGTCCTGGCGAAGACAGCGAGCGCGGCGGTGGTCAGCCTGCCGTCCATCGTCGTGGTGTTCGCCGTCGCCGCCGCCTTCAAGGACGTCCGCCTCGAAGCCTGGCAGTGGCTGGCGCTGACCGGCGCGATCTGGGCGGGCAGCCTCTGCTTCGCGGCGCTCGGCGTGGCCATCGGCTACCTGGCGTCCGGCGACGCGGTCCGCCCCCTCACGATGATCGTCTACTTCGGGCTCTCCCTGCTCGGCGGCCTGTGGATGCCCACGACGACCTTCCCGGGGTGGCTGCGGGACGTGGCGTCCTGGCTGCCCACCCACGCGTACGCTGCCCTCGGGCAGGCCATCGAACTGGGCGACGCCCCGCACGCGAAGGACGTCACCCTGCTGGTCGCCTACTTCCTGCTGTTCGCGGGCGGCGCGGCGTGGCTGTACCGGAAGGACACCCTGAAGGCGTGAGCAAGGCTCCCCGCGCCCGCGACGCGCACGACCCGCTCCTCGAAGAGGCCCACCCGCTGCACGTCTTCGGCCGGCCCGTCCTCGACCGCCGGCAGATCCTCGTCAAGGCGCTGTGGATCGGCATCTGGCTGGTCTTCCTGGCCGGCCCGGTGCACGACCTCGTGGTGACCGAGCGCTCCGGCGTGGCCACGGCGCTCGGCTCCCTGGGCCTCGCGGCCTTCGTGGCCTGCTACCTCTCGCTGGTCTTCCGCTACACCGTGCGGGTGCTCGACTGGCGTGCGGTGTCCGTGTCGTTCGCGGTGCAGCTCGCCCTCGCAGTGGTCCTCGCCTTCGTCTTCGGCAGCCACTGGCTCGGGCTGTTCGTGTACGTCTCGGTCTCCGCCGGCGCGGTGCTCCCGATGCGGTACGCGGGCGGGATCATCCCCGCGGTGACGGCCGTGATGGTCGCGGTGGGCCTGCGCACGGACAGCCTCCAGGACCTCCTCGGCAACCTCGCCGTGCTCAGCCTCCTCGTCGGCTTCGCGATGAGCGGCGTACGCCAGTTGGTGCGTACGACGGTCCAGCTGCGCCAGGCACGGGCCACCGTCGCCCAGCTCGCCGCCAACGAGGAGCGGCTGCGCCTGGCCAGGGACCTGCACGACCTGCTCGGGCACTCGCTCTCCCTGATCACGCTCAAGAGCGAGCTGGCCGGGCGGATGCTCCCCGACCACCCCGATAAGGCGGCCCAGCAGGTGGCCGACATCGAACAGGTCAGCCGGCAGGCCCTGGTGGACGTCCGCGAGGCCGTCTCCGGCTACCGCAGGCGCACCCTGGCCGGCGAACTGGCGGGCGCCCGCACGGCGCTGACCGCCGCCGGCATCGAGGCCGACGTGCCGCTCCAGGGGCCCGCCGAACTGCCGGACGAGACGGGCGAGGCGGCGCTCGCCTGGGCGCTGCGGGAGGCCGTCACCAACGTCGTGCGGCACAGCGGCGCCCGGCGCTGCACGGTGGCGTTCACGGCCCGCCAGACCCTGGCCGGGCCGCTCCTGGAACTGTCCGTCGAGGACGACGGCACGGGCGGCGGCCCGGGCGCGGTCGCCGGCAACGGACTGACGGGCCTCGCCGAGCGCGTGGCGGCCGTCGGCGGCACCCTGGAGACCGGCCCCGCGGCCCGCCGCGGCTTCCGGCTGGCGGCCCGCGTGCCGCTGACCTCCGCGGCCGTAGGATCGCCCGCATGAGCGGCGAGGGCGGCGAGGGCGTGGCGGCGGGGACGAGCGGCGTGATCAGGGTGCTGCTGGCCGAGGACCAGTCGATGGTCCGCGAGGCCCTCGCGGCCCTGCTCGGCCTGGAGCCGGACATCGAGGTGGTCGCCCAGGTCGCCCGCGGCGACGAGGTGCTCGCGGCGGCGCGCGAACACGCCGTGGACGTGGCGCTGCTCGACATCGAGATGCCCGGACTCACGGGCATCGAGGCGGCGGCCGAGCTGCACGCCGCGCTCCCCGCCACGAAGATCGTCGTGCTCACCACCTTCGGGCGCCCCGGCTATCTGCGCAGCGCCATGGAGGCGGGCGCCGCCGCGTTCCTGGTCAAGGACGCCCCCGCCGCCCAGCTCGCCGCGGCGGTGCGCAAGGTCCTCGCGGGGGAGCGGGTCATCGACCCCACGCTGGCGGCGGCGGCCCTCGCGGGCGGCGCGAACCCGCTGACGGACCGCGAGCGCGAGGTGCTACGCGCGGCGGCCGACGGCGCCACCAACGCAGAGCTGGCCCGTGCCCTGCACCTGTCGCAGGGCACCGTCCGCAACTACCTGTCCATGGCCATCCAGAAGCTCGCCGTCCGCAACCGCGCGGAGGCCGTGAGCGCCGCCCGCGACAAGGGCTGGCTCTGAGCGGCGGCCCCGCCGCTCAGTTCAGCATCGCCCGCGCGGCCCGCGCCTGCTGACGCACCCGTTCCGCCGTGGTCGGCTCCACCGCCGTCACGACGTCGGCGTACTCGTCCAGCTCCGCCGCGCCGCCGAGGAAGTCGCCGCGCTGCACCAGGAGTTGGGCCCGCTCGTAGCGCAGCCGCGCGGGGTGCGCGGGCAGCAGCAGGGAGAGGTCCAGGGCCCACAGGGCGACCTCGGAGCGCTCGGGGCGCGCGGCGGCCCAGGCGCGGATGTTGTTCAGGATGCGCTGCACGATGTTCAGCGGGTCGGCGGGCGTCAGCATCGACGGCTGGATGCCGGTGCCCGCGGTCCCGGCCACCAAGAGCTCCGCGTCCTGCCCGGTCAGCAGCCGCCCGCCGTCGAACGGATCGGCGAGCACCTGCTCGTCGCGCGGTCCGAAACCGACCACGAAGTGCCCCGGCAGCGCCACCCCGTAGACCGGGGCGCCCGCGCGCCGCGCCACCTCCATCCACACCACGGAGAGCAGGATCGGCAGGCCCCTGCGGCGCCGGAGCACCTGGTGCAGGAGCGAGGACTCCAGGCGCTGGTAGTCGCCCGGCGTCCCCTCGAAGCCGCACTGATCGCCGAGGAGTTCGGCCATCGCGGCCGCCCACGCGCGCGGCCCGCCGGGACGGAACGGCAGCAGGCCCGCGAGCCGGTCCAGCTCGATCTCGGCGGCGTCGATGCCCGCCTCGTCCAGGGAAGGGTCGGCCTCCGCGCCGATCAGCAGGCACAGCAGGGCGAGTCCGGGCCGTTCGGACCGTGCCTCTTCGGCGAACCGCCGCCGCCATTCGCCGGACTCCGCGTGCATACGTGCCTCGTGTCTCATGCCCTCGCCGGGCTGCTTTCCGTGCCGTGCCGTGCGCCGCCCCGCCGGGCCGCCGCCTCAGGGACCGTCGTGCCGGTAGTGGTGGTAGGTGTGATGCGCCGCGAAGCCCATCCGGTCGTACAGCGCCCGCGCGCCGTCGTTGCCGTCCTCGACCTGGAGCCAGGCCGCCGACGCGCCGTCCAGCAGGGCCTGCCGGGCCAGCGCGGTCATCACCGCGGTGGCGAGTCCCCGCCGCCGGTGCTCGGGGTCCACCTCGACCGCCATGAAGCCCGCCCAGCGCCCGTCCACCACGCACCGCCCGATGGCGGCCGGGCCATCACCGCTCCCGGGCACGGAAGCGAACCACACCGACGGCCCGCTCGCCAGCACCTGGGACACATGGGATGCCGAGTCCCCGGCCCGCCCGTACCGCCGCAGCCACCCCTCGTCGCACGAGCGGGACAGCTCCACGCGCGCCACGTCCGCGTCCAGATCCGCGACCGGCGCCAGCGCGGCGACGCGCAGCTGAGCGCTCACCTCGCGCGCCCAGCCGCGCGCCTCCAACTCCGCGCAGAGCAGCTCCTGCGTGCCCTCGGCGCCGGTCGCGGTCTGCACATAGGCGGGCAGGCCGCGCGCCGCGTACCACTGCCGTACGTAGGCCAGCGCCTCGTCCAGCGGCCGTCCCGGATCGCCCAGCGGCAGCACCGAGTTGGCGCGCCGCGTGAAGCCGCCGGCGGCCCGCAGCTCCCAGTCGCCGAGCCGCTCGCTCTCGAGGGGCTGCCAGGCCCGCGCGCAGACCCGCGCCAGTTCCGCGTACGAGGCGGCGGGCCCCCGTCTGCGGGCGGGCGCCGCCGGCACGACCTTCGCCGCGACCAAGGTGTCCTCCGCGATCCGCACGCTCTCGCCCGTCCGTCGTGTGATGAGCACCACACCATCGTTCCACGATGTGAGAACACCGACCGTGTCGGTGAACCCGCCGCCCGGTGAACCCGCTTCCCTCAGGCGTCTTACCGACACCCTTTTCCCCACGTCAGCAGGGGTGATGCGGACCTCGAGCCGTCCGCCCGCAGTGAATTCCACAGCTCTGTACGCCCCTCCTGTTCGGATCTTGCCCGGGAACGGAGATACTAGGGGCGGGCATCGACGACGCCGCGCTCCCGCGCGCCAGGCGAGCGGAGCCTGAGGACGGCCCGCCAACGCCCGTATCGAGGAGGAACGACAGCGTGACCTACGTCATCGCGCAGCCTTGTGTCGACGTCAAGGACAAGGCGTGCATCGAGGAGTGCCCGGTCGACTGCATTTACGAGGGCTCCCGGTCCTTGTACATCCACCCGGACGAATGCGTCGACTGCGGAGCCTGCGAACCGGTCTGCCCGGTCGAGGCGATCTTCTATGAGGACGACACTCCCGAGGAGTGGAAGGACTACTACAAGGCGAACGTCGAGTTCTTCGACGAGCTCGGTTCGCCCGGAGGCGCGAGCAAGCTCGGTCTGATCGAGCGCGACCACCCCTTCATCGCCGCACTGCCGCCGCAGAACCAGTAAGAACGGCAGCCTGAGCGCCGCCCCGGTCCCGTACGGCATGTCCTGCCGTACGGGACCGAGGCATTTCCACCGCGGCGCCGCGGGCCGTCCCCACGAAACAAGCGCACCACGGGAGTGAGCACGTGTCCGCAGTCTCCGATCGGCTTCCCGCCTTCCCCTGGGACAAGCTGGAGCCCTACAAGGCCACCGCGGCCGCGCACCCGGACGGCATCGTCGACCTATCGGTCGGCACCCCGGTCGACCCGGTCCCCGAGCTGATCCAAAAGGCCCTGGTCGCCGCCGCCGACTCGCCGGGCTACCCGACGGTGTGGGGCACCCCCGAACTGCGCGACGCGCTCACCGGCTGGTGCGAACGCCGTCTGGGCGCACGGGGCATCACGCACCGCGAGGTCCTGCCGGTGGTCGGCTCCAAGGAACTCGTCGCCTGGCTCCCCACGCAGCTGGGCCTCGGCCCCGGCGACGTCGTCGCCTACCCGCGCCTCGCCTACCCGACCTACGAGGTGGGCGCCCGGCTGGCCAGGGCGGAGTACGTCGCCTACGACGAGCCGACGGACCTCGACCCCACGAACCTGCGGCTCCTGTGGCTCAACTCGCCCTCGAACCCGACCGGCCGCGTCCTGACCCGCGAGGAGCTGACCCGCACCGTCGCCTGGGCCCGCGAGCACGGCGTGCTGCTCGTCAGCGACGAGTGCTACCTGGAACTGGGCTGGGAAGCCGAGCCGGTCTCGGTCCTGCACCCGGACGTGTGCGGCGGCTCCTACGAGGGGATCGTCGCCGTCCACTCCCTGTCCAAGCGGTCGAACCTCGCGGGCTACCGCGCCGCGTTCGTCGCCGGTGACGCGGCCGTCCTCGGCGACCTGCTGCAGATCCGCAAGCACGGCGGCATGATGACCTCCGCGCCGACCCAGGCGGCCGTCGTCGCGGCCCTCGGCGACGACCAGCACGTGCGCGAGCAGCGCGAGCGGTACGCGGCCCGGCGCGCCGCTCTGCGGGACGCCCTGCTGAAGCACGGATTCCGCATCGAGCACAGCGAGGCGAGCCTGTACCTGTGGGCCACGCGCGACGAGTCCTGCTGGGAGACCGTCGGGCATCTGGCGGGGCTCGGCATCCTGGTGGCGCCCGGTGACTTCTACGGGCCGGCGGGCGAGCGCTTCGTGCGCGTGGCGCTGACGGCGACGGACGAGCGGGTGGCGGCGGCGGTCCGGCGCCTGGCGTGAGCCGCGCCCGGACATGACGCGGGCCCGGAGCCACTGGCTCCGGGCCCGCGTGCGGGTGCCGGGCGATCAGCCGAGCGGCAGACCCTGGGTCGGCAGACCGGCGGTGGGCAGACCGCTGGTGGGCAGGCCGCCCTTGGTCACCACGTCGGTGGGCAGGCCGCCCTTGCTGACGGCGTCGGTGGGCAGGCCGTCCTTGGTGGCGGTGCCCGCCGTGTCGCCGAGCACCTCGCCCGCGCTGCCCGCGACGTCGCCGGCGGCCTTCTGGGCGGCCGGGGCGGCGGTCTTGGCGCCCTTGCCGACGACCTTGCCCGCGGCCGGGACGGCCTTCTTCACGGCCTTGCCGCCGGTGTCCCCGGCGGTCTTGGTGGTGGTCTGGGCGGCGCCGTCGACGGTGTTGCCCAGACCGGCGCCGTCCAGCGCGGTCAGCCCGCCCAGGTCGGGGGAGGCGGGCAGGCCAACGGCGCTCGCGGAGCCGGCCGCACCGACCACGGAAGCTGCACCTGCGGCGCTGAGCAGCGCGGCGCGGGCGATCCGGCGGGTCAGGGGGAGGGACATGGTGCTCCTTCAGACGGGAGAGAACGTTGGGTGTCCAGCCGGATCGGCTCCGGCGTCCCACCGGATGGCTTCCGGCGATCGGACGCCGTGACTACCGCTCGAAGCCCGGGAAGGTTGCGGTGCGCGGACGTAAAGAGTTGGCAATACGTCGCATTATCGGCTCTGGATAAAAACGGGCAAACGGATCACGGTCGGGGGCGCTGCCGAATCCTTCATCCCCTTTGCCCCCAAGGGATCGGGCCGGGGCCCGCACAGGCGGTGGAGAGACCGGCGGACCCGCCGCGCCGCGAGGAGCGCCGCCCCCCGAACGGGTGACGGGGCGTACTACTGCCCGGTGACGATGCGCACCTCGCCAGAGGTGCCGCCCGGCCCCGCCGCGCCGTCCCCGCGCACCCTGCGCCACGTCCCCGACTCGGCGGCGACCCACTCCCGCCCGCCGTACGAGACGCGCTCGACGCGCAGCGCGGAGGCCTGCGCCACCGCCCAGTGCGCCAGCTCCCAGCCGCGCCGCGGCGCCCTGCCGTCGGCCGCGGCCGTGGCGGGCACCGGCACCGTCACCGTCCGCCCTTGGCCCCCGGTCCGCACCCCGCGCCCGAAGTCGCGTGCGAGCGCCGCCCGCACCCGCGCCGGGCCGCCGGGGTCCGCGCCCGGGCGGCCCTCGCAGCTGAAGGCGGCGGGCGCGCGGCCGGTGAGCGCGGCGGCGAGCAGCACGGCGTCCGGCTCGTGCTTGGCGTACGCCTGCGGATAGCCGCTGCGCTGCACGCGCTGGGCGGCCACCGTCAGCGGCAGCCTCGAATAGCCGGGGACATCGGCGAGATGCTCGTAGAAGCGTGCCGCCGAGTACGCCGGGTCCATGATCTGGCGCTCGTCGCCCCAGCCCTGCGTGGGGCGCTGCTGGAAGAGGCCGAGCGAATCCCGGTCGCCGTGGCGGATGTTGCGCAGCCCCGACTCCTGGAGGGCGGTCGCCAACGCGATCGTCACGGCCCGCTCGGGCATGCCGCGCGAGGTGCCGACGGCGGCGACCGTCGCGGCGTTGCGCGCCTGCTCCGCGGTGAACTCGTACGTCGCGCCGTCGTCGTGCGCCGACACCACCCGGCACCGCGCCGGCGGCTTGCCGCCGTACACGTACTGCACCGCCACATAGCCCGCGACGGCGCACAGCACGAGGACCGCGGCCGCCAGGCGGCGCAGTCGGCCGCGCCGCGGGAAGATCGGTGGCTCAGGCACGCGACCAAGGTACTGGAGTCCGCCGACCGGCCCGCCCGCCCCGCGGCGTTAGGGTCGTGCGCATGTCCCAGACCCCGCTTGACCTCACGCTGGACGCCGCCGAGCTGACCGCCCGGCTCGTCGACTTCCCGTCCCCGAGTGGCTCGGAGAAGGACCTCGCCGACGCCATCGAGACAGCCCTGCGCGGCCTTTCGCACCTCAGCGTCGACCGGCACGGCAACAACGTCGTGGCCCGCACGCACCTCGGCCGCGCCGAGCGGGTCGTCCTCGCCGGGCACATCGACACGGTGCCGATCGCGGACAACGTGCCCTCGCGCCTCGACGAGGACGGCGTCCTGTGGGGCTGCGGCACCTGCGACATGAAGTCGGGCGTCGCCGTCCAGCTGCGGATCGCCCGGACGGTGACCGAGCCCAACCGCGACCTCACCTTCGTCTTCTACGACAACGAGGAGGTCGCCGCCCACCTCAACGGCCTCGGCCACGTCGCCGAGGCCCACCCCGACTGGCTGGCCGGCGACTTCGCGGTCCTCCTGGAACCCACCGACGGCCAGGTCGAGGGCGGCTGCCAGGGCACCCTGCGCGTCCTGCTGAGGACCAGGGGCGTACGGGCGCACTCCGCGCGCGCGTGGATGGGCTCCAACGCCATCCACGCCGCCACCCCGATCCTGACCAGGCTCGCCGCGTACGAGCCCCGCAGGCCGTTCGTCGACGGCCTCCAGTTCCACGAGGGCCTCAACGCCGTCCGCGTCGAGGGCGGCGTCGCCACCAACGTCATCCCCGACGAGTGCACCGTCACCGTCAACTTCCGCTACGCCCCCGACCGCAGCGAGGAGGACGCCCTCGCCTTCGTGCGCGAGTACTTCGCCGACTGCGGCGTCGACGAGTTCGTCGTCGACGACCACACGGGCCCGGCCCGCCCCGGCCTCACCCACCCCGCCGCCGCCGCGTTCATGGCGGCCGTCGGCGGTGAGGCCCGCCCCAAGTTCGGCTGGACGGACGTCTCCCGGTTCAGCGCACTCGGCGTGCCCGCGGTGAACTTCGGTCCCGGCGACCCGCTGCTCGCCCACAAGGTCGACGAACGCGTCAAGGCCTCGCGGATCCCGGAGGCGGAGGAGCGGCTGCGGGCCTGGCTGACGGCCTAGCCCGACCCCAGGGGCACCGGGTCACCCTCCCGGTGCCGGACATCCACAGGTCCCTCCGGTGTAACCCGCGTGGACCTACCCTGTGGGTCACGCACGCATGGAGGGAGCAGACGATGACCAACCCCGACGCCGGCACGGACCGAGGGACCCCCGCTGCCGGGAAGCGTCCCGAGGAGCAGCGGCTGGGCCCGGTGCTGCGCCGCCGCGACAAGGTCCAGGCAGGCACCACCGATCAGCGTCTCCTCGACTCCGACGGCCCCTCCGAGTGGGTGCACACCGACCCCTGGCGGGTCCTGCGCATCCAGTCGGAGTTCATCGAGGGCTTCGGCACCCTCGCCGAACTCCCGCCCGCGATCAGCGTCTTCGGCTCGGCGCGCACCCCGATGGACTCGCCGGAGTACGCGGCGGGGGTCGAGATCGGCAAGGCGCTGGTGGAGGCCGGGTTCGCGGTCATCACCGGCGGCGGGCCCGGCGCGATGCAGGCGGCCAACCAGGGCGCCGTCGAGGCGAAGGGCACCTCGGTCGGCCTCGGCATCGAGCTGCCCTTCGAGCAGGGCCTGAACCCCTACGTCGACATCGGTGTGAACTTCCGCTACTTCTTCGTCCGCAAGACGATGTTCGTGAAGTACGCGCAGGGGTTCGTGGTGCTGCCCGGCGGTCTCGGCACCCTGGACGAGCTGTTCGAGGCGCTCACCCTCGTCCAGACCCGCAAGGTCACGCGCTTCCCGATCGTCCTCTTCGGCACGGGGTACTGGAGCGGCCTGGTCGACTGGCTGAAGAACACGGTCATCGCCCAGGGCAAGGCCTCCGAGGCCGACCTGCTCCTCTTCCACGTCACGGACGACGTGGAAGAGGCGATCTCCCTGGTCACCAAGGAAGTCGGCAAGTAACCGCAACGCGCCCACACGAACACCTCAGGCCAACCCCCGACGGGCGACCGCCGGGGGCCGGTGCCCGGCGATGCTCGCCACCATGGCCGTTTCTTCGTGCCGTCCTCGCACCGCTCGGCGCCGGGGCGCCTCCCGGGCTTCGCACGGCTGTGCCGGACTCCGTCCGGCCGCTGGGGGGCGGGCCCGGTTGGTCAGGCCAGCCCCCGACGGGCGACCGCCGGGGGCCGGTGTCCCGCGATCGTCGCCACCATGTCGAGTACCTGCCTCGTCTCCGCGACCTCGTGGACGCGGTAGACCTGCGCGCCCAGCCACGCCGAGACCGCCGTCGTCGCCAGGGTGCCGATCACCCGCTCCTTGACCGGCTTGTCCAGCGTCTCGCCCACGAAGTCCTTGTTGGACAGCGACACCAGCACCGGCCAGCCCGTCTCCACCATCTCGCCGAGCCTGCGGGTGGCCTCCAGGCTGTGCCGGGTGTTCTTGCCGAAGTCGTGCCCCGGGTCGATCAGGACCGACTCGCGCGGCACGCCGAGGCCGACCGCGCGCTCGGCGAGGCCCACCGTCACGCGCAGGATGTCGGCCATCACATCGTCGTACGTGACGCGGTGCGGCCTCGTCCGCGGCTCGGCACCGCCCGCGTGCGTGCACACCAGGCCCACGCCGTACCGCGCGGCGACCTCCGCAAGCCGCGGGTCGACGCCGCCCCAGGCGTCGTTGAGCAGATCGGCGCCGGCCTCGCAGACCGCCGCGCCGACGTCGTGCCGCCAGGTGTCGACGCTGATCACCACGTCGGGGAACCTCCTGCGGACCTCGGCGACGAAGCCCACCGTGCGCCGCGCCTCCTCCTCGGCCGTCACCTCCTCGCCGGGGCCCGCCTTGACCCCGCCGACGTCGATGATGGCCGCGCCCTCGGCGACCGCCTGCTCCACCCGGGCCAGCGCGGGCTCGTCGCGGAACGTGGCCCCTTGGTCGTAGAAGGAGTCCGGGGTCCGGTTGACGATCGCCATGATCACCGGCTCGTGCGCGTCGAACTCGCGCCTGCCAAGCCTGAGCATCCCCTGTGGCCCTCCTGGGTCCTTGTCGCTGGTGGGTCCGTGCCGCGGTTCGGCCGCCTGCGACCTTAACTGTCACAGGCGCATGGCACGATCGGAGCCGCACAGTTTCAGTACGGGCAGTCGAGTGTGAGGGCCTGACGGCATGGTCTTGTTCTTGTTCCTGGTCATCGCCCTCGTCGTGGTGGTCGGCGCGGTGACCCTCGCCGTGGTCGGCGGCGGCGAGAGCGCCGTCCTGCCCGACGCCGCGCCCGAGCGGTTCACCGATCCGCTGCCCCCCGACCGACCGCTGCGAAGGGCCGACGTGGACGCGGTCCGCTTCCCGACGACCCTGCGCGGCTACCACATGGACGAGGTCGACGACGTGCTCGGCCGCCTCGGCGCCGAACTGGCCGAGCGTGACGCCCGCATCGCCGAGCTGGAGGCGGCCCTGGCGGGCGTCCAGGCCACGGCGGTCGCGGGCCCGGCCCTCTTCGAGGGGTACGAGCGGCGCGGGGCCACCGGCGCCCATCCGGCGGACGGCAAGGGCATACAGGACACCGAGGACGGGGAGAGCGGCCAGTGAGCATCGAAGGCAGCGCGCTCGCGGGCCCGGACGGCGCCCTGCGCTGCCCCTGGGGCCTGTCCACCGCGGACTACATCGCGTACCACGACGACGAGTGGGGCCGCCCCGTCCACGGCGACGACGCGCTCTACGAAAGGCTCTGCCTGGAGGCCTTCCAGTCGGGCCTGTCCTGGCTCACCATCCTGCGCCGCCGCGCGGGCTTCCGCGCCGCCTTCGCGGACTTCAAGATCGCCGCGGTCGCGGAGTTCACGGCGGAGGACCGCGCCCGGCTCCTGGCCGACCCGGGCATCATCCGCAACCGCGCCAAGATCGACGCGACCCTCGCCAACGCGCGCGTGCTCGCCGACTGGTCCGCCGGCGAGCTGGACTCGCTCATCTGGTCGTACGCGCCCGACGCGGCCTCCCGCGAGGCGCCGAGGACCCTCGGTGACGTCCCCGCGATCACCGACGAGTCCCTCGCCCTGGCCAAGGCCCTCAAGAAGCGCGGCATCCGCTTCGTCGGCCCGACCACGGCGTACGCCCTGATGCAGGCCTGCGGCCTGGTCAACGACCACCTCGCGGACTGCGTGGCCCGCGAGGCGGCCGGGGCCTGACGCTCAGCGCCCCAGGTACTTCGGCCGCTCCTTGGCGATGAAGGCCTCGACGGCGATCGTGTGGTCCTGCGACGCGCCCGCCCTGCCCTGGAGCTCGTCCTCCTTGTCCAGCGCCTCGTCCAGCGAGTGGCCGGCCGCGTAGGCGAGGGACTCCTTCAGTGCCGCGTACGCGAGCGTCGGCCCCTCGGCCAGGGCGCGGGCCACCCGCGCGGCCTCGGCGGCGAGATCGGCCGCGGGCACGACCTTGCCGGCGATGCCCAGGTCGTACGCCTCCTGCGCGGTGATGTTGCGCGGGAAGAGCAGCAGATCGGCGGCGCGCCCGGGGCCGATCACGCGCGGCAGCGTCCAGGAGACGCCCGAGTCGGCGGTCAGGGCGACCCCGGCGAAGGAGGTGTTGAACGTGGCGGTGTCCGCGACCACGCGGTAGTCGGCGGCGAGCGCGAAACCGAGCCCCGCGCCGGCCGCGACGCCGTTGACCCCGGCCACGACCGGCTTCGGCATGCCCGTCAGCGCCCGCACGATGGGGTTGTAGTGCTCCCGGACCGTGCTCATGGTCTGCCCCGTGCCCGCCTCGCGGTCGGCCGCGAGGGAGCCGATGTGCTCCTTGAGGTCCTGGCCCACGCAGAAGGCGCGCCCGGTCGCGGTGAGCAGCACCGCGCGCACCTCGGCGTCCGCGGCGGCTGACCGCACGGCCTCCCGCAGGGCGACCTTGGCCTCCGTGTTCATGGCGTTCATCGCCTCGGGACGGTTGATCGTGATCGTCGCCAGTCCGTCGCTCACCTCGTAGAGCACGCTGTCGGCCATGGTGGTCCCCTCCGCTGGTCCAGTACGTGGACCTCAGCATGACGGAGATCATCACGGTCCGGCACGAGGCCGGATATGTGACCTGCGTCAAAGAATTCCGGTTCTGTCGGGTGTGCGGGGCGGCGAAGTATCGCAGCCACATCGCCGAATTGGGTGGTTTTGCGGGCGCGCGTTGCGCAAGCGATGCAGACCGATGTTGGTCATCGGGTCCCGCGATGCGGGATAATGGCCTGGAAGCAATATGTTCGATGCCGGTGACACCTGGGTTGTCGGCTGCGATGAGCTGGTTTCAGGAAGGGGAACGAGCATGGCGGCCATGAAGCCGCGGACGGGCGACGGCCCGCTCGAGGTGACCAAGGAGGGGCGGGGCATCGTCATGCGCGTTCCGCTCGAAGGCGGCGGACGACTTGTCGTCGAACTGACTCCGGACGAGGCCGACGCGCTCGGCGACGCTCTGAAGAAGGTCGTCGGCTGACGCGGAAGCGCACCCACTCTTTTCACTGCCCCGGCATCGTCGATGCCGGGGCAGTGCTGTTTTTTCGGGCCCGACCGGGGTGCGGGGGCAGAAAAAAAGGGGCGGTCGGCAACCGCCCCTTTTTTCTGTTCATGCCCGCCGGCCCCGCGCTACCGCTTCACCGCGCACAGCAGCCCGTCGCCCACCGGCAGCAGCGACGTCACCAGCTCCGGACTCTCCCGCACGGTGCGCAGCAGGTCCCGCAGGGCCAGGATCTCCACGGGCTGCGGCCCCGAGTCCACCGTCCTGCCGTCCGCGAAGACACCCTCGAAGCAGACCAGTCCGCCAGGTCGCAGCAGGCGCAACGATTCAGCGAGATAGTCCAGGGACTCCATGCGGTCGCCGTCGCAGAACACCAGGTCGTAACCGCCGTCGGCCAGACGCGGCAGAACGTCGAGGGCCCGCCCCGGGATGAACCGCGCCCGGTTGCCGGCGAAGCCCGCGGCACGGAAGGCCTCGCGGGCGAACTGCTGCCGGTCCGGCTCGGGATCGACGGTGGTGAGCACGCCGTCGGGCCGCATGCCGTGCAGCAGGTGGATCCCCGACACTCCCGTCCCGGTACCGATCTCGGCGACCGCTTTCGCGTCGGCCGTGGCGGCGAGCATCCGCAGCGCGGCGCCGGTGCCGGGCGACACCGAGGGCAGCCCTGCCTCCCGGGCCCGGTCGCGGGCCCAGCGCAGCGCTTCGTCCTCGGCGACAAAGGCGTCGGCGAACGCCCAGCTCGTCTGCCGGTTGCCGGTAATGGCCCTCTCCTGTCCCCATGGTTGCCTGGCCGTGACTGTATCCGTTGGGCCGGGAACCCGCAGATGGGACCGGGCGTTTACAGGGAGTGGGAGGACGGCGGGGGGATCGGTATGGACCAGGACCGGAAGCGGGCACGCCCGAGCGGCAGGACACGCACGGCGAAGCCCGTACCAAATTCACGTAAAAACGCTTATCCGGAGCTAACGGGCGAGGTGGTTATGGTAGGGGCTCCACTGGACACCACCAGAGCCGACAGGGGAGGTGCGGCTGCGTCCGCGGTTCGGGGAGGAGCGCTCCGGCGTTTTCTCGGGTTGGCGGGTGAGCCGAAATCCGTGACCGACACCGCTGACCGCATCCGTGCCAACGACTCCGCTCAGACCGCGACCTTTGCCGCTGACGCGGATGCGCAGGCGTGGACTCCGCCCACCTGGGAGGAGATCGTCAGCACGCACAGCGGCCGGGTCTACCGCCTGGCGTATCGCCTGACCGGCAATCAGCACGACGCCGAGGACCTCACCCAAGAGGTCTTCGTCCGTGTCTTCCGGTCCCTGTCGACCTACACGCCCGGCACCTTCGAGGGCTGGCTGCACCGCATCACCACGAACCTCTTCCTGGACATGGTGCGCCGCAAGCAGCGCATCCGCTTCGACGCCCTCGGGGAGGACGCGGCGGAGCGCCTGCCGAGCCGCGAGCCCTCCCCCCAGCAGGTGTTCAACGACACGCACTTCGACGCGGACGTCCAGCAGGCGCTCGACACCCTCGCGCCCGAGTTCCGCGCCGCCGTGGTCCTCTGCGACATCGAGGGCCTCTCGTACGAGGAGATCGCCGCCACCCTCGGCGTGAAGCTCGGCACGGTCCGCAGCCGTATCCACCGGGGCCGCTCGCAGCTGCGCAAGGCCCTCCAGCACCGCTCTCCCGAAGCCCGTGCCGAGCGTCGCTCGCTCGCGGTCACCGGAGCCGTGGCGCTGGGAGGAGGGGGCGCGACCGCGTGAGTGGATCACGGTCGAATCCTGCCGAGCGGCAGCTGTCCGACGCCGAGCAGCATCTGGGGGACCGTCTTGCCGCCCTCGTGGACGGCGAGTTGGGCCATGACGCGCGCGAGCGGGTCCTCGCCCACCTGGCGACCTGCCCGATGTGCAAGACAGAGGCCGACGCCCAGCGCCGCCTGAAGAGCGTCTTCGCGCAGGCCGCTCCACCGCCGCCCAGCGAGAGTTTCCTCGCCCGACTGCAAGGCCTTCCCGCGGGCGGCTTCGAGCCGCCCGACGACCTCGGACGCCCCGGGGGCGAGGACGGAGAGGGCTTCGCCACCGGAGCGACCGGTTCCACGGGGCTGCCGCGGCCCGGGCTCTTCGGCGTGCGCACCGACTCCTTCGTGGGGTACGCGCCGACCGGCACCCACGCCGCGGTGCTGCCGGGCACGGGGCGCGGCTTCCGCGTCCACGACGTCACCCGCCAGGACGGCGACCGCTCGCTCTGGCGCGGACGCCGCTTCGCGTTCGCCGCGGCGGGCGCGGTGTCGCTGGCCGCGATCGCGCTGGGCGGGGTCACCGCGGGCGTCCCCGCGGACCTCGGTGACCCGCGCGCCGGCGGCTCCAAGGCGCCCAGCAACGTCACGCCGCAGCGCACCCAGGGCTCCGGTGTCGCCGCGACGCCCGACTCCGTGCGGCGGCGTGGCGCGGGCACCTCGGCGGCGGCGCAGGGCCGGCGCTCCGGCGTCCTGGCGGCCCCGCTCGCCCCGACCGAGGTGCTGGGCCCCCTCCTGCCCGGCGGCGCGCGGCCGCCCCGCGCCCATGGCGCCGTGCCCGAGCTGACGGCGCCGATGCCGGCGGGCGCCGCCCTGCTCTCTCCTCTGATACGCCCGCCCCAGCTGCCGCATCGCGTCCCCGTGACGCCCCGCGTCGTGCGGCCGCCCGTGGTGGGCCACGTCGGCCCGGGCGCCGCGGACTCGGTGGACGCCACCGTGGTGAACCCCGTCCCGGTTCCGCTGCGGGGCACCGCGCGGGTCCACTGACGCGCCGGGAGCCCTGCGCTCCGGTGCGGGAACCTGGTTGAATCTCGGTGGACCGTGCCGGTCGGGGGATCCGGCGGGCGCGGAGTTGTCGAGCAGGTAGGCGGCGAGCAGGTGATCGGCGTCCGCCGCGGGCCAGTTGTGGGGAGAGCATGGACGAGGGCAGGCCCGCGAAGGCCAAGTGGTGGAGCCGTCCCCGGCCGGAGACGGCGGCCGGCCCGCCTCAGCCGCCCGTCGCGGCCCCCGAGGGCGCCGCCCCGCAGCCGGGGGTGACCCAGCAGCTCGACGCGTCCCGGCCGGGCGTGCCCGAGCAGCCGGGCGCGGCCCCGGCACGGGGTCCCGCCGCCAGTGCGCCGTCCGGCGGTGGCGTGACCCCCGGTGACGCCGCCTCCTCCGTCCAGGGCGAGCGGCCCCGCCCCCTGCACGACCCGGACCCCTACAGCACCCCGCCGTACGGGGAGCCGGGCCCCTGGGCACCCGCGCCCCCGGTCCAACACCCGGCGACCACCCCGACCCACGGCACCACGCTCCCGCCGGCGCACGCCACGACGCCCCCACCCGGGAACATGCCGGCGCAGGGCACGACGCCCCCGCACGGTGTGACACCCCCGCCCAATACGGCCGACCCCGTGCCCGTGCACGGGGGGACGCCCCCGCACGGCGTGCCCGCGGCTGCCTCCGGCCCCTACGGCGGCGCTTCTCAGGTCTCCGGCGCCCCGCAGGCCGCACCGGTCCCGCAGGCGGCTCAGGGGGCGCCCAGGCCCACGTACGACCCCTGGAACGTGCCGCTCCAGCAGATCGGGTCGCTGCCTCCGGAGACCAGGGAGCAGCAGCGCAAGCGCGGCAGGCGGGTCCTCGTCGTCGGGGTCGCCCTGATCGCCCTCGTGTCCGGCCTCATCGGCGGCGCGCTCGGGTCGTATCTGGAGCGCAACGGCCTGGACGAGATCGAACTGCCGCAGGCCGACGTCGAGTCCAAGGACCGCCCCCGGGGCAGCGTGGCCGCGATCGCCGCCACGGCCCTCCCCGGAGTCGTGACGCTGCACGTCAGCGGCGGCTCGGCGCAGGGCACCGGCACCGGCTTCGTCCTCGACGGCAAGGGCCACATCCTCACCAACAACCACGTCGTCGAGCCCGCCGGCCGGGGCGGCCGGATAACGGTGACGTTCAGCGGCGGGGACACCGCCGAGGCCGAGGTGATCGGCCGCGACTCCGGCTACGACCTCGCGGTCGTCAAGGTCTCGGGCGTCCGGGGCCTGAAGCCGCTGACCCTCGGCAACTCCGAGAACGTGCGCGTCGGCGACCCCGTCGTGGCCATCGGCGCCCCCTTCGACCTGGCCAACACGGTGACCTCCGGGATCATCAGCGCCAAGGAGCGGCCCATCACGGCGGGCGGCGAGAAGGGCGACGGCAGCGACGTCTCGTACGTCGACGCGCTCCAGACCGACGCCCCCATCAACCCGGGCAACTCGGGCGGCCCGCTGGTCGACTCCAAGGCGCGCGTCATCGGCATCAACAGCGCCATCCGCTCCGCCGACGACGGCGCGGACCCGGCCCGCGGCCAGGCCGGCTCCATCGGCCTCGGTTTCGCCATCCCGATCAACCAGGGCAAGCGCGTCGCCGAAGAGCTGATCAACGTCGGCAAGGCCACGCACCCGGTGATCGGCGTCACGCTGGACACCGAGTTCAGCGGCGACGGCGCCCGCATCGCCGACAAGAGCGGGGACGGCGGCCCCGCGGTCAACACGGACGGCCCCGGCGACAAGGCGGGCCTGAAGCCGGGCGACGTCATCACGGAGGTGAACGGCGCGCCCGTGCACTCCAGTGACGAACTGATCGTCAAGGTCCGCGCCCACCGCCCCGGGGACCACCTCGACCTGACCGTCAAGGGCGGCGGCCGCGACCGCGAGGTGACCCTGGTGCTCGGCTCGGCGGACGGTGACTGAGCCGGCCGGGCGGCGGCCGGAGCGCGTCTGCGCCCCGTTGTGGCGCAGCGGCTACCGGACGGACACGGGCGCCGGGTACCGTGGGCACGGTCCAGACCTCGGACGACGACCTGTTGCGGGCTGAGGACATCGCAAGGAGCTCTAGGTGTTCAATGACATTGGCGCACTCGAGATAGTGGCGCTGGTCGTCCTCGCCGTGCTCATCTTCGGCCCCGACAAGCTGCCGAAGGTCATCCAGGACATCTCCCGCACGATCCGCAAGATCCGCGAGTTCTCGGACAGCGCGAAGGCGGACATAAGGGAAGAGCTGGGGCCGGAGTTCAAGGACTTCGAGTTCGAGGACCTGAACCCGAAGAAGTTCATCCGCAAGCAGCTCGACAACGACGAGCTGGGTCTCAAGGAGATCCGCAACGGCTTCGACCTGAAGAAGGAGATGAACGAGGTCGCGGACGCCGTGCACGGCCGCGACAGCGACTCGTCCGACTCCTCCGCACCGGCCGTCGCCGCCTCCTCGGGCGCGTCCAGCGTGGACATGCGGAAGAAGTCCGCCGAGCCCGCCAAGTCCGACTCCGGCGACCGCCCGCCGTTCGACGCGGACGCCACCTGAGGCCTCGCCTGAACCGTCGCCGCCGACCGGTGTGGCTATCCTGCCTTGTTGTCCGGCGTGAGGACGCCCGAGGGGGGCGGGCCGCTCCGGACGGACACAGAGACAGGAGGCGGCCGGGTACATGGAGACGACAAGTCGCGTAGGCGCGCAGGCGCCGGCCGCGGAGGGCACCGCGCAGACGGCGCCCTCCGTCCGGCGCACGGTCGACGGCTACCTGCTGGCGCCCTTCCCCTGGTACGGCCTCGACGAGGCGTTCACGGGGCCGCGCTGGCTGATGCGGGTCGGCGCGACGGCGGACGGCTGTGTGGAGCACGGTTCGATCGGCCACGGCGAGGAGCCGTCGGTCCGCGCCGAGGGGACCCTCGGCAACAGCGACAACGAGCGCTTCGCGGTGGTGGTGACCGTCGCGGCCAACCCGGTGCGGCGCAGCGCGGACGGCACGGGTGTCCTGGAGGCGACCTCGGTCTCCTCGGCGGCCTGGCTGGCCGGGGTCGGCCTGCTCTCGTGCACCTGGCCCACCCAGATGGACCACTCCCTGCGCGACGACTGGCTGGATCAGCAGACGGAGACGGCGTGGGTCCTCGCGGACGACCTGGAGGGGGCCGACTGGTCGTCGCTCTCCCTGCCCGTGGACGGGGAGCCGACGCCGTTCCACTACCGGGAGTCCGAGTACGGGTGGGTGCTCGCCGGCTCCACCGGGCAGGGCGTGCACCTGGGCGCGTACGGGCGCGGCATGAGTGCGTACGGGCTGGGGTTCTCGGTGATCGAGGACATCGGCGCGTACGCGTGACGCCGCCAGGGGCGCGTGGGGGTTCCCCGCGCCCCTGAGCGATCAGAACTTGTTGCGGGGCGTGATGCCCAGCGACATGCCCGACAGGCCGCGCTGGCGGCCGCCCAGCTTGCCCGCGATGGTGCGCAGCGCCGCGCCGGCGGGGGACTCGGGGTCGGTCAGGACGACCGGCTTGCCGTCGTCGCCGCCCTCGCGCAGCCGCACGTCGATCGGGATGGAGCCGAGCACCGGCACCGTGGCGCCGGTGGTCTTGGTGAGGCCCTCGGCGACCTTCTGGCCGCCGCCCGTGCCGAACACGTCGACCATCTCGTCGCAGTGCGGGCAGGGCATCCCCGACATGTTCTCCACGACGCCCACGATCTTCTGGTGGGTCTGCACGGCGATGGAACCGGCCCGCTCGGCGACCTCGGCCGCCGCCTGCTGAGGCGTCGTCACGACGAGGATCTCGGCGTTCGGGACCAGCTGCGCCACGGAGATCGCGATGTCGCCGGTGCCCGGCGGCAGGTCCAGGAGCAGCACGTCGAGGTCGCCCCAGAAGACGTCCGCGAGGAACTGCTGGAGCGCGCGGTGCAGCATCGGGCCGCGCCACACCACCGGGGTGTTGCCCGGGGTGAACATGCCGATGGAGATGACCTTCACGCCGTGCGCGGACGGCGGCATGATCATGTTCTCGACCTGGGTGGGCGTGCCGTCGACGCCCAGCATGCGCGGCACGGAGTGGCCGTAGATGTCCGCGTCCACGACGCCGACCTTCAGGCCGTCCGCCGCCATCGCGGCCGCGAGGTTCACCGTCACCGAGGACTTGCCGACGCCGCCCTTGCCGGACGCGACCGCGTAGACGCGGGTCAGCGAGCCGGGCTTGGCGAAGGGCACCTCGCGCTCGGCGGTGCCGCCGCGCAGCGCGGAGGCCAGCTCCTTGCGCTGCTCGTCGCTCATCACGTCCAGGGTGACGTCGACGCGCGTGACGCCTTCGACGGCGGCGACCGCGTCCGTCACGTTCTTGGTGATGGTTTCGCGCATCGGGCAGCCGGAGACGGTCAGGTACACGGTGACCGCCACCGCCCCGTCGGCGCCGATGTCCACCGATTTGACCATCCCCAGCTCGGTGATGGGTCGCTGGATCTCGGGGTCGTTCACCGTCGCCAGTGCTTCACGCACCGCGTCTTCCGTAGCCATAGACCCGATAGTACGGCGCGGTAACCCCGCCGGGGGAAGGGCCGTCAGCGGTCGCCTGCGTCACGCTGCTCGACGCGCTGCTCCTCCAGCTCCTTGACCAGGTCCTGGAGCTCGGAGCGGATCCAGTCGCGGGTCGCCACCTCGCCGAGGCCCATGCGCAGGGAGGCGATCTCCCGGGTCAGGTACTCGGTGTCGGCGATGGAACGCTCGTTCTGCTTGCGGTCCTGTTCGAGGTTGACGCGGTCCCGGTCGTCCTGGCGGTTCTGCGCGAGGAGGATCAGCGGGGCGGCGTAGGACGCCTGGAGAGAGAGCATCAGCGTCAGGAAGATGAAGGGGTACTGGTCGAAGCGCAGATGATCGGGCGCCGCGATGTTCCACACCACCCACATGATGATGACGACCGTCATCCAGACGATGAACCTGCCGGTGCCCAAGAAGCGCGCGATCCGCTCCGAGAGCCGTCCGAACGCCTCCGGGTCGTAGTCGGGCAGCAGCTTGCGGCGCGGCGGCCGGGGCTGGTCGAGGCGGAACCGGGGGCTGCGGGTCTCGGCGCGGTTCTCGCGCTCCCGGTCAGCCGCCGCCATGGTCCGCTCCGTCCTCCGCCAGGTGGAACTCCGTCTCGCGCCAGTCCTCGGGCAGCATGTGGTCCAGTACGTCGTCCACGGTGACCGCCCCGAGCAGCGCGCCGCCCTCGTCCACGACCGGCGCGGCCACCATGTCGTACGCCGCGAAGAAGCCGGCGACGGTGGGCAGCGTGGCGCCGGGCGCGAGGGGCTGCAGGTCGTCGTCGAGGATCGAGCCGACCAGCGTGTAGGGCGGGTCGCGCAGCAGCCGCTGGAAGTGCACGGTGCCGAGGTACTTGCCCGTCGGCGTCTCGTCGGGCGGCCGGCACACGTACACCTGCGCGGCGAGGGCGGGGGAGAGGTCCTCCTTGCGCACGCGCGCCAGGGCGTCGGCGACCGTCGCGTCGGGGCGCAGCACGATCGGCTCGGTCGTCATCAGACCGCCGGCCGTGCGCTCCTCGTAGGCCATCAGGCGCCGCACGTCGGCCGCGTCGGCCGGCTGCATCAGGGCGAGCAGCCGCTCCTTGTCCTCCTCGGGCAGCTCGGCGAGGAGGTCGGCGGCGTCGTCGGGGTCCATGGCCTCCAGGACGTCGGCGGCGCGCTCCTCCTTGAGCTTGCCGAGGATCTCGATCTGGTCGTCCTCGGGCAGCTCTTCGAGGACGTCGGCGAGCCGGTCGTCGTCGAGGGCGGCGGCGACCTCGGCCCGGCGCTTGGGCGACAGGTGGTGCAGGACGTTCGCGAGGTCGGCGGGCCGCAGCTGTTCGAAGGTGGCCAGCAGGTTCTCCGCGCCCTGGCCGTGCTCCTCCAGGGAGAAGCCGTCGACGGCGGACCAGTCGACGGTGAGCGTCTCGCCCTTGCGCCGGAAGGTGCCGCCCTTGCCCTTGCGCACGAAGACCCGGTCGATCTCCCAGTCGCGGCGGGCCGGCAGCTGCTGGACGGAGACGTCCAGGACCGTCACCTCCTCGCCGGACTCGACCAGGTGGACCCGGCGGTCGAGCATCTCGCCGAGGACGAGCCGCTCGGTGGGCCGCTGCTCGAAGCGCCGCACGTTCAGCACGCCGGTGGTGATGACCTGGCCCGACTCGATGCCGGTGACGCGGGTCATGGGCAGGAAGATGCGGCGCCGGGTGGCCAGCTCGACGACGAGGCCGAGCAGCCGCGGGGGCTTGCGGCCGACGCGGAGCATCGTCACCAGGTCGCGCACCCGCCCGACCTGGTCGCCGTTCGGGTCGAAGACGGGGATGCCGGAGAGGTGCGAGACGAAGATCCGGGGCGCGCCTGCCGCCATGGGTCCGCCTCCTCTTCTCCGAAGTGATTTCTGCCGTTTCGTCCGGCAATACGGGCTTCAGGCTAGCCCGTCCCGCTCGGACACGCCCCGGCGGAGGGTCCGGACGGACTGGCTCCGATCCACCCGGCCGACCCGGGTACGCTGCCGTACGCCCCCAGCCGTTGAGGCCGACCGCACGAGAGGCAGCGCCACCTGTGACCGTACTTCCCCTGGCCGGCCGCGCCCGCCGCAGGGCAGTGTTCGTGAGTGCGATGTGCGCCGGCGTGGTCGCGGCGGTCGCGGGTCTGACCGGCTGCGGCGGTGCCGAGGACCCGGACGCGGGTACGAACGGCGTCGGGAAGCTGCCGGCGCCGAAGATCCAGAGCAGGTCGACCAAGGTGGCGGCGGCGGCGTCGGCGGTCCGGCTCTCGGGCACGGTGGTGAGCAAGGGCCACACGTACACCCTGGACATGCGCCTCAAGGACGAGGGCGGCACGGGCTCGGTCACCTCCAAGGGGCAGACGTTCCAGCTGCTGCGCGTCGGTGAGCAGCTGTTCCTGAAGGCCGACTCGCGGTTCTGGGCGCACAAGAGCGAGCAGGGGGGCCAGGGCGACGGGAAGCCCGGGGCGGGCGACGACGCCGCGGCGGCCAAGCTCGACGGCAAGTACGTGAAGGTCCCGCAGGGCGATCCCGCCTACGAACAGCTGAGCGGCTTCACGGACAAGAGCGTGCTCCTCGGGGGGCTGCTCACCCTGCACGGCGAACTGGCCAAGGGCGACCGGGGCAAGACGGGCGCGGTACGCACCATCAAGATCACCGGCGACGAGGGCGCGGGCGGCACGTTGAGCGTCTCCCTGGACGGCAAGCCCTACCCCCTGCGCCTGGAGCGCGGCGGCCACGCGGGCACCCTGAAGCTCACGGACTGGAACAGGGACTTCCCCCTCCAGGAGCCGGCGAAGACCGAGATGGTCGACTACGGCAAACAGCTCCCCACGTCATAGGCCGAAGCGAGCCTCCGAGAGGCGAGCCCCGAAGGGGCGAGCGTCAGGGGCGCGGGGAACGGCGCGAGCAACCAGAACGCACCCGCGCGGACTCACGAACCGCAGACGCTCAACGGCGCTTGCGCCGAAACAGCAAGCGAGGCAGCCCCGCGGGAACGGCCCGCCGAGTGGTGACCGCCGTAGGCACCGGCGCCGCCGCCAGCGACCCCGAGGGAAACTCCGTGACCGCCGCACGCGGAGTGAGCCGCACGACCCGGCACTCCGCGGCCCACCGCGCGGGCATCCGCTCGGCGTCCACCGCGTTGAGCCGCTTCCCCTTCAGCTCGGCGACGGCCGCCTCCCACTCCTCGGAGCCGGCCGCCAGCTCCGTGACCCGCGCCGTCCAGGCGACGATCCGCCCGCCCTTGTCCTTGCTGCGCACGGTCACCTCGGCGAGGCCGCCGTCGACGAGCCCGGGCAGCGGCTGCTCGCCGGGTCCGTCGCCGACCAGGTGCGCGGCGCCCTCGTGCCAGACGTGCCACAGCGCCCGCGCGGGGGAGCCCTCGCCCTGGACCCAGATGAGGCCGGACTTCTTGGTGGCCTCCTCCACGAGGGCGCGGCCCAGCGGCATGTCAGCAGTCCCAGTCATGCGGGCAGCCTACCGAGTGGCGCTCACAACCAGCCGTTGCGCTTCAGGGTCCGGTGGATGGCGAAGCAGGCGCCGCCGATGAGGGCGAGCACCATCGGGTAGCCGAACCGCCAGTGCAGCTCGGGCATGTGGTCGAAGTTCATGCCGTAGACCCCGCAGACCGCCGTCGGCACGGCGATGATCGCCGCCCAGGAGGTGATCTTGCGCATGTCCTCGTTCTGGGCGACGGCGGCCTGCGCGAGGTTGGCCTGGAGGATCGAGTTGAGCAGCTCGTCGAAGCCGACGACCTGTTCCTGGACGCGTGTCAGGTGGTCGGCGACGTCACGGAAGTACTTCTGGATGTCGGGGTCCACGAGCCGCATCGGCCGCTCGCTGAGCAGCAGCATCGGGCGAAGGAGCGGCGAGACGGCCCGCTTGAACTCCAGGACCTCGCGCTTGAGCTGGTAGATCCGTCCGGCGTCGACGCCGCGCGCGGACCCCTTGCCCTTGCTCGGCGCGGAGAAGACCTCGCTCTCGACGTCGTCGATGTCGTCCTGCATCGCGTCGGCGACCGCGAGGTAGCCGTCGACCACGTGGTCGGCGATGGTGTGCAGGACCGCGGAGGGGCCCTTGGCGAGCAGCTCGGGGTCCTCCTGGAGGCGGCGGCGCAGGGCGCGCAGCGAGCCGTGCCCGCCGTGCCGGACGGTGATGAAGAAGTCCCGTCCGGTGAAGCACATCACCTCGCCGGTCTCCACGACCTCGCTGGTGGCGGTGAGTTCGGCGTGCTCGACGTAGTGGATGGTCTTGAAGACCGTGAACAGGGTGTCGTCGTAGCGCTCCAGCTTGGGCCGCTGGTGGGCGTGGACGGCGTCCTCGACGGCGAGGGGGTGCAGACCGAACTCGGCCGCGATGCCCGCGAATTCGGCCTCGGTCGGCTCGTGCAGGCCGATCCACGCGAAGCCGCCCTCGCCGCGCACCTTGAGCATCGCCTCGCGCGGGCTGAGGGCGTCGGCGCTCGCCACGCGCCGGCCGTCCTGGTAGACGGCGCAGTCCACGACGGCGGACGCGGCTTCGCGGGTCGCGTCGTAGGTGTCGTACGAGGAGGGGGAGGCGGTCGCGAAAGAGGTGCCGTCCTTGCGGAGCGAGGGGCGGACGGCGGCACGAAGGTCACGGATCATCGACATGGGCAGGCTCCTTCGGGGGAGGCCGCCTACGGCGGGTGGAACTACCCGGAATGGGGACGTCCTGCTGCGGGATGTTTGGCACGTCCACAAAGCGGGGAGCACCGCACCGACGCGGTGGCAGCTTCGCTACTGACACAGATCAGGGAACTCAGACAGATCAGGTGGAAACGAAGTGCTCTTCCGTCGCACACGGCACGGACACCGCTTGAGGTGCGCGCGTGTGTGCTCCTGCAGCTACGGGGCTGCTTGATTCAGCGGGCGGAAGAGCGGGTGGTACTGCACGGTCGACTTCGGTCCATTGCAGCCCCACCTCCTCCGGCCGGTCCCCCGTAAGGGAAGTCCCATGCGCCCCTCGCACCCGTGGCGCGAAGTCAGTGTCTGTGCTCAGGGCTTGAAAGCGACGCTTCTGCGTGCTGCCCTGGGCCGGCGGCCAACACTATCAGCCGACCGCGGTGTCAAGTCCCCGCTTTGCCCATCACTGGCGAGTTCTATGCTCATGTCATGGCTGATGTTCTTGCGCTGGTCGAGGCCCGTCTCCGTACCGGCCTCGGGGAACCGGACGCGCGCGCCGCGGTGACCTTCCTCGGCACCGACCGCGTCGAAGTGCTGCGGTTCACGGACGGCGACGTGGTCCGCTACGCCACGCTCGGCATGTCCGCCCAGCCGATGGCCGATCCGACGGCCGTGCTCGCCGACCCGGTCAAGGGCCCGCGCGCCGAACTGGTGCTCTCCGTACGGGCCGGGCTCGCCGACACGGACAAGGTGCTGCGCCCCCTCGCGGTGCTCGCGGCCTCGCCGCAGGTGGAGGGCCTCGTCGTGGCGCCCGGTGCCTCGCTGGACGTGGGCGACCCGCTGTGGCCGGGCGCGCCCTTCACCTCGGTCCTCGTCGCGGAGTCCGGCGGCCTGGTGGAGGATCTCGACCTGGACGACCCGATGGACCCCGTCCGGTTCCTGCCGCTGCTGCCGATGACGCCGAACGAGGCGGCGTGGAAGCGGGTGCACGGCGCGGCGGCCCTCCAGGAGCGCTGGCTGAGCGGCGGGACGGACCTGCGCGATCCCCTGCGCAAGTCCGTGTCCCTGGACTGAGGTTCCGTACCGGGGAGGCTCAGCCGGCGAAGACGGTGACGCCGTCCTCGGTGGCGTGCTTCGGCTCCAGCTCCTCGGCCTCGCGGGTCAGGGAGGTGCGGCGTACCCGGACCACGGCCGCGCCGAGTACCGCCGTGACGGCGGCGACCACGAACGGCATGTGGATGTCGCTCCACTCCTCGATCTTCGGCGCGAAGAACGGCGCGGCGGCCGCGGCGAACCACCGCACGAAGTTGTAGCCCGCGCTGGCCACCGGCCGCGGCGCGTCGGAGACGCCGAGGGCGAGTTCGGTGTAGACGGTGTTGTTCACGCCGATGAAGGCGCCGGACAGGATCGTGCAGACGACGGCCGCGGTGTGGTTGCCGTAGCCGAGGACCAGGACGTCCGCGGCGAGCAGCACCAGCGAACCGCCGAGCACCCTCAGCGAGCCGAACCGCTCCTGGAGCCGGGGCGCGACGAGCACCGAGAAGACGGCGAGCAGCACGCCCCAGGCGAAGAAGACGGCGCCGGACTTGTACGGGGTCATGTCCAGTACGAACGGCGTGAAGGCCAGCACGGTGAAGAACGTGTAGTTGTAGAAGAACGCGGAGGCCGCCGCCGAGGCGAGACCGCCGTGGCCGAGGGCCCTGAGCGGGTCGAGCAGGGACGTCTTCCGCGCGGGCTTCGGCTGCTCCTTGAGGAACGCCGTGATGCACAGGAACCCGATGGCCATCAGCACCGCGGTGCCGAAGAACGGATAGCGCCAGCTGGCGTCGCCGAGCAGGGCGCCGACCAGTGGCCCGCAGGCCATGCCGAGGCCGAGCGCCGACTCGTACAGCAGGATCGCGGCCGCGCTGCCCCCGGCCGCGGCGCCGACGATGACGGCCAGCGCGGTCGACACGAAGAGGGCGTTGCCGAGCCCCCAGCCCGCGCGGAACCCGACCAGCTCGCCGACCGAGCCCGAGGTGCCGGACAGGCCCGCGAAGACGACGACGAGCGCGAGGCCGAGGAGCAGTGTCTTCTTGCCGCCGACGCGGCTGGAGACGTAGCCGGTCACCAGCATGGCGAGGGCGGTGATCAGGAAGTACGAGGTGAACAGGAGGGAGACCTGGCCGGCGCTCGCGTCCAGGCCCTCTGCGATGGAGGGCAGGATCGGGTCGACGAGGCCGATGCCCATGAAGGCGACGACGGAGGCGCCCGCGGTGGCCCACACCGCCTTCGGCTGCCGCAGGAGGCCGCCGGCCCCGGTGTCGAACGGGTCCGCCTCGGCGGGGCCTCCCGTGCTGCTGCTGTTCATGCGGCCGCTCCTTCACTGCGTCCGGAGAGTTCGTTGACGTATGCACATATTAAGTTAGGGAGGCTAAAGAGTGCAAGCTACATCTACTTTTCCCCGGTGACAGGGCCACCGGACGGGTGATCGTCCTTGACGGGGCGACGAGCGGAGAGGACCGTTGGTCGTTATGAGGGGCGAACCCAGTTGCCCGAAGTGTGGTGGCCGGGTCAGGGCTCCCGGCCTCTTTGCCGACTCCTGGCAGTGCGACGTGGACGGCACCGTGCACCCGCTGCAGCCCGTGATCCCGCCCAGCGTCGAGGCCCTCCAGGTCGTCGTGCACCGCGCGCAGGTCCCGGTGTGGATGCCGTGGCCGCTGCCGGTGGGCTGGCTGTTCACGGGCGTGGCCTGCGCGGGCGACGACCGCAGCGGCGGCCGGGCCACCGCCGTGGCCTGCTCGGGGCCCGCGCCGCTCGGCGGCGTCGGGGAGCTGGTCCTGGTCGCCGAGGAGCTGGGCGTCGGCCTCGGCGCGCGGTACGCCGGCGTCGACGGACCCGACCCCGGCCCGTTCATGAGCGTCGACAAGCCGCCGCACGCCAAGGTGCACGCCGCCGGGCGGCCGACGCCGCTGTGGCATGTGTCGGGGACGCCGGACGACCGCGCCGTGTTCGCGGGAGAGGCGCGGGGCCTGTGGCTGTGGGCGATCGCGTGGCCCGAGCAGTCGGGGCTCCTCATGTACGACGAGCTGGTCCTGACGGACCTGCGGGACGCGGGCGCGGAGGTGGACCTGCTCCCGTGCGGCGCGCTCTCCCCGAGACTGCTCACGCCGTGAGCGGGTGCCGTCCGGATGCGCGGGGAGTGGGCGCGGCGGGGCCGTTCGCCCCGTGAGGAGGCGCTGTCCGGGGCCGTCGCGAGGTGAGCGAGGCCTCTTTCGGGTCGGGAGGGGGAGCGTTCGATTCCCGTTATCCTTGAGCGTCCCCTTCGTCCGCCCCGTCAGAGCCTGGAGTCAGCGCCGTGCGCATCGATCTGCACACTCACTCCACCGCCTCCGACGGCACGGACACCCCGGCCGAGCTGGTGCGCAACGCGTCGGCCGCCGGTCTCGACGTCGTCGCGCTGACCGACCACGACACGACGCGCGGGTACGCGGAGGCGATCGCCGCCCTGCCGCCCGGCCTGACCCTCGTCACCGGCGCCGAACTCTCCTGCCGCCTCGACGGCGTGGGCCTGCACATGCTGGCGTACCTCTTCGACCCCGACGAGCCGGAACTGGCCCGCGAGCGCGAACTGGTGCGCGACGACCGGGTGCCGCGCGCGAAGGCCATGATCGGCAGGCTCCAGCGGCTGGGTGTCGACGTGACCTGGGAACAGGTCGCCCGCATCGCGGGGGACGGCTCGGTCGGCCGCCCGCACATCGCCGAGGCCCTCGTCGAGCTGGGCGTCGTGCCCACCGTCTCCGACGCCTTCACGCCCGAGTGGCTCGCCGACGGCGGCCGCGCGTACGCCCAGAAGCACGAGCTGGACCCCTTCGAGGCGATCCGCCTGGTCAAGGCGGCCGGCGGCGTCACCGTCTTCGCGCACCCCGCCGCCGTCAAGCGCGGCCAGGTGGTGCCCGAGGACGCGATAGCCGCACTCGCCGCGGCGGGCCTGGACGGCGTCGAGGTCGATCACATGGACCACGCCCCCGAGACCCGCACCCGGCTGCGCGCCCTCGCGGCGGACCTCGGCCTGCTGGTCACCGGCTCCAGCGACTACCACGGCAGCCGCAAGACCTGCGTGCTCGGCGAGTTCACCACCGATCCCGAGATCTACGGCGAGATCACCCGCCGCGCCACCGGGGCGTTCCCCGTGCCCGGCGCGGGCGGAAGCCCGGCCGCGTAACGCCCGCGCGTCCGCGCGCCCGGCCCCACGCCCGCCCCCGCCCTCACCCCACCCTCCGCTCCACCGTTCCGCTGTTCCGGGCCGGTGGCCGTCGCGCCCTGCGCCCGGCGACCTCCGGCGCGGCTCCTTCGTACGACTCTCCGCAAGGCCATCACTGTGTTCGACGTCGCCGTCTTCGGCTCCCTCTTCCTCACCCTCTTCGTGATCATGGACCCCCCGGGGATCACCCCGATCTTCCTCGGCCTGACCGCGGGCCGGCCCGCCAAGGTGCAGCAGCGGATGGCCTTCCAGGCCGTCTGCGTCGCCTTCGGCGTCATCGCCGTCTTCGGCGTCGTGGGCCACCAGATCCTCGACTACCTGCACGTCTCCGTCCCCGCGCTGATGATCGCGGGCGGCCTCCTGCTGCTGCTCATCGCGCTCGACCTGCTCACCGGCAAGACGGACGAGCCGAAGCAGACCAAGGACGTCAATGTCGCGCTCGTGCCGCTCGGCATGCCGCTGCTCGCCGGGCCCGGCGCGATCGTCTCGGTGATCCTGGCGGTCCAGGACGCCGACAGCATCGGCACGCAGATCTCCGTCTGGTCGGCGATCGTGGCCATGCACGTGGTGCTGTGGCTGGTGATGCGGTACTCGCTGCTGATCATCCGGGTCATCAAGGACGGCGGCGTGGTGCTCGTGACGCGACTCGCCGGCATGATGCTCTCCGCGATCGCGGTGCAGCAGATCATCAACGGCGTGACGCAGGTGATCAACGGGAGCTGAGGCCCCGGCCCGCCCCGGGCGCGGACACACGAAGGGCCCCCGTACGGCGTGCGTACGGGGGCCCTGCGACGTCTGCGTTACTGCGTTACTGCGTCATGAGGCCGAGGAGTCGGCCGGGCGGATGTAGATCCGCTGGCCGATCGCTGCGGCCTGCTGCACGATCCGGTTGACGGAGGCGGCGTCCACGACGGTACTGTCCACGGCATTGCCGTCGACGTCGTCGAGTCGCATGATTTCGAAGCGCATATGGCTTCTCCCTTCGTCTGGTCATCCTCCTGGAGGAGAACTACTGGGGTCGGTCGGGCCTGCTGCCCGTCCCGTGAAGTGGGGGTCGCGTGGCTACAGTGCCCCGCGTTCCTGATGGGTACAACGAGTTGCCCCCTGCAAACATTCCCTACGCTAAAGAAATTTTTCGAGTCCCTAATTACTCGCTGGTAGCGGCACCGTTTGTGTTCGCTGTGTGACCAGCGGGAGACTGGGTTCCCTATGGACGACGTCGAACACAGAACCGTCGGCACCGCCGACTCCGCCGCTCACATGGCGGAACACATCAGCGCCCAGCTGGAGCGCGCCAACGCGCTGCTCGCCCGCGTGCTCGCCGAGGTGGCGAAGACACCGTCGACGCACGCGATCTTCGTCGACGCCGGGTACCTGTACGCGGCCGCGGGCCGGCTCGTCGCCGGGACCGAGGACCGGCGGTCCTTCGACCTCGACGCCCAGGGCCTCATCGACGCGCTCATCGACAAGGCCCGCACGATCTTCGCGGACAGCCGCCTGCTGCGCGTCTACTGGTACGACGGGGCCAGGCGCCGCATCCACACCGCCGAGCAGCAGTCGATCGCCGAGCTGCCCGACGTCAAGGTCCGGCTCGGCAACCTCAACGCCAACAACCAGCAGAAGGGCGTCGACTCCCTCATCCGCAGCGACCTGGAGTCACTGGCCCGACACCGCGCCATCAGCGACGCGGCGCTCATCGGCGGCGACGAGGACCTCGTGTCGGCGGTCGAGGCGGCGCAGGGGTACGGGGCGCGGGTGCACCTGTGGGGCATCGAGGCGCCCGACGGGCGCAACCAGGCGGAGCCGCTGCTGTGGGAGGTCGACAGCCAGCGGACGTTCGACCTGGACTTCTTCAAGCCGTACGTGTCGCGGCGCGCCGTCCTGGCGTACGAGTCGGGGGCCTCCCCGCAGCGGCCTTCCCGTGAGGACGTCCGCTTCGTCGGCGCGCAGATCGCCGCGAAGTGGCTGGCGGCCCGGGGGCGTGAGGCGCTCGTCGGGCTGCTGCCCGGCCATCCGTACCTGCCCGGCTCGGTGGACCAGGAGCTGCTGGTGGAGGCGGAGCGGCTCCTGGAGTACTCGCTGCGGGGGCAGTCCGAGCTGCGCAGGGCCCTGCGGGACGGGTTCTGGGAGCACTTGCGTACGCAGTACTGAGGCCCGGCCCCCGGGGCGGTGCGGGCCGGGCCCGGGTCAGCCGTCCCGGCGGGGGGTGAGGCCGTCCCAGAAGGCGATCAGGGCCGCGGCCGTTTCCTCGGGGCGGTCCGTGTTGGGGGAGTGCTCGGCGCCGTGGATCACCGTGCGGTGGGCGTCCAGGCGGCGGGCCATGTCGTCCAGGAGCGGCACGGGCCAGGTGTCGTCGCGCTCGCCCGAGATCACGTGCTTGGGCAGCGGGACGGCGGCCAGCTCGGCCACCCGGTCCGGCTCCGTGGAGAGCTGCCTGCCGGTGGCGATGAGCTGGGCGGGATTGTGGCGCAGCCAGCGGGCACGCAGGGCCTCGCTGTCGTCCCCGCCGTCCGTTCTGGCGCCGCCGGTGTCCGCGTCCTGCGGGGGCGGCGGCTCCATGGCCCGCATCGCCTCCCACACCACCTCCATCGACAGGGCTGTGAGGGCGTCCGCCAGCATCTTGGCGCGGGTCTGCTGGGCCGGGACGATCGCGGCGGGCCCGGAGGACATGAGGGTGAGGGAGGCGAAGGCGCCGGGCGCCAGGAGGGCGGCGGCGCGGGCGATCTGGCCGCCGAGGGAGTGACCGAGGAGGTGGGGCTTCGCCTCCGCCGCCTGTGACGGGGCCGCCGTCTCCGGCAGGGCCGTCGCTTGCGCCAGGGCCGCCGCTTGCGCCAGGACGTCCTGGGCCAACTCCGCCTGCGCGTACGCCGATTCGTCGTCGGGGCCGGGCGTCTCGTACTGGCCGCGGCCGTCCACGGCGACGGCGCGGTAGCCGGCGGCGGCCAGAGGTGCCAGGAGGGCGATGAAGTCCTCCTTGCTGCCGGTGAAGCCGGGGAGCAGGAGAGCGGTGCCGCTGACCTCGGTGCCGGCGGGCGGGAGGGCGTCCAGGACGGCGAAGTCGCCGCGGGCGGTGTGGAGGGTGCGGCGGGTCGCGCAAGGGGGCGGCGTGAAGGTGGGTGGCCTGCTCATGGGGTTGAGGCTAACGGGTTCTGGCCCCTGGGCCTTGGGCGGACTTGGGGGGCCGGGGTCTTTGCGGCCGGGCCGCGCCGTTTCGTGAGGGGTGCCTCGCCGCTTCGCGGCGGATTTCCCACCCACCCACCCGTTGCCCCGGGTTGGGTTGTGGACGTGGTGCTTCGCCGCTTCGCGGCGGGGTTCCCACCCGCCCGCCCGTTGCTCTGGGTCGAGTCGCAGGCGTAGTGCTTCGCCGCTTCGCGGCGGGGTTCCCCCCCACCCGCCCGTTGCTCTGGGTCGAGTCGCAGGCGTAGTGCTTCGCCGCTTCGCGGCGGGGTTTCCGCCCGCCTGCCCGTTGCTCTGGGTTGGGTTGTGGGTGTGGTGCTTTGCCGCTTCGCGGTGGGGTTTCCGCCCGCCTGCCCGTTGCTCCGGGTTGGGTTGTGGGTGTGGTGCTTTGCCGCTTCGCGGTGGGGTTTCCGCCCGCCTGCCCGTTGCTCCGGGTTGGGTTGTGGGTGTGGTGCTTCGCTGCTTCGCGGCGGGGTTTCCGCCCGCCTGCCCGTTGCTCCGGGTTGGGTTGTGGGTGTGGTGCTTCGCTGCTTCGCGGCGGGGTTTCCGCCCGCCGGCCCGTTGCTCTGCGTCGGGTGGCTGGTGGGGGCGGCCTCGGAACTTTTCCGGGATGGGCGAAGGCCCGCCCCTGGTGGGGGCGGGCCTTCGTATGCCGGGGAGGGTGGGCGTCAGCTGTCCGCCGTCTCCGCCTTCTTGCGCGTGCGTCGACGCGGCGCCGGGGCCTCCGCCTCGGGCGCGTCCGTCGCGGGTGCGGCGGCCGTCGCCTTGCGCGTACGGCGACGCGGCTTCGGCTCCTCCGTCGACTGAGCGGGGATCTCCGCCACGGCGGCCGTCTCCGTGACGGTTTCCGCGGTCTTGCGGGTGCGGCGCTTCGGCTTGTCCGCCGCCGGGGCTTCCGCCTCGGGTGCGTCCACGGCCGGGGTGGCGGCCGTTGCCTTGCGGGTGCGCCGCTCGGGCTTCTCCTCCGCCGGGGTCTCCGCTGCGGGGGCCTCGGCGGTTGGGGTGGTGGCCTTGCGCGTGCGGCGCTTCGGCTTCTCCTCCACCGGGGTCTCCGCTGCCGTGGCCTCCGTCTCCGTGACGGCTTCCGCCGTCTTGCGGGTGCGGCGCTTGGGCTTCTCCTCCGCCGGAGTCTCGGCTACGGGAGCCTCGGCAGTGGAGGTGGTGGCCTTGCGGGTGCGGCGCTTCGGCTTCTCCTCCACCGGGGTCTCCGCTGCCGGGGCCTCCGCCTCCGTGACGGCTTCCGCCGTCTTGCGGGTGCGGCGCTTCGGCTTCTCCTCCACCGGGGTCTCCGCTGCGGGGGCCTCGGCGGTCGGGGTGGTGGCCTTGCGGGTGCGGCGCTTCGGCTTTTCCTCGGCCTCGGCCGGTGCGGCCGTGGCTTCTGCCTCCGTGACGGCTTCCGCCGTCTTGCGGGTGCGGCGCTTGGGCTTCTCCTCCGCCGGGGCCTCGGCTACAGGGGCCTCGGCGGTGGTGGCCTTGCGGGTGCGGCGCTTCGGCTTCTCCTCCGCCGGGGTCTCCGCCACGGGGGCCTCGGCCTCGGCGGTCGCCTTGCGCGTACGGCGCTTCGGCTTCTCCGCCGCGGGGGCCTCCGCCACCGCCGCTTCCGCGACCGGAACCTCCGTCACCGGCTCCGCGGCCTTCCGCGTGCGGCGGCGCGGCTTCGTCGCCGGGGCCGGGGTCTGCGCGGGCTCCGCCTCGGGGGCGGTGACCGGAGCCTCCGGGGTGACGGCTGCCGTCACGACCTCGGCCGCGGCCGGGGTCTCCGACGCGCCGCCACGCGTGCGCCGGCGACGACGCGGGGTGCGCGACTCCGTCGGCTCGCTGACGGCCTCGACGGGCGAGGCGACCGGCGCTGCCGTGGGCGCAGTGGACGCCGTGGGCGTGGCCTGGGCCGCGTCCAGCGGGCTGCCGGCCCGCGTGCGACGACGACGCCGCGGCGTACGCGCGGGACGCTCCCGCTCGGTCGAGGCCGAGCCGGGGCCCGAGCCCGAGCCCGAGGCAGAACGGTCACGGTCCCGGTCCTGCGTACGGCCGCCACCCCGCGCGGGACGGCCACCGCGGCCGCGCCCACCGGTCTCGCCGAGGTCCTCGATCTCCTCCGCGCCCAGACCCGCACGGGTCCGCTCGCCGCGCGGCAGTACACCCTTGGTGCCCGCCGGGATCTTCAGCTCCTCGTACAGGTGCGGGGAGCTGGAGTACGTCTCGACCGGGTCGCTGAAGCCCAGCTCCAGCGCCTTGTTGATCAGCTGCCAGCGCGGGATGTCGTCCCAGTCGACCAGCGTGATCGCGATGCCCTTGGCGCCCGCGCGGCCGGTGCGGCCGATGCGGTGCAGGTAGGTCTTCTCGTCCTCGGGGGACTGGTAGTTGATGACGTGCGTGACGCCACCGACGTCGATGCCGCGCGCGGCGACGTCCGTGCAGACGAGCACGTCGACCTTGCCGTTGCGGAACGCCCGCAGCGCCTGCTCGCGCGCGCCCTGGCCGAGGTCGCCGTGCACGGCGCCCGCGGCGAAGCCCCGGCGCTCGAGCTGCTCGGCGATGTCCGCGGCCGTCCGCTTCGTACGGCAGAAGATCATCGCGAGTCCGCGGCCCTCGGCCTGCAGGATGCGCGAGACCATCTCGGGCTTGTCCATGTTGTGCGCGCGGTAGACGAACTGCTCGGTGTTCGCGACCGTCTGGCCCTCGTCGTCCGGCGCGGTGGCGCGGATGTGCGTGGGCTGCGACATGTAGCGGCGGGCCAGGCCGATGACGGCGCCCGGCATGGTCGCCGAGAAAAGCATCGTCTGACGCTTCGGCGGCAGCATGTTGATGATGCGCTCGACGTCGGGCAGGAAGCCCAGGTCGAGCATCTCGTCGGCCTCGTCCAGGACGAGGCACTTGACGTGCTTGAGGTCGAGCTTGCGCTGGCCCGCGAGGTCGAGGAGACGACCGGGGGTGCCGACGACGATGTCGATGCCCTTCTTGAGGGCCTCGACCTGCGGCTCGTAGGCACGGCCGCCGTATATGGCGAGGACGCGGACGTTGCGCGCCTTGCCGGCGGTCAGGAGGTCGTTCGTCACCTGCTGGCACAGCTCGCGGGTGGGGACGACGATGAGGGCCTGCGGCGCCTCGGTCAGCTGCTCGGGCTCGGCGCGGCCCGCCTCGACGTCGGCGGGGACGATCACGCGCTCCAGGAGCGGCAGGCCGAAGCCGAGCGTCTTGCCGGTGCCGGTCTTGGCCTGGCCGATGACGTCCTTGCCCGAAAGGGCGACGGGGAGCGTCATCTCCTGGATGGGGAAGGGGGTGATGATGCCGACGGCTTCAAGGGCTTCGGCTGTCTCGGGAAGAATCCCGAGCTCTCGGAAAGTCGTAGTCAGGGCTATGCCTCTTCTGTGAGACGCGGCGTGAGGCGAACGCTGGGGGTCGTGACCGTGCCACTACCGCCGGCTGCTTGGGGGGCGGGCCGGGGGCGCGGGACCACTGCCTGCGCTCGAGCGCTCTTACCGCTGAGGTTCCCTCCTCGTGCCGTACGCAGCTGCGCGTACCGCCCGGAGGGCTGTCGGGTCGGAGCCGATCGGGCCACCGACCGGGCATCCTCATTCATACCGCCCGTCGAATATTCGGCAGGCGCTTTACCACTGTACCCCGGAATCTCGCATGCGTGTCCGGCGAATTCGTCACATGGTCGTTGTCACACCGACTGACCGGGACCTTACGCCTTACGGCAGGCGGGCTATTGTGCGCTTCATGGAGACGCCTGACACCGCCGCTGAATCCGCCGCCGAAACCCCCGCCGAACCCACCGGGATCGCCGCCCAGGACTGGGCGAAAGCGTCCACCGAGCCGCACTACCGCGCCGCGGTCGTCGATCTGCTCGGCGCGCTCGCCTACGGGGAGCTGGCGGCGTTCGAACGGCTCGCCGAGGACGCGAAGCTGGCGCCGACGCTCGGCGACAAGGCGGAGCTGGCGAAGATGGCGTCGGCGGAATTCCACCATTTCGAGCAGTTGCGGGACCGGCTCTCGGCGATCGGCGCGGAGCCGACCGAGGCCATGCAGCCGTTCGTGGCGGCGCTCGACGGCTTCCACCGGCAGACCGCGCCGTCCGACTGGCTGGAGGGCCTGGTCAAGGCGTACGTGGGCGACTCCATCGCCAGTGACTTCTACCGGGAGGTGGCGGCCCGCCTCGACGGCGACACGCGCCGGCTCGTGCTCGGCGTCCTCGACGACACCGGGCACGCCAGCTTCGCCGTGGAGAAGGTGCGGGCCGCCATCGACGCCGATCCGCGGCTCGGCGGGCGGCTCGCGCTGTGGGCGCGGCGGCTGATGGGCGAGGCCCTCTCGCAGTCCCAGCGGGTCGTCGCGGACCGGGACGCGCTCTCCACCATGCTGGTGGGCGGGGTCGCCGACGGGTTCGACCTCGCGGAGGTCGGCCGGATGTTCTCCCGCATCACCGAGGCGCACACCAAGCGGATGGCCGCGCTGGGCCTGGCCGCCTAGCGCGCGGCCGGCGGGCGCCCCTCCGGGGGGCGCTTCCTACGCCGTCGCCGAGCGGTGCAGGCTGCCCCGGGTGGGGCGGATCAGCAGGGAGAGCAGGGCCACCGAGACGGTCAGCGCTCCCAGCAGGGTCGCGGGCGCGTGGCCGGGACCCAGCGCCATGTGGGTGATGAAGGCGCCGATGAGGGCGCCCACGGGGCCCGTCGACAGGACGAGGCTGCGCGCGGGCAGCCGGTGCGCCAGGCGGTGCGCGGTGGCCCAGGACAGGGCGAAACCCAGCAGAGCGGAGCCGAATGCTTCCAGGATCACGGTGATGCCCTCCCTCGCGGCCGGTGCGAATCGGTCGTAGCCGGTGTACCCAAGGTGGCCGGAACGCAACCCTCCAGCAACAACAGACGAGTGCGGCCCGGTGGTCGACAACCACCGGGCCGCACTCGTCGTACTTGATACGACTGCTGTGACAACTGTCGTACTCGTGCTGCCTGTCCGCGTCTTCCGCGGGCGTCCTCTTACAGGGCGCTGAAGCCCACCTTGCGCGCTGTGGGCTCGCCGAGCTCCACGTACGCGAGGCGGTCGGCCGGAACCAGGACCTTGCGGCCGTGGTCGTCCACGAGGCTCAGCAGCGGCGACTTGCCGGTCAGCGCCTCGGACACCGCGGTCTCGACTTCCTCGGCGCTCTGGCCGCTCTCCAGCACGATCTCGCGGGGCGCGTACTGCACGCCGATCTTGACCTCCACGGCTTTGTCCCTCCGACGCTCAGTCTGTGCGCGGCCGTCCGCGCCGTACCCAGCACACATTAGCCCGGTGAGGCGATGCGGAGGACCGCCGCCATGAACGCCGGTAGCGAACACGGAACGGGAACAAAGCGCGCGCCGTCAGTGGCCCTCGGTGCCGTGCAGCGGGAAGCCCGCGATGCCGCGCCAGGCGAGCGACGTCAGCAGCTCCACCGCCTTGTCGCGCGGGACCGTGCTGCCGCTGGCCAGCCAGTAGCGGGCGACGACCTGCGAATAGCCGCCGAGGCCGACGGCGAGCAGCATCGCCTCGTCCCTCGGCAGGCCGGTGTCCTCGGCGATCACCTCGCAGATCGCCTCCGCGCACTGGAGCGTCACGCGGTCCACGCGCTCGCGGACCGCCGTCTCGTTCGTCAGGTCCGACTCGAAGACCAGACGGAACGCGCCGCCCTCGTTCTCGACGTACGCGAAGTAGGCGTCCATCGTCGCGGCCACGCGCAGCTTGTTGTCCGTGGTGGACGCCAGCGCCGTGCGGACCGACTGGAGCAGTGACTCGCAGTGCTGGTCGAGCAGGGCGAGATAGAGGTCCAGCTTGCCGGGGAAGTGCTGGTAGAGCACCGGCTTGCTGACCCCGGCGCGCTCGGCGATGTCGTCCATCGCCGCCGCGTGGTAACCCTGTGCGACGAAAACTTCCTGGGCCGCGCCGAGAAGTTGGTTCCGTCGGGCACGGCGCGGCAGGCGTGTGCCCCGCGGGCGTGCCGCCTCTGTCTGCTCGATGGCTGTCACGCCGCCTCCCAATCGTCCGATGTGCGGTGTGCGCCCGCGTCGCCATCGTACTTTTCGGTAACAGCGATGTGCGCGGTGCGGACGCAGAATTTCATGGACTGGACAACCGCAGAAGGCCTCCGCCGCGGTGCGTAGCAGGGCAAACACGGCCAGGTCGGCCGGTCAGGGGGTACGGAGGTGTACAGGACCGGGGTGAGCGGGGCGGGGCGGCCGCCGGTGGGCGTGACCCAGCCGGACCGGCGCGGGCCGCCCCGGCCCCCCGGGCGGTCAGCGGTAGTCGTCCTCGTCGAGGTCGACCACGCGGGCCTGCTCGGCCAGGTCCGCCTCGCTCGCGGCGTTCGGGTCGGCGTCCCGCAGCGAGTCGTCCCCGCTGGGAGCGAGGTCGGTGTGCTGCTCGGCGGTGTCCGCCTCCGGTGCCTCCACGCCGGCCTCGGCTCCGGTCGTGCTCTCTTCCGTCTCGAAGGTCTCGGGATCGGTCGGATCGACACTCATGTGTTGCTCTCTTCCCTCGCGGTACTGACGGCCCTTCGTGATGCGAGTGCCCTCATCGCCCGCTTTCTATGAGCGTAGGAGACACCCGGATGAGGCGCTACGCGATCCGTGTGCGGTCTGTGACGGCGAACACGTGAGTCCGGACGTGATCGTCTCGTAACATTGCCGCATGTCTTCCACCGAGCTGCCGAACCTGCTGGCCGCCACCGCCGCGCCCAAGCCCGGTGCCGTGGCGGTCGCGGAGGGCGAGCGGCTCGGCTCGATCGGCCTGCCCGGGCTCACGCTGACGGTGCGTTCACGGCCCCCGGCCCGGGAAGGACTCCCGCCCGCGCTGTACGTGCACGGCCTCGGCGGCTCCTCGCAGAACTGGTCGGCGCTGATGCCGCTGCTGGAGGACGTCGTCGACTGCGAGGCGATCGACCTGCCCGGGTTCGGGGACTCGCCCCCGCCGGACGACGGGGATTACTCGATCACCGGGCACGCCCGCGCCGTCATCCGTTACCTCGACGCCCGCGCCCGCGGTCCCGTCCACCTCTTCGGGAACTCCCTGGGCGGCGCGATCACGACGCGCGTCGCCGCCGTGCGTCCCGACCTCGTCCGTACGCTCACCCTGCTCTCGCCCGCCCTGCCCGAGCTGCGGGTGCAGCGCACGGCGGTGCCGACGGGGCTGCTCGCCGTGCCGGGCGTCGCCACCCTCTTCATGCGGCTCACCAAGGAGTGGTCGGCCGAGCAGCGGGTGCGCGGGATGCTGGGCCTCTGTTACGGCGACCCGGCCAAGGTGACGCCGGAGGGCTTCGACGCGGCGGTGCGGGAGATGGAGCGCAGGCTGCGGCTCCCCTACTTCTGGGACGCGATGACCCGCTCGGCGCGCGGCATCGTGAACGCGTACACGCTGGGCGGCCAGCACGGCCTCTGGCGGCAGGCCGAGCGGGTCCTCGCGCCGACCCTGCTCGTCTACGGCGGGCGGGACCTCCTCGTCTCGTACCGCATGGCCCGCAAGGCCAATGCCGCGTTCCGCGACTCGCGGCTGCTCACGCTGCCCGAGGCGGGGCATCTGCCGATGATGGAGGATCCGCAGAGCGTGGCCACGGCATTCCGCGAACTGCTCGTCGAACTGGGAGAGGAGCCGAGCACCCCGGAGTCCGCCGGTGGCTCCAGTGCCTCCCGTGACTCCGGCACTCCCCGTGACTCCAGTGCCTCCCGTGACTCCCGTACGGGTTCGGGGAGCTGAGGCGGCGCGTGGGACGACACAGCCGCCGCGACCCGGCGAGCGCATCTTCGGCCAGCATTCCTGACCACGGCATCCCTGATCACGGCTCTCCTGATCAGGGCTCTCCTGATCACGGCTCTCCTGACCACAGTGCCTCTGACCACGGCACCCCCGACGAGAGCGCCCCTGACGGCACGGGCGCCTCGGGCCCCCCGCCGGCGCGCCGCGCCCCGGCCCCGGCCCCGCAGTCGGCGCCCGGTACCGGGCGCCGCAGGCGCACCGCCTTGGACGCCGGCGAGGAGATCCCTGCGCACGGGACGCCCGCCAAGGGAACCCCCGCGCACGAGACCCCCGCGCACGAGACCTCCACGCATGAGTCCGCGCGCGCGACATCGGCCCATGGGCTCCCGCGCGTCCGTGGCGGGCACCCCGAGCAGGGCGAGCCGGGCGGTGCCGAGCGCGGCATACCGCGACCTCGGCAGGACCGCCCCACCCCGGGGCAGGACCGCCCCACCCCGCGGCGGGCCCGCACCGCCCTGCGGCAGGATCGTTCCGCTCCTCGGCAGGACTACATGGAGGCGTTCCCGGAGGGTGACCCCTACGCCTCCGTCACCGACTGGAGCGACGTCCCGGAGCCTCGCGGCGAGGGGGCCGTCGTGGTCGGCGGCGGCCGGAAGGGCGGGCGTGCGCGCCTGCTCACCGGGGGCGCGGCCGCCGTGACCCTGCTGCTCGCGGCGTTCCTCGCGGGCCAGGTCCGCGACGGCGCGGGCGGTTCCGACGACAGGCCGCAGGCCGCCCCCGGCGACGGCGCGCGCGGCACCGGGGACTCCGCCTCACGCTCCGACGAGCGCCCGCCGCCCGGGGGCCCCGCCGCGAAACCGGACCTGGCCCGGATGACGTACGAGCAGAAGCTCGGCGAGAGATATCCCCTGGACCCCAAGCTCAAGGCGTCCGGTGAATTCGAGGCGGTCGCCGGATTCGACAAGGCGCCCGGAAAGGGGCAGCTGTTCCGGTATCGCGTCGACGTCGAAAAGGGGCTCGGTCTCGACGGCGGACTGTTCGCGCAGGCGGTGCAGAAGACCCTGAACGACGACCGGAGTTGGGCCCATGACGGCGCCCGCACCTTCGAGCGCGTCTCGTCCGGCAAACCTGATTTCGTCATCACGCTGGCGAGCCCCGGGACGACCGCGGCCTGGTGCGCGAAATCGGGGCTCGACACGGCGCAGGACAATGTGTCGTGCGATTCCGCGGCGACGGACCGCGTGATGATCAACGGATATCGGTGGGCACAAGGTGCCAAGACCTACGGCGACGAGGTCAAGAAGACCTTCGGCAACGCCCTGCGCCCCTACCGCCAGATGCTGATCAACCACGAGGTCGGCCACCGGCTCGGCTTCGACCACACCGACTGCGCGAAGGACGGGGACCTCGCGCCCGTCATGCAGCAGCAGACCAAGTTCCTGGACCACGACGGGATCAAGTGCAAGGCCAATCCCTGGGCCTTTCCGAAGAGTTGAGGTGGCGGCGGGCGGCAGGCGCCCGCCGCTTTGACATCCGCGCTTTGACATCCGCCGGGAATTCGTTCATATTTCTGCGCATGTCGAACCGTCACGCCCCTTCGAGCGCAGCCATCGAGCTGGCGCTGCTCGGCGTGACCGCGCTCTGCGTGTCCGACGTCCACTGTTGCTGACGCCCGCCCCGGCGAGTGCGTCGCTCATTTCCGGCCGCCCCTGTGCCCTGCCTTCCCGCACGGCCCGGTGCCGCTTTTCCCCGCACCCTCTCCGGGGTCAGCTCTGCTTCATTTCCGCTGATCCGCCGCCTTCGCGCGGCGTTTTTCCCCGAGAGGTCGCCTCCGATGCGTCAATCGTCCGTCATCGCCCGCCGCGTGGCCGCGGCATCCGTCAGTCTGGTCCTCGCCTCGGGCACCGCCGCCTGCGCCGGTCCGCGGGACGCCGACGCCGGCGGTGGCGCGGAGAAGACCCCCGCCAAGGGCGGCACGCTCACCGTCCTCAACAGCGCCCCGCAGACCGACTTCGACCCCGCGCGGCTCTACACCTCCGGCGGCGGCAACATACCGGGCCTCGTCTTCCGCACCCTGACCACCCGCAACCGCGAGGCCGGCGCGAAGGGCGCGAAGGTCGTCCCCGACCTCGCGACGGACCTCGGCAGACCGAGCAAGAACGCCACGGTGTGGACGTACACCCTGAAGAAGGGGCTCAAGTACGAGGACGGTTCGCCGATCACCACCGCCGACGTGAAGTACGGCATCGAGCGGTCCTTCGCCGCCGAACTCAGCGGTGGGGCACCCTACTTGCGGGACTGGCTCGTCGGCGGCGACACCTACCAGGGGCCCTACAAGGACAAGAGCGGCAAGGGACTCGCGTCGATCGAGACCCCGGACGAGCGGACCATCGTCTTCCATCTGAACAAGCCCGAGGGGGAGTTCCCCTTCCTCGCCACCCAGACGCAGTTCGCACCCGTCCCCAGGAGCAAGGACAAGGGCACGAAGTACGAGGAGCACCCCCTCTCCTCGGGCCCCTACAAGGTCGTCGGGAACGAACGCGACGGGGAGCGGCTGCGGCTGGAGCGCAACCCCCACTGGTCCGCCGCGACCGACGCGGAGCGCAAGGCCTACCCGGACGTCATCGACGTACGCTCCGGGCTCGACGCGTCCGTCATCAACCAGCGGCTCGCCGCGGGCCGGGGCGCGGACGCCGCCGCCGTCACCACCGACACCAACCTCGGCCCGGCCGAACTCGCCAAGGTCAGCGGCGACAAGGACCTGGCCGCCCACGTCGGCACCGGACACTTCGGCTACACGAACTACCTCGCCTTCAACCCCAAGGTGAAGCCCTTCGACGACCCCAAGGTGCGCCAGGCCGTCGCGTACGCCGTGGACCGCTCCTCGGTCGTCAACGCCGCCGGCGGCTCCTCGCTCGCCGAGCCCGCCACCACCTTCCTGCCGGACCAGAAGGCCTTCGGACACACGGAGTACGACCACTTCCCGGCGGGCGCCTCCGGCAACCCGAGGAAGGCCAGGCGGCTGCTGAAGGAAGCCGGTCACGACAACGGCCTGACCATCCGGCTCACGCACTCCAACGCCAAGAACGACGAGACGGGCCCGGAGGTCGCGACCGCGGTACAGGACGCCCTGGAGAAGGCCGGCATCACGGTCGAACTGGACGGCCTGGAGGACAACGACTACTCCGACCGGATCCACGACGTCGACCACGAGCCCGGCCTGTTCCTCTCGGGCTGGGGCGCCGACTGGCCCTCCGGCGGCCCCTTCATCGCCCCGATCTTCGACGGACGCCAGATCGTGAAGGACGGCGCCAACTTCAACACGGGCTTCCTGGACGACAAGGCCGTCAACCACGAGATCGACGAGATCAACGAGCTGACCGACCTGGACGCCGCCGCGGCGCGCTGGGGCGCCCTCGACAAGAAGATCGGCCGCCGGGCCCTGACCGTGCCGCTCCTCCACCCGGTCTACAAGCGGCTGTACGGCAAGGACGTCCGGAACGTCGTGATCAGCGACTGGACCGGTGTCCTCGACGTCTCCCAGGTCGCGGTGAAGTCGTCATGACCGGCAGGACCGCCCTCTGGCGGCGGCTGCGCGAGCAGCCGGCCGCCCTGGCCGCGGCGGGAGTCGTCGCGCTGCTTGTGTTCGTGGCGCTCGCCGCGCCCCTCCTCACGGCCCTGGAGGGGCAGGACCCCACCACGTACCACCCCGACCTGGTCGACTCGGCGCGCGGCGGGGTGCCCATCGGCCCCTTCGGCGGGATTAGCGGCGACCACTGGCTCGGCGTCGAACCGCAGACCGGGCGCGACCTCTTCGCCCGGCTCGTCCACGGCGCACGGGTCTCCCTCGGCGTCGCGCTCGCCGCGACCGTCGTCCAGGTGACCATCGGCGTCGCGGTCGGCGTCGCCGCCGGATTCGGCGGCCACCGGCTCGACCAGGTGCTCAGCCGCGCCACCGACGTCGTCGTGGCCCTGCCGCTGACCGTCCTCGCGCTCGCGCTGATGACGGTCGTGCCGAGCGGATTCCCGCGGCCCGTGCTCGTCGCCCTGGTCATCGGCCTCCTCGCCTGGGGCAGCGTCGCCAAGGTCGTGCGCGCGCAGACGGTCACGCTCAAGGCACTCGACCACGTGGCCGCCGCACGGCTCAGCGGCTGGGGCTCCGTGCGCGTCGCCCGACGCGAACTGCTGCCCGCCCTCGCCGCACCCGTCCTCACCTACGCCGCGCTGCTCGCCCCCGCCAACATCACCGTCGAGGCCGCGCTCTCCTTCCTCGGCGTCGGCGTGCGACCGCCGACCCCCTCGTGGGGGCAGATGCTCACGGCCGCGGACGTCTGGTACCAGGCGGCCCCGCAGTACCTGCTGCTCCCGGCGGGCGCCCTGTTCGTGACCGTGCTCGCCCTCACCGTGCTCGGGGACGGCGTGCGCACGGCGCTGGACCCGCGGGCCGCCTCCCGGCTGCGCATCGGCACCGGACGCAAGAGGGAGGAGGCCCCCGCGTGAGCGGGTCCCGGCGGCTCACCGCCTTCCTGCTGCGGCGCCTCGCCGGCGCCCTCGGCACGCTCCTCGCCCTCTCCGTGATCATCTACGCGGTGTTCTACGTCGCTCCCGGCGACGTCGCCCAGATCACCTGCGGCCCCCGCTGCTCGCCCGCGCAGGTCCACCAGGTCGCCGCGCAACTGCGCCTCGACGACCCGCTGTACGTGCGCTATGCGGACTTCCTCCAGGGCCTGTTCACCGGCCACGACTACTCCACCGGCACCGGCGTGGAGCACTGCGGCGCGCCCTGCCTCGGCGTCTCCTACCAGAGCGACCAGCAGGTCACCGCGCTGATCGCGGCCAAGCTGCCGGTCACCGCCTCGCTGGCGGTCGGCGCGATGGTGCTGTGGCTGGCCCTCGGGGTCGGCACCGGCGTCCTGTCCGTCTGGCGGCGCGGTCGGCTCGGCGAGCGCGTCCTGACCGCCCTCACCCTCGCGGGCACCGCCACGCCGGTCTTCGTGGTCGGCCTGCTGCTGATGATCGTCGTCTGCGGTCAGCTCCAATGGCTGCCCTTCCCGCAGTACGTGGACTTCGGCGACGACCCGACCCAGTGGGCCTGGAACCTGCTCCTGCCCTGGCTGGCGCTCGCGCTGGTCGAGGCCGCCACATACGCCCGGGTGACCCGCTCCGCGATGCTGGAGACGCTCGCCGACGACCATGTGCGGACCTTTCGCGCGTACGGCGTCGGGGAGCGGGCGATCGTCGGCAGGCACGCCCTGCGGGGCGCGCTGGCCCCGGTCATCGCCCTGACCGCGAACGGCTTCGGGTCGCTGTTCGGCGGCGCGATGCTCACCGAGTCGCTGTTCGGGCTCCCCGGCCTCGGGCGCGAACTCGTGCAGGCGGTGAAGTCCGTCGACCTGCCGGTGGTGGTCGGCCTGGTCATGGTCACCGGCTTCTTCGTGGTGCTCGCCAATGCCGTCGCGGACGTGCTGTACGCGGTGGCCGACCGACGGGTGGTGCTGACATGAGCCTCGTGCGCGTGAGGGACCTGGGAGTGGAGTTCGACTCCGGCGTACGCGCCGTGGACGGGCTCTCCTTCACCCTGGAGGCGGGCCGCGCGCTCGCCCTCGTGGGCGAGTCCGGGTCCGGCAAGTCGACCGTGGCGTCCGCGCTGCTCGGGCTGCACCGCGGCACGGGCGCGCGCGTCGCGGGATCCGTGCGGGTCGCCGGCGTCGACGTACAGGAGGCGTCGCCGGCACAGCTGCGGCGGCTGCGCGGCGGGAAGGCGGCGATGGTCTTCCAGGACCCGCTCTCCTCCCTCGACCCGTACTTCGCGGTGGGCGACCAGATCGCCGAGGTGTACCGCGTGCACACCGGCGCCTCCCGGCGGGCGGCACGCGCGCGTGCCGTGCGGGTGCTCGACCGGGTCGGCATCCCCGATCCCGTACGCCGCTCCCGCTCGCGCCCGCACGAGTTCAGCGGCGGCATGCGCCAACGCGCGCTCATCGCCATGGCGCTGGCCTGCGAACCGGAACTGCTCATCGCCGACGAGCCCACCACCGCCCTCGACGTCACCGTCCAGGCCCAGATCCTCGACCTGCTGCACGCGCTGCGGAACGAGACCGGGATGGGCCTGCTCCTGATCACCCACGACGTGGGCGTCGCGGCGGAGAGCGCCGAGGAGGTCCTGGTCATGCGGGGCGGGCGGGAAGTGGAGCGGGGCGCGGTGCGGGACGTCCTGAGGGCGCCCCGGCGGCCGTACACCCGGGAGCTGCTGAGCGCCGTGCCACGGCTCGACGCACCGCCGAAACCCCCCTCGCCCCGCACGAGCGGGGAAGTGGTGCTCGAAGCGGTGGGCCTGCGCCGGGAGTTCGGCCACGGGAAGCGCGCCGTCACCGCCGTAGACGACGTCACGCTCAGCGTCCGCCGCGGGGAGACCCTCGGCGTCGTGGGCGAGAGCGGCAGCGGCAAGACCACCCTCGGGCGCATGCTCGTGGGCCTCCTGGAGCCGAGCGCGGGGAAGCTGCGCCACGAAGGCGTGGAGCGGCCCGGCGGCCGCGTGGACCCGGCCGTGCAGATGGTGTTCCAGGACCCCGTCGCCTCGCTCAACCCCCGCCGCTCGATCGGCGAGTCCGTCGCCGACCCGCTGCGCGCCAGGGGCGCGAGCGACACCTTCGTACGGGGGCGCGTGCGGGAGCTCTTGGAGCGCGTGGGGCTCGAACCGGCGCACTACGACCGCTATCCGCACCAGTTCAGCGGCGGTCAGCGCCAGCGCGTCGGCATCGCGCGGGCGCTCGCCGCCGAACCGCGCCTCATCGTGTGCGACGAACCGGTGTCCGCGCTCGACGTGACGACCCAGGCCCAGATCACCGCCCTCCTCGCGGAACTGCAGCGGGACCTCGGACTGGCGCTGGTCTTCATCGCGCACGACCTCGCGGTCGTACGCCAGGTCAGCGACCGGGTCGCCGTCCTCAGGCGCGGCCGGCTCGTCGAGTACGGGCCCGTCGACGAGGTCTACGGCTCACCGCGCGACCCGTACACCAGGCAGCTGCTCACCGCCGTGCCCTCGCTCGATCCGGAGACGGTCGCGCTGCGGCGCGGGGCCCGCACGGAGCCGGCCGCCGCCTGACAATCCGCGGCGGAACGGGCCCTCCCTGCCGCCATAGCGCGCCAGAACGCCACCGGCACGGGAAAGTTACGGCCGTTCACCCCTTTTGGTGGCGCGATGGACAACCGTCCGTCGCGCCACCGGCGGGACCGCATACGTTCTTCCCGCTGCGGGCCGCCGACTCAACGGCGGCTCCCCAAACGGGAGATCGGGGGTGCGCTCGTGCGCGTTGCACTGCTTACGGAGGGTGGCTATCCGTATGTGAGTGGTGAGGGCCGGCTCTGGTGCGACCGGCTCGTGCGCGGGCTCGGGCAGCACGAGTTCGACCTCTACGCGCTCGGCCGCGACGCCCGCCAGGAGGCCTCGGGCCGCCTCGACCTCCCGCCGCACGTCACCCGGGTGCGCACGGCGCCGCTGTGGACCATCGACGACGCGGCCCTCCAGGGCGCGGGCCCGCGCGGCGGCCGTGGACGACGGGCGCGGCACCGGTTCGCGGAGTGCTTCGCGGAGCTCGCCGACGTGGTCTGCCGGGGCGGAGTCGGCGGCGCGCCGCGCCCGGACCCGGCGCACGGGGCCGACTCCGACGATGTGGCGGACCGTTTCGCCAGCGCGCTGTACGGCCTCGCCGACCTCGCCCGCGAAGAGGGCGGCCTGGTCGGCGCCCTGCGCTCGGAAGCCGCCGTGCGCGCGCTGGAAAGCGCCTGCCGCGCGCCCGGCGCACTGCCCGCCGCCCGCACCGCGCGCGTCGCCGACCTGCTCGTCGCCGCCGACCTGATGGAGCGGGCGCTGCGCCCGCTCTCCCTCGACTGGTACGGGGATGACGCCCTCGGCGCCGCCGACCTGTGCCACGCCACCTCCGGCGGACCCGCGGCGCTGCCCGGCCTGCTCGCCCGGCACTTCGCGGGCGTGCCGCTGCTCGTGACCGAGTACGGCGTGCGGCTGCGCGCGCACCACCTCGCCGCGGGCCGCATGGCCCTGAGTGCGCCGGTCCGGGCGCTGCTCGCCGCCTTCCACACCCGCCTCGCCGCCGAGGTGTACGACCGGGCCGTCCTGATCACCCCCGGCGACGCCCACGCCCGCCGCTGGCAGGAGCGCTGCGGCGCCGACCGGGCCAAGCTGCGCACGGTCCACCCCGGCATGGACTGCGACCACTTCCGCGAGACCGGCGAGCAGGGCGAGGACACCGCCGACCCCTACACCCTCCTGTGGGTCGGCCGCGTCGAGCCCGCCAAGGACCTGGTCTCCCTGCTGCACGCCTTCGCCGAGGTGCGCGGCCGGGAGCCGAGGGCCCGGCTGCGGATCGTCGGGGCACCCGCCGAGGAGCCCGGGGCCGCGGAGTATCTCGCGCACTGCCGGGCGCTCGCCGCGCAGCTCTTCCCCGACGAGGCACAGGATGCGCACGCCGTCGGCGACAACCCCGTCTCGTTCGAGGAGATCGGCGGTCCCGAGGCACCGGAGCCGGCCGGCGTCTACGCCACGGGCGCCGTCGTGGTCCTCTCCAGCGTCGTCGAAGGCTTTCCGGCCGGCCTGGTGGAGGCCATGTTCTGCGGGCGCGCGACCGTCTCGACGGATGTCGGCGCGGTGGTGGAGGTGATCGGCGGCACGGGGCTCGTCGTGCCGCCGCGCAATCCGCGGGCGCTCGCCGAGGCGTGCGGGGCGCTCCTGCGCGACCCCGAGCGCTGTGCGCGCCTGGGGGCGGCCGCGCGGGCGCGAGCGCTCGAACTCTTCACCGTCGAACAGAACGTCGCGGCTTTCCGCGACATCTACCTGGAGATCGTCTCGCACTGCCCGGTGCGCCGGGACGCCGTGGACGAGGCGGGCGGACCGCTGCCGTTCGCGACCCCGGCCGAGGCGTACGTGCCGGGCCGCTGGGCGGTCGCGGTGGGCCCCGCGCCGGCCGAGGAGAGCGGCGACGCGCCCAGCTGGGCCGCGCGCGAGACGGATGGCCGGGAGCAGCTGAAGGGGGCCGCCGTATGACACGGCGGGACGGCGTGCGGGCGGCGGCGGACGCGCCGAGGGCGGCGGAAGGGGTGGGCACTTGCCCTGCGGGGCGGTCGGTTCTCGGCGCCGGCGTCAGCTCCGGCGGGGCCTCTTTTCCCGGGGAGGACGTCGGCGTCACCGGGGGCGCGGGGGACGCGGGCGGGGGGCGCGTGGGTGCGGGGCGTGCGAGTGACGTTGAGGGAGGTCGCGCAGACGGTGCAGGCGACACCGGCGGGGGGCGCGCGGGCGGCGTGGGCGCCGGGCGCGTGGACGTGGGGCGCGTGGACGTGGGGCGGGTGCGTGTTGGTGGGGGAGGCCGCGTGGGTGCCGCCGGTGGGGACGCCCGCGCGGACGGCGTGGGCGACACCGGCGGAGGGTGCGTGGACGGCGTTGGTGGGGGTCCGGGCGGGCCAGGGCGGGCCTCGTGGGCCGGGGCAGCGCGCCGGGGTACCGCCGATCCCGTGAAGGCCCTGATGCACCGGCATCGCGAGCTGTGCGCGCGGGCCGTCGACCCGCTGGAGATCGCGGCCGGCCTGGAGGCGCACGGCGTGACCGACCGGGCGGCCGCGCGTTACCGGCACCGGGATGTGTTCGCCCTGGCCGAGGAGATGTACGCGCGCGTGCCCCGCGACGACGAATGCCGTGCCCCCGAGGGCGTGGGACCCGCCGTGCCCGAAGGACCGCCGGGCCGGGCCCTGTTCGCCCTGGCGCCCGGCGCGGTGGGCCTGGTGGCGGTGGCCGGGACCGGCCTGACCAGCGCGGGCACCCGGCTCGCCGTGGCGCTCGCCGGCACCCTCGCCATAGCCCTCGCGCTGTGGATCGCCCTGCGCGAGGGCCCCCTGCGCGCCCGCGCCCGCCTGACGCCCGCCGCACGCGCGTGGGTGTGCTGGCTCCTCGCGTACGCGCTTCTGGGCGACGCCCTGCTGAGCAGTGCCGTCACCGGCGGTCCCGACGGGCCGGATGACCTCTGGCGGCCCGCCACCGCCGGGCTCCTCGGCCTCGCCCTCGCCGTCGCCCCCGCGACCTGGTGCGCCCGGCTCTTCGCCGTCCGCGCCCAGGGGCGGCTGCGGACCAGCCGGGGGCTCGACGACTTCACCGCCTCCGCACGGCCGTTGCTGCTCGGCGTCCTGACGCTGTTCCTCGCCGCGCTCACGGTGTCCCTCTGGGCGTCGCTCGCCGCGACGAACGCCCTGCTCGACACCTCCGACACCGGCGCGTCCCTCGCCGGGGCCGGCGCGCTCGGCGCCCTGCTGCTGCTCGCACGGCTGCTCGGCGTGTACGGCTCCGTACGGGCGCCCGCCCTGCTCCTGGGCGCCGCCGGCGCCGGTGAAGCCACAGCCTCGGCCCTCGTGTTCGCCGGCCGCCTGCCGGGCTGCGACGCGGTGGCGGCACCCGTCACGGCGGCCGTCGACACCTGGGGCCCCGGCGCCGTCCCCGCCGCCGTGTGCGGGGCCGCCGCCCTCGCCCTCCTGAGCCACGCGCTCAGGACCTTGACCCTGGCCTCGGCCCACGCCGGTCCCACCCAGGCCCACCCCGTCCCCGGCGACGCGATGTGAGCCGCCGGCCACCGACCGGCCAGACCACTCTCCCGCGGGGCCGACACCGCGGGCCTCATCCCGTGACCCATGGCACCATCCCTAAGGAGAAAGACAGATGACCACCGGTAGTCGACTCCGCGTCCGCGCGGCAATCCCGGGAGGCGCCCGATGAGGGTGCTGCTGATCGGAGCCAACGGATACCTCGGCCGGTTCGTCGCCGACCGGCTGCTCGCCGACCCCGCGGTGCAGCTCACCGCCCTCGGCCGCGGCGACGACTCTGACGTACGGTTCGACCTCGCCAGCGGCAGCCCCGGAGCGCTCACCCGCTTCCTGGACGCCGTGCACCCGGGCGTCGTCGTCAACTGCGCCGGCGCCACCCGCGGCGGCGCCCGCGAGCTGACGCGGCACAACACCGTCGCCGTCGCCACCGTCTGCGAGGCCCTGCGCCGCAGCGGCTGCGGCGCGCGGCTGGTCCAGCTGGGCTGCGGCGCCGAGTACGGGCCCAGCCAGCCGGGCTCCTCGACCGCCGAGGACGCCGTGCCGAGGCCCGGCGGCCCCTACGGCGTCAGCAAGCTGGCGGCGACCGAACTGGTCCTCGGCTCCGGGCTCGACGCCGTCGTCCTGCGGGTGTTCTCGCCCGCCGGGCCCGGCACGCCCGCGGGCTCGCCGCTCGGGCGGCTCGCCGAGGCCATGCGGCGCGCCATGCAGGCGGGGGACGGCGAGTTGAAGCTCGGGGGCCTCGGTGTGCAGCGGGACTTCGTCGACGTACGCGACGTGGCGCGCGCCGTGCACGCCGCCTCGCTCTCCGCCGCCCAGGGCGTGGTGAACATCGGCTCGGGCCGTGCCGTGCGCCTGCGGGACGCGGCCGCCGTGCTCGCCCGCGTCGCCGGATACGGCGGCGCCCTGCACGAACTCGACCAGGTGCCCGTCCGCGGCGTCATCGGCCACCCCCGCGCGGAGGGGGAGCACGGGCCCCCGGCCGCGTACCCCTACCCGGACGGCTGCGGCAGCTGGCAGCAGGCCGATGTGCGCACCGCCCGCGACCGGCTCGGCTGGCGGCCGCGGATCAACCTGGAAGAGTCGCTCGCCGACATCTGGATGGAGGCCGCGTGTCGCATCTGACCAGGCCCACCAGGGGCTCCGCGAGCACCGGCGTACGGGTCGGCTTCGGCGTCCCCGGCTTCGCCCACCCGCTCCTCGCACCCGCCGAATGGGCCGAACTCACCCGGCCGGGCACCCCCTTGAAGTGGGTCGTCCTCAATGTCGCGAACGGGCCGGGCGAGCGGCCCGACCCGCACTGCCTGGAAGCGGCGGGACGGCTGCGGAACGCCGGTGTCCGCGTGCTCGGCCAGCTCGACGCGCGCTACGGCGCACGCCCCTTCGGGGAGCTGGTCCGCGACGCGCACCGCTACGTCGACTGGTACCAGGTCGACGGCTACTTTCTGGACCGCTGTCCCACGGAGCGGACCGCGCTCCCCGAGGTGCGCGGGACCGCCGCCACACTGCGCGCGCTCGTCGGCGACGCCCACCTCGTGCTCGGTCACGGGACGCACCCGGATCCCGGATACGCCGAGGTGGGCGACCAGTTGGTGACCTTCGCCGGCCCCTGGAGCGATTACCGCTGGTCGCAGGTGGCCGAGTGGACCGCCGAGCATCCACCGGAGCGCTTCTGCCACTTCGTGCACGGCGTGCCGCGCGGGCACCTGGAGGAGGCGCTGCGCATCGCCCGCTGGCAGGGCGCCTCCACGCTCTACTTCACCGACCGGGTGGAGGGGGCGGGCGCGGGGGCTCCCTGGGAGTCCATGCCCGCGTACTGGGACGAAATTGTCTCGCGTATCGGAACGGGTGTCTCGGAATGAAGAAGGGCGTGGCAGTGTTACGGAGAGAACAACCGTACGTAGGAACCGACCAACGGAGTCCCCGTGTCGCTGCCACCCCTGGTCGAGCCCGCCTCTGAGCTCACCGTCGACGAGGTCCGCCGGTACTCCCGCCACCTGATCATCCCCGATGTCGGGATGGACGGGCAGAAGCGGCTGAAGAACGCCAAGGTGCTGTGTGTCGGCGCCGGCGGGCTCGGCTCCCCGGCGCTGATGTACCTCGCCGCGGCCGGTGTCGGCACGCTCGGCATCGTGGAGTTCGACGAGGTCGACGAGTCCAACCTCCAGCGGCAGATCATCCACAGCCAGGCGGACATCGGCCGCTCGAAGGCGCAGTCCGCGAAGGACTCGGTCCTCGGCATCAACCCGTACGTGAACGTGATCCTCCACGAAGAGCGGCTCGAGGCCGACAACGTGATGGACATCTTCGCCCAGTACGACCTGATCGTCGACGGCACCGACAACTTCGCCACCCGCTACCTGGTCAACGACGCGTGTGTGCTCCTGAACAAGCCGTACGTGTGGGGTTCGATCTACCGCTTCGACGGCCAGGCCTCGGTCTTCTGGTCCGAGCACGGCCCGTGCTACCGCTGCCTGTACCCGGAGCCGCCGCCGCCCGGCATGGTCCCCTCCTGCGCCGAGGGCGGGGTGCTCGGCGTGCTGTGCGCGTCGATCGGCTCCATCCAGGTAACCGAGGCGATCAAGGTCCTCACAGGCACGGGCGAGCCGCTGGTCGGCCGCCTGATGATCTACGACGCCCTGGAGATGCAGTACCGCCAGGTCAAGGTCCGCAAGGACCCCGACTGCGCGGTCTGCGGCGAGAACCCCACCGTCACCGAGCTGATCGACTACGAGGCCTTCTGCGGTGTCGTGTCCGAGGAGGCCCAGGAGGCGGCAGCCGGCTCCACGATCACTCCCAAGCAGCTCAAGGAGTGGATCGACGAGGGCGAGAACATCGAGATCATCGATGTCCGGGAGGTCAACGAGTACGAGATCGTCTCGATCCCCGGCGCCAAGCTGATCCCCAAGAACGAGTTCCTCATGGGCACCGCCCTGGAGAGCCTCCCGCAGGACAAGAAGATCGTCCTGCACTGCAAGACGGGTGTCCGCAGTGCGGAAGTCCTCGCCGTCCTGAAGTCGGCGGGCTTCTCCGACGCGGTCCACGTGGGCGGCGGCGTGATCGGCTGGGTCCACCAGATCGAGCCCGAGAAGCCGGTCTACTAGCAACACGCCCTAGCGGCTCAGGTCCGCTCGGGAGGGGCCCCGCAGCGATGGTGCGGGGCCCTTGCCATGCCGTCGGTCAGGACGCGCAGACCTTCCCGTCCTTCGGCGTCCTGCCGTGCAGCAGGTAGGCGTCGACCGCGTCGTCCACGCACTCGCTGCCGTTGCCGTACGCCCCGTGGCCCTCGCCCTTCCAGGTCATGTGGACGCCCACGCCCTCGCCCAGCTCGTCCGCCATCTTGCGGGCGCCCTCGTAGGGGGTGGCGGGGTCGCCGGTGTTGCCGAGGACGAGGATGGGGGCGGAGCCGGGCGCGCGCACGTCGGGGGAGTCGTGCAGACCGGCCACCGGCCAGTCGTAGCACCAGCCGGCCGTGTCCCACGCCAGGAACTCCCCGAAGACCGGCGATATGCCGCGGAACCGGTCCAGGCGCTTCTCGGCCTCCCGCGGAGTGGAGCGGTCCTTGGCGTCCAGACAGGAGATCGCCCGCTGCGAGTGGCTCTGCGTGCTGTAACGGCCCGAGGGATCGCGCTCGTTGTAGGCGTCGGCCAGCCGGAGCAGCGCCGTGCCGTCGCCCTTCTCGGCGTCCCGCAGGGCGCCGGTCAGCGCGGGCCAGGTCTGCTTGCTGTACAGGGTGACGAGGACGCCCGTGCTCGCCAGGGACTCGGTCAGCTTCCGGTCGCCGGAGGTGCGCATCGGCTCGCGGTCCAGGCGCGCGAGCAGCTTCTCTATCCTCTTGGCGCCCGCCTTCGGATTCTCGCCCTGGGCCGTGAAGTAGTTGTCGAGGGCGCGCTGGAAGCCGCGCGCCTGGTTCTCCGCGTGGCCGACCGAGTCCGCACTGGGGTCGCTGACCGCGTCCATGGCGAGGCGGCCGACGCGCTCGGGGAACAGGTGGGCATAGGTGCCGCCGAGTTCGGTGCCGTACGAGATGCCCATGTAGTGCAGCTTGTCGTCACCGAGGGCCTGGCGCATGAGGTCCATGTCGCGGGCGGCCTCGACGGTCGACACATGCCCGATGAGCTTCTTGGCGCCCCGCGCGCAGCCCGCGCCGAAGTCCGCCGCGTCCTTGAAGTACGCCTTCTCCTCGGCCCGGGTGTCCGGCGTCAGGTCGACCTTCTCCTCGGCGGCCTGGGTGGCCTTGTCGTCCCGGCAGCGCACACCCTCGCTGGCGCCGACCCCGCGCGGGTCGAAGCTCACCAGGTCGTACCGCTCGCGCAGCGTGCCGTACATGTCGGCGAAGGACGGCAGGCCGGAGACGCCCGAGCCGCCGGGCCCGCCGAAGTTGAACAGCAGGGAGCCGATGCGGTCGCCCTTGCCGGTGGATCTGGCGCGGATCAGGGCGATGCCGATGGTCTCGCCGTCCGGCTTCGCGTGGTCCAGCGGGACCTGGAGCGTCGCGCACTGCCATGCGGCGCCCGGGGCGGTGCCGCCCTCGGGGGCCTTGCAGCCGTGCCAGTCCAGCTTCTGCGCGGCGCGGCCCTTTCCGCCGCCCTTGCCTTCGCTTCCCCCGCGCTTCCCGTCGCGCTTGTCGTCGTCGGAAGAGCCGCCGCAGCCGACGGCGACCCCCGCCAACAGCACTCCTGCGGCGGCCATGGCCGCGGACCGTACGAAACGCTGCATGTGGCGCTTCCCCCCTTGGAAGACAGTCACGCCATAGTAGGCGGGGTCACTGACAGTGACGTGGCCGGGCTTTTCTCAGGAGCAGACGGTGCCCGCCCCGGGGACCTTGCCGTCCAGCAGATAGCCGTCCACCGCGTCGCGCACACACCGGTTCTCGCTGTCGTACGCCCCGTGCCCCTGGCCCTTGTACGTCAGCTCGACGCCGACGCCCTCGCCGAGCGCCCGCGCCATCGCGCGCGCACCCTCGTACGGCGTGGCCGGGTCGCCGGTGTTGCCGATGACGACGATGGGCGGCGCGCCCTTGGCCGTGACGTCCGGGTGGTCGGCCTGGCCCGGGACGGCCCAGTCGGTGCAACTGACCATGCCCCACGCCAGATAGTCGCCGAACAGCGGTGACGCCTTGCGGAAGGCGGGCAGTCGGCCCTCCATGTCCCGAGTGGAGTAACGCGCCTTGTCGTCCGCGCAGTTGATGGCGACGTTGGCGGCCTGGAGGTTGCTGTATTCGCCGTCCTCGTTCCGGCCGTTCATCGAGTCCGCGAGCGACATCAGGATCCTGCCGTCACCGTCGTACGCCTCTTCGAGCCCCTGGGTGAGGTACGGCCAGAAGTCCTTGGAGTACAGCGACTGGGCGATGCCGGTGGTGGCGGCCGTCTGGGTCAGTTCGCGCGGGGGCAGGCCCGGGATCGGCTTGGCGTCCAGGTCCTTCAGGAACGTGGCGATCTTGTCCTTGACGTCCCGCTCCGTGTCGCCGACCGGGCAGTCCGCGACCTTGGAGGTGCAGTCCTTCGCGAAGTTGTCGAGGGCGAGCTGGAAGCCCTTGGCCTGGCCGAGCGAGCTCTCCTCGGCGTTCTGGGTGGGGTCGACGACGCCGTCGAAGACGGCTCGGCCCACGCGGGCCGGGAACAAGTGCGCGTAGACCCCGCCGAGTTCGGTGCCGTAGGAGATGCCGAAGTAGTGCAGCTTGTCGTCGCCGAGCACCTGGCGCATGAGGTCCATGTCGCGGGCCGCGTCGGTGGTGCGTACGTGGGGGAGCGTCTTGCCGGAGTTCTGCTCGCAGGCCTTGTTGAACGCCTTGACGTTGGCGACCAGCTTCTTCTTCTCGGCGTCGTCGTCGGGGGTGGAGTCCTGCTGGAAGTAGGTGTCGAGCTGTTCGTCGTCCTCGCACGCGACGCCCGCGCTGCGGCCGACCCCGCGCGGGTCGAAGCTCACCAGGTCGTAGCGGGTGCGCAGCTTGGCGTACTCCGCACCGAAGGCGGGCAGCGTGGTGACGCCCGAGCCGCCGGGGCCGCCGAAGTTGAAGACGAGGGAGCCGATGCGCTCGCCCTTGCCGCCGCTCGCGGCGGCCTTGATCAACGCGATGTCGATCGTGTCGCCCTTCGGCTTCGACCAGTCGAGGGGCGCCTTCATGGTGGCGCACTGCCACTCGGCGCCGCCGGGCAGCGGGGAGGGCGCCTCGCCCCCGCCCTCGGACGTGGCGGGCGCGGGACAGTCCTTCCAGCTCAGTTTCTGGGCCGTCAGGTCCTCGTCCTTGGCGTCGCTGTCGCCGCACGCCGCGAGCGTGACGGTCAGGAGCAGGGTGGCGGCGGCCAGGGCGCCGGCGCGTGGCTGGGGCGGTGAGGGCATGTGTCCATCCTGCGCGGGGCCCTGCCCGGCCGCTCGGGGCACGGGCCGAGCGGGTGAGGTGGGGGTGCGTGGGCGGGCGGGCGCGGCGGTGTGCTGCTGGGGGCGGGGTGAGCCGCTCCCCGCGCTCCGCGGAGCTAAAGCAGCCCCTTCCTTGTGAGGTGGTTGAAGAACAGCCAGCCGGGGAGCACCGGGAGCCACAGGGTCAGGAGCCGGTAGAGCAGCACGGCGGGCGCCGCCACCTCCTTGGGGACACCGACCGCGATCAGACCGACCGTCAGTGTCGCCTCGACCGCGCCCACACCGCCGGGAGTCGGCGCCGCCGATCCCAGGGCGTTGCCCGCGAGGAAGACCACCGCGACGCTCGCGAGACTCAGCGAGGTCATCTCCTCGTTGCCGAAGGCCCGCACGGAGGCGTCCAGGCAGAGCACGAACATGAGGGTGAGCAGCAGCATCCCGCCGATGCCGGTGAGCAGCTTCTGCGGCCGCTGGAGCACATCCAGCATGCGCGGCACGACACCGGCGAAAAGCGACCGCACGCGCGTGACGATGAATTTCCGCAGGAACGGGATCGCCGTCACGACGAGGACGAGCACCGCGACCGACAGCAGCCCGGCGATGACGGTGCGGGACGGCGTGAACGACGGCGTCTTCTCCGTCCCCGTGAGATAGCCGAAGATCAGCAGCAGCAGGATGTGCGAGCCGAGCCCGAAGAGCTGCGAGGCACCGACACTCGCGACCGCGAGCCCGGAGCGCACTCCGGAACGCTGGAGGAAGCGCGTGTTCAGCGCGACACCGCCGACCGCGGCGGGCGCCACGATCTTCACGAACGACCCGGCGACCTGCGCCGCCACCGCCCGCAGGAAGGGCACCCGCTCCGGCACGAAGCCCAGCAGGCTCATCGCGGCCGCGAAGTAGCTCAGCGCGGAGAACCCGACGGCGGCGGCCACCCAGCCCCACTCGGCCTCCTGGAAGAGCTTGCCGAACTCGACGTGGGTGAGCTGCGACAGCAGGAAGTACGCGCCGATGGCGCCGGCGATGAAACTGATCAGCGTGCGGGGCCTGATCCGCTCCAGCTGCGCCGGCTCGACCGGCGCCGTCGGGCGGATGAGCAGCACCTGGTGGCGGATCTGGGTGAGCAGGTCCTCCTCGCGGGCCTGCTCCAGGGCGTCTTCTATGGCCTGCTTCTCGGCCTGCTGCTCCTGCTTGGCCGCCTGCTTCTCGGCCTTCTGCGACGGCTTGGGCGTCTGGAGCGCCTGGTGTGCCTTGTGCGCCGAGTCCTCCGCGGCCGCCTCGGCGCGCACGCTCCTGGACCTGCGGGAGGCCTCCAGGACGGCCTCGCGCTCGCGCTGGGACCGTTCCCGGGCCAGCCTGCGCAGCGTGGCGCGGGTGGAGCGGGTGAGGGCGATGGGCTGCAGCAGCGGGAGGCAGTCGGCCACCGCGTCCGGACCGATGATCTCGACGGCGGAGGCGACCGCCCGCTCGGCGCCCACGCGCAGGCCGAGGGTGGTCAGGAGCTGGGCGATGTCCATCCGCAGGACCAGGTCGCCCGCGGCGATCTCGCCGCCGCGCAGGTCCGTGAGGATGACCGCGCCGGAACGATCCACCAGGACCGCGTCGCCCGCCAGCCTGCGGTGGGCGATGCGCCGGGACTGCAGCGCCCGCACCTGCCGCCAGGTCTCGCACAGCAGCTCGTCGGTGACGGCCTCGTCCGGCAGGGAGTCCAGGGAGCGGCCACCGGTGTGCTCGTACACGAGCATCACGGCGTCGGGGCCCAGCTCGGAGGTGGCGATCAGCTTCGGGGCGTTGGCCCCGGCGGCGATCGCCGCGTAGGCGAGCAGGGCCTCCTGCTCCAGTGCCTGGCGCAGCGACTGCAAGCTGCGCCGCTGCGTGATGCCGCGCAGTGTCAGCCTGCGCCAGACGCGGTAGAAGAAGCCCTGCGCCTGCTGCTCCCGGTCGATGACCGTGACGTCGAGGGGCGGGCCGTCCTCCAGGGTGACGAAGTAGCGGCGCCCCCGGTCGCCGTGCTCGCTGTCCGGGGACTCCTCACGGGAGGCGCTCACGGGCCGGAAGCCGACGTGCCGCAGGCCCGCGAGCAGCGTCTGCCCGGTGGGCCGTACGTTCGGCGAGCCGACCGCGTAGAGCGTGCCGTACGCCACCGTCCAGCCGATGAGCACCGTCAGAAGGATCGAGAACGGCGTGGTGTAGCCGGTGACGAGCATCGTGAACGCGTCGAGCAGCAGCACGACGAACAACACCAGGCGCCAGCGCGGCCTGCGGGACATGCCGACCGCCGTCATGTACGCGATGACGGGCGCGAGGTAGCCGTGCACCGGGTCGGTGAACGCGTGGAGGTCTGCCGGGGACGGCTTGGTGAGCGCGTCCTGGATGGAGTCGGGGGCGGCCTTGGCGACCCACAGGTCGGTCGCCAGCGTCACGCCGTGCGCGAGGACGGCCGCCAGGACCCCGTCGGCGATGCGCAGGCCGTCGCGTTTGATCAGCCGTTCGATCGCGAACGCGACGGGGACGAGCAGCACGCCGATGCTGGCGACGAGCCCCGCCACCTTGATCAGCAGGTCGGGGGCCTGGTCCGTGCCCTTGTCGATGTCCTGTTCGAGCCCGGACGTCGTGCCGTGCGCGAACGCGGCGATCGAGAGGAGCACCACGAGCGCGAGGACGCCGACGAGCAGCCGCATGAGGTCGGAGGGGCGGTGCACGCGCGCGGAGAGCAGCGGTTCGTCGCGCTCCACGCGGTCCGGGTGGGCTCCGCCCTCGGCGCAGTCGTCGCCGCCGAGCCTCTCGTCGTCCTTCGTCAGGGCGGGCTCACCGGTGTCCAGGTGTGACTCGGACGCAGAGGTGCCCGCCTTCTCATCGGGATGCACGCCCTGCTGCTCCGTCGTCTCTTCTTGATCTCGTATCACCAGTCACCGCCCGCACGATGGTGGCATGCCGCGTCGCCGCAGGGGGGCATCAGGGGGCAACGCGAGGACGCGAAGTGGTCACGAAACGGCACATCGCGGACCCTGGGGCGCCCGGTGGGCCGCCTTCCGGGGCCCTGCGCGGCAGCCGGGCCGCTGTGTCGGTGGGGTACGGCAGGATGGTCCGGATGAGCGAGCAGAGCCGAGCGGGACAGACGCCGCCCGAGGCGGAACAGGCGCTTCCGGAGTACGCGGAGCGAGTCCTCGGTGTCGCGGAACTGATCCCTCCGGGGCGCGTGATGACGTACGGGGACGTCGCCGAGTGGCTGGAGGAGGGCGGCCCGCGCCAGGTGGGACGCGTGATGGCCCTCTACGGAGGAGGTGTCCCGTGGTGGCGTGTCGTGCGCTCCGACGGCGTCCTGCTGCCGGGGCACGAACTGCGGGCCCTGGAGCGCTACCGCGAGGAGGGCACCCCCTTGCGCCAGGCCTCGCGCGCCACCCAAGGGCACGTCCCGAAGCTCGACATGCGGCGGGCGCGCTGGGACGGGTGTGATGTGCGCGACGTGAGTGACATGCGTGACATCGCCGAGGGGGCGGAGGTGATGTCGGTCCGTCCCTTGCGGGCGCAGGGCGACGGCGCGGATGACGCGCGCCCGCAGGCTCCGAAGGCTCACACCTGACAGCTTCCGGCATCGGGAGGCCCGGCGGGGAGCCGGTGGCCCGTACGGGGGAACCCACACGTCCCCCGTGCCCACTGGCGTAGCGTCGACAGCGCGCATCCCCGTCACCTCATGACCCCCGCGCGCCCACTTCTCGACCAGCACCCCCACCAGGACCGGCGACCCACGTGAGTTCCCCCTCTTCCGCCCGGCACATCCGGCACCCGTCGCACCACCAGGTACGACAGGGGTCCCCGGGTGCCTACCGACTGGTGCGCACCCCGCCGGCTCGGACGGAACCCCCTCGCTTGGACGCAGGTCAGCGCCGTGTGGTTGACCACGAGAACGGTCCGCTCCTCGTCCTCGCGGGCCCCGGCACCGGCAAGACGACCACCCTGGTGGAGGCCGTCGCCGCGCGAGTCGCCCGGGGCGCGGACCCCGCCCGGCTGCTGGTCCTCACCTTCAGCCGCAAGGCCGCCGTCGAACTGCGCGACCGCATGGCGCTGCGCATAGGGGCGGCGCGCGCCCCCCAGGCCACGACGTTCCACTCGTTCTGCTACGCCCTCGTGCGGTCCCACCAGGACGCCGAGCTGTTCGTCGAGCCGCTGCGGCTGCTGTCCGGTCCCGAGCAGGACGTGGCGGTACGGGAGCTGCTCGCGGGCCAGATCGACCTCGCGAAGGAGGGCCGGGGGCACGTCCGCTGGCCGGACGAACTGCGCGCCTGCCTCACCACCCGCGGCTTCGCCGACGAGGTGCGCGCGGTGCTCGCCCGCAGCCGCGAGCTGGGCCTCGGCCCGGCCGCCCTGGACGCCTTCGCCCGCCGCAGCGGCCGCCCCGACTGGGGGGCGGCGGCGGCCTTCCTCGCCGAGTACCTGGACGTGCTCGACCTGCAAGGAGTAGTCGACTACGCGGAACTGGTGCACCGCGCGGTGCTGCTCGCGCGCCGCCCCGAGGTGGCACGGGCACTCGGCACGCGGTACGACGCCGTCTTCGTCGACGAGTACCAGGACACCGATCCGGCACAGGTACGGCTGCTGCACGCCCTCTCCGGAGGCGGCCGGACCCTCGTCGCCTTCGGAGACCCCGACCAGTCGATCTACACCTTCCGGGGTGCCGATGTGAACGGCATCCTGGAGTTCCCGTACGACTTCCCGCGCGCGGACGGCACGCCGGCGCCGGTCGAGGTCCTGACGACGTCCCGCAGGTCCGGCGCGCAGCTGCTCGACGCCACCCGGCTGCTCACCCGCCGCATGCCGCTCACCAGGCTGCCCGCGGACAAGGTGCGGGCCCACCGGGAGCTGACGCCGGTCAGGGACGGCGGCCGGGTCGAGGTGTACACGTATCCGACGGCCGGTACGGAACTGGACAACATCGCGGACATCCTGCGCCGCGCCCACCTGGAGGACGGCGTCCCCTGGGGCGACATGGCGGTCCTGGTCAGGGCCGGCGCCCGCACCATCCCGGCGGTACGCCGCAGCCTCAGCGCTGCGGGCGTCCCCCTGGAGATCGACGGCGACGACATCGCCCTGCGCCACGAGCCGGCGGTGACACCGCTGCTGACCGCGCTGCGGGTGGTGGCCACGGCGGTCATCTCGGAGGCGTCCACGGAGCCTTCCGCCTCGGAGGCAGCGACCTCGGAGCCCTTGCCCGGCCCCGACACGGCGACGCCCCTCGCCGAAGCGACGTCCTCCGCAGAAGCCGCCCCCCTCGCAAAAGGCACGCCCTCTGAAGCGGGCACCACCGGGATTGCGGCGGACGGGGCCGGAATCGCGGCGGCTGAGACTGCAGCAGGCGCACCCAAGAATGCGCCGGGCGCACCCCGGATCGCGGCGGGCGTCCTCGGGAATGCGGCGGACACGGCCGGGATCGCAGCAGGCGCGGCCGAGACCGCGGCAGACGCGAGCGGGGTCGTGGCAGGCGCGCCCGAGACCGCAGTAGGCGCGCCCGGGAACGCGGCTGACGCGACCGGGACCACGGCGGGCACCGCCGCGGCCGCTCGTACCGTGCCCTCCTGGCTCGACACCGAGACCGCGCTGACCCTGCTGACCTCCCCGCTGGCCGGGATGGACGCCGCCGACCTGCGGCGGCTCGGACGCGCCCTGCGTGAGGAGGAGCGCGCGGCGGGCAACCACCTGCCGCCGCCCTCCGACGAGCTGCTGGCCCGCGCCCTCGCCGAGCCCGAGCGGCTCGTCGCGCACGACCCCGCCTACGCCCGGGGCGCCCAGCGGCTCGGCGCGCTGCTCCGCAAGGCCCGGGAGCGCCTCGCGGGCGGCGGCACGGCCGAAGAGGCCCTGTGGGAGCTGTGGGACGGCACACCCTGGCCCGCGCGCCTGGAGCGCACCGCGCGGCGCGGAGGAGCGGCGGGCCGCAACGCGGACCGCGACCTGGACGCGGTCTGCGCGCTGTTCGCCGCCGCGGCCCGCGCCGAGGAACGCATCGGCGGCCGTGGCGCCCTGAACTTCCTGGAGGAGACCGAGGCGCAGGACATCGCCGCGGACACCCTCACGCGCCGCGCGGCACGCCCCGACGCCGTACGTCTGATGACGGCCCACCGCTCCAAGGGCCTGGAATGGCGGCTCGTCGTCGTGGCGGGCGTCCAGGAGGGCCTCTGGCCCGACCTGCGCCGCCGCGGCTCCCTCCTGGAGGCGGACCGCATCGGCCGCGACGGTCTCGCCGAACCGCTCACCCCCGGAGCGCTCCTCTCCGAAGAGCGCCGCCTGTTCTACGTGGCGGCCACGCGCGCGCGAGAGCGCCTCGTCGTGACGGCGGTCAAGGCCCCTGCGGACGACGGGGACCAGCCCTCCCGCTTCCTCACCGAACTCGGCGTCGAGCCCAAGGACGTGACCGGCCGCCCCCGCCGCCCCCTGTCCGTGGCCGCGCTCGTGGCCGAACTGCGGGCCACCACCGTCGACCCGCGCGTCTCGGAGCCCCTGCGCGAGGCGGCCGCCCAGCGCCTGGCCCGCCTGGCCGCGCTCAGCGACGGCGACGGGCGCCCGCTGGTGCCCTCCGCCCATCCCTACCGCTGGTGGGGCATGTACGAGCCGACGGTGAGCGAGGTCCCCCTGCGGGACCGCGACAAGCCTGTGGTGCTCTCCGGAAGCGCGCTGGACCAGCTCGCCAACACCTGCTCCCTGCAGTGGTTCCTGGGCCGCGAGGTGAAGGCGGACGCGCCCGCGACCGCCGCTCAGGGCTTCGGCAACGTGGTGCACGTCCTCGCCGACGAGGTCGCCTCCGGACGCACCCCCGCCGACCTCGCCGTCCTCATGGAGCGCCTCGACTCCGTGTGGGACGCCCTCGCCTTCGACGCCCCCTGGAAGTCGGCCCAGGAGAAGGAGCACGCGCGCGTGGCGCTCGAACGCTTCCTCCAGTGGCACGTCGACTCCAACGGCACGCGCGGCGGCCGCACACCCGTCGCCAGCGAGCACGGCTTCGACGTGACGCTCGAAGCGGGCCCCTACGAAGTACGCGTACGAGGCTCGATGGACCGCGTGGAGCAGGACGCGGAAGGCCGCGCCTACGTAGTGGACTTCAAGACGGGCAAGCACGCCCCGACCGCCGCCGAGGTCGCCCGCCACCCGCAGCTCGCCGTCTACCAGCTCGCGGTCCGCGAGGGCGCCGCCGACGACGTCTTCGCGGGCGCCCGCCCCGAGCCGGGCGGCGCCGAACTGGTGCAGCTGCGCCAGGGCGCCGCCAAGAAGAACGGCGGCGACACCCTCCCCAAGGTCCAGGCCCAGGAGCCCCTCTCCGGAGAGTGGATCGGCGACCTCCTCGCGACGGCCGCGGGCAAGGTGCTCGACGAACGCTTCACACCCACCACGGGCCAGCACTGCACCCACTGCGCCTTCCGCGCCTCGTGCAGCGCGCGCCCGGAGGGGCGGCAGGTCGTGGAGTGACCTGGTGCCGGAGCACTCCCTCCCGCGATCTAAGGTCTCAGTAAAGACATGCTGTGCACCGATCGACGGTGCACCATTTTTGAGGAGACACGTACATATGGCAGCCAATCGGAAGCTCCTTGCGGTGGCCGTCGCCTGCTCCGCCGCCGTCATCGGCCTGGCGGGCTGCGGCAGCGACGACGAGAAGAAGGACCCCTTCGAGGGGATGAGCGCCGACAAGATCGCCAAGAAGGCGTCCGACGCCTCCAAGGACGCGGGCTCCTTCCGGGTCTCCGGCAAGGGTGAGCAGGACGGCAAGGCGATCAAGGTCGACTTCTCGGTCGCCCAGTCCGGCGAGTGCAAGGGCAAGATGGACGGTGGCGCCCAGGGCGCCGCCGAGCTGCTCGTCGTCGACGGCAATCAGTACATGAAGGGCGACGAGGCGTTCTGGAAGGACGCCATGGGCGGCGGCTCCCAGGCCTCGCGTCTCAAGGACAAGTGGGTCAAGACGCCGAACCAGAAGAAGGAAGGCGCCTGCCAGGCGGACGACATGTTCAAGTCGGGCGAGCTGAAGGGCCTCAAGCGGGAGAAGGACGCCGAGGTCGACGGCAAGACGGCGGCCGTCCTGACCAAGACCAAGTCGGGCAAGAAGTCCACCTTCTACGTCGCCACCGAGGGCAAGCCCTACTTCCTGAAGGTCGTCAACACGGGCAAGGACGACCCGGGCACGATGTACTTCTCCGACTACGGCAAGCCCGTCGAGGTCAAGGCCCCGCCGGCCGGCGAGATCATGGACCTCAAGGAACTCATGAGCTCCTGACGCACGCGCGCGACGGCGGTGGTCGCGGGCGACCGGCTCGCCCCGGTTGTCAGTGGCCACCGCTAGCCTCTCTGACGTGCCACCTCGTATCACCGACCCCGAGCAGCTCAAGGAGCTCCTGGGGATCCCGTTCACCCCGGAGCAGACGGCGTGCATCACCGCGCCGCCCGCCCCGCAGGTGATCGTGGCCGGAGCCGGCTCCGGCAAGACGACGGTGATGGCGGCCCGCGTGGTCTGGCTGGTCGGCACCGGCCAGGTCGCCCCGGAGCAGGTCCTCGGCCTGACGTTCACGAACAAGGCGGCGGGCGAGCTGGCCGACCGGGTGCGCCAGGCGCTGATCAGGGCCGGCGTCACCGACCCGGAGGCCGTGGACCCGGACAATCCGCCGGGCGAGCCGGTCATCTCCACGTACCACGCCTTCGCGGGCCGCCTCCTGACCGACCACGGCCTGCGCATCGGCCTGGAGCCGAGCTCCCGGCTGCTCGCCGACGCCACCCGCTTCCAGCTCGCCGCACGCGTGCTGCGCGAGGCCCCAGGGCCCTATCCGGCCCTGACCCGCTCCTTCCCCGACCTCGTCAGCGACCTCCTCGCCCTCGACAGCGAGTTGGCGGAGCACCTCGTCCGGCCCGAGAGCCTTCGCGCGTACGACACCGGACTGCTGCGCGCCCTGGACGGCGTGAAGCTCTCCAACGCCGACCTGCGCAAGGTCCCGGAGACGGCGGCGGCGCGCCTGGAGCTCGCCGAACTCGTCGGGCTGTACCGCGCGGCCAAGCGCTCCCGCGACCTCCTCGACTTCGGCGACCAGATCGCCCTCTCCGCCACGCTCGCCCGCACCCGCGCGGAGGTCGGCGAGATCCTGCGGGACGAGTTCCGCGTCGTCCTCCTCGACGAGTACCAGGACACGTCCGTCGCCCAGCGCATTCTCCTGTCCGGCCTGTTCGGCGGCGGCACGGGCCACCCGGTGACGGCGGTCGGCGACCCCTGCCAGGCGATCTACGGCTGGCGCGGCGCCTCGGTGGCCAACCTCGACGACTTCCCCGAGCACTTCCCGTACGCCGACGGCCGCCCCGCCACCCGGCACGCGCTCAGCGAGAACCGCCGCAGCGGCGGCCGCCTCCTGGACCTCGCCAACAGCCTCGCGGAGCCCCTGCGCGCGATGCACGCGGGCGTGGAGGCGCTGCGCCCCGCGCCCGGCGCCGAGCGCGACGGCGTGGTGCGCTGCGCGCTGCTGCGCACGCATGCCGAGGAGATCGACTGGCTCGCCGACTCCATCGCCCACCTCGTACGCACCGGCAAGGCCCCCGGCGAGATCGCCGTCCTGTGCCGCACGGCGACGGACTTCGCCGAGATCCAGGGCGCGCTCGTCGCCCGCGACATCCCCGTGGAGGTCGTCGGCCTCTCCGGCCTCCTCCACCTCCCCGAGGTCGCCGACCTCGTGGCCGTCTGCGAGGTCCTCCAGGACCCGGGGGCGAACGCCTCCCTTGTGCGGCTGCTCACCGGACCGCGCTGGCGGATCGGCCCCCGCGACCTCGCCCTCCTCGGCCGCCGCGCCCGCCTCCTCGTCCGCCCGGGGCACACCGCCCCCGAGGACCCGGACCGGCGCCTCGCCGAGGCCGTCGAAGGGGTCGACCCGGCCGAGGTGATATCGCTCGCGGACGCCCTGGACACCTTCCTGGAGTCCTCCCTGGGCCCGGACGAGGCGTCCCGGCGGGACGACGGCCTGCCCTTCTCCGCCGACGCCAGGGTGCGCTTCGCCCGGCTCGCCGCCGAGCTGCGCGAACTGCGGCGGTCGCTGTCCGACCCGCTGATGGACGTCCTGCACCGCGTGCTCGCCGTGACCGGCCTGGAGGTGGAGCTGTCCGCGTCGCCGGGCGCCCTCGCGGCCCGCCGCCGCGAGACCCTCTCCAACTTCCTGGACGTCGCCGCCTCCTTCGCCGCGAACGACAGCGGCGCGACACTGCTGGCCTTCCTCGGCTTCCTGCGCACCGCCGCGCAGTACGAAAAGGGCCTCGACAACGCCCTGCCGGGCGGCGAGAACACCGTCAAGGTGCTCACCGCCCACCGGTCCAAGGGCCTGGAGTGGGACGTCGTCGCCGTCCCCGGGCTGGTCGAGGGCACCTTCCCGAGCGCTCAGGGCCGCGAGAAATGGACCGCCCAGGCCAAGGTCGTCCCGCACGCACTGCGCGGCGACGCGGCCACCCTGCCCGACATCGAGACGTGGGACGCCAAGGGCATGAAGGCCTTCCACGAAGCCATGAAGGACCACCAGCGCACCGAGGAACTGCGCCTCGGCTACGTGACCTTCACCCGCCCGCGCTCCCTGCTCCTGGGCTCGGGCCACTGGTGGGGCCCCTCCCAGAAGAAGCCGCGCGGCCCCTCCGACTTCCTGTGGGCCCTGCACGACCACTGCGTGGCCGGCCACGGTGAGATCGAGGCCTGGACCGACGAGCCGACCGAGGACGAGGAGAACCCCGCCCTGCGCGAGGGGAGCGCCGACCAGGCGTGGCCGCTGCCGCTGGACGACGCCTCCCTGGCGCGCCGCCGGGCCGCCGCCCGGACCGTCCTCGACCATCTGGAGCACTTGACCCGCGACGGCACGCCGGAACCCGCCCGCGCCCATACGGAGGCCCACCCGTCGGCGCACGACGACGTCCCGCCGGCCGAGGACCCGGAGTGGCCGCCCCCTCCAGAGGACGAAGACGGCCCCTACGGAGACGTCGATTTCCCCGACGCCTACGAGGACGCCGCTTTCCCCGACGCCGAAGCCGGCGCCGACCCCGCGGACTGGGACGCCCTGGCGACGGAGCGCCCCACGATCCCGCGCCCCGCGGACGCCCCTCCCGCCGAGGGAAGCGGCCCCGCCGGTCCCGCCGCTTCGGCGGCCCACGCGCGCGTACCGCTCCCCGCGCAGCCTTCCGGAGCACGCCCGCACCCCGCTGACGGCGAAGACGATCGGGGCGAGCGGACGCGTCTCACTCCCGAGGAGGCCCGCACCCTCGCCTCCTGGGACCGCGACCTGGACGCCCTCACCGGAGAGCTCCTGCGCTCCCGGGAGGCGGTCAGGGACGTCCCCGTGCCGCCGTCGCTCACCGCGTCCGAGCTGATGCGCCTGGCCGCCGACCCCGACGGTTTCGCCAAGGACCTCGCCCGGCCCATGCCCCGCCCGCCACAGCCCGCGGCTCGCCGCGGCACCCGCTTCCACGCCTGGGTCGAGTCCCGCTTCGAGGAACTGACCCTGCCGATGCTCGCCCCCGAGGACCTCCCCGGCGGCGGCCCGGACGAGGCCGAGATCGCCGACGAGCGCGATCTGGAAGCCCTCAAGGAAGCCTTCGAACGCACCGAGTACGCCCGCCGCACGCCCCACCGCGTCGAGGTGCCCTTCCAGTTCGTCATCGCCGGCCGCGTGATCCGGGGGCGCATCGACGCCGTCTACAAGGAAGGTGACGGAGACGACACGACGTACGAGATCGTCGACTGGAAGACCAGCCGCACCCACAGCGCCGACCCGCTCCAGCTCGCCGTCTACCGCCTCGCCTGGGCCGAGCAGCAGGGCGTCCCCCTGGAGTCGGTGAAGGCCGCCTTCCTGTATGTGCGCAGCGGGGAGACGGCCCGGCCGAGGAACCTCCCGGGCCGCGCCGAGCTCGAACGCCTGCTCCTCGCGGAACCACCGGACGAGCCCGCCCCGGACGGCGGATAGGCTCGTGACCATGAGCGAGACACCGGACAGCGCCGTCCGCACGTACATCGACCACCACCGTGCCGCCTTCCTCGACGACCTCGCCGAGTGGCTGCGCATCCCGTCCGTGTCGGCCCAGCCCGACCACGCCGGGGACGTGCGCCGCAGTGCCGAGTGGCTCGCCGCCGCCCTCAAGGAGACCGGCTTCCCGACGGCTGAGGTCTGGCAGACCCCGGGAGCGCCCGCCGTCTTCGCCGAGTGGCCCTCGGACGACCCGCAGGCCCCTACAGTGCTCGTCTACGGCCACCACGACGTGCAGCCGGCGGCCCGCGAGGACGGCTGGACGACCGACCCCTTCGAGCCGGTCGTCCAGGGAAACCGCCTCCACGCGCGCGGGGCGGCCGACGACAAGGGCCAGGTCTTCTTCCACACCCTCGGCGTCCGGGCCCACCTCGCCGCCACCGGCCGCCACGCGCCGGCCGTGAACCTCAAGCTGCTCGTCGAGGGCGAGGAGGAGTCCGGCTCCCCGCACTTCCGCGAGCTGATCGAGGCCCACAAGGAGCGCATCGCCGCCGACGCGGTGATCGTCTCCGACACCGGCATGTGGTCGCGGGACACCCCCACGGTCTGCACCGGCATGCGCGGCCTCGCCGAGTGCGAGATCGTGCTGCACGGCCCCGACCAGGACATCCACTCCGGCTCGTTCGGCGGCGCCGTGCCGAACCCGGCCACCGAGATCGCCCGCCTGGTCGCCGCCCTGCACGACGAGCACGGGCGCGTGGCGATCCCCGGCTTCTACGAAGGCATCACGGAACTGACCGACCGCGAGCGCGAACTCTTCGCCGAGCTGCCCTTCGACGAGGAGCGCTGGCTGCGGACCGCGAAGTCGCACGGCACCCGGGGAGAGGCCGGATTCACCACCCTGGAGCGCGTCTGGGCCCGCCCGACGGCCGAGGTCAACGGCATCGGCGGCGGCTACCAGGGCGAGGGCAGCAAGACGATCATCCCGTCGTCCGCCCTGGCGAAGATCTCCTTCCGGCTGGTCGCCGGTCAGGACCTGGGGCACGTCGAAGAAGCCGTACGGGCCTGGGCCGCCGACCAGGTGCCCGCCGGAATCCGCCACACGGTCACCTTCAGCCCCGGCACCCGCCCGTGTCTGACCCCGCTCGACCACCCGGCCCTGAAGTCCGTGGCCCGCGCGATGGGCCGCGCCTTCGAGCAGCCGATCCGCTTCACGCGCGAGGGCGGCTCCGGACCCGCGGCCGACCTCCAGGACGTCCTCGCCGCACCCGTGCTCTTCCTCGGCATCTCCGTCCCGTCCGACGGCTGGCACGCGCCGAACGAGAAGGTCGAGATCGACCTCCTCCTCAAGGGCGTCGAGACGGCCGCCTACCTGTGGGGCGATCTCGCGGAGAACTGGCGCGATGCGCCCTGACCATCCCCGCGACGCCGACCACGTCCTGCCGCACGCCTGGCTGAACCACCCATTCCACCGGGGGAGTAGGAAGCACCTGTGACCACCTGGACCGACAGCACCGCCGAGCGCCCCGTGTCGTTGACCGCGCCGAGCGGCATCGACCGCGCGGCCCATCACCGCATGGACGAGGCCTGGCTGGCCGCCGCCTGGAGCCACCCGACCACCCGGGTCTTCGTGGTCTCCGGCGGCCAGGTGCTCATCGACGAGACGCCCGAAGGCCGCACCGAACTGGTGATGACCCCGGCCTTCGAGGCGCCGCTCACCGAGGAACACCGTTACTTCCTCGGCACCGACGACGACGGCGTCAGCTACTTCGCGCTCCAGAAGGACACCCTGCCGGGCCGCATGGACCAGTCGGCGCGCCCGGCCGGGCTGCGCGAGGCGGGACTGCTGCTCTCACCCCGGGACGCGGGCCTGATGGTGCACGCCGTCGCCCTGGAGAACTGGCAGCGCCTGCACCGCTTCTGCTCGCGCTGCGGCGAGCGCACCGTCATCGCCGCGGCGGGCCACATCCGCCGCTGCCAGGCGTGCGGCGCCGAGCACTACCCGCGCACGGACCCCGCGGTGATCATGGCGGTCAGGGACAGTGAGGACCGCATCCTCCTCGGCCGGCAGGTGCACTGGCCGGAAGGGCGCTTCTCGACGCTCGCGGGCTTCGTCGAGCCGGGCGAGTCCATCGAGCAGTCGGTGCGGCGCGAGGTCTTCGAAGAGGCGGGCGTCACGGTCGGCGACGTCGAATACGTCGCGAGCCAGCCCTGGCCGTTCCCCTCCAGCCTGATGCTGGGCTTCATGGCCGACGCGACCTCCTCGGAGATCAACGTCGACGGCGAGGAGATCCACGAGGCCCGCTGGTTCTCCCGGGAAGACCTGCGGGCCGCGTTCGAGTCCGGGGAGGTCCTGCCTCCCTACGGCATCTCGATCGCGGCCCGACTGATCGAACTCTGGTACGGCAAGCCCCTGCCGAAGCCGGGGACCGTGGGCTGAGCAGCCCGGCCCCCGGCCTCTGCCGCACCTCAGGCACCCGGCTGCCGCTGGGCCTCAGGCGTCGAGCTTCTGCTTGACCTGGGCGAGCGAGGGGTTCGTGAGCGTCGAGCCGTCCGGGAAGAGAACGGTGGGAACTGTCTGGTTTCCGCCGTTCGCCTTCTCGACGAAGGCCGCCGAGTCGGGGTCCTGCTCGATGTTGATCTCGGTGTACGCGATGCCCTCGCGGTCCATCTGACCCTTGAGGCGGCGGCAGTAGCCGCACCACGTGGTGCTGTACATCGTCACAGTGCCCGGCATGTGTGTCGTGCTCCTTCGTAGCTCGGGTGCGTCTCGCACAGACACGAACGTACGGGACCCGGCCGCCATTCCCGCATTAGTACGACCGCACCCGCCCCCCTGTGGACAACCGGCTCGCCCGCCCCCGGCGACCTGGCAGCATGGCAGGGTGACTTCAGCAACGCACACCACCCTCTTCCCGCAGGTCCCGGACTCTGCCGACGCGGTGCTCGCCGGGCTCGACCCCGAGCAGCGCGAGGTGGCCACCGCCCTGCACGGGCCGGTGTGTGTCCTCGCGGGCGCCGGCACCGGCAAGACGCGGGCGATCACCCACCGGATCGCCTATGGGGTGCGCGCCGGCATCCTCCAGCCCTCCAGCGTGCTGGCCGTCACGTTCACCAATCGCGCCGCCGGCGAGATGCGCGGCCGGCTGCGCCAGCTCGGCGCCTCCGGCGTCCAGGCCCGCACCTTCCACTCCGCGGCCCTGCGCCAGCTCCAGTTCTTCTGGCCGAAAGCAGTCGGTGGCTCCCTGCCGAGGATCGTCGACCGGAAGATCAAGCTGGTCGCGGACGCGGCCGCCGCCTGCCGCATCCGTCTGGACCGCAATGAGCTGCGCGATCTGACCAGTGAGATCGAATGGTCCAAGGTCACCCAGACCGTCCCCTCGGACTACGCGGCCGCGGCGGCCAAATCCGGCCGTCTCGTCCCGCGCGACCCCGCCGAGATCGCCCAGCTCTACGCCGCGTACGAAGACCTCAAGCGCGACCGCGCCGTCATCGACTTCGAGGACGTCCTGCTCCTCGCCGTCGGCATCCTCCAGGACCGGCACGACATCGCCGAGCAGGTCCGCACGCAGTACCAGCACTTCGTGGTGGACGAGTACCAGGACGTGAGCCCCCTCCAGCAGCGCCTCCTGGAGCTGTGGCTGGGGGAGCGCGACAGCCTCTGCGTCGTCGGCGACGCCAGTCAGACGATCTACTCCTTCACCGGCGCCACCCCGGACCACCTGCTGAACTTCCGCACCCGCCACCCGGGAGCCACGGTCGTCAAGCTGGTCCGCGACTACCGCTCCACCCCCCAGGTCGTCCACCTCGCCAACGGCCTGCTCTCCCAGGCCCGCGGCCGCGCCGCCGACCACCGCCTGGAACTGATCTCCCAGCGCGACCCCGGCACGGAGCCGGTCTACACGGAGTACGCGGACGAGCCGGCCGAAGCCGAGGGTGCCGCCCGCCGCATCCGGGCCCTCCTCGCCGACGGCGTCCCGGCGAGCGAGATCGCGGTCCTCTTCCGTACGAACTCGCAGTCCGAGATCTACGAACAGGCACTCGCCGACGCCGGCGTCCCCTACCAGCTGCGCGGCGCCGAGCGGTTCTTCGAGCGCACCGAGGTCCGCGAGGCCGGCGCGGCCCTGCGCGGCGCCGCCCGCTTCGGGGGCAACGACGCGCTCCTCGACGACGTGGTCGACCTGCCCTCCCAGGTGCGGGCCGTGCTGTCGACCAAGGGCTGGACGCACCAGCCCCCCGCGGGCTCGGGCGCGGTCCGCGACCGCTGGGAGTCCCTGGCCGCGCTGGTGCGCCTCGCCGAGGACTTCGCGCGGGCCAAGCCGGAGGCGACCCTGGCCGACCTGGTGGCCGAACTGGACGAGCGGGCGAACGCCCAGCACGCCCCCACCGTCGAGGGCGTCACGCTGGCCTCGCTCCACGCGGCCAAGGGGCTGGAGTGGGACGCCGTGTTCCTCGTCGGTCTCGCCGAGGGCATGATGCCGATCACCTACGCCAAGACCGACGAGCAGATCGAGGAGGAGCGCCGCCTCCTCTATGTGGGGGTGACCCGCGCCCGCACGCACCTCTCCCTGTCCTGGGCCCTGTCCCGTTCGCCGGGCGGCCGGCCCAACCGCCGCCCGAGCCGGTTCCTGGACGGGCTGCGCCCGGGCTCCGGGGCGGGCGCCGCGGGGCGCGCGGCGGGTGGCGGTCCCGGCGGTGTCGAGCGCGGCAGCGCGGGGGAGGGCCCGGCGACGGCGGTGGGACGCGTGCAGCGCAAGAATCGCGCCCCGGCCCGCTGCCGGGTCTGCGGCAGGACTCTCACCGACGCGGGCGAGCTGAAGCTCATGCGGTGCGAGGACTGCCCGTCGGACATGGACGAGGGGCTCTATGAACGGCTGCGGGAATGGCGTGCCGTCCAGGCGAAGCAGCTGGGGCAGCCCGCGTACTGCGTCTTCACGGACAAGACCTTGATCGCCATCGCGGAGGCCGTGCCGGACGACGAGGGCGAGCTGGCGCGCATCCCTGGCGTCGGCGTCCGCAAGTTTCACCGCTTCGGCGCCGAGGTGCTCGCCATCTGCGCAGGTCAGGACGGTGTAAGGGGCGCCGGCGACGAGTGATTCAAACTCGTCGAAAAAATAGTTTGCGCATGCGCAAGGATGACCCATAGGTTCTTAAGCACGGGAACGGCGGCTTCTCCGAAGCCCTGGTCCCGTGCTGTACTTGTCAGCCCCGCAGGATCGGTTCCGGTCGATCCCATAGACGCCGAGAGGAGGCGAATTCCAGTGATCAGCATCAACGAGAGCTTCACCAGCACCGCCAAAATGACCGATCGCTCGGTCGTCGCTTCCTGCCTGCTCGGCTTCTCGCACCAGGGCACCGGTCTGTCCGGCGGCATCGCCGCCGTGCGTCCGCTGTCCGCCCTGCCTCTCGCCGGTCTCCCCATGGGTGAGGCCATCGAGGGCAATGAGCGACCGACCGAGGCACCGGAAGCAGCAGTAGCGAAGACGCAGGCCCAGGCCTATGCCTTCGCGGCGGCCGGTGCCGGATTCCGCAAGCAGACGACGCAGCACCACACGATGTGGGCCTTCCGTGGGCTCGAACCCTGGAGTGATCCAGTCTGATCTCGATCAGACAGGCGCCTTCAGGGCCGCGGAACCCCACCCGGGATCCGCGGCCCTTCTGTTTTCCCAAAAACAGGGAGACAGAGCGAAGGGGCCAATGCAAGACCCGGTACCAGCCGCCAACCGGCCGACCCAGGCCGGCACGACCAGACGAGGAAAACACCACCGTGCAACTCGAAGCGCACGCCCCGTCCGTACCGCCTTCACAGACGATCTCCCCGCACACGCCCACGGAGGACCAGGCCTTGACCCCCCTGACCGCGCTCACCGCGCTCGACGACGCCATCGAGAACCTCGGCGTAGCCGTTCCCTGCCGTGCCTACGACCCCGAGGTCTTCTTCGCGGAGTCCCCGGCCGATGTCGAGTACGCCAAGTCCCTCTGCCGTACCTGCCCGCTGATGGAGGCCTGCCTCGCCGGCGCCAAGGAGCGGCGTGAGCCGTGGGGCGTCTGGGGCGGCGAGCTGTTCGTCCAGGGTGTGGTGGTCGCCCGCAAGCGGCCCCGCGGCCGCCCGCGCAAGAACCCGGTCGTCGCATGAACACCGCCGGAACCATCGATCGCCCCCTGACGCACGACCCCAAGAAGCAGGCCCCGATGAAGACAGCCACCCGCGAGCCCGCAGGCTCCGCGACCCGAGACTTCACCACCACCGGCGCGCACACCTCGCGCCAGAACAGGACCCGAGAGATGCAACTCATCCCAGAAGCCATGGCTCGTGCGCATATGCACGAACGACTGCGTGAGGCCGACGCGCAGCGCCCGGCCGAGCGCTTGCTGGCGGCCCGCCGCATGCAGCGCCGCGCGGAGCGCGCCTCGATGCGTGCCCGGCGCGCGCTCGCCATGGCACTCATGCAGTAACAAGCAGTACCAGGTAGTAACAGTCAGTGAATCTCGCGGGGGCCGTCCGATCGGACAGGCCTCCGCGCCGCGTTGCGCGTCAACACGGGGGCCGGAGCCACGGTCGGACCGAGCCCGCCCTCGCTCAGGCCTCCACCGCCGCCTCGCCCTCCTCGCGCGCCTCCGCCGGCTCCTCCGCCTCGGCCACGAAGCCGGGGAGCCACTCCTCCAGCTCGTCCCGCATCCGCACCGTCGCGCCCAGCTGGCACAGCACCCCGATGGTGCTCAGCGTCACCCGGTGTATCAGCAGGTACGACGGCGGAAGATTCAGCCGCTTGCCCAGTTGGTAGGCGGGGGAGCGGGGATCGGCGACCCGGGCGGCCTGGCTGCGTATCCAGCCCCGGGTGAAGGTGAACTCCTCCACCAGCATCGGCTCGATGATCGGCAGGAGGTAGTCGAGCACCGCGTCCGGTTCAAGCTCGACGGTCTCCTTGACGAACCCTTCCTCGCGCAACATGTCGTAGACCGCGTCGGCCTCGCCGTACAGCGTCATCCGCAGGGACGCACCGATGGGCGAGGGCAATCCGCCCGGCAGCCGGTCCACGGTGCCGAAGTCCAGGACACCGAGCCGCCAGCCGCTCTCCTCGTCCGGCAGCAGGCGGAAGTTGCCCGGGTGCGGGTCGGCGTGGAGCAGCCCCGTGCGCGCCGGACCCGAGAAGAGGAAGCGGGTGAGCAGCTGGCCCGCCCGGTCGCGCTGCTCCAGGGTGCCGTTCGCTATCACCTCGGACAGGGGTATTCCGTCGATCCACTCGGTGACGAGGACCTGTTCGCTCTGGTGCACCACCCCGGGCACGACCACGTCCGGGTCATCGGCGAACTCCAGGGCGTGTGCCTCCTGGGCCTGCGCCTCCAGGCTGTAGTCGAGCTCTTCGGAGACCCGGTCGCGCAGCTCGGTGATGAGCGGCTTGATGTCCATCCCCGGTATCAGCGGCCCCAGGAGGCGGGCGAACCGGCTCAGCTGGTTGAGGTCGGACAGCAGGGCCTCGCCCGCTCCCGGGTACTGCACCTTGACGGCGACCTGGCGTCCGTCCTCCCAGACCGCCCGGTGCACCTGGCCGATCGACGCGGCGGCCGCCGGCTTGTCGTCGAACTCCAGGAACCGCTCGCGCCAGTCCTCGCCGAGCCGCTCCCTGAGCACGGTGTGCACGGTGCTCGTCGGCATCGGGGGCGCCGCCTCCTGGAGCTTTGTCAGCGCCGCGCGGTAGGGCCCCGCGACCTCCTCGGGCAGCGCCGACTCGAAGACGGACAGTGCCTGCCCGAACTTCATGGCGCCGCCCTTGAGCTCGCCCAGGACCTTGAACAACTGCTCCGCGGTCCGCTGCTGCAGCTCACGGCCGACGATCTCCGCCGACTTGCCGCCGATCCGCTTTCCGAGCCCCCAGGTCGCGCGTCCCGCGAAGCCGAGCGGCAGCGCGGCCAGTTTGGCGGTTCGGGTGACCGCCTTCCGGGGAAGATCAGACATGCGCCCCTCCAAGTCCCAGACAGCCACGCCTTCGCAGGCGGTTACCCGGCCATTGTTGCGTGCTGGTCCATCTCCGCGGTGAGCCGATCCCCCTTAACGTGCGCACCGGCCCCGCAAGGGCAGGCGGGATGGGGTGAAATCGGGCGACTGTGCCAGTCGAAGCCAGGAATGGATGCCTCCCAGCGGACTCCCGCGCAGGCAGCGGATGTGCCGTCCAGGAAGGCGAGGGCGTGCCCCGCGACCATTCCGGCGACCGAGGTGGACAGGGCCAGGTCGCACGCGGGCACGTGCCGCGCTCTGCCCGAGCGCCACTGGGCCAGCATCCGGGCCCAGGTGGGATCGCGGTCCGAGCGCTGCCGGGTGAGGCAGCCCGCGCAGGCGGTCGTCCCGGGCAGGACCAGGGGGCCCACCACGCCCGTGCCTTCGATCACTCCGGCGTAGAGGTGGGGTGTGCCCGCCGCGAGCAGGTCCGCCGCGGCCGCCGCGTCGGGGGCGTACGCGTCGAGTCCCTCTCGTGGGGCGATGATCACCAGGGAGAGCCCGGCCTCCCCCTCCCGTGCCGGAGCCGAACGGGGCGCCCGCGGTGACCGGTCGGGTGCCGCCTGCCGCACGAGCCGGCGCGCGGTCGTGTCCCTGCGCTCCCCGACCGCCTCGGCCGGCAGCCCGCCCGGCGCGACGTCCCACGGCTCCACATGGCCACCGTCCAGCACCTCGACCCGGCCCACGCCCGCCCCCGCAAGGAGGGAGGCCACCACGACGCCCACCCGCCCCGCGCCCTGGACACGCACGCGCACGCTCCGGCGCGCCGCCAGTTTCTCCATCGCTTCACCCGGTTCGGAGGCGAGGAGCGAGAGCGAGGCCAGGTCGGCCCGCAGCCGGTCCATGGGGCCGCTCCTGCCGCGCAGGGCGTCGGCCGCCGGGCCGCCGCCCGTCGAATCGTCGAGCAGGCCGGCCCGCGACAGCTCCGCCAGCAGCCGGTCCACATGCCCCTCGGGCAGCCCCATCCGCTTGGCCTCCTCGCGCAGGAGCGGCAGCCCGCGGGTGCCGTCGAGCAGCGTCAGGAAGCTGCCCGTCGCGGTGTCCATCGGGCCGAGCACCAAGGCATGCGCGGGCGCCACCCCGAACTGCACGGTGCTCAGGTCCCGCCAGCCGCGCCGCAGCGCGGGCTTCAAGGTCGGATGCATGGTCGTCCCCCGTCGTCCGGTCGGCGCGCTTCCGTCCGCCGCGCCGATCGAATGCCAGAATGCCCGCCTCGCCGAAAGCCCGCGTCCCGTTGTCCACAGGCACGGTGTGCTTGTCGTACTAACCGGTCGTCCGGGCCTCGGCCCAAGCGGTTGTCCTGGCCTCGGCCCAATCGGTCGTCCCGGCCTCGGCCCGAGCAGTCGTCCCGCCCACGCCACCCGTCGCCCCGGGCACATCACCTGGAAGCGGTCGGCGCCGAACCGTCCCGGAGGCGGGACTTCCCCCACGCCCAGCGGGTAACGTCGGGGCGTGCCCGCCGACCCGTCCTCTCGCGTCGCTGGGGAGACCTCAGCGCCTCGCGCCACGACTCCGCAGCGCAGCACGACCACCGGTCCGCCGCCCCCCGGCGCGCCGGCGGACGCGGTCGAGGTCAGACGCAGCGCCCGCCGCCGCAGGACGGTCTCGGCCTACCGGGAGGGCGAGCGCACCGTCGTCCTGATCCCCGCCCGGATGTCCGAGGCGGAGGAGCAGCGCTGGGTCAATGTGATGCTCGACAAGCTCGCGGCGCAGGAGAGCAAGCGCCTGATCGGTGACGCGGAGCTCATCGAGCGCGCCGGGCAGCTGTCCGAGCAGTACTTCGCCGGCCGGGCCAGGCCCACCTCCGTTCGCTGGGTCACGAACCAGAACACCCGCTGGGGTTCCTGCACCCCTTCGGAGGGCAGCATCCGCCTCTCGCACCGACTCCAGGGGATGCCGGAGTACGTCGTGGACTACGTCCTCGTCCATGAACTGGCCCACCTTCTGGTCCCCGGCCACGGCCCGGGTTTCTGGCGGCTCCTGGAGGCCTACCCGCGCACGGAGCGGGCCAGGGGCTACCTCGAAGGAGTGGTCGCGGCCGGGCGCCTGCCTCATCCGCCCACCGCGCGCGAGAGGTGAACGTCCGCCCGGTCCGTCGGTTGTGTAGCGGGTCTGTACCGGCTTGGTCCGGTGTCCGACTTTGCGGTTAGCCTGGCGCGACGCATTCACATTCGGGATGGGGGACGGTCGTACGTATGGCCAGGGAATTCCAACGCGGCCACAAGGCCAAGATCAGTGACCTCACCGCGGGGACCGATCTGTACGTGGGTGTGCAGATCTCGGCCCCCGGGCTGACCTTCGACATCAGCTGCTTCGGCCTGGACGCGAGTGAGCGCCTCTCGGACGACCGTTACTTCGTCTTCTTCAACCAGCCGAAGTCGCCCGAGGAGTCGATCCAGCTCCTCGGCGCGCAGGCGGGCGACACCGAGTCCTTCCGCGTCACGCTCGACCGCGTCCCGCAGCAGATCCAGCGGCTGTCGTTCACCGCGACCATCGACGGCGCCGGGCAGATGTCCCAGGTCGCCTCCGGATACATCCGCATCGTCGCGGGTGGCGAGGAAGTGGCCCGCTACGCGTTCACCGGCGCGGAGTTCTCCACGGAGCGCGCCGTCATGCTGGGTGACTTCTACCTGAAGGACGTCTGGCGGTTCGCCGCGATCGGCCAGGGCTTCGACGGCGGGCTCGACGCCCTCCTGAAGAACTTCGGCGGCGAGGTCGCCGAGGAGGATCCTGCCCCCGCGCCGCAGCAGGCCGCCGCGCCCTCCTTCGCGCCCCCCGCACAGGCCTCGGCGCCGCCCGCGTTCGGTGCCCCCGCCCCCGCGGCACCCGCCCCGGCCCCCGCGCAGAGCTTCGCGCCGCCCCAGAGCGCCACCCCGCCCCCGCCTCCGGCGCCCGTTCCCGCCGACCCGCCGGTGCACGCCGCGCAGACCATCGTGGCCCCCATGAATCAGCCGCCGGCCCCCGCGCCGTACGGCCTGCCCGGTCAGCAGTCGCCGTACGCCCAGCCGGGCCAGCAGCAGCCCCCGCCGTACGGCCAGACGCCGCCCCCGCAGGCTCCCGGTCCCAGCGCACCGCTCCCGCCCGGGTACGGCCAGCAGCAGCCCCAGGCCCAGATGCCTCCGGGGTACGGTCAGCAGCCCGCCGCCCCGATGCCGCCCGGATACGGCCAGCAGCCGCCGAGCGGGCAGTTCCCCGGCCCGCCCCAGGCGGTCCAGGCGCCCCACGGAGTCCCGCAAAGCGCCGCACCCCAGGGCGCCGGTGTGGCCGCCGCGCTCCAGAAGTACCGCGAAGCCCCCACCGGCCAACGCTGGACGCAGCAGAACGAGAAGCTGATCCGCGTCGACCTGGGCGTCGCCGACCAGCCGGTCCTGGCCCGCCAGGGCAGCATGGTGCTCTACCAGGGCAAGGTCGAGTTCGGCTACAAGGGCGCGGGCTTCGCCGGCCGCATCGTGGGCAACGCCACCGGCCAGGAGATGCAGCTCATGCGCTGCTCCGGGCGCGGCCAGGTCTTCCTCGCCGAAGAGGCCAACCACCTGCACCCCATCGAGCTCCAGGGCGACGCGATCTGCGTCTCCGCGGAGAACGTCCTCGCCTTCGACGAGTCCCTCCAGCACGAGGTACGCAGGATCGAGGGCCACGGGATCCCCGGCGGCGCGCTGTTCGTCATGCAGTTCCAGGGCACCGGCACGGTCGTCGTGAAGACCCACGGCGTGCCCGTGGTCCTGCCCGTCACGCCGACGACGTTCGCCGACTGCCACGCCGTCGTCGCCTGGTCGGCCGCCGCTCAGGCGATCGTTTCCAGCCAGGTGCGGATGCGCAGCAACGCCTACGCGGGGTCCACGGGGGAGAGCGTGAATCTCCAGTTCCGTGGCGCCCCCGGCAATTTCATCGTCGTCCAGCCGTACGAGGTCTGAGGGAGCCCGTCATGAATCAGCAGCTCGCGGGCTTCGCCCCCGCACCCGTCGCCGCCCGCATGGAGAACCACGGCCACCACATGCTCAAGGTGGCCATGCAGTCCGGCAACGACCTCTTCGCGCGCGTCGGCTCGATGGTCGCCTACGAGGGGTTCGTGCAGTACGAGCCCAATCCGCCCGCCGTCCGCCAGGTCGCGCGCGAGTGGATGACCGGTGAGGGCGCGCCCTTGATGAAGTGCTCCGGAGACGGCCTGCTCTACCTCGCCGACTACGGAGCGGACGTCGTCGTCATCAACCTGGCGGGCGACTCCCTCTCGGTGAACGGCACCAACCTCCTCGCCTTCGACGCCTGCCTCCATTGGGGTGTCGAGCGGGTCAAGGGCCTGGCCAAGTTCGCCGGACAGGGCCTGTGGAACATCAAGCTCTCCGGTCAGGGCTGGGTCGCCCTGACCGCCCGCGGCACGCCCCTCGTCGTCGACTGCGGGCGCGGCGAGGACGAGACGTACGTCGACCCCGACGCGCTGATCGCCTGGTCACCGAATCTCAAGGTGAAGGGCAAGCGCAGCTTCAAGGCCGGCTCCCTCATCGGGCGCGGCAGCGGCGAGGCCTACCAGATGGGCTTCTCCGGAGAGGGCATCGTCGTCGTACAGCCCAGCGAGGACAGCACCGACCGTCTCCGAGCACGGGGCTGAGGGGGAGCGACACACCATGCAGAGCCCACTTTTCGCGCACGCCGAGCAGCAGACCCACGAGCGCTACTCCGTCCAGAACCCGCAGCTGCTGCGGGTCGCCCTGGAGGGCCACGACGACGTCCTGGCCCGCAAGGGCGCCATGGTCGCCTACCAGGGGATGATCGAGTTCGACGCCGAGTACCAGAGCCGGGGCAGCCAGCGTGCCCGCGCGCACACCGGTGAGGGCCTGGACCTGATGCGCTGCCACGGTCAGGGCACCGTCTACTTCGCCAACCTCGCCCAGTACATCCACGTGGTGGACGTGGACCAGGACGGCCTGACCGTGGACAGCAGCTATGTCCTCGCGATGGACTCGTCGCTGACCCACCAGGTCATCGCCGTGGACAGCCAGTACGGCATCTCCGGCTCCGGCAAGTACCAGCTCAACATCTCCGGGCGCGGCAAGGTCGCCCTGATGACGTCGGGCCAGCCGCTGATGCTCCAGGTCACGCCCGACCGGTACGTCAACGCGGACGCGGACGCCATCGTCGCCTGGTCCAACGGCCTGCGCGTGCAGATGCAGGCCCAGACCCACTCCTCGGGCGTCTGGCGGCGCCGCGGCAACACGGGCGAGGGCTGGGAGCTGAGCTTCATGGGACAGGGCTACGCGCTCGTCCAGCCCAGCGAGATGCTGCCGCCGCAGAACGCGGTCATCGGGCGGGGCGCCCAGGCGCAGCTCGGGCTGGGCCAGCAAGGTGCCCGGGGGCAGAACCAGGGGAACGTCTGGAGCTGAGCGCTCCGCGTGTTCAAAAGGGGACACCAAAGGGGCGCGGGGAGGGCTGCGGGCCGGTTGTGGCTGGTCGCGCAGTTCCCCGCGCCCCTTTGGTGTGCGTCCCCGGAGGGGCGCATCGACGCTCTACAGGCGTGTCCTCGTCGCCTCCACCAGGCGTACGACGGACTCGTCGGCCACGTCCGCCACCTCGGCGTACGGGAACCAGCGCAGGTCCAGTGACTCGTCGCTGATCGCCTCGACCGCGTCGGCCGGGGCCAGCGCCGCGTACTGTACGTCCAGGTGCCGCGTGCACGGGCCCGGGATCGGGTGGCGGTCCAGGCGCACGGGGCCGCCCGTCAGGAGCGTCAGGCCGGGCACGCCGGACTCCTCCGTGGCCTCCCGCAGCGCGGCCGCGGCCAGCGAGGTGTCGCCGGGCTCGCAGTGGCCGCCCATCTGGAGCCACATCCGCAGCTTCTTGTGCAGGGTCAGCAGCACCCGCCCCCGGGTGGGGTCGACGACCAAGGCGCTCGCCGTCACATGGCCGGCCGTGCACGCCTTCCACATGCCGTCCTCGCCGTGCGCGGACAGGTGGTCCAGATAGGCCAGGCGCAGCTCGGCCTGGTCGTCCCGGCCCTCGTACTCCTTCAGTACGAGGACCGCGTCGTCGTACAGGCTCACTTGCCGCCGTCCTCCGGGGCCTCGCCGTCGCCCGCGCCCTTCTCGGGGCCCTCGTCCTTCTTGAGGTCCGGCTTCTCGACGTCCGGCCCGGGCGAGGAAGCGCTGCCCGCCGCCTCGCCGAGCATCTTGTCCAGCTCGGAGAAGTCCAGCTGCTCGCGGTGGACGAAACCGTCGGGGTCGTCCAGGTCGGACGCCGTCGGCAGCATGTCCGGGTGCTCCCACAGGCCGTCGCGGCCGTCGACACCGCGCGCGTCCGTGAGCGAGGCCCACAGGCGCGAGGCATCGCGCAGCCGGCGCGGACGCAGCTCCAGACCGATCAGCGTGGCGAACGTCTGCTCGGCGGGACCGCCGCTCGCACGGCGGCGGCGCAGCGTCTCCCGAAGGGCGTCGGCGGACGACAGGCGGGGTTTGGCGGCGGCGTGCACCACGGCGTCCACCCAGCCCTCGACGAGCGCCAGAGCGGTCTCCAGGCGGGCCAGGGCGGCCTTCTGGGCCGGGGTGTCCTCCGGCTGGAACATGCCCTGCTGGAGGGCCTCCTGCAGCTGCTCGGGGTTCTGCGGGTCGAGCTGGCCGACGACGTCCTCCAGCTTGGCCGTGTCGACCTTGATGCCGCGCGCGTACCCCTCGACGGCACCGAAGAGGTGCGAGCGCAGCCACGGGACGTGGGCGAAGAGCCGCTGGTGGGCGGCCTCGCGCAGCGCCAGGTAGAGCCGCACCTCGTCCTTGTCGACGCCGAGGTCCTTGCCGAAGTTCTCGATGTTCACCGGGAGCAGCGCGGCCTTCCCGGCGGGGCCGAGGGGCAGACCGATGTCCGTGGAACCGACGACCTCGCCGGCGAGCACCCCCACGGCCTGGCCGATCTGCTGGCCGAACATGGCGCCGCCCATGGAGCGCATCATGCCGATCAGCGGGCCCGCCATGGCCTGCATCTCCTCGGGCAGCACGTCGCCCATGGCCAGGCCGACGCGCTCGGCGACCGGGTCGACGAGCTCCTTCCACACCGGCAGGGTCGCCTCGACCCACTCGGCGCGGCTCCACGCCACGGCCGTCCCGGACCCGGAGGGCAGCGACGTGGCGTCGTCCAGCCACAGGTCGGCCAGGCGCACGGCCTCCTCGACGGCGGAGCGCTCGGCGGGGCCGACGCTGGCGTCCTTGCTGCCGTCCGCCGTGCCCTGGGAGACGGTCTGGCGGGCGATGTCCTTGGCCATGTCCCAGTTCACCGGGCCGCCCTCGTACGAGAGCATCTGGCCGAGCTGCTGGAAGGCGGCGCCCAGGTCGTTCGGGTTCATGGCACCGAACATCGCGGCGAAGGGGTTGTCCCCGCCGCCCGGGCCGCCCGCGCCGGGGAACGCGAAGCCGAACGGATTTCCGGCGCCTCCGGCCCCCTGCGCCCCGCCCTGGCCCTGTCCGGGGGATTCCTTCTTCCTGCCCTCGTCGCCGTCGTCCGGCTCCTCCGGCGGAAGGCCGAATCCGAATGGGGTGTCACTCACGGGATTCCTCGGCTCGTCAGGCCGCCGGTATCGTCCGGCGGCGGCTGCCCTACAACACCACCCAGCGTAGACACCGTGACGGGTTCGGGCCTCGGTGCTTCGCCGACTGATGGCCTGCGGCAGGATGGATGCCACCTGGTACGTACGCGTCATCCGCGTACGTACTGAAGACAACCGCTGGAGACGCCCGGTGAGTTCCCCAGATCCGCAGGTTCGCGCAGCGCGAAACCCGTCAACCCCGGTGCCCGCCCGTGGGCCCGTCGTCGCCGTCACCGGCGCCGCCTCCGGCGTGGGGGCGCTGCTGACCGAGCGGCTCGCCGCCTCGGAGGAGATCAAGCAGGTCATCGCCATCGACGAGCGCCGAGGCGAGTGCTCGCAGGTCCAGTGGCACATCCTGGACGTGCGGGACCCGGCGATCGCCGAGAAACTGCGCGGGGCGGACGTGGTCGTCCACCTGGCGCTCGACCTCGACCTGGAGACCGACGGCGCCGCCCGCACCGCGTACAACGTGCGCGGCACCCAGACCGTCCTGACCGCAGCCGCCGCCGCGGGCGTCCACCGGGTCGTCCTGTGCACCTCGGCGATGGTCTACGGAGCACTGCCCGACAACGAACTGCCCCTCTCCGAAGACGGCGAACTGCGGGCGACCGCGGAGGCCACCGGTGTCGGCGACCTCCTGGAGGTCGAGCGGCTCGCCCGGCGTGCGCCCCGCGCGCACCCGGGCCTGAACGTCACCGTCGTACGCCCCGCGACCCTCGTGGGCGGCACGGACACGGCCCTTACGCGCTACTTCGAGTCGCCGCGCCTGCTGGTGGTGGCCGGTTCCCGGCCGGCCTGGCAGTTCTGCCACGTCGAAGACCTGTGCAGCGCTCTGGAATACGCCGTCCTGGAGAAGGTCGACGGCGAGCTGGCCGTGGGCTGCGAGGGCTGGCTGGAGCAGGAGGAGGTCGAGGAGCTCAGCGGGATCCGCCGCATGGAGCTGCCCTCGGCGGTCGCGCTCGGCGCCGCCGCCCGGCTGCACCGCATCGGCCTCACCCCGTCCCCGGCCGGCGACCTCGCCTACACGATGTACCCCTGGGTGGTCAGCGTGAGCAGGCTGCACGACGCCGGGTGGCGGCCCCGCTGGACGAATGAAGAGGTGCTCGCGGAGCTGCTCGAAGAGGTCTCCGGGCGGCGGACCGTCGCCGGACGGCGGCTGGGCCGCAAGGACGCCACGGCGGCGGGCGCCGCGGGGGCGACGGTCGCGCTGCTCGGCGCGGCGGCCGTGGTGCGCAGGGCGCGCAAGGCGCGGCGGCGGATCTGAGGGCTCGCCCGGCGGGCCGCCGGCGGGGCCGCGCCGCCCGCCGGCTGTAGAGAGGTCCAAGGCGGCACACGCGCGTGCCGGGCGAAAGATCTATTCCGCGATGTCCGTGCCGTGCGGCACCATGGCCGCATGGCACGCACCACGATGGACCACCCCGGCGAGCAGGCCGCCCAGGACCCGATCCGCCTCCTCGCGATCCGTGACACCCCGCTCTCCCTGGACGAGGTCTTCCGGGCCGTCGGGGACGACGCGGCGGGCGGCACGGCGCTCTTCGTCGGCACGGTCCGCAACCACGACGGCGGCGCGGACGTCACCGAGCTCGGCTATTCGACGCACCCCACCGCGGAGGCCGAGATGCGCCGGGTGGCCGAAAAGGTCGTCGCCGCTTTCCCCGTGCGCGCCCTGGCCGCCGTGCACCGTGTGGGCGATCTCGCGGTCGGCGACCTCGCGGTGGTCGTGGCCGTCTCCTGCCCGCACCGCGCGGAGGCCTTCGAGGCCTGCCGCAAGCTCATCGACGACCTCAAGCACGAGGTGCCGATCTGGAAGCACCAGCGGTTCTCCGACGGCAAGGAGGAGTGGGTCGGGGCCTGTTGAGTCCCACCCGGGCCGTCAGGGGCTCGGGGGAGGCGGCCGAGGGGCGCGAGGAGGCGGCAGGGGGGTGATTGACCCATGCGGCTCCGGTTGCGTAACCCGACCCCTGCCGTGAGCGTTGACCCTGCGGATGGTTAATCTGCTGATCAGTCAGTTGCGGTCGCTCATGGGGTCAGGAGGTCGACATGGCATCACTTGCCTGGTTGCTGATTCCGCTTCTGGCGGCCGTCGGTGCGGGTCTGTGGGGCAGCTGGGCCGCCCGCAACCGCAAGTCGGGCCGCACCGGTGATCACACGGAGCTGAACGGCTACGCGGCCTTCCGCGAGGCGATGGAGAAGTCCCGCTCCGGCACGTGACAGGGCCCCTGCGACGGCCCTGGTGGCGCCCCCGTACGGACCGGCCCCACAGGTGCGCCGACAGGCCCGTCCCGTACTGTCGTTCCATGCCACGCCGCACTGCGACGATGCTCGCCTCCACCCTGATGCTGATCGCGCTGCTCTGCGCCGGAGTGCTCATCAAAGTGCCCTACGCGGAGATGTCCCCGGGCCCCACGGTGAACACGCTCGGTGATCATGACGGCGAGCCGGTGCTGCAGATCTCCGGGCACAAGACGTACCCCACGACCGGCAACCTCAACATGACGACGGTCAGGGTGACCAGCGCCGACTACAAGATGAACCTCGCCGAGGCCGTCTACGGCTGGCTGGCCCACGACAACATCGTGGTGCCGCACGACACGCTCTACCCCGACGGCAAGACCGAGCAGCAGTCCTCCCAGGAGAACGCCGAAGAGTTCAGCGAGTCCCAGGAGAGTGCCAAGGTCGCGGCCCTCAGGGAGCTGCATCTCCCGGTGAAGTCCCAGGTCATCGTCTCGACCGTCGTGAAGGGCGACCCGGCCGAGGGCAAGCTGCACGCGGGCGACGTCATCAAGGAGGTCGACGGCAAGCCCGTCAAGGACAGGACGGACGTCGCCAAGTTCGTCACCGAGCACGACCCCGGCGAGAGCGTCACGTTCACGGTCGTCCCGGTCAAGGAGGCGGCCGCCGCCGAGAAGACCGACAAGGAGCCGACCCGGACCGAGGACATCAAGATCACGACGAAGAAGGCGGAGGACGCCGACCGCGCCATCGTGGGCATCGAGGCCGGCACCGACCACACCTTCCCGTTCACCATCGACATCAAGCTCGCCGACGTGGGCGGCCCCAGCGCCGGGCTGATGTTCGCGCTCGGCATCGTCGACAAGCTGACGCCCGAGGACCTCACGGGCGGTGAGTTCGTGGCCGGCACCGGCACCATCGACGACCGGGGCAAGGTCGGGCCCATCGGCGGCATCCAGATGAAGACCGTCGGCGCGCGCGCCAAGGGCGCGCAGTACTTCCTGACGCCGAAGGCCAACTGCGCGGCCGCCGCGAGCGACGTCCCGGACGGCCTCACCCTGGTCAAGGTGGACACCATCCACGACGCCGTGCGGGCCCTGAAGAAGATCCGCGAGGGCGACACCGACGCCCTGCCGAGCTGCTCCGCGAAGTAGAGCGGCAGAAGCAGAGCGGCAGCGGGGGCGCCCACCGGCACCCCCGCGTGCGTACGAACGTACGAGTGAATGGGCCGCTCTACGCGGTGGGCCGCTCTAGGCGAACGTCGCCGCCAGCGCGTCCGCCAGGCCGGGCACCAGGTCGGAGCCCGTGAGGACCTCGGTCGGCGAGTCCTTCTCGCGCAGCCGCAGCGCCGACTCGCGCGCGCCGTCACGGAGCACCGCGACCGTCATGCGGACCTCCTGGCGGTCGGGGTGCTTGGCCACCCACTTCGCCAGCTGGGCCTCGCTGAGGCCCTCGGGGACGGACGTCTCGGCGGACGGCGGCAGCATCAGGCGCTCCACCGTGAGGGCGCAGCCCGTCACCGCGTCCGGCCAGGCGATGGTGCCGAGGAACTCGTCCAGCGGTTTGTCCGCGGAGATCTCCTCCTGCTCGATGGGGGTGAAACCGGCGTGTTCGACGCCGTCGTCGAGGCCGAGCTGTGAGGCGAGGCCGGGTTCCTGGGTGCGCAGCCGCGCCGTGTCGACGAGCGCGAAGAGGCGGGCGGGCCGGTCCCAGCCGAGGCCGGAGACGTACTCGTCGATCTCGAGCACGGCCCGGGTGAGGGGGCTCGCTGCCATGGGTGTGTTGGACATGGTCACAATCCTGCCTCGTTAGTCCCGAGAATCGGGAACCGAGTAAAGCGTGAGTAAGTTGCATAGGTGTGGGTCCGCGATCTCGGGGGCCTGACGGACCAACGAATCAACAGCGAACTTCGAGGTGCGCACCTTGGCTTTCCAGATGCCGGACCGCGGCGGAGGCCCGTCGGGGCCACGGATCAGAGTGGGCCGACCCTCCCGTCGCGTCCGGACCCTGCTCATGACACTGGGCGTGCTGGCCGTGCTGGCCATGGCCTTCGTCATGTTCTCCGGGTTCTGGACCGACTGGTTGTGGTACCGCTCGGTCCATTACTCATCGGTCTTCACGACGACCCTGTGGACCAAGATCGGCCTCTTCTTCGTCTTCGGCCTCCTCATGGCGGCCGCGGTCGGCGTGAACATCTGGCTGGCGCACCGGCTGCGCCCGCCGCTGAGCGCCATGTCGATGGAGCAGCAGAGCCTCGACCGGTACCGCATGGGCATCGCCCCGTACAAGAAGTGGCTGCTGATCGCGATCACGGCCCTGGTGGGCCTGATCGCGGGCGCGTCCGCGGCGGGGCAGTGGCGCACCTGGCTCCTGTGGGTCAACGGTGTGCCCTTCGGCCAGAAGGACCCGCAGTTCCACATGGACGTGGCGTTCTTTGCGTTCGACCTGCCCTGGTACCGCTTCCTGCTGGGCTTCGGCTTCGCGGCCGCGGTGCTCTCCCTGGTCGCCGCCGCCCTGACGCACTACCTGTACGGCGGGCTGCGGATCACCAGCCCCGGCGCGCGCGCGACCGCGGCGGCGACCGGCCACCTCTCGGTGCTGCTCGGCGTCTTCGTCTCCCTCAAGGCCGTGGCGTACTGGCTCGACCGGTACGGCCTCGCGGTGAAGTCCAGCGACTTCAAGGCGACGGGCAACTGGACCGGCCTGAGGTACGTCGACGCGAACGCGTACCTGCCGGCGAAAACGATCCTGTTCTGCATCGCCGTCATCTGCGCCCTGCTCTTCTTCGCGACGCTGTGGCGGCGCACCTGGCAGCTGCCGGTCATCGGTTTCGGCCTGATGGTGCTCTCGGCGATCCTCATCGGCGGGCTCTACCCCGCGATCGTCCAGAAGTTCCAGGTCCAGCCGAACGAGCAGGCCAAGGAAGCGCCGTACATCGAGAAGAACATCGAGGCGACCCGTGACGCCTACGGCATCAACGGGGTGAAGCCCGAGGACTACCGGGGCGCGGGCAAGGTCGACGAGGACCGCCAAAAGAAGCGCGAGAACGCGGACTCGGCGGCCAACTACCGGCTGAACGACCCGAACATCGTCTCGCCCACGTTCCAGCAGCTGGAGCAGGAGCGCAGTTACTACCAGTTCCCGCGGACGCTGGACGTGGACCGCTACAACGGCCAGGACACCATCGTCGGCCTGCGCGAGCTGAACGTGAACAAGCTCGACAAGCGGAACTGGATCAACGACCACTTCGCCTACACCCATGGCTACGGCGTCGTCGCCGCCAAGGGCACGGAGACCAAGAAGGGCTCCAAGGGAGCCCCGGCTTTCACCGAGTCCGGTCTGCCCACCACGGGTGAGATGAAGGACTACGAGCAGCGGATCTACTACGGCGAGAAGACGACCCAGTACTCGATCGTGGGCGGGCCCCAGAAGGAGCTCGACTACGAAGAGGACGGCGGTGGTCAGAAGACCTACAGCTACAAGGGCGACAGCGGGGTCAACCTCTCCAACCCGATCAACCGCGCGGCGTACGCGGTCTCCTTCGGTGAGCCGCAGATCCTGTACTCCGGAGCGATCGGCGAGGGCTCGCGGATCCTGTACAACCGCACGCCCAAGGAGCGCGTCGAGGCGGTGGCCCCCTGGCTGACGATCGACGGCGACGTCTACCCGACGGTGGTCGACGGCCGCATCCAGTGGGTGGTCGACGCCTACACGACCTCCAACGGCTATCCGTACGCCTCGCGCACCACGCTCGGTGACACCACGGCCGACTCCTTGTCGCAGGAGGACAGCCAGCGCACGGTGATCGCCCAGCAGAACCAGGTCAACTACATCCGGAACTCGGTGAAGGCGACCGTCGACGCGTACACCGGCGACGTCAAGCTCTACACCTGGGACGACAAGGACCCGGTCCTGAAGACCTGGAAGAAGGCGTTCCCGGGCACCGTCAAGGACAAGAGCGAGATCCCGCCGGCGCTCAAGGACCACCTGCGCTACCCGCAGGACATGTTCAAGGTGCAGCGCGAGCTCCTCACGCTCTACCACGTCACCGACCCGGGCCAGTTCTACAACGCGAGTGACGCCTGGCAGGTGCCGAACGACCCGACGAAGAAGGACGACAGCGCGGTCCCGCCGTACTACCTGTCCATGAAGGCGCCGGGCCAGAGCCAGCAGCAGTTCGCGCTGACGACGACGTTCACCCCGAGTGAGCGGCCCAACCTACGGGCCTTCATGACGGTCGACGCGGACGCCAGGAGCGAGAACTACGGCCGGATGAAGCTGCTGAGAGTCACGGGCGACGTCGACGGCCCGGAACAGGTGCAGAACAAGCTGAACTCCATGACGGAGGTCGGCAACTTCGTCCGCGACATGAAGGGCGCCGACTCCGACGTCCTCTACGGCAATCTGCTGACCGTGCCACTGGACGACGGCTTCCTTTACGTCGAGCCCGTCTACGTACAGGGCCGCAAGTCGGCGTATCCCCTCCTGAAGAAGGTGGCCGTCTCCTACGGCACCGAGACCGTCTTCGCGGACACCCTGGGCCAGGGCCTGGACCAGGTCTTCGGCGCGGCCGGCGGCACCAAGCCACCGGCCGCGGACCAGGACGGGGACGCGGACGAGCCGACCAAGCCGCCGAAGAAGAACGACCCGACGGTCCAGGCCGCGCTCGACGACGCCCAGAAGGCGTTCGAGGACGGCGAGAAGGCCATGAAGAGCGGCGACTGGAAGAAGTACGGCGAGGCGCAGGACCGCCTCCAGGAGGCACTGGAGCGGGCCGAGGACGCGTCGGCCGCGGCGGCGAAGAAGGACGCCGCCAACGGCGCGGACAAGAACGTGGACAAGAGCGCGGACAAGCCCTCCGACAAGGACGCCGACAAGCCCTCCGACAAGGGCGGGGACAAACCCTCCGACAAGGAGGGCGACCGGAGCGGCGACTAGCGGCTGGTCAAGGAGCCACCTCGCGCCGTGGTACGGTTTGAACACAACGGCGCGGGGTGGAGCAGCTCGGTAGCTCGCTGGGCTCATAACCCAGAGGTCGCAGGTTCAAATCCTGTCCCCGCTACTGCAAGGTGAAGGCCCGGATCCTTACGGATCCGGGCCTTTGTCGTGTGCCGTGCGTGGGGTCCGCCGTGGGTTTGCGGGTGTCCTATGCCGACTCGCGCGAACGGCGCGCTGACGGGGGAGAGTTGGGGTATCTGTGTTTCACTTATCTCTCTGTGGGCATGTCGACAAAACGCCGAAGTGACTTCACTGGCTGTGGGTATACGCGGTATATGCGGTGTACCCAGGTTGCGGGTGGTGCGACGATGGACGTTATGGGGGACAAGGCAACTCTGTTGGATACAGGGCGGTTTGTGCAGGCGGCCGACCGGGAGGAAGATCCCGGGGCGGTCGCCGAAGAGATGCGCCATCGGCTGGCCGCCGAGGCGGGGGATGTCGACGCGATGAGCGTCCTGGGGAGCCTGCTGCTGCGCCGCGGCGATCTGGACGGGGCCGAGTCCATGCTGCGCGCGGCGACCGCCGAGGGCGACCGCGCCGCCGCCAACAACCTCGGGGTCCTGCTCCACCAGCGCGGCTACGCCGACGAGGCGGCCGGCTGGTGGCGGGTCGCCGCCGTCGCGGGGTCCGCAGCGGCCGCCCACGCGCTCGGCCGCTACCACCGCGAGCGGGGCGACGAGCCCGCCGCCGAGTACTGGCTGCGCCAGTCCGCCGAGCAGGGCCACACCCTGGGGGCGTACGCCCTCGCCGACCTGCTGGAGCACCGCGGGGACGTCGGCGCCGAGCGCTGGCTGCGGGTCGCCGCCGAGCGGGGCCACCGCGAGGCCGCGTACCGCCTGGCCCGTGCGCTGGACCGGCGGGCGGCGGCGGAGCGCGGCGAGCCCATCGAGCGCGGCGAGAGCCCGGTGCGGGCCGGCCGCGTCGCGCGCGAGGGCGGCGGCACGCACACCCCGGCCGGCGAGGCCGAGCAGTGGTACCGCCAGGCCGCCGCGCGCGGCCACCGCAGGGCCGCGCTGCACCTCGGCGCGATCCTGGAGCACCGCGGCGAGCTGAAGGAGGCCGGCCGCTGGTACCTGAACTCGGCCAAGGACGGCGAGTCCAGGGCGGCCTGCGCCCTCGGCTTCCTGCTGCGGGACGCGGGCGACGAGGAGAGCGCCGCCGTGTGGTGGCTCAAGGCCGCCCAGGACGGTGACGGCAACGCCGCGAACGCGCTGGGCGCGCTGCACGCCGAGCGCGGCGAGACCCAGACCGCCGAGCGCTGGTACCGCGCCGCGATGGACGCGGGCGACGTGAACGGCGCGTACAACCTCGGGCTGCTCTGCGCCGAGCAGGGCCGGACCTCGCAGGCCGACCAGTGGTACCGCCGCGCCGCGTACGCGGGCCACCGCGAGGCCGCCAACGCGCTGGCCGTGCTGCTGCTCCAGGGCGGGGACGCGGCCGGCGCCGAGCCGTGGTTCTCCAAGGCCGCCGAGGCGGGCAGCGTGGACGCGGCGTTCAACCTCGGGATCCTGTACGCGAGCCGCGGCGACGCGGCCTGCGCCCTGCGCTGGTACGAGCGCGCGGCCGCCGCCGGGCACACCGACGCGGCCCTCCAGGTCGGCACCGCACGGCTGCGCGAGGGCGACGAGCAGGAGGCCGAACGGCATCTGCGGTGCGCGGCCGGGGGTGGCAGCGCGGAGGCGGCGTACCGGCTCGGGACGCTGCTCGACGCGCGCCGCGCCGCCGCGGCACCGCCCGCCCTCGGCGAGTCGGCGGCGCAGAAGACCGAGTGCGAGGAGTGGTACGAGCGAGCGGCCGAGCAGGGCCACCGGCGCGCCCAGGTCCGGGTCGGCATGCTGGCCGCCGGCCGGGGCGACGTCGTCGAGGCGGCGCGCTGGTACCGCAAGGCCGCCGAGGCCGGCAGCCGCAACGGCGCCTTCAACCTCGGGCTGCTCCTGGCCCGCGAGGGCAGCGAGCCCGAGGCCGCCCTGTGGTGGACGCGGGCCGCCGACGCCGGGCACGGCAGGGCGGCGCTGCGGCTCGCCCTGCTGTACGCCCGGCGCGGGCAGCTGGCGCAGGGGCAGCGCTGGGCCTCGCGGGCCGTGGAGCTCGGCCCCGCGGAGGTCGCGGAGCGGGCGGGCCGGCTGCGCGAGGCGCTGCGGCAGGAGCTGTCCGCCTAGGAAATCCCGGGGTCGCCCCGCCCCCGGAACGGATTTGCGCTGGTCGCAGGCCTGCCGTACTGTTGGGTTCATCGACGCGGGGTGGAGCAGCTCGGTAGCTCGCTGGGCTCATAACCCAGAGGTCGCAGGTTCAAATCCTGTCCCCGCTACTGAAGACCGAAGGCCCGGAATCCCAGGATTCCGGGCCTTCGGTGTTTTCCGGGAGCGTGCGCCGGCCCGGGGCGAGACGAAGGGCCCGGCACCGAGAGGTGCCGGGCCCTTCGTACAACGTGGAACGCGGGAGGGCTCAGGCCGTCGCGCAGTCCGGGCAGACGCCCCGGTAGGTGACCTCCACGCCCTCGACCGTGAAGCCGAAGCGCTCCGAGTCGGGGAGGCTGGTCAGCGGATTGCCCGTGGGGTGCACGTCCCGGATGGCGCCGCAGCGGGCGCACACCAGGTGGTGGTGGGGCCGGTGGGCGTTCGGGTCGTAGCGCTTCGCGCGGCGGTCCGTGGCCACTTCCAGGACCTCGCCGAGGCTCACCAGCTCGCCCAGGGTGTTGTAGACCGTCGCCCGGGAGATCTCGGGCAGCTTGTCCGTGGCGCGGGCGTGCACCTCGTCGGCCGTGAGGTGGACGTGCTCCCCGTCGAGCACCTCGGCCACGACGCGCCGCTGCGCTGTCATGCGCCAGCCGCGTCCGCGCAGTCGTTCCAACAGGTCACTCATGAAAACCAGCCTAACAGGCAGGGGAGCCAGTCCCGAACGGGTGTGACTTTGGATGTTCACTTGACTTAGACAAAGTCTATCGTAGGATCAATTACGACGTTGGTCAGAGGACAGGCATTGGCCAAGGGATAGAAACCCGCAGGGACCACCCGCAGGGTTGATGACGCAGGAGGCGCACGTGACGCAGGGACCGCTCACCACGGAGGCCGGCGCGCCGGTGGCCGACAACCAGAACAGCGAGACGGCGGGCGTCGGCGGGCCGGTTCTGGTGCAGGACCAGCTGCTGCTGGAGAAGCTCGCCCACTTCAACCGCGAGCGGATACCGGAGCGCGTGGTGCACGCACGCGGTGCGGGCGCCTACGGCACCTTCACCCTCACCCGTGACGTCTCGCAGTGGACGCGGGCGAAGTTCCTCTCCGAGGTCGGCAAGCAGACGGAGACGTTCCTGCGCTTCTCCACCGTGGCCGGTAACCTCGGCTCGGCCGACGCGGTGCGCGACCCCCGCGGCTGGGCACTGAAGTTCTACACCGAAGAGGGCAACTACGACCTCGTCGGCAACAACACCCCGGTCTTCTTCATCAGGGACGCCATCAAGTTCCCCGACTTCATCCACACCCAGAAGCGCGACCCCTACACGGGCTCGCAGGAGGCGGACAACGTCTGGGACTTCTGGGGGCTCAGCCCCGAGAGCACCCACCAGGTGACCTGGCTCTTCGGCGACCGGGGCATCCCCGCCTCGTACCGCCACATGGACGGCTTCGGCTCGCACACGTTCCAGTGGAACAACGAGGCGGGCGAGGTCTTCTGGGTCAAGTACCACTTCAAGACCGACCAGGGCATCAAGAACCTCACCCAGGCCGAGGCCGACCGGCTCGCCGGTGCGGACCCCGACTCCCACCAGCGCGACCTGCGCGAGGCCATCGAGCGGGGCGAGTACCCGTCGTGGACCGTGGGCGTGCAGGTCATGCCGGCGGCGGAGGCGGCGACGTACCGCTTCAACCCGTTCGACCTCACCAAGGTGTGGCCGCACGCGGACTACCCGGTCATCGAGATCGGCAAGCTGGAGCTCAACCGCAACCCGGAGAACGTCTTCGCCGAGGTCGAGCAGGCCATCTTCAGCCCCGCCCACTTCGTGCCGGGCATCGGCCCCTCGCCGGACAAGATGCTCCAGGGCCGCCTCTTCGCGTACGGCGACGCGCACCGCTACCGCGTCGGCATCAACGCCGACCACCTGCCGGTGAACCGCCCGCACGCCGCCGAGGCGCGCACCCACTCCCGCGACGGCTTCCTGTACGACGGCCGCCACAAGGGCGCGAAGAACTACGAGCCGAACAGCTTCGGCGGGCCGCACCAGACCGACCGCCCGCTGTGGCAGCCGGTCCCGGTGACCGGCGTGACCGGTGATCAGGCCGCTCCGATCCACTCCGAGGACAACGACTTCGTGCAGGCGGGCAACCTCTACCGCCTGATGACCGAGGACGAGAAGAACCGGCTGGTCGAGAACTTGTCGGGCTTCATCGCCAAGGTCTCGCGCGACGACATCGCCGAGCGCGCGATCAACAACTTCCGCCAGGCGGACGCCGACTTCGGCAAGCGGCTGGAGGCCGCGGTCCAGGCCCTGCGCGGCTGACCGGTCCCCTTGCCGGGGCATGACGGCGGGCCGGATCCCTTCGGGGACCGGCCCGCCGCCGTCTTCTCAGGCCGTCACCCGCTGCCGCTCAGACCGTCACCCGCGCCGCCGCGCGCCGTACCGGCGCCCAGCAGCGGATGATGTCGCGGACCGAGACGATGCCCGCGGGCTCGCCCGCGTCCAGGACGATCAGGTGCCGGAAGCCGCCGTGCGCCATGGCGTCCGCCGCCTCCTCCAGGGTCCACGCGGGGCTCGCGAAGACGACGTCGGTCGTGGTGTGCGTACCGGTGATCTCGGTGTCCGGGCTCTGGTCGCGGGCCAGGGAGTTGAGGATGTCGCGCTCGGTCAGGATGCCGAGCCCGCAGGTGTCGGGGTCGAGGACGACGGCGGCGCCGACGCGGCGCGCCGACATCAGCCTGGCCGCCTGGCGCAGGGTGTGGGTGGGGCCGATGGTCAGGACCACCGTGCTCATGGCGTCGCGGACGTGCATGGGCGTGAGCCACCTCCTTGGTGAATCCAAGGTCTCCCGGTGGGCGAAGGATTGCCTCCGCTCCCGGCTCGGAGAAAGGATTCACAAGTGCACAAGAGTGGGGACTCTCAATGTGGCAGGCGGAGCGGGGGCCAACAAGAGGGCGTGCGTGGTCAGTTCGGGGCATCCGGGCAGAACGTCCGTGGCGCGTCCGAACGGCAGTGCCGATCCAGCTCCGTACGGCTCAGTACCGCTGGTTGAGATAGCCCAACAGTTCGTCGTGCAGCAGGCCGTTCGACGCCGCCGCGTTGCCGCTGTGCGGGCCCGGCCGGCCGTCGAGGCCGGTGAAGCTGCCGCCCGCCTCCGTCACCACGATCGCGTTCGCCGCCATGTCCCACAGGGACAGCTCCGGCTCCGCGCAGATGTCGACCGCGCCCTCCGCCACCATCATGTACGGCCAGAAGTCGCCGTAGGCACGGGTGCGCCACACCGCCCGGGTGAGGTCCATGAACCCGTCGAGGCGGCCCTCCTCCTCCCACCCGGAGAGCGAGGAGTAGGCGAAGGACGCGTCCGAGAGCCGCGAGACCTTCGACACGTGCAGCCGGGTCGCCGAGGTGAGGCTGCGCCCCGTGTACGCGCCGCCGCCCTTCGCCGCCCACCAGCGGCGGCCGAGCGCGGGCGCGGAGACCACCCCGACGACGGGCTCGTAGCCGCCCTCGCCCGCCTCCATCAGGGAGATGAGCGTGGCCCACACGGGCACACCGCGTACGTAGTTCTTGGTGCCGTCGATCGGGTCGATCACCCAGCGGCGCGGGCCCGTGCCCTCGATGCCGTACTCCTCGCCGAGGATCGCGTCGCGCGGCCTCGCGCGCTGCAGCTGGGAGCGGATCAGCTCCTCGGCCGCCTTGTCGGCCTCGCTCACCGGCGTCATGTCCGGCTTGGTCTCGACCTTGAGGTCGAGGGCCTTGAACCGGTCCATGGTCTGGGCGTCGGCGGCGTCCGCGAGGACATGGGCGAGACGCAGATCATCGTGGTAGTCGGGCATGGGTGAACAGTATCGAGCCCGGTCCAGGCGGGCCACAGCGCCCGATCCGGCCCGCTCGCGCGGGCTCGCGCCGGAGCTCTTGACAGTGCCCGCGAGCGCGTCAACGCTGGCAGCCGGAGCCGCTTCGACCCGGGGAGGCGGGGATGCCCGCAGCACGGGAATCCTTACTGGACGCGGCCTTCACGGCGCTCGCCCGCAGACCGTGGCCGGGGGTGCGCATGGTCGAGGTCGCGGCGGTCGCCGGGGTGTCCCGGCAGACCCTCTACAACGAGTTCGGCAGCAAGGACGGTCTCGCCCGCGCCCTCCTGCGCCGCGAGACCGACGGCTATCTGCACGGCGTCGAACGCGCGCTCGCCGAGGAGCGCGAACCGGCCGACCGCCTGGCCGCCGTCGCCGCCTGGACGGTGGGCGCCGCGCGCGGCAACGCGCTCGTGCGGGCCGCGCTCACCGGCTGCTGGAGCGATCGGCTGCCCACGCCGAGCAGGGCCCCCGGGGCCGCGTCGCCGGTGCCCGCGCAGCGCCGCGCGGACGCCGGGGTGCCCTCGGCGGCGGAGCTGCTCGCGCTGGTGCGCGACCGCGCGGTGACCGCGCTCGGCGGCCGGGGCAGGCCGCGGGACCCGGACCTCGCCCTCGCCTGCGAGAGCGCCGTCCGCCTCGCCCTGTCGTACGTGGTCGCGCCCGCCCGCGGCGACGACGACCCCGCGGAGGTGGTCCGCGGGGCCATAGGGCGCTGGGTCGCCGCCAGGTGAGCGCCCGGTGGCGCCGGGCGGGCCGTCAGTGCGCGGAGCCGGACAGCTGGAGCCCGATCACGCCGATGATGACGAAGGAGATCGAGACGATCTTGAGCGTGGAGACCAGGTCACCGAGGAAGATCATGCCGTAGATCGCGGTGCCCGCGGCGCCGATGCCCGTCCACACCGCGTAGGCGGGTCCGACGTCGAGCTTCCTCAGCGCCAGGGTGAGCAGACCGAAGCTGCCGAGTGCGAAGCAGGCGAACGCGATCGTCGGCCAGAGCCGGGTGAAGCCGTGCGACAGCTTCAGACAGACCGCGAAGCCGGTCTCGAGAAACCCCGCCACGATGACCAGCAGCCACGCCATGTCCCTGCCTCCCGCACTCGTCCACGTCGCCGCGGCCGCTTCCGTCCGGCTCGATCCGGCCTGGTGCGAGTATGCATCTACCTGGCGCCGCGCAGCCGCAAACACCGGCCGGGTCAGTCGTCCTCGCGCCGCTCGCGCGTGGCCAGCAGCCGGCGCAGGGAGTACAGGCGCTGCGGATCGGCGTGCCCGTCGGCGACCCAGGCGTCCAGCGCGCAGTCCTTCTCGTCGTGGCTGCAGCCGCGCGGGCAGCCCTCCGTCCCGGGCTCCAGGTCGGGGAAGGCGAGGATGACGCGCGACGGGTCGACGTGGTTGAGCCCGAACGAGCGCACGCCCGGGGTGTCGATCACCCATCCGCCCACCTCCGCCAGCGGCAGCGCGAGCGCGGAGGTGGTGGTGTGCCTGCCGCGGCCCGTGACCGCGTTGACGTGCCCGGTCGTGCGCCGCTGCGCCTCGGGCACCAGCGCGTTGACCAGCGTCGTCTTGCCCACCCCGGAGTGCCCGACGAAGGCGGTGACCTTGCCGTCGAGCAGCTCGTGCACCCGCGCCAGCTCGGCACCGTCGGTGAACTCCTCGCGGCTGGTGACCACGTAGGGGATGTCGAGGGTGGAGTACGTCTCCAGGAGCTTGTCGGCGGAGGCCAGATCCGACTTGGTCAGCACGAGGATCGGTTCGAGCCCGCCGTCGTACGCGGCCACGACGCACCGGTCGATCAGGCGCGGGCGCGGCTCGGGGTCGGCGAGGGCGGTGACGATGGCGAGCTGGTCGGCGTTGGCGACGACCACCCGCTCGTAGGGGTCGTCGTCGTCGGCGGTGCGCCGCAGGACGGAGGTGCGCTCCGCGATCCGCACGATCCGCGCGAGGGTGTCCTTCTTCCCGGACAGATCCCCGACGACCGCGACCCTGTCACCCACCACGGCGGCCTTGCGGCCCAGCTCGCGGGCCTTCATGGCCATCACGACCCGGTCGTCGACCAGCACGGTGAGGCGGCCCCGGTCGACGGTGAGGACCATGCCCTCGGCGGCGTCCTCGTGCTTGGGCCTGATGTGGGTGCGGGGGCGGTTGCCCTTGCGGTTGGGGCGGACGCGGATGTCGTCCTCGTCGGGGTTCTTGCCGTAGCGGCGCATGGTCGTCGTACCGCCCGTCAGCCGTTCCCGAGCATGGTCGTCCACAGGTCGGGGAAGTCCGGCAGGGTCTTCGCCGTCGTCGCGACGTTCTCGATCCGTACGCCCTCCACCGCGAGGCCGATGATCGAGCCGGCGGTCGCCATGCGGTGGTCGTCGTAGGTGTGGAAGACGCCGCCGTGCAGCGGGCGCGGCCGGATGTGCAGGCCGTCGGCGGTCTCGGTGACGTCGCCGCCGAGTTCGTTGATCTCCTTGGTGAGCGCGGCCAGGCGGTCCGTCTCGTGCAGCCGCAGGTGGGCGACGCCGCGCAGCGTGGAGGGGGAGTCGGCGAGGGCCGCGACCGCCGCGATGCCGGGGGTCAGCTCGCCGACCTCGCCGAGGTCGACGTCCAGGCCGTGGATCGAGCCGGAGCCGGTGAACACCAGGCCCTGCTCGGTCAGTTCGCAGGAGCCGCCCATCTCCGTGAAGATCTCGCGCAGCGCGTCGCCGGGCTGCGTGGTGTGCGCGGGCCAGTCGGGGATGGTCACCGTGCCGCCCGTGACCAGGGCCGCGGCGAGGAACGGCTGGGCGTTGGAGAGGTCCGGCTCGATGGTCAGATCGCGGCCGAGCAGCGCGCCGGGGGTCACCCGCCACACGTTGGGCTCGCCGCCCGCCTCCGGGGTGTCCACCTGCGCGCCGGCCGAGCGGAGCATGTCGACGGTCATGCGGATGTGCGGCATGGAGGGCAGCGCGCCGCCCACGTGACGCACCTCCACGCCCTGGTTGAAGCGCGGGCCCGACAGCAGCAGGGCGCTCACGAACTGGGAGGACGACGAGGCGTCGATCTCGACCGGGCCGCCGTCCAGGGCGCCGCCGCCGTGCACGGTCAGCGGCAGCGCGCCGCGGCCGTCGTCGTCGATCCGGGCGCCGAGCACCCGCAGGGCGTCGATCACACCGGTCAGCGGCCGCTCGTAGGACCGGGGATCGCCGTCGAAGCGGATCGGGCCGTCGGCGAGGGCGGCGACGGGGGGCAGGAAGCGCATGACCGTGCCGGCGTTGCCGACGTCGACCGTGGCGGGGCCGTGCAGGCCCGAGGGGATCACGCGCCAGGCCTCGCCACAGCCGCCCGCGGCGGAGGAGCTGGAGGACACCGTCTCCTCGATGCCGACGCCCATCGCGCGCAGGGCGCCCGCCATCAGCAGCGTGTCGCGGGAGCGCAGCGGGCGGCGCAGCCAGCCCGGCTCGGCGGCGAGCGCGGCCAGCACGAGCGCGCGGTTGGTGACCGATTTCGAACCGGGTACGTGGACCGTCGCGGTGACGGCTCCGCTTGCGTGCGGGGCTGGCCAGAGGGCGGTGTGCGCCGGGGTTTCGGTCATGCCCTCACTTTAGTGGCTGCCGCGGACCCCGCTCAGACGCCGAGGAGCCAGCGCGCCCCTCCCATCAGGCAACAGAGCGAGACGGCATGGAAGAGGAAGAGCCACATCCCGGCGGGCACGTGGGTGAGCCGCGCGAGCTGGTCCGCGTCCGAGTCGCCCGCGCCGCCGTGCCGGCGCTTGGCCTGCAGCTCGAAGGCGGGGCGCACCCCGCCGAGGAGCAGGAACCACACCACCGCGTACGCGAAGGCCGCCTGGACGTCGGTGTCCGCCAGCCAGGAGACGAGCAGGAAGGTGCCGCCGGTCAGGAGCACCGTCAGGGCTCCGTACGCGTTGCGGATCATCACCAGCATCACGACGAGCAGCGCGGTGGCGATCCACAGCAGCGCCGTGATGCGCCCCGAGGAGAGCAGCGCCGCGCCGCCGAGGCCGAGCAGCGGGGGAGCGGTGTAGCCCGCCGCCGCGGTGAGGATCATGCCGAGGCCCGTGGGCCTGCCGCGCGAGACGGTCAGGCCCGAGGTGTCGGAGTGCAGCCGGATGCCGTCGAGGCGGCGCCCGGTGAGCAGCGCGACCAGACCGTGGCCGCCCTCGTGCGCGATGGTGACGGCGTTGCGGGCCAGGCGCCATGTGCCGTGCGGCACGACGACGGCGAGGGCCACCAGAGCGGCCCCGATCACCAGCCACTGCTCGGGCGCGGGCTGCGTGCCGAAGACGCGGTCCCAGAGGGCGGCCAGGCTGGCGTTGGCGGTGCTTTCCATTGCGGGAACTGGCTCCTCTGGGGGATCGGGTCGTGGCAGTCTGGCACGTATGTGCGGACGGTATGCATCGAGTCGTGGGCCCGCGGATCTCGCGGGGATCTTCGAGATCGAGAAGTGGCACCCCGATGAGGAGGGGGAGGAGTTGGCCCCCGATTACAACGTGGCCCCCACCAAAGAGGTCTACGCGGTGCTCGACCGCCCCCTGAAAGACGCCGAGGACCCGGCTCCGGTTCGCCAGCTGCGTACGCTCAAGTGGGGCCTCGTCCCCTCCTGGTCCAAGACGCCCGAGGGCGGCGCCCGGATGATCAACGCCCGCGCCGAGACCGTGCACGAGAAGCCCGCCTACCGCCGCGCCTTCGCCGCCCGCCGCTGCGTGCTGCCCGCCGACGGCTATTACGAGTGGCTGACCGCGCCCGAGGAGCGGCGGCTGGAGGTCGAGGGCAAGAAGAAGCGGCCCCGCAAGCAGCCCTACTTCGTGACCCCCGCCGACGGTTCCGTCTTCGCCATGGCGGGCCTCTACGAGTTCTGGCGGGACAAGACCCTGCCCGACGAGCACCCCTTGGCCTGGTGGGTGACCTGCACGGTGATCACCACGGAGGCCGAGACCACGCCGCTGGCCGTCGCCCCCGACGAGGGCCCGCGCTCGCTCGCCGACATCCACCCGCGCATGCCGCTGATGCTGACGCCCGACCGCTGGGACGCCTGGCTCGACCCGTCCCGCACCGACGTCGAGGACCTGCGCCCCCTCCTGGAGCCGCCCCCGCCCGGCCTGATGCGGGCCTACCCCGTCTCCACGGCGGTCAGCAACGTACGCAACAACGGACCGGAGCTGCTGAAGGAGCTGGACGGCCCCGAAGAGGGCACACTCTTCTGACGTGACGCACGAAACACACCCGCCCCGGCGCGAGACCGTCGAGACCGACGCCGGCGAGGCGCGGATCACCTGGCACCCGGCGAAGGGCAGGCCCCGCCTCCTGCTGGCCCTCGGCCACGGCGCCGGCGGCGGCATCGAGGCCCGCGACCTGGCGGCCCTTGCCGTCGCGCTGCCCGCGCACGGCGTGAGCGTCGCCCTCGTCGAGCAGCCCTGGCGGGTCGCCGGAAAGAAGCTGGCGCCCGCCCCCAAGACGCTGGACGTCGGCTGGCGGGGCGTCTGGCCCGCACTGGAGAAGCGGGGGCTCCCGGTGATCTCCGGCGGCCGCAGCGCGGGCGCCCGCGTGGCCTGCCGCACGGCCGCCGAGCTGGGCGCCGCCGCCGTGCTCGCCCTCAGCTTTCCCCTGCACCCTCCGGGCAGGCCCGAGAAGTCCCGCGCCGACGAGCTGCTCGGCGCCGGGGTGCCCACCCTGGTCGTCCAGGGCGGGAACGACCCCTTCGGCAGGCCCGCCGAGTTCCCTGACGGCGCGTACGACATGGCGGAAGTGCCGTACGGCGATCACGGTTTCGCGGTGCCGAAGAAGGCGGAGACGACCCAGGAGGAGGCCGTGGCCCTCATCACGGACGCCGTCACGCGGTGGGCGGGAATGTTGGACACGTGACCTCTGTTGTCGCGAACAGACGGTGAACACCGTCGCAGACGTGTTGGTACGAGAGGGAGTCCGCCGCATGGGTTCGACCATCTGCCCGAACCGCTCCAGCGCCGCTGACCTGGAGTGGACGGTCTTGAGCGCACCCAAAAACGCAACTATTCGGGCGGCGCGCGGAGCGGATCGTCGTCTATCCTCCGATTCGAGTGGGGCTGCTTTCGGCCTCACCACGTCGTTGGAGGAGGTGGGTCCGGTCACAGGGACCGACGCAGGGACCGAGCACGGCCAGGCGGAGCGCCCCGAAGAGGGCTCTGAGACGGCCGCGGAGCGCACGGCCCGTTTCGAGCGGGACGCGCTGACGTTCCTCGACCAGATGTACTCCGCCGCGCTGCGCATGACCCGCAACCCGGCGGACGCGGAGGATCTGGTCCAGGAGACCTACGCCAAGGCGTACGCGTCGTTCCACCAGTTCCGCGAGGGCACCAACCTCAAGGCGTGGCTGTACCGCATCCTCACGAACACCTTCATCAACTCCTACCGCAAGAAGCAGCGCGAGCCCCAGCGCAGCGCCGCCGAGGAGATCGAGGACTGGCAGCTCGCGCGCGCCGAGTCGCACATGTCCACCGGTCTGCGCTCCGCCGAGTCGCAGGCGCTGGACCACCTGCCCGACTCGGACGTGAAGCAGGCGCTCCAGGCGATTCCCGAGGAATTCCGCATCGCCGTCTATCTGGCCGATGTAGAGGGCTTTGCGTACAAGGAGATCGCGGACATCATGGGGACACCCATCGGTACGGTGATGTCCCGGCTGCACCGCGGCCGACGCCAACTGCGCGGCATGCTGGAGGACTACGCCCGTGAGCGCGGGCTCGTCCCGGCCGGCGCCGGCGAGTCGAACGGAACGAAAGGCTCGGGCTCATGAGCTGCGGAGAGCCGCACGAGACTGACTGCAGTGAAGTCCTGGACCATCTCTATGAGTTCCTGGACCACGAGATGCCGGACAGCGACTGCACCAAGTTCGAGACGCACTTCGAGGAGTGCTCGCCGTGCCTGGAGAAGTACGGTCTGGAGCAGGCGGTGAAGAAGCTGGTCAAGCGGTGCTGCGGCCAGGACGACGTCCCGATCGACCTGCGGGCCAAGGTCATGGGGCGCATCGACCTCATCCGCTCCGGACAGGCCGTGCCCGACCAGGACGTCAGCCAGGACACCGCACCGGGAGTGCGGGCCTCGGAGGCGTGAAACACCGCAGCGTCACTCGAATGTGCTAATTCGCCGCTGTCGGGCGCTGACCGCGAGGTGGCCGTTCTACTCTCCGGAGCTGGGTCTCGCGACCCGGACGACTGGGTCGCAGGACCTGGAACGGGGAGGAGAACTCCATGCGGTCGGTGCCGGCGTGGGCCCGCGTGTACATCCTGGGCGTCGCCCTGGCCGGTGCCGCCTGCCTCGCACCGGCCCTGAGCGGCGGCCGCACCCCCTGGCCCGCCGTCGCGCTCCTCGCGGTGCTCTACGCCGGGTGTGAGCAGACCGGCCGGTGCCGCTTCATCGGGCGCCGCGTCCCCGGGGGCCTCGGCACCTTCTTCCCGGTGCTGCTCGCCGGGGTGTTCCTGCTGCCGCCCTCGGCCGCCGCCCTCGTCGCCGTGCCGGGCGCGCTGTTCGCCCGGATCGACCGGCGTCCGCGCCGGGTGCGCCGCCTGTGGCGCGGCGCGCAGCTCGTCCTCGCCACCTGGAGCGCGGCCCACGTGTACGGCGCGCTCGGCGGACCCGCCGCCCGCGCCGCGTGCGACTTCCCGCACGTCCTGGGGCCTGCCGGCGCCGCCGTCCTCGCCTTCTGCGCCGTGCTCGCCGCCCTGGACGCCGGGATCCTCGCGACCGCCGAGAGGCTGCCGCCGCGGACCGCCTGGCGCGGACTCCTGCCGCGCTCCCTCGCGCCCGTGGCGGTGCACGGACTGGCCGGGCTGATGATGGCGGTCCTGTGGACCAGCCCGTACGGGCCCCCGGCGGCGCTGCTCGTGCTGCTCCCGATGGGCGTCTCGTGCTGGGTCTTCGCGCAGTACCACCGGGAGCGGGCCGCCCACCAGGCCACCATCCGGGCCCTCGTCCAGGCCGTCGACCTCAAGGACAGGTACACCCGCGGCCACAGCGAGCGGGTCGGCCGCGCCTCGGTCATGATCGCCCGGGAGCTGGGCATGGACGACGAGCGCGTCGAGGTCCTGCGGTTCGCCGGCATCCTGCACGACGTCGGCAAACTGGGCGTGCCCACCCGCCTGTTGCGCAAGGACGGCCCCCTGACGCCCCAGGAGCGGCGCGTCATCGAACTCCACCCCGAGTACGGGCACGAGATGGTGCGCGGCATCGGCTTCCTCGGCGAGGCGCGGGCGGCCATCCTGCACCACCACGAGCGGATCGACGGCAGCGGCTACCCCTACGGCCTCACCGGGCGGCAGATCCCCGAGTCCGCCCGGGTGGTGGCCGTCGCCGACGCCTTCGACGCGATGACGTCCACCCGGTCCTACCGGCGTGCCCGGCCGGTGTCCGCCGCGCTGGAGGAGCTGGCCCGGTGCGCCGGAGAGCAGTTCGACCCCGCGATGGTCGCCGCCCTCACCCGGGCGCTCGGCCGGGACGGCTGGCATCCGGAAGTCACCTCCGACGTCCCGGCCCGCGACCTTGGGCACGGCGCCGACCAGAGCGGAAACGTACCGCCCGCGCGCCTGGCCGCCGCGCCCGCGGCGCGCGGGCCGGGCGCCCCGTGACGGCGCACGCCGGGGGGCGCGCCGCCTCCCGCGCACAGCGGCTGCCCAGCACGGCGGCCCGCGCCCTCGCCGGCCTGCTCGCCGTCGTCTCGCTCACCTGGACCCTGTGGCACGGCGTCGCCGAACGGCCGGTCGCGCTCGCCTTCGGGGTGCTGATCACCCTCGGTGAGCTGGCCCGCTGGGGCAGCGGGGGCAGCGAGAGCGAGCGGGAGCCCGCACCGCTCGGGGCCGCGGGCGCCCTGGCGTACGCCTTGCTGGGGCAGAACGCCGGAACGGCCACGCACCACGGCGGGCTCCAGGTGATCGCCGTGGTCGTCGCGGCCGCCCTGGTGGGCGCCGTGCCGCATGTGGCACTGGGCCACGGGCCCACGCCCGACGACATGGCGCGGCGCGTGCTGACCGTCGCGTTCGCCGCGGCCTGCTTCCAACCCCTCTACAACGCGGGCAAGTTGAAGCACTGGGTCGGCCACGGCCCCTGGTTCGCGCTCGTCATCGTCACCCTCCTCGTCCTCACCGCGCTCTGCGACGCCGTCCTCGCCGCCGCGATGGCGCGCGCCCGCACCCGCTGGCCGTTCGGGCCGCTCCTGCGCGACGAACTGCGGGCCATGCTCGGCATCGGCTCCGCCGTCTGCGCGACGGGGGCCGTGATGGCGCTCGGCGTCGCCGTGGCCGGCCTGTGGGCACTGCCCGTGTTCAGCCTGCCGCTGCTGCTCACCCAGCTCTCCTACCGGCGCTACGCGGCCGTGCGGGCCACCTACCGGCAGACCATCGCGTCGCTGGCCAGGGCCACCGAGATCGCCGGGTACACCCCGCAGGGCCACGCCCACCGCGTCGCCGGGCTCAGCCGCGCCGTCGGGCGGGACCTCGGGCTCTGCGGTCAGGACCTCACCGTTCTCGAGTACGCGGCGCTGATGCACGACATCGGGCAGCTCTCCCTCGTCGACCCCGTGCCCGAGGGCGCCACCGCCGCCCTGCCCGAGGAGCAGCAGCGCCGCATCGCCCTGCTCGGCGGCGCCGTGGTGCGCCAGACCGGGGTGGACTCCGCGGTGGCCGTCGTCGTGGAGCGCCAGGCCGACCCCTACTGCCACCAGCCGCTCACCGCCCGTATTGTGCGCACGGCGAACGCGTACGACGAGATGGCGCGGGGAGAAGGACCCACGGGGGCGCTCGGCGGTCCGCTGCACGCTCTGGAGAGGCTGCGGCTGGGCACCGGCCGCGACTATCAGCCCGAGGTCGTGGAGTCCCTGGCGAGGGTGGTGTCCAGGGGCGGCCTTAGCTCGCCCCCGGCTGGGTAACCCATGGGTAATGAGCGGCTGTCCGACCGTACGTGGTTGGATGCGAAGAAGAGGGTGCGCGGGGGCATCGACCCGACGCCGCGCCTTCGCAAGATGGGACTCCACAAATCGTGACAGGCGGGAATCAGGCGGGAATCGTGAGGATCTTCGGCAAGGGACGGCACCGGCCCTCCGCCTCATGGCGGCAGGCGACCGACCGCGCCTTCACGCTGATCGGCGACGGCCGGTACGAGGACGCGGGAGCGCTGCTCACGCGCGCGGCGGATCTCGAACCCTGGCTGTCCGAGTCCTGGTTCAACCTCGCGCTCCTGCACAAGTTCCGGCACGACTGGGAGCAGGCGCGGGCCGCGGGACTGCGGGCCGTGGCGCTCCTGGACCGCTCGGCGGGCGCCCCGGACTGGTGGAACGTGGGCATCGCGGCGACGGCGCTGCAGGACTGGCCGCTGGCCCGCCGCGCCTGGCAGGCGTACGGCCTGAAGGTGCCCGGCGGGGTCGCGGCGTCCGGCGAGCCCTCGGGCATGGAGCTGGGCAGCGCGGCCGTGCGGCTCTCCCCGGAGGGCGAGGCGGAGGTGGTGTGGGGCCGCAGGCTGGACCCCGCCCGCATAGAGGTGCTGTCCATCCCGCTGCCCTCCTCCGGGCGGCGCTGGGGCGAGGTCGTGCTGCACGACGGCGTCCCGCACGGCGAGCGGACGACGGCGGCCGGCCACTCGTACCCCGTCTTCGACGAGATCGAGCTGTGGGCGCCCTCGCCCGTGCCGACGTGGGTGGTCCTCCTGGAGGCCGCCACCGAGGACGACCGGGACGCCCTGGAGCGGCTCGCGGCCGACGCGGGCTTCGCCGCCGAGGACTGGTCCTCCTCGGTGCGGCTGCTGTGCCGCATGTGCTCGGAGTCGCGGATGCCGAGCGACGAGGGCGACGGCGAGCACCTGGACCCGCACGACCACAGCGAACCGGGCCACCCGGGCCCGCTCGGCCACCGCAGCCCGGGGGCGGTCTGGGTGCCGGAGCGCGAGTGCGGCATCGCCGCGCCCGCCGCCCTGGTGCGCGGGCTCCTCGACAGCTGGGTGGCGGACAGCCCGGACTCGCGCGACTGGCGGGACCTCGAAGAGGTCTGCTGACCCGAGGAAGCCGGTCGACACTTCGCCGTAGGCTGTACCGGCACAAACTCTTGAGGGTTTCACGGAAGGCTTACGGCGGACATGGCGCAGGACACTGAGCAGCAGGCCTCCGGCGGGGTGCTCCCCGTCGACGACGAGGGCTTCGTCATCGACACGGAGGACTGCGAGGAGCGCGAGACGGCCTACCGCGAGCGCGGCACGTCCCGGCCGATCACGGTCGTCGGCAACCCGGTCCTGCACAAGGAGTGCAAGGACGTCACGGCCTTCGACGACGATCTCGCCAAGCTGGTCGACGACATGTTCGCCAGCCAGCGCACCGCCCAGGGCGTGGGCCTCGCGGCCAACCAGATCGGCGTCGACCTGAAGGTCTTCGTCTACGACTGCATGGACGACGAGGGCGTGCGCCACGTCGGTGTGGTCTGCAACCCGGTCCTGACCGAGCTGCCCGCCGAGCGCCGCCGCCTGGACGACTCGGGCGAGGGCTGCCTCTCCGTGCCCACCGCCTACGCCGATCTGGCCCGCCCGGACTACGCCGAGGTGAGGGGCCAGGACGAGAAGGGCAACCCCATCAAGGTGCGCGGCGGCGGCTACTTCGCCCGCTGCCTGCAGCACGAGACGGACCACCTGTACGGCTACCTGTACATCGACCGCCTCTCCAAGCGGGAGCGCAAGGACGCGCTGCGCCAGATGGCGGAGGGCACACCGCGCTACCCCGTGGTGCCGAACGACTGACGGGCGCGACGCCTGAGCGGCGCGGGACCCGCGTGACACGAGCGGCCCCTGGTCGGGAACTCCCCGACCAGGGGCCGCTGGCATGAGCCGCTCACCTGTGCGAGCGAAACCGGCTGACGAAGATCCATATTCGGTCACGTACGGGGACGTTCTCGGCACTCGGGGGTAGTGAATGGCGCAAAACTGTTCCCTGAACGGTCAGTTGTGGTGCTGAATGGAAAGCGCGGGGATACGCAACGGCGCGCGCCCGGCACAGCGGAAGGGCGTGCGCCGCTCAGGCGGCTGAAAGGGGTTTGTCCGTGCCTGCATATTCCGGAAGCACTTCACAGACACAGCCACACACACAGGCGGTATCGGTCCCACCGGCGCTGGCCCTTCCGGTGATCGAGGCCGCGTTTCCGCGCCGCCTGCATCCGTATTGGCCAAAGCTTCAGGAGAAGTCCAGGAGCTGGTTGCGCGAAATGCGCCTCATGCCGCCGGACAAGGTCGAGCGGTACGCGGACAGCCTCTGCTACACCGACCTGGTGGCGGGCTACTACATTGGCGCGCCGGACGCGCTGCTGACCGCGATAGCGGACCTCAGCAGCTGGTTCTTCGCCTGGGACGACCGGCACGACCGGGACTCCGTGCACGGCAGGGCGGAGCAGTGGCGGCGGCTGTGCCAGGGCCTGCACGGCGCCCTGGACGCCCCCCGGCTCCACCTGCGCCACCGCGACCCGCTGATCGCCGGGTTCGCCGACTGCGTCCGCCGCCTGTACTCCTTCCTCGGACCCAGCTGGAACACGAGGTTCGCCCGCCACTTCCACCCCGTGATCGACGCCTACGACCAGGAGTTCGAAAACCGGCGCGGGGGCGTGGTCCCCACCGTCGAGGCGTACGTGGAGCTGCGCCGCCTCACGTTCGCGCACTGGGCGTGGATCGACCTGCTCGAACCCACCGCGCGCCGCGAACTGCCGCGCTCCGTGAGGAAGCACCCCGCCTACCGACGGGCGGCATTGGCCACCCAGGACTTCTCGGCCTGGTACAACGACCTGTGCTCGCTCCCCAAGGAACTCGCGGGAGACGAACTGCACAATCTCGGGATCAGCCTCATTCACCACGAGGGGTTGACGCTCGAAGAAGCCGTACGGGAAGTCCACCGGCGCGTCGGTCGCTGCGTCACCGATTTCCTCGCGGCCGAACAGGAAGTGCTGGGACTCGTCGAGGAATTGAGCGACGGGACCGTCGAAGGAAAAGAGCTCGCGGACGCGGTGAAATCCTGCGTCTTCAACATGCGGAACTGGTTCTCTTCCGTGTACTGGTTCCATCACGAATCCGGCCGCTATCGGGTGGACAGCTGGGACGACCGGTCCATCCCCCCGTATGTCACGGAAGACGTCCTGGCGGAAAACGAACTGGTGGGTGAGGAATGAGCGTCGAATCCGCGACACCCGCGCCGGCCGCCCCGGGATCCGGCCCGCTGCGCACCCCGCCGCTGGTCCGCGGCGCTGTCCCCGTACTCGGCCACGCCTGGCACCTGGTGCGCGACCCGCTCGGCTTCCTGTCCGCGCTGCGGGACCATGGAGACCTCGTACGGATCCGGCTGGGGCCGAGGACCGCCTACGCGGTGTGCGACCCAGAACTCGTCGGCGCGATGCTCAAGCGCCCCGAGTTCATCGTCGGCGGACCGCTGTGGGACACCCTCGAAGTGCTCCTCGGCAAGGGCGTGGCGACCAGCAACGGCAAGCTGCACCGGCGTCAGCGCCGGATGATGCAGCCCGCGTTCCGGCCCGAGCGGATCGCCGACTACGCCAAGGTGATGGAGGAGGAGGCGCGCGCCACGGCGGCCCGCTGGCGGCCGGGCGTCACGGTCGACGTGAGCGCGGAGATGTTCCGCACGGCCGTGCGCATCGTCTCGCGCTCGCTCCTGGAGGTCGACTCGATCGGCGAGAAGGCGGACCGCATCGCCGACTCGCTGCACACCGTCTTCCAGGGCCTCTACCGCCGGATGGTGCTCTCCGTCGGGCCGCTCTACCGCGTGCCGACACCCGCCAACCGGCGCTTCGAGAACGCGCTGGCCGATCTGCACGCGCTGGTCGACGAGATCGTCCGGGAGCGCCGCGCGGCCGGCCCCGGCGGCCCGCAGGACCTGCTCGCGGAATTGCTGCGGGCCAGGGACGATTCGGGGGAGCCGCTGACCGATCAGGAGATCCACGATCACGTGGTTTCCCTCGTCGTCGCCGGAGCGGAGAATGTCGCGTCCACACTGGCGTGGACGTTCCATCTGCTCGCCGAACACCCTGAGCAGGAAAGGCGGTTGGTTGAAGAAGTAAATTCCGTGGCGGGGGAGCGCGCGATCACATTCGCCGATCTGGGATCCCTGCCGCACCTGCGCAATGTCATCACCGAGGCGATGCGCATACGCCCGGCCGCCTGGATATTCACGCGCCGGTCCGTGACCGAGGCCGAGCTGGGCGGCTATCGCATTCCCGCCGGCGCGGACATCGTCTACAGCGTGTACGCGATGCAGCGCGACCCGCGTTCCTTCGAGCGGCACCTGGAGTTCGACCCGGACCGCTGGCTCCCCGAACGCGCCCAGGACGTACCGGAGTTCGCGATGATGCCGTTCAGCGTCGGCAACCGGAAGTGCCCCGGGGACCACTTCAGCCTGGCCGAACTGGCCCTGATCCTGGGCACGGTGGTGCCGAGGTGGCACCTGGCGCCGGTCGCGGAGACCGACACGGGCACGCGGGTCGGCATCACCCTGCACCCCAAGCGGCTCGTCCTGCGCGCCGAGCCGCGCTGAGCCGCCGTGTGGGCCCGCCCCGCCCCCCGTGACGGGGCGGGCCCACCCGTGCGTGGCAGCCGTCCCTAGAACTCGTCGTCGAAGGAGACCGAACCCTCGACCGCGACCTGGTACGCCGACGGGCGCCGCTCGAAGAAGTTGGTCAGCTCCTGCACGCCTTGCAGCTCCATGAAGGAGAACGGGTTCTGCGAGCCGTAGACCGGCGCGAAGCCGAGGCGCTGGAGGCGCTGGTCGGCGACGCACTCCAGGTAGGCGCGCATCGAGTCGGTGTTCATGCCCGGCAGACCCTCACCGCACAGATCGCGGGCGAACTGCAGCTCCGCCTCGACGGCCTCCTTCAGCATGTCCGTGACCTGCGTCCGGAGCGCGTCGTCGAACAGCTCGGGCTCCTCCTTGCGGACCGTGTCCACCACGTCGAAGGCGAAGCTCATGTGCATCGTCTCGTCGCGGAACACCCAGTTCGTGCCGGTCGCCAGGCCGTGCAGCAGACCGCGGCTGCGGAACCAGTAGACGTAGGCGAAGGCACCGTAGAAGAACAGGCCCTCGATGCACGCGGCGAAGCAGATGAGGTTGAGCAGGAAGCGGCGGCGGTCGGCCTGCGTCTCCAGCCGGTCCAGCTTCTCGACCGAGTCCATCCACTTGAAGCAGAACTGCGCCTTCTCGCGGATCGAGGGGATCTCCTCGACCGCGTCGAACGCGGCCGCCCGGTCCTGCGGATCGGGCAGATACGTGTCGAGCAGCGTCAGATAGAACTGGACGTGCACGGCCTCCTCGAACAGCTGACGGCTCAGGTACAGCCGCGCCTCGGGGGAGTTGATGTGCTTGTAGAGGGTCAGCACGAGGTTGTTGGAGACGATCGAGTCGCCGGTCGCGAAGAACGCGACGAGGCGGCCGATCAGGTGCTGCTCCTCGGGCGTCATCTTCGCCAGGTCGGCGACGTCCGAGTGCAGGTCGACCTCCTCCACCGTCCAGGTGTTCTTGATCGCGTCCCGGTAGCGCTCGTAGAAGTCCGGGTAGCGCATGGGGCGCAGGGTCAGCTCGAAGCCCGGGTCGAGCAGGTTCTTCTCGCTGTTCGTCGTGGTGCTCATTACTGGCAGGCCTCGCAGGACTCGGGGTTTTCCAGGGAGCAGGCGACGGCCTCCTCGGCCGTGACCTGCGCGGGGACGGGGGCGGTGGTGGCGGTGCCGGAGCCGGCCGCGCGGGCGATGCGGGTGGCGGGGCGCGAGCGCAGGTAGTACGTGGTCTTCAGACCCCGCTGCCAGGCGTAGGCGTACATCGAGGAGAGCTTGCCGATGGTCGGCGTCTCCAGGAAGAGGTTGAGCGACTGCGCCTGGTCGAGGAACGGGGTGCGCGCGGCGGCCATGTCGATCAGGCCGCGCTGCGGGATCTCCCACGCGGTGCGGTACAGCGCGCGGACGTCCTCGGGGATCCAGCCGAAGCCCTGCACCGAGCCGTTGGCCTCGCGCAGCGCCTCGCGGGTCTGCGCGTCCCACACGCCGAGCCGCTTCAGCTCCTGCACGAGGTAGGCGTTGACCTGAAGGAACTCCCCGCTGAGCGTCTCGCGCTTGAAGAGGTTGGAGACCTGCGGCTCGATGCACTCGTACACGCCCGCGATGGAGGCGATGGTGGCGGTCGGCGCGATGGCCAGCAGCAGCGAGTTGCGCATGCCGGTCTCGGCGATACGTTCCCGCAGCGCCGCCCACCGCTCCGGCCAGGTCAGCTCGACGCCGTAGTGGTCCGGGTGCAGCACGCCCCGCGCGGTGCGGGTCTTCTCCCAGGCGGGGAGCGGGCCGTTGCGGACGGCGAGGTCGGCGGAGGCCTCGTACGCGGCGAGCATGATCCGCTCGGCGATGCGGGTGGAGAGGGCACGCGCCTCGGGGGAGTCGAAGGGCAGCTTCAGCCGGAAGAAGACGTCCTGGAGGCCCATCGCGCCGAGGCCCACCGGGCGCCACTTGGCGTTGGAGCGCCCCGCCTGCTCGGTCGGGTAGAAGTTGATGTCCACGACGCGGTCGAGGAAGGTGACGGCGGTGCGGACGGTCTCGTCGAGGCGCTCCCAGTCGATGTCGCCGCTCGCCGCGTCCACGAAGGCGCCGAGGTTCACCGAGCCGAGGTTGCACACGGCCGTCTCGCCGTCGTCCGTGACCTCCAGGATCTCCGTGCAGAGGTTGGAGGAGTGCACGGTGTGGCCGGGCTCCGCCGTCTGGTTGGCGGTGCGGTTGGCGGCGTCCTTGAACGTCATCCAGCCGTTTCCGGTCTGCGCGAGGGTGCGCATCATGCGGCCGTACAGATCGCGGGCCGGGATGGTCTTCTTCGCGAGCCCGGCGGCCTCGGCCTCGCGGTAGGCGGCGTCGAACTCCTCGCCCCACAGGTCGACCAGCTCGGGCACGTCGGCCGGGGAGAACAGCGACCAGTCCTGGTCGGCGGCGACCCGGCGCATGAACTCGTCCGGGATCCAGTGCGCGAGGTTGAGGTTGTGCGTGCGCCGCGCGTCCTCACCGGTGTTGTCGCGCAGCTCCAGGAACTCCTCGATGTCGGAGTGCCACGTCTCCAGGTAGACCGCGGCGGCCCCCTTGCGCCGGCCGCCCTGGTTCACGGCGGCGACCGAGGCGTCCAGGGTCTTCAGGAACGGCACGATGCCGTTGGAGTGCCCGTTCGTGCCGCGGATCAGCGAACCCCGGGAACGGATGCGGGAGTACGAGAGTCCGATGCCGCCCGCGTGCTTGGAGAGCCGCGCGACCTGGTGGTAGCGGTCGTAGATGGAGTCCAGCTCGTCCAGCGGGGAGTCGAGGAGGTAGCAGGAGGACATCTGCGGGTGGCGGGTGCCGGAGTTGAAGAGCGTCGGCGAGGACGGCAGATAGTCCAGGCGGCTCATCAGGCGGTACAGCGCGGCGACCTCGTCGAGCGCCCGCTCGCTGCCGTCCTCCGCCAGGCCGCTCGCCACGCGCAGCATGAAGTGCTGCGGGGTCTCGATGACCTGCCGGGTGATCGGGTGGCGCAGCAGATAGCGGCTGTGCAGCGTGCGCAGGCCGAAGTACTCGAAGCGGAAGTCGGCGCCGTCGGCGAGCGCGCCCTCCACCAAAGCGTCGAGCCGGGCCGCGTGCGCCGTCACGAAGGACGCCGTGCGGTCGGCGATCAGGCCCTCGCGGTGGCCGACCGCGACGGAGTCGGTGAAGGAGCGCACGCCCTGCGTCGCCGCCTCCTCGCGGATGCCGATCGACAGGAGCCGCGCCGCCAGCTTGGAGTACGCCGGGTCCTCGGAGATGAGCCCCGCGGCCGCCTCGGTGGCCAGCGCCCGCAGCTCGGCCTCGTCGGCCCGCGCCGAGCGGCCGCGCAGCGCGGCGGCGGCCACCCGGCCGGGGTCGGCGTCGGGCAGGTCGGCGGTGAGGTCGGTCAGGGTGCGCAGCAGCGCGGTCCCCGGCCCGTCGGTTCCTTCGGCGTCCTGAAGGGTCGGCACCGAAGGCGTCGACGGCGCTGACGCGGGTTCGGCAGGCGCGATGGTCACGTGGGGGCACTCCCTCGCTCGGCTCTGGGCCAGGGGGGAGGGATGGGCGCACACGGGCGCACCCGGGCAGGGCGGCGTACCGCGTCCACCGGCCCACTCCACGAGGCCCGGACGGTCGGCACCCGGACCGGACGGTACGGGTGCGCTGTCGGCAGGTCCTCGGACTCCGCGTACGCCGAATGCGTACACATGCACCGTTGCGGGACAGTTCCGGACTTGCACCGGATTCCCCTGCGGCGACAGCGAGCACGAGCATACATCTTGTGCCGGGCCCTGGAGGCGGGCCCACATCTTGTGTCGGCTCGCGGGGTGCGGTGCCTACAACGTCAGCATGTACGCCAGCAGCGGCACCGTCTCGATGGGCCTCCAGTCGCGCTCGGGCGTGCGCCGGAAGCCCAGGCGCTCGTACAGCCGGTGGGCGGTGCGCATCGACGTCTGGGTGGACAGGACGAGCCCGGTGCGGCCCGCGTCCCGGGAGCGCCGCACGCACTCCCGTACGAGCGTCTCGCCGACGCCCCTGCCGCGGGCCTCGGGGGAGACGGCCAGCATGCGGATCTCGGCCTCGCCGGCGCGGGCGATGTCGGCCATCGGGCCGCCGGACGGCACGTAGGTGACGCAGCCGAGCGCCTTGCCGTCCGCCGCGGCCACCAGGACCTCGGCCGCGGCCGCGCGCGCCGCCACGTCGCGCAGCACCGCGAGGTAGGGGTCGTCCGCCCCGAAGTCCAGGTGGCCGTCGGCGAGATAGGCCTGTGCGGTGAGGGCGCCGAGCGCCTCGTACTCGTCGGGGTGCGCGGGTCTGATCGTGAGGGCGCTGATGTCCATGCGGCGCAGTGTGCAACACGGGCACGGCGAAGGGCCGCCGATTTTCCGGCGGCCCTTCGTCACGGGTCGTTGGTCACGGCGGCCCTGTGTCACGGGGGCGTGCTCAGTGCGCGGCGCCCGCGGTCGCCGGCGGCAGCTCCTCGACGACGCCGGGGTCGCCCGCGTCCGCGGTGTAGTCCTCGGGGGAGGTCTCGTCGATGCCGTCGGGGGCCTTCAGCGCCCGCATGGCGAAGGTGAGGACCACCGTCACGACCACGTTCAGGACGAACGCGGTGAGGCCGATGTAGCCGATCTCGCCGATGCCCGGGATCGAGTCGGACGAACCGCCGAAGTGCTTCTGCGTCGGCGAGGCGACTCCGTACGCGGCCAGCGTGCCGTAGACCATGCCGACCGCCCAGCCCGCGAGCAGCGCCCAGCGGTGGAACCAGCGGGTGAACAGGCCTCCGACCAGCGCGGGCATGGTCTGGAGGATCCAGATGCCGCCCAGGAGCTGGAAGTTGATCGCGACCGTCTTGTCCATGGTGAGGACGAAGACCAGCGCGCCCACCTTCACCAGCAGCGAGACCAGCTTGGAGACCTTGGTCTCCTGCTCGGGCGTCGCGTCGGGCTTGAGGAAGTCCTTGTAGATGTTGCGGGTGAAGAGGTTCGCGGCCGCGATCGACATGATGGCCGCGGGGACCAGCGCGCCGATGCCGATGGCCGCGAAGGCCACGCCCGTGAACCAGTCGGGGAACATGGTCTCGAAGAGCTGGGGGATCGCCAGCTGGCCGTTGTCCACCTTGATCCCGGCCGCGATCGCCATGAAGCCGAGCAGGGCGAGCAGGCCGAGCATCAGCGAGTAGAGCGGCAGGATGGTGGTGTTGCGCCGGATCACGTCGCGGCTCTTGGAGGAGAGCGTCGCGGTGATCGAGTGCGGGTACATGAACAGCGCGAGGGCCGAGCCGAGCGCGAGCGTCGCGTACGTCCACTGGCCGGCCTCGGCGGGCGCGAGCGCACCGCGCGGCTTGCCGGTCGCCGGGTTGGTCTGCGCGAACGCGTCACCGGCCTTGGCGAAGATGTCGTCGAAGCCGCCGAGCTTGATCGGGATGTAGATGATCGCGACGACGATGACGAGGTAGATCAGACCGTCCTTCACGAACGCGATCAGCGCGGGTGCGCGCAACCCCGAGGAGTAGGTGTACGCGGCGAGCACCGCGAAGGCGATCAGCAGCGGCAGGTCCTTGACGAACCAGTTGGTGTCCGGCCCGCCGCCGACGCCCATGACGTCCAGGACGGCCTGGATGCCGACCAGTTGGAGCGCGATGTAGGGCATCGTGGCGAGGATGCCGGTGACCGCGACGGCCAGCGAGAGCCCCTTGGAGCCGAAGCGTCCGCGCACGAAGTCGGAGGTCGTCACATAGCCGTGCTTGTGCGAGACCGACCACAGGCGCGGCAGGAAGGTGAAGATCAGCGGGTAGACGAGGATCGTGTACGGCACCGCGAAGAAGCCGGCCGCGCCCGCCGCGTAGATCGCCGCGGGGACGGCGACGAAGGTGTACGCGGTGTAGAGGTCGCCGCCGAGCAGGAACCACGTCACCCAGGTGCCGAACGACCGGCCGCCGAGGCCCCATTCGTCCAGGCTCTGGTTCTCGGCCCTGCGCCAGCGGGCGGCGAGGAAGCCCATGACCGTGACCGCGACGAAGAAGAAGATGAAGACGGCGAGCGCGACGCCGTTGACCCCGTCCTTCATGACCGCCCACCTTCCTTGCGGGCGCGCTGGTCGCGCTGCCACAGCTTGTACGCGGTCATCGTGAGCAGGGTGGAGATGATCACCCAGAGCATCTGGTACCAGTAGAAGAACGGGATGCCGATGAAGGTCGGTTCGACCTTCGCGTATGAACTCACCCAGAGCATTGCCACGAAGGGCGCGACAAGGCAGGCTGCGATGACCACGCGGACCGGTGTGACCACCGGTCTGTTCACTTCAGGCGCATCTGACATGTCGCGGCTCCGTTCCCTCACTTATCCCATGCTTAACGTGCGGGAAATCTAAGCCACAGTCTCGCTGTATGGAACCCCTGTCCGGATAACGGACTGGTCGACGTGCCTGCTCAGCAGCAGCGGAACCCCTGCCGGGGGTCCGACTCCTGGCGGTCCGTCCGCATGCGCTCGAACGCGCGGCGGCTGGGCACCGGCGCGGCCGGATGCGCCTCGCGTACGTGCGCCACATACCGCTCGTACGCCGACTCCCCGGTGAACTCGCGGACGTACCACCGCAGTCGGCGCAGCCCGCGCGAGGCCATGGTCATGGCGCGCACCACCACGCCCGTACCGTCGACGCTCATACCGTCAACTTCGATTCCACGTAGGGCGCTTCGTGCAGCGCGGTGGCGGCGGGGTCGCGCACATGCCGCACGCACACCCGCGCCGCGTCGACGATCACGACGACGACGAGCAGGGCGAGGACCGCCGAAAGGACGCCGTCCACCGTGGAGTTGGTGACGACGGTGTGCATGTCGTCCATGGTCTTCGCGGGCGGCAGGATCCGGCCCTCCTCGATGGCGTCCCGGTAGCGGGAGCGCTGCGTGAAGAACCCCACCCGGGGGTCGCCGGAGAACACCTTCTGCCAGCTCGCCGTCAGGGTCACCGTCACGTCCCAGGCGAGCGGGACGCCCGTGATCCAGGCCCACTTGAGGCGCCCCGACTTCACCAGCAGGGTCGTGCAGACGGTCAGGGCGACGGCGGCGAGGAGCTGGTTGGCGATGCCGAAGATGGGGAAGAGCTGGTTGATCCCGCCGAGCGGCTCATGGACGCCGACCCACAGGAAGTACCCCCAGAGACCGGTGACGGCGGCGCTGGTCAGCACCAGACCGGGCTTCCAGCTCACCCTCTTGAAGGGCTCGCAGACGTTGCCGAGCATGTCCTGGAGCATGAAGCGGCCCACGCGCGTGCCCGCGTCCAGCGCGGTCAGGATGAACAACGCCTCGAACATGATGGCGAAGTGATACCAGAAGGCCCGCAGTGAGCCGCCCGTGACCTGGGAGAAGATCTCGGAGACGCCGACCGCGAGCGTGGGCGCGCCGCCCGTGCGCGAGAGCAGCGAGGACTCCTCCACGTCCTTGGCGGCCTGCGCGAGGTCGGCGGGGGAGAGGGAGTACCCGAAGCCCGCGACGGCCTTCGACGCCTCCTGCACGGTGTCCCCGACGACCCCCGCCGGCGCGTTCATCGCGAAGTACAGCCCGGGATCGATGATCGACGCGGCGACGAGCGCCATGATCGCCACGGCCGACTCCATCAGCATGGAGCCGTACCCGATCATCCGGACCTGCGTCTCCTTCTGGATCATCTTCGGCGTCGTGCCCGAGGAGATCAGCGCGTGGAAGCCGGACAGGGCCCCGCAGGCGATGGTGATGAAGACGAACGGGAAGAGCGACCCCGCGAAGACCGGTCCGTCGCCGCGCGAGGCGAAGTCGGTCACCGGGTCCATCCGCAGCGTCGGCAGCGTGATCACGACACCGAGGGCGAGCAGCAGGATGGTGCCGACCTTCATGAACGTGGAGAGGTAGTCGCGCGGCGCGAGCAGCATCCACACCGGCAGGATCGAGGCGATGAAGCCGTACGCCATCAGCCAGATCACCAGCGTCGACGGGGCGAGCGTGAAGGTGTCCGCGAGCGAGGACTCGGCGACCCGGCGCCCGGCGACCAGCGCGGCCAGCAGCAGCGCGACGCCGATGAGGGAGACCTCGCTGACCCGCCCCGGACGCAGGACGCGAAGGTAGAAGCCCATGAACAGGGCGATCGGGAGGGTCATCGCGATGGAGAAGGTGCCCCACGGGGACGCGGCGAGGGCGTTGACGATCACCAGGGCGAACACACCCAGCAGGATGATCATGATGGCGAACGCGGCGAGCAGCGCGGCGGCCCCGCCGAACGGCCCGATCTCCTCCCGTGCCATCTGCCCGAGCGACCTGCCGTCCCGCCGCGTCGAGAAGAACAGCACCACCATGTCCTGCACGGCGCCCGCGAAGATCACGCCGACGATGATCCAGATGGTGCCGGGCAGGTACCCCATCTGGGCGGCCAGTACCGGCCCCACCAATGGGCCCGCGCCCGCGATCGCCGCGAAGTGGTGGCCGAGCAGGACGCGGCGGTCGGTCGGGTGGAAGTCGATGCCGTCGTCGAGCCGCTCGGCGGGGGTGGCCCGGGTCCCGTCGACCTCGAGGACCCGGTGCGCGACGAACTTGGAGTAGAAGCGGTACGCGATCGCGTACGAGCCGAGGGCCGCCGCCACCATCCAGGCGGCCGACACCTCCTCCTCGCGCGCGAGGGCCAGCACGGTCCAGCCCGTGGCGCCGGCCAGCGCGACGAGGGACCAGACGACGATGGATCGGGGATCTGCTCTGCGCACCGGGTCGTCCTCCCGTTCATCATGCGAAGACGTGCTTCATGCGAAGACGTGCTTCATGCGATGACGTGCTTCATGCGATGACGGGAGGACCGTAGAGCAGGGAGGTGGCCCGCGCCAGACCGCCTGTGCGCGGGTCGGCCGAGGGGGGGTGCGGGTCGGCCCAGGGGTCCGGGGGTCGGCCCGGGAGCGGGCCCGGGTCAGTCCGTGGGGCGCTTGAGGCGGGCCACGAACTTGTAGCGGTCGCCGCGGTAGACCGAGCGCACCCACTCCACCGGCCGGCCCGCCGCGTCCAGCGAGTGCCGGGACAGCAGCAGCATCGGCAGGCCGACGTCGGTGCCGAGCAAACCCGCCTCGCGCGGGGTGGCCAGGGAGGTCTCGATGGTCTCCTCCGCCTCGGCGAGATGGACGTCGTAGACCTCGGCGAGCGCGGTGTAGAGCGAGGTGTACTTCACCAGGGAGCGGCGCAGCGCGGGGAAGCGCTTGGCGGACAGGTGTGTGGTCTCGATGGCCATCGCCTCGCCGTTGGCCAGGCGCAGCCGCTCGATGCGCAGCACGCGGCTGCCCGTGCCGATGTCGAGCAGCCCGGCGAGGGTGTCGTCGGCGGTGATGTAGCCGAGGTCCAGGAGCTGGGAGGTCGGCTCCAGGCCCTGGGCACGCATGTCCTCCGTGTAGGAGGTCAGTTGCAGGGCCTGGGACACCTTCGGCTTGGCGACGAACGTGCCCTTGCCCTGGATGCGCTCGAGGCGGCCCTCGACGACCAGTTCCTGGAGGGCCTGGCGGACGGTCGTGCGCGAGGTGTCGAACTCGGCGGCGAGCGTGCGCTCGGGGGGGACGGGGGTGCCGGGCGGCAGCGTCTCCGTCATGTCGAGCAAGTGCCGCTTCAGCCGGTAGTACTTGGGCACGCGCGCGGTGCGGCCGACGGCCGGGGCCTCCGAGGGCGCGCTCACTTCGGTCCCTGTGCTGCCCGCTTCGGTGCCCATGGCCTGCCTTCCCGGCTCCTGTGCTGCTGCCGTCACCGGCTCCTCCGTCTGTCGCGGCTCACATCGTGGCACGGACCGGGCCACGGGGGCGCCCCCTGGTCGAGCGAAGTCGAGAGCTCGGGGGAGGGCCTTGCCCGCTCAGGTGTCGGTCCGATAACGGACGCGACTGCCCTTCTTATACACCCTTGACACCCCTATAGGTCTAGGCCAAGCTCCCGGTACTGGTCTACACCATTAAAGACCAGGTTCCAGTCCCACGGGCAGATCTCGGTCCATTCGGTCGCTGCGGGTGGGGGGTTGACTGGCATCCCTTGAGGAGGGTGAACGTGAAGCGCAAGCTCATAGCGGCCATTGGTGTCGCGGGCATGTTGGTCTCGGTCGCGGCGTGCGGCGGCGACGACGGGGACAAGAAGGCCGGGGGTGCCGACGGCTTCAAGGGCGAGACGCTGACGCTCTGGACCATGGACGGCTCGACGCCGGACACGTGGCAGAAGGACGTCAAGGCCGCCTTCGAGAAGAAGACCGGCGCCAAGCTGAAGGTCGAGATCCAGACCTGGAACGGCATCCAGCAGAAGCTGACCACCGCCCTCTCCGAAGAGAACCCTCCCGACGTCTTCGAGATCGGCAACACCCAGACCCCCGCGTACGCCAAGACCGGCGGCCTCGCCGAGCTGGGCGACCTCAAGGAGTCGATCGGCGCGGACTGGACCGAGTCGATGAACAAGTCCTCGGTCGTGGACGGCAAGCAGTACGCCGCCCCGTGGTTCGTCCTCAACCGCGTCGTGATCTACAACAAGAAGATCTGGGCCGACGCCGGCATCAAGAAGACCCCGAAGACGCGCGACGAGTTCCTCAAGGACCTCAAGCAGATCGGCGCCAAGACGGACGCCGAGCCGATCTACCTGCCCGGCCAGAACTGGTACCACTTCGTCGGCCTGACCATCGGTGAGGGCGCCCAGCTGGTCAAGAAGGACGGCGACAAGTACGTCTCCAACCTGGACGACCCGAAGGTCGCCAAGGCCATGAAGACGTACCAGGAGTTCCAGAAGCTCTCCAAGGCCCCCAAGAACAAGGACGAGGCCACCCCGCAGCAGGCCGAGGTCTTCGCCAAGGGCAAGACCGGCGCCTTCATCGGCATGAGCTGGGAAGCGCCCACGGCCATCAAGGCCAACCCGAAGATCGAGCAGGACATCGGTTACTTCACGATCCCCGGCCCCACGGCCGACAAGCCCGAGGGCGTCTTCCTCGGCGGCTCCAACCTCGCCGTCGCGGCGACCAGCAAGAAGCAGGAGCTGGCCAAGGAGTTCCTGAAGATCGCGCTGTCCGACAAGTTCGAGGGCCAGTTCGCCAAGGAAGGCGGCCAGATCCCGAACAAGAAGGCGCTGGAGTCCAACCTCAAGGGCAACCCGGCCGCCGAGGCCGCCGCTCCCGCCGCCGTCGGCGGTGGCACCACCCCGCTGATCCCGGAGTGGGGCGCGGTCGAGAACCCGCCGAACCCGATCAAGAACTACATGACCGCGGTGCTCAACGGTAAGTCGCCGGCCGACGCCGCCAAGCAGGTCGAGGGCGAGCTGAACAAGCGCCTGTCGCAGAAGCAGTAAGGACGCGCCTCTTGCCGGGGCGGCGGGTGACCTGCCCCCGCCGCCCCGGCACACCTCTGCGTACCGCGATGCCCACGAAAGAGATGGCGAGCATGACCGTGCAGAAGACCGAACGGCCGCCCTCCGGCCCGACGGAGGTGCAGACACCCGACGGCGGACCACGACCACGCGGCCCGCGCAAGGACCCGGGGCGTCTCGCCGGCCTGACGCCCTATCTGCTCCTTGCCCCCGCGATCGTCGCCACCGTGCTGCTGCTCGGCTGGCCGCTGGTCAACAACGGGATCCTGTCGTTCCAGAACCTCAACATGAGGCAGTTCATTCTGCACCTCACGGAGTGGAACGGATTCGACAACTACAAGGAGGTCCTCACCGGCGAGGACTTCTGGCGGGTCACCGGGCGCTCGGTCGTCTTCACCGCCGCCAACGTCGTACTGATCATGATCCTCGGGACGCTGGTCGGCCTGCTCCTCGCACGGCTCGGCCGCAAGATGCGCACCCTGCTCATGGTCGGCCTCGTCCTCGCCTGGGCCATGCCCGTCGTCGCCTCGACCACCGTCTACCAGTGGCTGTTCGCGCAGCGCTTCGGCGTCGTCAACTGGATCCTCGCCAAGATCGGCTTCGAGTCGATGGCGGACCACGACTGGCTCGCCACGCAGTACTCCACCTTCTTCGTGGTCCTGCTCCTGATCGTCTGGCAGTCGATCCCCTTCGTGGCGATCAACCTCTACGCCGCCACGACGACCATCCCCAAGGAGCTGTACGAGGCGGCCGCGCTGGACGGCGCCGGCGCCTGGAAGCAGTTCACCCAGGTGACGCTGCCGTATCTGCGGCCCTTCCTCTACGCCACGACGTTCCTGGAGATCATCTGGGTCTTCAAGGCGTTCGTGCAGGTCTTCACCCTCAACGAGGGCGGCCCGGACCGGCTCACCGAGATCCTGCCCGTCTACGCCTACATCGAGGGCATGGGCAACCAGCACTTCGGCATGGGCGCGGCCATCGCGCTGCTCACCATCCTCATCCTGCTGGCCATCACCTCGTACTACCTGCGGATCGTGCTCAAGCAAGAGGAGGACGAGCTGTGAAGCGCTCGCCGCTGGGCCGGATCTGGCCCAACCTGACCGCCGTCCTTCTCTTCCTCGTCTTCGTCTTCCCCGTCTACTGGATGTTCGCCACGGCGTTCAAGCCGACCGGCGACATCATCAGCGAGGACCCGGTCTGGTTCCCGACCGACGCCACGTTCGAACACTTCAGGACGGCCATGGACGCCGACCACTTCTGGACCATGGTCGGCAACTCCATCACCGTCACGGTCCTCGCGGTCGTCTTCTCGCTCGTCATCGGCGTGACCGCGGCCTTCGCCCTCGCCCGGATGCGCTTCAAGGGTCGGCGCGGCTTCATCATCGGCTTCATGCTCGCCCAGATGGCGCCCTGGGAGGTCATGGTCATCGCGATCTACATGATCGTGCGCGACGCCGACATGCTGAACAGCCTGATCCCGCTCACCCTCTTCTACATGGTGATGATCCTGCCCTTCACCCTCCTGACACTGCGCGGCTTCGTCGCCGCCGTGCCCAAGGAGCTGGAGGAGTCCGCGATGGTCGACGGCTGCACGCGCATGCAGGCCTTCCGCCGGGTGATCCTGCCGCTGCTCGCCCCGGGCCTGATGTCGACCTCGCTCTTCGGCTTCATCACCGCCTGGAACGAGTTCCCGTTGGTCCTCGTGCTCAACAAGGAAGCCGACGCCAAGACCCTGCCGGTGTGGCTCTCCAGCTTCCAGACCGCCTTCGGCGACGACTGGGGCGCCACGATGGCCGCGGCCTCGCTCTTCGCCCTGCCCATCCTGATCCTCTTCGTCTTCCTGCAGCGCAGGGCCGTCAGCGGCCTGACCGACGGCGCAGTGAAGGGATAACTCACCATGACGACTCTGGCCCACGCCGGTGACACCCTCACCCGCAACGCCCTGGCTGTCCTCCAGCCCGGCTTCGACGGCACCACCGCCCCGGACTGGCTGCGCCGCAGGATCGACGAGGGCCTCGCCTCCGTCGGCCTGTTCGGGCGCAACGTCGAGAGCGCGGAGCAGGTGGCTGCCCTCACCGCCCAGCTGCGGGCCGGACGCGAGGACCTCCTGGTCGCGATCGACGAGGAGAGCGGCGACGTCACCCGCCTGGAGGTGCGCACCGGCTCCTCCTACCCGGGCAACCACGCGCTCGGCGCCGTCGACGACGCGGCGCTGACCCGCGAGGTCGCCGCCGACCTCGGCCGCCGCCTCGCCGCCTGCGGCATCAACTTCAACTGGGCGCCGTCGGCGGACGTCAACGCCAACCCGGACAACCCCGTCATCGGCGTACGTTCCTTCGGCGCGGACCCGCTCCTCGTGGCCCGGCACACCGCCGCGTACATCGAGGGCATGCAGTCGTCCGGCGTCGCGACCTCCGCCAAGCACTTCCCGGGACACGGCGACACGGCGATCGACTCGCACCACTCCGTGCCGGTCATCGACGTCGACCGGGACGTGCTGAACTCCCGCGACCTCGCGCCGTTCCGCGCCGCCATCGCCGCGGGCACCCGGGCCGTGATGAGCGCCCACATCCTCGCCCCCGCCCTGGACCCGGACAACCCCGGCACGGTCTCCCGCCGCATCCTCACCGACTTGCTGCGCGGCGAGTTCGGCTACGACGGCCTCATCGTCACCGACGGCATGGACATGCAGGCCATCGCGGGCCGGTACGGCTTCGAGCGCGGCTGCGTCCTCGCCGTCGCCGCGGGCGCCGACGCGATCTGCGTGGGCGGCGGGCCCTCCGACGAGGGGACCGTGCTGCGGCTGCGGGACGCCTTCGTGGCCGCGGTGCGCTCGGGCGAACTGTCCGAGGAACGTCTCGCCGACGCCGCCGACCGCGTGCGGGCGCTGGCGGGCTGGGCTTCGGTGTCGGGCGCGGCCGAGCGTTCGGGGGGCGCGCCCGACACCGGAATCGGCCTCGTCGCGGCCCGCCGCGCGCTGACGGTCACCCGCGGCGGGACCTACGCGGCCCCGGTCACCGAGCCGCCCTACGTCGCCACCTTCACACCGCTGCCGAACATCGCGGTCGGCGACGAGACGCCGTGGGGCGTCACCGCCGAACTCGAACGCCGGCTTCCCGGCACGGCCTCGGGCAGCTTCACCGGCGCCACCGCGGGCGCCGAGGCCCTCGCGGCCGCGGGGGAGCGGCGCATCGTCGCGGTGGTCCGCGACGCGCACCGCCACGGCTGGATGTCCGCGGCCCTGGACACGCTCACCGCCGCCCGCCCCGACACGGTGGTGGTCGAGATGGGCGTCCCCCAGTCCGCCCCGACCGGCGCCCTGCACATCGCCACGCGCGGCGCGGCGAGGGTCTGCGGCGAGGCGGCAGCCGAGGTCATCACCGGCGTCTGACCTCGCTGGTCTCCCTGAGCCCGCTGACCGCAGTGACCGCACGCCGAAGGGGCGCCCCCCCGACTGGGGACGCCCCTTCGACATGCGTGCGGGGGAGCGGAACGCCTGTGCGCCGGTTCCGCCCCCGGGCCGGTCCCCGGCGTGGAGGCTCCTACAGGCCCTGCCACTCCGGCTTGTTGGCGTAGGTGTGCCGGAAGTAGTCCGCGAGCTTCAGCTTGGACGCCGCCGCCTCGTCCACGACGACCGTGGCATGGGGGTGCAGCTGGAGCGCCGACGCGGGGACGATCGACGCGATCGGCCCTTCCACCGTCGCGGCCACCGCGTCCGCCTTGCCCTCGCCCGTGGCCAGCAGCACGAGGTGCCGCGCCTCCAGGATCGTCCCGATGCCCTGGGTGATGACGTGGTGCGGAACCTGCTCGATGTCCCCGTCGAAGAAGCGCGCGTTGTCCACCCGGGTCTGCTCGGTCAGCGTCTTGATGCGCGTGCGCGAGGCGAGCGACGAGCAGGGCTCGTTGAACCCGATGTGCCCGTCGGTCCCGATCCCCAGCAGCTGGAGGTCCACGCCGCCGGCCTCACCGAGCGCCCTGTCGTACGCCTCGCACGCCGCCTGCACGTCCTCGGCACTGCCGTCGGGCCCCATGAACGAGGCCTCGCTCAGCCCGAGCGGCCGGACGACCTCGCGCAGCACGACCGAACGGTAGGACTCCGGGTGCCCGGCGGGCAGCCCCACGTACTCGTCGAGCTGGCAGATCCGAGCCCGCGAGGCGTCCACCTCACCGGCGGCGACCTTGGCGGCCAGCGCCTCATAGATGGGCAGCGGGGTGGAGCCGGTGGCGACACCGAGCAGGGCGTCAGGCTTACGGCGCACCAGGGCGGCCATGGCCTCCGCGATGAGCTCGCCGCCTGCCTTGGCGTCCGGGACGATGACAACTTCCACGCTGGGCCTGCCGATCTGGAGAGGGGACGGGTACTCACCAGGACTGGTGGTATAGACCAATCTAGCAGAGCCGCGTCACGGGAACACTTGTTTCCCGCCGTCCATGCTCACCCCTCGGCCACCCGCGCGCCCCTCGAACGCAGACCTCCCTGCCGGGCTCGCGTCGCGGCCGGCGTCCGGGCCCGCCGCCCTCACAGCCCCAGCGCCGATCCTCCCGTCGCGTCGATGTACTGGCCCGTGATCCACCGCGCGTCGTCCGACGCGACGAAGGCGACGATGTCCGCCACGTCGGCGGGCCGGCCTATGCGGTCGAACGTCGAATAGCCGGCCATCTCCGCCCGCGTCTCCTCGGGCGCGCCGTCCATCATTTCCGTCTCGATGATCCCCGGCGCCACCGCGTTGACCGTGATGCCGCGTGGGCCCAGCTCCTGGGCCAGGGTGTGGGTCATGACGTTCACCGCGCCCTTCGTCATCGAGTACGCCACCGTGATCGGGAAGGCGATCCGGGTGACGCCGGAGGAGATGTTGATGATCCGTCCGCCGTCGCGCAGGCGGTCGAGTCCCCGCTGCACGACGAAGAACGGCGCCTTGGCGTTGACGGCGAACACGCGGTCGTAGTCGGCCTCCCGCACCTCTCCCACGCGGGCGTACAGCCCGATGCCCGCGTTGTTCACCAGGATGTCCAGTCCCTCCGCGTGCCGGTCGAACTCCGCCCAGAGCGCCTCGGCGTCACCGGGCACGCCCAGCTCCGCGCCGATGGCGAAGGCCGAGCCGCCCGCCGCCTCGATCGCGGTCACCGTCTCCTTCGCGGCCGTCTCATTGGTGCCGTAGTGCACGGCGACCCGCGCCCCGTCCCGCCCCAGCCGCTCGGCGATGCCCCGCCCGATACCCCGGCCACCGCCCGTGACCAGCGCTGTCTTCCCCGCGAGCCTGCCCGTGGATGCACCCATGGCGGACGCTCCCTCTTTCTCTAGTGGTCGCTACAGAAAGAAACCGTACCCAACCCCGGACCGTTTTTCTAGTGCCCGCTATACAATTCACCCCATGGCGACGAAACAGCGCGGACGCCCCCGCTCCTTCGACCGTGAGACGGCGCTGGAGCAGGCGCTCCGCACCTTCTGGGAGCACGGGTACGAGGGCACCTCCGTCTCCGACCTCACGCGGGTCATGGGCATCGGGGCACCCAGCCTCTACGCCGCGTTCGGGGACAAGCGGACGCTCTTCGACGAGGTCGTCGTGCGGTACGGGGTCACGCACGGTGCCTTCAGCGGGCGCGCCTTCGACGAGGAGCCGACCGCCCGCGGCGCCGTGGCGCGGCTGCTGCGCGAGGCCGCTGCCGAGTTCACCGCCCCGGACCACCCCCGGGGCTGCCTGGTGATCACCGCGGCCACCAACTGCACGACGCCCGAGGTGGAGGAGGGCCTCCGCGAGCGGCGCAACGCCACCATCGCGGGCATCGAGTCCCGCATCCGCGCGGCGGTCGCGGCGGGGGAACTGCCGGCGAGCGTCGATCCGGCGGCGCTCGCCCGCTACACGGGGGCGGTTTTCCAGGGCATGTCCCAGCAGGCGAGGGACGGTGCCACCAGGGAACAGCTGGAAGCGGTCGCCGAGCTGGCCATGCGGGCGTGGCCACAGGCTCCGCGGGCGCACAATGGAGTCTGACGGCCGAGGAGGAGCCCCTGACGGACGCGGCCGCCATGCAAAGATCCCGCGCACGCGTAGACAGGGGAGAATGGTCTAGTCCACAATGCGTGGGTAAAGCCTCCGCTCTTCCCGCACAGGAGAGCGGACCGAGGAGCCGGCGCTCTCTGCCCTGACCGCGCCGGATCCTCACGATCGGCCCGCCAGTACCGCACATTCTGGCGGCCGGTGCACCTGAAGGGCTGCGGTGCCGTGGGCGGGTTGAGGGTCCCGCCCTGGCGCCGCGGCTCGTCGGGAATCTCCCCGACAGGACCCGCCGCACACGGCAGGTACGCTCGCACACGTGCCCTCCATGAACGACCTCGTACGCCAGCACACCGCCCTCGGCGACTCCGACCTCGAGTGGCTGCATCTGCTGGTCTCGGAGTGGCAGCTGCTCTCCGACCTCTCCTTCGCCGACCTCGTCCTGTGGGTCCCCACGCGCGACGGCACCCGCTACGTCTCCGTGGCGCAGATGCGGCCCAACACCGGCCCCACCTCCTACCAGGACGACATGGTCGGCCACCTCGTCCCGCGCGGCCGCCGCCCCCTGCTCGACGCCGCCCTGGACGAGGGCCGCATCGTGCGCGAGGGCGACCCGGAGTGGCGCGAGGAGGTCCCGGTGCGCGTCGAGTCCATCCCCGTACGCAGGGAAGGGCGCGTCCTCGGGGTGATCGCCCGCAACACCAACCTGCTCACTGTCCGTACCCCTTCGCGCCTGGAGCTGACCTACCTCCAGTCGGCGTCCGACCTCGCGCAGATGATCGCCGCGGGATCGTTCCCCTTCGAGGGGCAACAGGTCGACATGGACGCCTCCCCCCGTGTGGGGGACGGACTGCTCAGGCTCGACGCCGACGGCATCGTCCAGTACGCGTCACCGAACGCGCTCTCCGCGTACCACCGTCTGGGGCTCGCCTCCGACCTGGTCGGTCACCACCTGGGCCGGGCCACGGCCGAACTCGCCCCGTCCCGCGGCCCGGTGGACGAGGCACTGGCCAAACTCGCCAGCGGCTGGGCGCCTCGCGAGTTCGAGATCGAGGGCGGCGACGGGGTGATCCAGCTGCGCGCGATCCCGCTCAAGCCCAAGGGGCCCCGCATCGGCTCTCTCGTACTCCTGCGCGACGTCACCGAACTGCGCCGCCGCGAACGGGAATTGATCACCAAGGACGCGACCATCCGGGAGATCCACCACCGGGTGAAGAACAATCTCCAGACGGTCGCCGCGCTGCTGCGCCTCCAGGCCCGGCGCATCGACTCGGCCACGGGCCGGGAGGCACTGGAGGAGGCGGTGCGCCGGGTGGGCTCCATCGCCATCGTCCACGAGACGCTCTCGCAGAATCTGGACGAGCGCGTCGAGTTCGACGAGATCGCCGACCGGGTCCTCGCGATGGTCGCCGAGATCTCGCCCGGGAAGGTCGCGGGCCGGCGCACCGGACGATTCGGCATCCTCGACGCGGAGGTGGCGACCCCCCTCTCGATGGTCCTCACGGAGATCCTGCAGAACGCCCTGGAGCACGGCTTCCGGGAAGGGGAGACCGGCACGGTCGAGGTGTCGGCGGTGCGCGGCGGTACGACCAAGGACACGCGGCTGCTGATCACGGTGCAGGACGACGGGGTCGGTCTCCCCGAGGGCTTCGACCCGCACCGCTCCGGCAACCTCGGTCTCCAGATCGTGCGCACCCTGGTGGAGGGGGAGCTCGGCGGCACCTTCGACATGGTCCGCGCCCCGGAGCGCGGCACCAAGGTCCTCCTCGACGTCCCGGTCCGCGCGGACAAGTAACCGCCAGTAGCCGTCAGTAGCCGGCAGGCAGGCGCCCGGCACTCGGCGGGCACGCGGCGGGCACTCGGTGGGCACGCGGCGGGCACTCGGTGGGCAGGAAGCGCTGGACACAGCAGTGAGCCCCGGACCACTTCGGTCCGGGGCTCACTGCTCACGTTGCGATGCGCATCGGGGGTACTGCGCGGCTGCGGCTCGGGGGCGGGAGATGCGTACTCGCTGTACGCGCCGCCAAGCTGAGGCTCGTAGGGGGCGTGGGCGTCAGGCGCTGGCCTGGCGTGCACGGTTGCGAGCGGCGCGGCGCTTCATTGCACGGCGCTCGTCCTCGCTGAGGCCACCCCAGACGCCGGAGTCCTGGCCGGACTCAAGCGCCCACTGCAGGCACTGCTCCATGACGGGGCAGCGGCGGCAGACGGCCTTGGCTTCCTCGATCTGCAGCAGCGCAGGACCGGTGTTGCCGATGGGGAAGAAGAGCTCGGGGTCTTCCTCGCGGCAAACGGCGTTGTGACGCCAGTCCATGGCTGCTACCTCTCCTTGGTATTACATGCTGTTGCTTGTGAATGTGAACGCTTTCACGAATCCCTCGACACGGGAAGGGCCGACGCCCAGTCGCCTGGTGTGGACCTGTGATGGAGGAGGGGTTCTGGCTCTCTGTGGGGCCGATGTTGCGGGCCGTCCCGATCGCCATGTAGAGATTCGCAAACCTCGGCGGCGGATACAACCCCTTCAGGAAAGTTTTTTTTGATTCCTCAGTGTCGACTGGGTCACAGCCGTACTTCTATGGGGTGGACCCTGGCCTAAACGTTCGAGTGAAAGGACTTTGGGCCCTTCCACTCACACAATCACACGCAGTGCACGGCGAACGCCTGTGAACGTCACGCTCGTGCGCAGTCCCAGGTGGTCGCCGTCCATCTGGAGGGGGAGCGGGACCTTCGAATGCAAGGTGAAGTCGGTGAGGTCGTGCAGCGTGACCGCGTGCTTACCGTGCGGTCCCCGCTCCGGCGTGGAGGTCAGGAGCTGCGTCCCGTAACGGGCCACCGCGGCCGTGGAGAGCTTCTTGAGACCGAGCACGTCCAGGCCCGTGTCGAAGGAGGCCTGCGGAGAGGCGTACAGGGGACGATTGCCCAGGTAGGAGTAGGGCGAGGTGTTGCAGACTATCGACATCACCAGGTCCGTCACCGGGTCCTCGCCGGGGCGCTCCACCGTGATCATCCCGCGCCGCCGGTGGGGCTCGTCCAGGAACTGGCGGAGCACCTGGCGCACATAGAGGGCGTGCGTCGACCGTCTGCCCAGCTCGCGCTGCTGTTCGACTCTGCCGACCACGCCTCCGTCGAAGCCGAGACCGGCACAGAACGTGAACCAGCGCGAGGGAATGGCCTCGTCCTCGGTGCCCGGCGTGCCGCCGGCGATGCCGAGCCCCACCGTGCGCTCGCTGCCCTCGCGCAGGGCGTCCAGCAGGGCGCCGGTGGCCTCCACGGCGTCGTTCGGCAGCCCCAGGGCGCGCGCGAAGACGTTGGTGGAGCCGCCGGGGACGACCGCGAGACGCGGAAGGTGGTCCGGGTCGGGACCGTGGTGCAGCAGGCCGTTGACGACTTCGTTGACCGTGCCGTCGCCACCCAGGGCGACGACCAGCTCGATGTCCTTGCTCTCCGCGGCCTGCCGGCCCAGGTCCCGGGCGTGCCCGCGGTACTCCGTGGTGACCGCCTCCAGCTTCATCTCGCTCGCCAGCGCGTGGACCAGCACGTCACGCGTACGCGCACTGGTGGTGGTTGCCGCCGGGTTGACCACGAGGAGTGCACGCATGCCCAGAAGCCTACCCAGCGGCCTTTACCCGACCCAGACCGAGGTGCCGGTGCGCGGCTACGCGGAGCTACCCTGCTGGGGTGAGCACTCAGCGGAAATCCACCCCTCAAGCCCCGGAACCGGCCGAGTCGGGCCCGCGTCCCGCGCGGCTGACCGCCGCTGCCGCCCTGACCGCGCTGGAGGGCCTCGCCCTGCTCGCCGGGGGCGTCTACATGCTCGTGATGGGTCTCGCCGGGTCGCCCGACAATCCGCGGCAGGCCGAGACCGGTGGTGTCACCCTGATCGTCCTCGCACTGCTGCCGCTGCTGGCGGCCCGCGGTCTGCTGAGGCTGCGCCGGTGGAGCCGCGGCCCCGCGATCATCACCCAGATCATGGCCCTGCCGGTGGCCTGGCAGCTGCTCCAGGCCGACAGCGCGGCGATCCCGGCCGGGATCGCCCTCGCCGTCGTGGCGGTCGCCTCGCTGGTGCTCCTGGTCCACCCCGCGACGACCGAGGCCCTGGGCATCCGGGGCCCCGGCGGCGTACCGGGCGAGAAGTAACCGCTACTCCTCCACCAGAAGCCTCTCGCGCAGCTGCGCGAGCGTGCGCGCGAGCAGACGCGAGACGTGCATCTGCGAGATGCCGACCTCCTGCGCGATCTGCGACTGGGTCATGTTGCCGAAGAAGCGCAGGAGCAGGATGCGCTTTTCGCGCGGGGGAAGGTCTTCCAGGAGTGGCTTGAGGGATTCGCGGTACTCGACACCTTCCAGGGCCTCGTCCTCGGCGCCCAGGGTGTCCGCCACGGCCGGGGACTCGTCGTCGGTGTCCGGGACGTCCAGCGACAGGGTGGAGTAGGCGTTGGCCGACTCCAGGCCCTCCAGGACCTCCTCCTCGGAGATGGCCAGTTTCTCGGCGAGTTCGTGCACCGTGGGTGAGCGGCCGTGCAGCTGGGACAGCTCGGCCGTGGCCGACGTCAGCGACAGCCGCAGCTCCTGGAGGCGTCTGGGGACCCGGACCGCCCACCCCTTGTCGCGGAAGTGGCGCTTGATCTCACCGACGACCGTCGGCGTCGCGTACGTGGAGAACTCCACGCCGCGCTCCGGGTCGAAGCGGTCCACCGACTTGATCAGACCGATCGTGGCGACCTGGGTGAGGTCGTCGAGGGGCTCGCCGCGGTTGCGGAAGCGGCGGGCCAGGTGCTCGACGAGCGGCAGGTGCATGCGGACCAGCTGATTGCGCAGTTCCGCGTACTCCACGCTGCCGGTCGGCAGGCCGCGCAGCTCGATGAACATCGCGCGTGCGCCGCTTCGGTCCTGTGGATCGTGCCGGCTGTGCTGCTCGCTCATGTTTCCCGCCCGTCGCCCGCCGCCCCGGCCGGAGAGCTGCTTCGGCTCCCCCTTGGCGGTCGGCTCTGCCTGCTCCGACACATCGGCCACCGTCATGGGCCCGGGGCTTCCCGGGTCCTCCGGGTGAGGTTTGGCCTGCTGTTCGGGGATCCCGGTGGCCATAGGGCGTACCCCCTCCCTGCCGTCGGCGGGCAGACTCTGTGTGCCGCGCTCTTCGTCACGCACCGGACCGTCCCCGTTCCTCACGCCGGCCCGGGTCCCGCGCCGCGCTTCTTGTAGAGGCTGATCGAGACGGTGTTGTCCTCGGCGACGGTGGAGTCCACCTGGCCCGCGAGGGCCGACAGCACAGTCCAGGCGAAGGTGTCCCGCTCCGGGGCCCGGCCGTCGGTCGTGGGCGCCGAGACCGTCACCTCCAACGAGTCGTCGACGAGCCGGAAGACACAGCTGAGCACGGAGCCCGGCACGGCCTGCTGGAGCAGGATCGCGCAGGCCTCGTCGACCGCGATGCGGAGGTCCTCGATCTCGTCGAGAGTGAAGTCCAAACGCGCCGCGAGGCCGGCCGTCGCCGTCCGCAGCACCGACAGGTAGGCACCCGCAGCCGGAAGGCGGACCTCCACGAAGTCCTGATTCCCGGGCTCGCCTGCGATCTGGGACACCCTCACCTCCAAGGTGGTACAAGCACTTTCGGGGTTCCAGCACCGCCGCCCAGCGGCGGTCCGGACTGCGTCACACGGGTAACGCACCACGTAGTTATGCGGTGACGCTACCGCGCTGCCCAGCTCCGTGTCCCGGGGACCCCGCCCCGTAGCTGTCACTCATAGTAAGCATATGGGTACGCACAGTGGCTAGGGGTCTCGCAGGCCCAATTGGAAAGAAGAGGCGTCGGGTTGACGTACCCAGGCGTCAGACGATCGAACCGTCCACGAAGCACCAGCGCCAGCTCTCTCCCGGCTCGAAGGTCCTCATCACTGCGTGTGAGGTCTCCTCGAAGTGCGCGGTCGCGTGCCGGAACGGCGAGGAGTCGCAGCAGCCCACATGGCCGCACTCCAGACACAGCCGCAGCTGGACGGGGTGACTGCCGGCCGCCAGGCACTCGAGGCAGGTCTCGCTCAGCGGGGCCACCTCGGGGTGGGGCAGCGCCGCGACGTGCTGGCACTCGTTCATGATTGCCAGGTTACGACGAGAACGCGGAAGGCGGAGGGGTCTGCCGATGGACGTACTGCCCCTGGTGGCATTGATCGCGGCGAGCGCCGCGGTGGCGGGGGCCGCACGCAGGACCCCCCTGCCGGCGCCGCTGCTCCTGGTCGGCGTCGGGCTCATCGCCTCGTACGTCCCCGGAGTGCCCGACTACCACCTCGACCCGCACATCGTGCTGCCGCTGCTCCTGCCCCCCTTGCTGCACACGGCGGCACTGGAGAGCTCCTACCTGGACCTGCGGGCCAACATCAGGCCCGTGGCGCTGCTCTCGGTCGGCTACGTCCTGTTCGCGACGCTCGCCGTCGGCTGGCTCGCCTACCTGCTGATCCCCGATCTGCCGCTGACGGCGGCCCTGGTGCTCGGCGCCGTGATCGCGCCGCCCGACGCGGTCGCCGCGACCGCCGTCGCCCGCAGGGTGGGGCTGCCCGCACGGATCACCACCATCCTCCAGGGCGAGTCCCTGGTGAACGACGCGACCGCGATCACCGCCTACAAGGTGGCCCTCGCGGCGGCGGTCGGGGAGGGCGCGAGCTGGTCGGGCGGGGTGCGGGAGTTCCTGGTCGCCGCGGTCGGCGGGATCGGCGTGGGCCTGCTCTTGATGGTGCCGATCCACTGGCTGCGCACCCACCTCAAGGAGGCGATGCTGCAGAACACCCTCTCCCTGCTCATCCCCTTCGTCGCGTACGCCGCCGCGGAACAGGTGCACGCCTCCGGAGTGCTCGCCGTGGTGGTCGTGGCCCTCTACTTGGGGCACCGGTCCTGGCAGGTCGACTTCGAGACGCGGTTGCAGGAGGCCGCGGTGTGGAAGGTCGTCGCGTTCATCCTGGAGTCGTCGGTCTTCGCGCTCATCGGCCTGCAACTGCCGATCGTGCTCAAGGGGCTCGGAGAGTACGGCGTCGGACAGGCGGCCTGGTACGCGGCAGGGGTGTTCCTCCTCGTCGTCGCGGCGCGGTTCGTGTGGTCCTACCCGGCCACCTACCTGCCACGGGCCCTGTCGGCGCGGATCCGGGAGCGCGAGGACGACATGGACTGGCGCAGGCCGCTGATCGTCAGCTGGGCGGGGATGCGCGGTGTGGTCTCCCTGGCCATCGCCTTCTCGATCCCTCTCGTCATGGAGAACGGGGAGCCCTTCCCCGCGCGCAACCTTGTCTTGTTTCTGACCTTCACCACCGTCATCGGCACGCTCGTCGTGCAGGGGCTCTCACTGCCGTGGCTGATCCGTGTCCTGAAGCTGCCGGGCCGTGACGCGCAGGCGCAGACGCTCGCCGAGGCGCAGGCGCAGAACGCCGCCTCGCAGGCCGCGGAGGCCCGCGTCGAGGACCTCATGCGGGACGAGCGCAACTGCCTCCCGCAACCGCTCCAGGACCGTCTGCGCACCGTTCTGGAGCGCCGCCGCAACTCCGTGTGGGAGCGGCTCGGCCAACCCAATCCCGTGACGGGCGAGTCGGCCGACGACACCTACCGGCGGCTGGCGCGCGAGGCGATCGCCGCGGAGCGCGAGGTGTTCGTGAGGATGCGGGACGAGCGGCGCATCGACGACGAGATGATGCGGACGCTGCTGCGCAAACTGGACCTGGAGGAGGCGGCGGCCTACCGGGAGGTCGAGGACTGAGCCGGGGTGTCGCCGGCCCCGGTGATGACCGCGGTGACCCGCGTGCCGGGCGGGAAGGCGCCCTCTTCGGAGAGGGCGGTCAGCGCGTAGAGGAGCTTGGCGACGTAGAGGCGTTCTACGGAGAGGCCCGTTTCCCGGCCGTGGCGGCGTTCGAAGTCCTCGGCGAAAGCGAGCAGCTCGGGAGGCGTCCGGGCGTAGCCGCCGCAGTGGAAGCGGTCGTCCAGGCGCCAGTTGCCGGTCGGGGCACCGAACGTCTCCTGTTGCAGCGCCTTTATGTCGGCGTCCAGGAAGCCGCCCTTGAGGACCGGTATGCCGAGCGCCCGCCGGTCCGGGCCCAGGCCGGCGGCCAGGCCCGCGAGGGTGCCGCCGGTACCGCAGGCCACGGCCGCCACATCGGTGTGCTCGCGCAGTTCCTCTCCGAGCGCCGTACAGCCCTGTACGGCCAGGGCATTGCTGCCGCCCTCCGGAATCACGTACGGGGACCGCGCGCCCGCCTCGCGCAGGATCGCGGCGAGTGTTTCGGGCTCACGCTTGGCGCGGTACGTCGCCCTGTCGACGAAACGCAGCCGCATGCCGTCGGCACGGCACCGGGCCAGGGACGGGTTGAGAGGACGTCCGGCGAGTTCGTCACCGCGCACGACACCGATCGTGGCGAAGCCGAGGAGGCGGCCCGCCGCCGCGGTGGCGCGCAGATGGTTGGAGTAGGCGCCGCCGAAGGTGAGCAGGGTGTCGTGGCCCGCGTCAGCGGCGGCACGGAGGTTCAGGACGAGCTTGCGGTACTTGTTGCCCGGCAGCTCGGGGTGGATCAGGTCGTCGCGCTTGAGCAGCAGACGCACGCCGTGCCGGTCGAAACGCTCGTCCTGTAGGCGCTGCAGCGGCGACGGGAGCCGGGGGCTCGGACCGGCGGGCGGGGTGGGGTGCACCCCGCCATTGTCCCCCGCGGCACGCCGCCCGGCAGGGGGTGGTCAGGCGACAGGAGCACGGCGCGCGGGCTCCCCGATGGCTACTTGAGGCGTTCCTCGACGCGCCGACGCATCTCGTCCATGGTGAATCCGCGCGGATCCACCTTGCCGGGCTGCCACTCCAGGTGGCCGATCACCGAGCGCTCCGTCCAGCCGTGAACCCGGCAGATGGCGGCCGAGACCCTCTCGACGGCGTCCAGCTGGGCCTCGGGCCAGGGGTCCTCGCCGTCGCCGAGGTTCTCGCACTCGAAGCCGTAGAAGTGGCGGTTGCCGTCGGTGTTGGCCTCGTTGTCCACAGGGAGCCGCTTCTCGGCGATGACCGCGCGCAGCACCTCGTCGTCGCCGAGCCCGGCGTGGTTGGCGCGGCCGTAGCCGACGAGGTGCACGGAGCCGTCCTTGGTGATCACGCCGTGACAGAGCGGCCCGGGCAGCGACGGGTGCCCGTCGCGGCAGATCTCCACCGTGCGCTCACTGCCCGACGTGACGGTGTGGTGGATCATCACGCCGTGCACGGGGCCCCAGGGGCCCTTGTGATCGCGGTTGTGGTGCTCCCAGTCGCCGACCTCGACGACGGTCACGCCTTCGTCTCGCAGTGCCTCCAAGAAGCGTCCCGCGGACATGGGTGAGGCCATGGCCGCCTCCTTTGCGGGGCGCGACGGCCGCCTGCCGCGGGCCGCCTCGTATGCCCTGCTTGTACCGGAGGACCCGAGATCGGACCAGCTGTTCGGAATCCCTCCGGGGGGCTGTTCGGGCGGCGTGCGAGCCGATCCGGTCAGGTGCCGTGCAAGAAGGCGTCCCCGTGGGTCGCGATGTGGGATTCCACGGCCTCCAGCGCCTGCTGGGTGGCCTGGGGGGAACCGGTCCCCCGGCGCTCCGCGTAGTACGCCGCGCCGAGCTTCTTCAGGAGAGCGTCCCCCGCACGCTTCTCCTGCACCTCGTCGAGCTTCTGCTTGCCTTGGGTGAGGCCGCGCTGCGCCTGCTCTTTGGCGCGGTCCAGGAAGCCTGCCATTGCTGTCTCCTGCGGTCGAGGTGAAGGGTGCGGGCGGTGGACGCCCCGCAAAGTGTTCAACGGCGGCCGGGATCTTGCAGTTCCCCGGCGCCGTGCGGGCGAGACGGGTACGCCGAACGAGTGGAAACGTGCCCCCTGCCCCGTTCGACCGTGATCCATTCCCGCTCGTTTGTGTAATGGCGCCGACACGTTCGGTGCTGGAAGGCTGGTGGGCGCATATCACCGCAGGTACTCGGGAGGGCACACCAATGTCGGTAGGCGAAGAGATCCGCGAGCAGTCGGAGCAGCCGCAGAAGAGCCTCGGCACATCGGCCGCGCGGAATCTGGCCACCACCACCAAGTCGGTGCCGCAGATGCAGGAGATCAGCTCGCGCTGGTTGCTGCGGATGCTGCCGTGGGTGCAGGTGCAGGGCGGCACGTACCGGGTGAACCGAAGGCTGAGCTACTCGGTCGGTGACGGCCGCGTGACCTTTGTGAAGACGGGCGACCAGGTGGAGGTCATTCCGGCGGAGCTGCGCGAGCTGCCGGTGCTCCGGGACTTCGACGACCAGGAGGTGCTGGGCGAGCTGGCGCGGCGCTGCCGGCAGCGGGAGTTCGCCGCGGGCGAGATGCTGACCTCCTTCGGGAGCCAGGCGGACGAGGTCTTCCTGCTCGCGCACGGGCGGGTGGAGAAGGTCGGCTCGGGCCCGTACGGGAACGACGCCGTGCTGGGGACACTGGCCGACGGCTCGTATTTCGGAGAGTCGACCCTCCTCGACTCGGAGGCCATCTGGGAGTACACGGCGCGCGCGGTGACGCCGTGCACCGTGCTCACCCTGCCGAGGCAGGATCTCGAGCAGGTCGCCGAGCGCAGCGAAGCACTGCGTGACCACCTCCAGCGGCTGCGGTCCATCCCCGCCCAGCGCACCAACAGGCACGGCGAGGCGGCCATCGACCTCTCGGCCGGGCACGTCGGCGAGGCGGTGCTGCCGGGCACCTTCGTGGACTACGAGACGTCACCGCGTGAGTACGAGTTGAGCGTCGCCCAGACCGTCCTGCGCATCCACACGCGCGTGGCCGACCTCTACAACCAGCCCATGAACCAGACCGAGCAGCAGTTGCGGCTCACCGTCGAGGCGCTCAAGGAGCGCCAGGAACACGAGCTGATCAACAACCGCGAGTTCGGACTCCTGAACAACTGCGAGTACGACCAGCGGATCCAACCGCACGACGGTGTGCCCGGCCCGGACGATCTGGACGAACTGCTCAGCCGCAGGCGCGGATCCAAGCTCTTCCTCGCCCACCCGCGCGCGATCTCCGCGTTCGGCCGCGAGCTGAACAAGCGGGGCCTGGTCCCCGAGACCATCGACATGGCCGGCAACAGGATCCCCACCTGGCGCGGGGTGCCGATCTTCCCGTGCAACAAGATCCCGGTGACCGAGGCCCGCACGACGTCCATCATCTGTATGCGTACGGGCGAGGAGGAGCAGGGCGTCGTCGGCCTGCGGCAGAGCGGCATCCCCGACGAGATCGAGCCGAGCCTGTCCGTGCGGTTCATGGGCATCAGCGAGCAGGCGATCATCTCCTACCTGGTCTCGACCTACTACTCCGCCGCCGTGCTCGTGCCCGACGCGCTCGGTGTCCTGGAGAACGTAGAGATCGGCCGCTGGAGTTGACCCCCGACCGTGTCCGTGGCGACCGCGCCGGGTACACCCCCTGCGTACGCGCCCACGGGCCGAGGAACCGCCACCGTCCCCTTCCTTTCCGGGGTGAGTCCATGACGGACATGACAACGGACACGGCGGGCCAGGTGCGGGCGGCGGGGCCACCAGGGTCCGGCGACGGGCAGGAGGCCGCGGAGATCCTCGCGGCAGCGCGCGCGTACGTCGATCCGGAGCTGCGCGGGGCGGTCGATTCGCTGCCCCGGTCCCTGCGCCGCGTCGCGCGCTACCACTTCGGCTGGGAGCACGCGGACGGCACGCCGGCCGAGGGGAACGCGGGCAAGGCCGTCCGGCCGGCGCTCGTGCTCGCCGCGGTGCGGGCGCTCGGCGGGGACCCCGCCGGGGCCGTCCGGGCCGCGGCGGCCGTGGAGCTGATCCACAACTTCACGCTCCTGCACGACGACGTGATGGACCGCGACACGACGCGCAGGCACCGGCCCACCGCGTGGACCGTCTTCGGTGACGCCGACGCGATCCTCGTCGGGGACGCCCTGCAGGCCCTGGCACAGCGGCTGCTCGCCGAGGACCCCCACCCGGGGGCCCCGGCGGCGGCCGCCCGCCTCGCCCGTTGTGTCGTGGAGCTGTGTGCCGGGCAGCACGCGGATTGCGCGATGGAGCGGCGCGGGCCCGACGAGGTCTCGCTCGCGGAGTGCCTTGCCACGGCCGAGGCCAAGACCGGGGCGCTGTTGGGATGTGCGTGCGCGCTCGGGGCGCTGTACGCGGGCGCCGGGCCGGAGGTGGTCGACGCGCTCGACGGCTTCGGCAGGGAGGCCGGGCTTGCCTTCCAGCTCATCGACGACGTCATCGGCATCTGGGGCGACCCCGGCCACACGGGCAAGCCCGCCGGCGCCGATCTCGTGGCCCGCAAGAAATCCCTGCCGGTGGTCGCCGCGCTCGCCTCCGGTACGCCGGCCGCGGTGGAGCTTGCCGGGCTCTACAGCGGCCCGCTCGCCGAGAGCGGGGGCGAACTGGAGCGGGCGGCCCGCGCGGTGGAGCGCGCGGGTGGACGCGACTGGGCCACGGTGCACGCGGCCGACCGGATGTCGAGGGCGATAGGCCAGCTCGCGAGGGCGGTGCCGGACCCCGAGGCGGCGGGCGGGTTGCTGGCACTCGCCGAGTTCGTGACGCGGCGTACGCATTGAGGCGCCTGGGGCGGGCGGGGCGGGGGTGCATGGGACGGGCCTGAGGTGCGGGGTCTGGAGGGGGAGGGCTGGGTTGGGTTGCGACGAATGGGAGGTGGTTGAGGGGGCGTTCTGGATGAGGGGGAGGGGGGCGAGGGCGCTGCGCGCCGCGTAGGGGCGGGCGGGGTGCGGAGGGACTGCTGTGGGCCAGGAGGCGATCACCTAGGCTGCAACCGGCGAGCCGACACGCGCAGTTGAGGCGTGCGCGGGTGGGCGGCGCGTCGTCGGATGCGGACGAGTGGTGAGGGGCGGGGCTGGCTGTGGGCGTGGCGATCCGTAGAGCGGGGGAGGGGGACCGGGCCGACGTGGTGCGGTTGCTCGACGAGGCGTTCACGTGGGACCCGGTGAGCAGATGGGTTTTCCCCGGCGAGGAGCATCGGCGGCGCAGGCACGGCGCGTTGATGGGCGCCTTCTTCGACCTCGCGCTCCAAGAGGGGTGCATAGAGGTCACCGAGGACGGTGACGCGGCGGCACTGTGGTGGTCCGTCCCGGCGACCGCTTCACAGGGGGCGGAGGCGGAGGGCGTCGCGGAGGGGGCCGTGCCGGGCGAGATGGACGGGCCCGCGTTGTTGCGGCAGGCGGTCGATCCGGAGAACGAGCGGGTCGAGTTGATCGGGCGGATGACGGACGCGGCGCATCCCACCGACCGGGCGCATGAGTACCTGCACATGATCGCCGTGCGGCCGGGGCGACAGGGGGAGGGGCTCGGCACGGCGCTGATCACCGCCGTTCTCGAACGGTGTGATCGGGAGGGCCTGCACGCCTATCTGGAGGCGAGCAACGCGCGGAGCCGCGACCTGTACGAACGGTTGGGGTTCGCCTTCACCGGGGCGCCGCTCGATCTGCCGGACGGGCCGCGGATGTGGCCCATGTGGCGGGAGCCAGGGGCGGCGGGCTGACGTCGTGAGGAAGCGGGCGGGACGGCATGCGGCTACGGGGAGGTTCCGGGCGCTGTGGGGCTGCTTCGCGGGACCGAGCGGTAATGACCCGTAGGTACGGGCAGGGGCCCGGTTCTGCGGTCGGGGCCCGCCATGAGCCGGTCGGTACGGTTGTGTGGCGGCGCAGGGCGTTCGGGGGTTCGTGCTTCGAGGAGTTCCGTCCGGCTCGGGCAGCCGGGGCTCGGGCAGGTGATGTCGGGTGCGTTGACGACGGGCGGGTCGCGGCGGCAGGGGGTTCCGGGCGGCCGGAGGGCGGCTCAGCAGCTAGGGCGTGTCTGACAAATGATCACCTGGTCGATTCACGAAGCCAGAGAATCAGCGCGACCAGGATGACTCCGGCGCGGTAGCGAGTGGCGAGCTTGTCGAACCTGGTGGCGATCGCACGGAACTGCTTGAGACGGGAGAAGCATCGCGCGACCACGTTGCGGTCGCGGTAGACCTCTTTATCGAAGACGGGTGGGCGGCCGCCGAGGTTGCCGCGTCGACGGCGGTTTGCGATCTGGTCGCGGCGTTCGGGAATCGTGGCAGTGATGCCCCGACACCGCAGCAGGTGGCGGATCGCCCGGCTGGAATAGGCCTTGTCGCCCAGCACCCGCGTCGGCGTCGTGCGCGGGCGGCCCGTGACGATGCGTGGGACGCAGATCTCGTCAAGGACCTGGGTGAACGCGGTGGCGTCGTTGACATTGCCGGGCGTGAGCACGATCGACAATGGCAGGCCCCGGCCGTCGACGGCGAGGTGGACCTTGGTGGTCAGCCCGCCTCGGGAGCGACCAAGGGCCTGGCGTGCCTGTGAGCGGCCCGGATCTTCCTGATTGTCCCGGCCTGCTGCCCCCTTTTGCGTGCGCCGGCGGCGTGCTGATGGGCCCGGTTGATCGTGGAATCGACGGCGACTGTCCATTCCACCCGGTCCATCGCGTCGTCGCGGACCTGGACGTGCTCCAACAGTCTTGCCCAGGTGCCGTCCACCTCCCAGCGGGCGAACCGCTCGTAAACGGTCTGCCACGGCCCGTACCGCTGGGGCAGGTCGCGCCAAGGAGCCCCAGTCCGCAGCCGCCACAACACACCATTGACCACCTGCCGGTGATCACGCCATGGACGGCCACGTCCGTCCGCCTGCGGCAGCAGGGGCTCTATCCGCTCCCACGCCGCGTCTGTCACCTCGCCTCGAGCTGCCACAAGATTGCTTATCGGACCGGCTATAAGGTCCTCCCTGTGGCGAATCATCAGGACGAGACCAGGGCGGCCTACGACGGAGTCGTTGAGCTGTACGCATCGCTGTTCGCAGGCCGGCTGGAGACGCAGCCGTTCGCCCGGGCCATGATCAGCACTTTCGCCGAACTGGTGCGCGCGACGGGCAACCTGCGGGCAGCGGACGTTGGATGCGGGCCCGGACATCTGACGGCCATGCTGCACGAATTGGGCCTGGACGCCTTCGGACTCGACCTGTCCCACGGCATGGTCGACCACGCTCGACGGGCCAACCCGGCGCTGCGCTTCCAGGAGGCGCGGATGGAGTCCTTGCCGATCGAGGACGGCGTGCTCGGCGGCGTACTGGCCCACTACTCAATGATCCACACCCCACCGGACGAACTGCCGGAGCTGCTCACCGAGCAGGTCCGCGTCCTGGCGCCGGGTGGCGTGCTCCTGGTCTCCTTCTTCGGGACCGACGGACCGGAGCCGGTCCAGTTCGACCACAAGGTCGCACCTGCCTACAGCTGGCCGGCGGACCACCTCGCCGAACTGCTGACCGATGCCGGGCTCGTTCCTTTCGCTCGGCTGCTCCACGACCCGGCCTCCGAACGGGGCTTTCTCGACGCACACCTGCTGGCCCGCCGCCCATAGGTTCTGCCCGGCAAAAGGTGCGAGCTGGTCGGCGTGCCTCCGGACCGCCTACTCAACGGGCGCTCGCTGATTCGACAAGAATCGTCAGACAGGTCCTAGCGGTGGTCACGGGGAAGGGGAGCGATGACGGTGCGGTGGGGGTCCGGGGCGGTCGCCCTGGTGGCGACAGCGGCGGCGGCGGTGGTGCTGGTGTTGGTGGGGTATGGGAGTGGTGCCGGCCTGGGTACGGGCTCCGGTGGCTCCGTGCCCGCGTACGCTCTGGAGCCCGGCGTGCCCCGGGTGAAGACCGAGCGGGATTACCGCCAGCTTCCTTTGGAGAAGAGGGAGTTCAGCGCGCGGGACAGGGGGCGTATCGCGCGGGCCCAGTCGTATGAGGTGCGGCGGTGCATGCGCTCGTTCGGGTTTGACGACTTTCCGCTCGAACCCGGCCTGGGGCCCCTGATGGCCGAGTCCTACTCCGCCACCATGACGATGGTCGCGATGCCCTCGTACGGGATGCTCGACCTGCGCCAGGCGCGCCGCTGGGGCTATGGCTTCGACCCGGAACGCACCGAGGCCGAGCTGAAGAGGATCCTGCCGACGGGACGTGCGCCGACGGAACGTGAGGGCGGCGTACTGCACGGCACGGCGGGCAAGCGCGTGGTCAACGGCCGCGAGGTCCCCGGGGGCGGCTGTTCCGCCGAGGGCGCACGGCGGCTCGTCAGGGGCGTGGCGGACGTGGACCGCATGTGGACGTACGTGGCCGGGCGCCAGGAGAAACTCGACAAGGTTGTCGCCGAGGACGAGCGGGTGCGCCGGGCCTTCCGGGACTGGTCGCGCTGCGTCGCGGGCAAGGGCTTCAGGACGTACGAGACTCCGATGGCCGCCTTTCGTGACAAGGAGTGGCGCAGGGGCCGCGACGACGGGAACACGGGCCGGACGAGCCGCGAGTTGGGGACCGCCGTCGCCGATGTCACCTGCAAGCGGGAGCTGAACACCGCCGGCGTGTGGTGGGCCGTCAGCAACGAGGTGCAGCGCGCGGATCTGCGCCGCAACAAGTCCCGGTACGCGGCCGTACGCAGGGACCAGCAGCGGGTGCGGGACACTGTGCGCGAGGTGCTCGGTGAGAAGTCACGGTAAGAGCGGTAAGAGAGGTAAGAGGTGCGGCGCGGGCGGACTCCGTGCCGGGACATCTGGACGTAGGCCTGCCCCCGCGCTTGTGGGACACGAGCGACGGCTGACTGACGGACTCGTGCGGTGACGATCTGTGGCCGGGCGTTCGACGCCGTGTTGAGCGACCTCGACGGTGTGATCCGCTTCTACGACATGGGGAAACTGGAGCGGCTGGAGGACGCGTTCGGGCTGCCGCGGGGCAGCACCGCCGAGATCGCGTTCGCGCCCGCGACCGACCTGCCGTTGATGCGCGGGGAGATCACCAGGGAGCAGTGGATCGACTCGATCGCCCGAGGTCTCGTCGACCGGGTGCCGTGGGAGCGCGGGCACCGGCTCGGGACGACGCTGGCCGCCACCGGGTTCCACGCCGACGAGGCGGTGGTGGGGATGCTCCGGAAGGTCCGCGCGGCGGGGCTGCCGGTGCTCCTGGTGACGAACGCGACGCCGTGGCTGGCCGACGACCTGGCTCTGCTCGGCCTCACCGGTCCGGCCGGCCTCTTCGACGACGTCATCAGCAGCGCCGACCTCGGCGTGACCAAGCCGGACCACCGTATCTACCGCGCCGCGGTCGAGCGCGCCGGGGTCGCCGCGGACCGCTGCCTCTTCGTGGACGACCGTCAGGAGAACGTGGCGACGGCACAGGCGTTGGGCATGCCAGCCGTCCTGTTCCGCGAACCCGGCGATCTGCGCGCGGCGTTGGGGCCTCTGCTCTGAGCGCCTCGGACGGCCGTCGGGGCCGCACGTGGCCGCGTACGGACGTTCATTACTGTTCTTCTCGGGTGTGGCGTCGGGGTGGGGAACTTCCGTCACAGCTATGACGGATCGCGACGGAAGAATGAGACAGAGATGATCGAGGACGCATCAGCCAAGGCGGCTCAGGCGGCTCAGGCGGCTCAGGTGGCCCAGGCGGGCCACGCGGCTCAGGCAGGCCACACCGCTCAGGCGGGCCAAGCGGCCGAGGACAGCCTTGCCGCCCGCTTCGAGGAGCACCGGCCCCGGCTGAACGCGGTCGCGTACCGCATGCTCGGTTCGCTGAGCGAGTCCGAGGACGCCGTGCAGGAGGCGTGGTTCCGGCTCAGCCGCACCGAGAAGGCGGCCGCTGGCAAGGCGACAGCCGGAAAAGCGGGCAGCACCGGCGAGCACGCAGGCACGGGTGAGCACGCAGGCGTCGGCGCGGGTGACGAGGCCGGCGTCGCCGGTGAGGTGCGGAACCTCGGCGGCTGGCTGACGACCGTCGTCGGCAGGGTCTGCCTGGACCTGCTGCGCTCCCGGCAGTCCCGGCGCGAGGACTCCCTCGACGTCTCCCTGGAGACGCACGTGCCGGACCCGGTCGTGAGCCGCGTCGACGTGGTCGACCCCGAGCAGGAGGTGCTGCTCGCCGACTCCGTGGGCCTCGCCCTGCTCATCGTGCTGGACACGCTCGCGCCGGCCGAACGGCTCGCGTTCGTCCTGCACGACATGTTCGCCGTGCCCTTCGAGGAGATCGCGCCCATCGTCGAGCGCTCGACCGCCGCGACCCGGCAGTTGGCCAGCCGGGCCCGCCGTCGCGTGCAGGGCTCGACCCCCGCCCAGGAGACGGACGTCGCCAAGCAGCGCGAGGTCGTCGAGGCGTGGATGGCGGCGACGAAGGCCGGTGACTTCGACGCGCTGCTCGCACTCCTCGACCCGGACGTCGTGCTGCGCGCCGACAGCGGGGAACTGTCCTCGGGCCTGTCGAAGCTCGTCCGGGGCGCGGCGACGGTGGCCGGGCAGGCGGCGATGTTCGCCCGCCTCGCCGTCCACCAGCACCTCGTGCTCGTCAACGGTCTGCCGGGCCTGGTCGCCACTCCGGGCGGCGAGGTGTTCTCGATCGGGTCGTTCACGGTCGTGGACGGCAGGATCGTGGAGATCGACATCATCGCGGACCCCGAGCGGCTGCGGAACCTGCGGATCCCGCCGCTCGGGGACTGACCCACCGCCCCCCGGGGAGGCACCCCCGGGGGCTCCTCAGGCGGGCGTCCTGCGCACCACCCGCAGCAGGTACTCCTTCCGGTGGAGCGGGTCGTGGTCCGTCCGCTCCCGCGAGGGAGGGGCGCCGCGCACCGGCTCGTAGTGGTGGAAGGCGGACTCCCACTCGCCCTCGCCCCGCGTGAGTCCGGGCAGCAGTTGCTCCAGCGCGTGCACCTGCTGCGCGGGAATGTCTCCTTCCAGACGGTACGAGGCTCCGCTCGCCGTCGGTGTGTGCGGCACGGCCCGCAGCCGGGCGAGGGTGGGCAGCACCGCCCCGACCGTGTCGGCGGGCACGTCGAGCCGGAACCGGTGCATCGGCTCGTGGACCACCGTGCCCGCCTCGCGCAGCGCGTCCATCAGGACCAGCGGCGTCAGGTTCCGGAAGTCCCCGGCGGTGCTCGACATGCTCTTGTCGAAGGTGCCGTGCGCGTGGCTCTGCCGGGGCCAGTAACCGGCGTGCGTCATCGTGACCACGCAGTCGGGGACGCGCCAGCCGTGCAGCCCCTGGTGCAGGGTCTGCCTGACCGTCTCCTCGACGGCCCGGAAGAACGCGTACGGCATCGAGCCCAACTCGACCCCCAGCCTGAACGCGACCCCGGCGCCGACCGGCGCCGGCTCGATGCGCAGTCCGACGGTGGCGAGGAAGGGGTTGGGCTCCTTGTCGATGAGCTCGAACGCGGCGCCCGTGCCGACGACCCGCTCCACGCAGATCGTCGTGGTCTCGCGGAAGGAGACGTCCAGCCCGAAGTCCGCCGCGAGCGTCGCCTGGATGACCTCCTTCTGTACCTCGCCGTAGAGCGAGACCGACACCTCCTGGCGCACGGGGTCCTGGCGCAGGTCGATCAGCGGGTCCTGCTCGGCGAGCTGCGTCAGCGCGAGGTGCAGGGCGGCCCGGTCGGCGGGGCGCAGCGGGCTGACGACCGTCTCCAGGGTGGGCGGCGCGAAGAAGCGACCCGCCGGCTCGGCTCGCTCGGGCGGTACGCCGATCACGTCGCCGATCCGGACGTCACCGAGTCCCCAGAGCCTGCCGATCTGCCCCGCGCGGAGCTCCGCGCGGCGCACGTCCGTGCCCTGGTCGAAGACGGTGACGGCGGTGACCTTGCCCTCCCTGCGACCGGGCTCCGCCCCGTCCGCCGACTCCGCCGCGCCTGCCGTGTCGGCCTGGCGCGCCGTGCCGTCGCGGATGTCGAGGCGGTCGCGCGTGCGGACGGTCCCCGAGAAGAGGCGTACGTACGCGATCTTCTCCCCGGCGATGCCGCGCTCGACCTTGAACACGCGCCCCGAGAGCGGCCCTTCGGCGTCCCCGGCGGACGCGGGCAGCAACTCGCGGATGCCGTCGATCAGTTCGCGGACTCCGGTGCCCGTGGCGGCCGAGCCGAAGAAGACGGGGTGCACGAGGGCGCGGCCCGTCTGGCGTGCCAGTTCCCGGCGCAGGCGGTCGTACGAGAGGGGCGCCGCGCCCTCGACGTACGCGGAGAGCAGGGCGTCGTCGTGCCCGGCGAGCAGCTCGGCCAGGCGGGCGGTGAAGCCGTGGGCCTCGGCGTTCTCGGCCGTGAACGGCGTGCAGCGGGCCGCGCGCGTGCCGAGGCCGGACACCGGGCCCATCGGGACGATGTCGGGGGTGAGCCGCTCGGCGATGTGCCGGAGGACGCCGTCGTACCGGGCCCCGGCGCGGTCCGTCTTGTTCACGAAGATCAGCGTGGGGACGCGCAGCCGCCGCAGGGTGCGCAGCAGTACGCGGGTCTGCGCCTGGACGCCCTCCACGGCGGAGACCACGAGCACGGCGCCGTCGAGCACGCTCAGGACCCGTTCCACCTCGGCGACGAAGTCCGGGTGCCCGGGGGTGTCGATGAGGTTGACGGTGACACCGTCGTCCGGCGTGGCCCCTTCGGGGGCGGCGACGGTGAAGGAGACGACCGCGGACTTGATCGTGATGCCGCGTTGCCGCTCCAGGGCGAGCGAATCGGTCTGAGTGTTTCCGTCGTCGACGCGGCCCACCTCGTCGATGACACCGGCGGCGTGCAGGAGCCGCTCGGTCAGGCTGGTCTTACCGGCGTCGATGTGGGCCAGGATGCCCAGGTTCAGTGTGCGCGGAGCAGATGAGTGCACGTACCGTCATGTCCTTCGAGGAGAGGTGAGTTCCTTCGGGGCGGGACATGAACGAACGGCGCATTTCTTCTCCTTGCTCGACTTGCTTGACTGGCTCGACCGCGCCGGCCTCTCGCCGGCTGCCACCAGTGCAGCAGGCGGCCGCGGAGCACGGCAACTGGTTAAGCGCCGTCGTGCGGCAGGCGGGACCGCGGCCGAGGCACCGGCGAAATCGGACACGGACTCGGACTCGGGGTCGGGGTCGGACTCGGGTTCGGGTTCGGGTGGCGGTTCGGGCAGGGGGGCCAGGGCAAGAAGGCCACGTACGAGGTGACCTTCGAGGGGGGTGGCACCGGCTCGACGCAGATCATGTACGTCTCCGACACCAACCACATGGAGCAGGTGGACCTGCCGTGGAAGAAGACGGTGAACGTCACCCTGCGGGGCGCGGAGTCCAAGGTCGGCCACACGGTGTCCGTCGTACCGGGTTCGACGAAGGGCAGCGACGGGATGCTGAGCGCGGCGCCGTGTGTCATCAAGGTCGACGGCGAGAAGGTCGCGGACAACAAGGGCGGCAAGGCGAAGAAGTCGCTCTGCGAGTACCTCTTGAAGTGAGGGGCGGCCGCCCCGGCCGTCGGGTGGGGGGGCGGCTGTCATGGCCACCGTGAGGTGGCCTGCTCCTCGTGGTCGGCGGCGGGGGCCGGTGGGGGCGGCCTGTGCATCCCACGCGGGGTCGTGTGCGGGGTCGGCCGTTCAGGCAGTCGCCCCCGCCGCCGGTGGGACGGTCCTCGAACCGTCCACGGGCGTTCCCGCGCTCAGCGTCTCGATCCCGCGGCGGCCCGCCACCCTCAGCACCAGTGCCGCGTATCCGCAGAGCATCACGACATCGACGGCGACCGACATCCAGTCCATGTCGGCGGCCGTCTCGTCGGAGGCGAGCGCGCCGACGATGCCCGCCGAAACCCCCATCGCGAGCAGGTTGTTGAGCGCGTGCAGGCCGATGGCCGCCTCAAGGCCGCCCGTACGTATCGTCAGCGCGCCCGCGACCAGGCCGAACACCACCAAGTCCGCGAAGCCCCACGGCGTGCCCCAGCCGTGCGCGGCGGCGAACAGCGGCGCCTGCGGCAGGATCGCCATCCACGGCGAGCGGAACCAGGCGCCGACCGCCTGAGTGAGCCAGCCCCGGAACACGTACTCCTCGGCCGCCGCCTGGAACGGCACCAGGACGCAGACCATAGCGAGGCCCAGCAGGAAATTCGGGAGGCCGACCCACTCCACGTCGTCCGTGCCGCCGCCGGAAGGCGTGGGCAGCAGCATCATGACGCCGAAGGCCCCCGCGACCAGGGGCAGCCCCATCGCCAGGCACCGCCCGAGCCAGCCCCACCGCAGCCGCCCGGCGACCGACGACAGCGTCGCGGCCGGGCGCCGTTGGGCCCAGCGGGCGGCGAGGAACGCCACGGGTGTCAGCACGGCGAGGGAGAGCAGCGCCAGGCCCGTCTCCGCGATGCCGCCCCAGACGCGGAACCCGTCGGCGTCGACCGGCCGGTGCAGCAGCGCGCCCACGATCTCCGCGCCGAGCAACACCAGCATGAGTGCGGCCATCGCGCCGGCCAGCACCAGCGCGGTCCCCGCGAGGGGGCGCCACCAGCGGTGCCGTCCGGTGATCAGGGCGAGGCGGTGATAGGGGAGGGGCGGCGGGGGCGGGGGTGGCGCTTGCGGGGGGTACGGGGGGTAGCCGTAACCGGCGTTGTAGCCGTAGCCGGGGCTGTGGCCGAGGCCGTGGCCGTACGGGTTGGCGTGCGGGGGCGTGGCGGGTGCGGCGGGTGGGGGAGAGGGCGAGGCCGGTGAGGAGGCGGCCGGGGGCGGCTTGGTCATGTCCCCAGCATCCCGGCCGTACGGCGCGCTTTCGTCGTCCGCCCGTACGATCGCGGTCTCCAACCAGGGATAGAGCCGGGCGCCGTCCGTGGTGGGCCGGGCGCTGCCTGAGGTGGGCCGGGCGTTGCCCGTGGTGAGTCGGGCGCCGTCCGTGGTGGGCCGGGCGCCGCCCGAGGTGAGGTGGGCACTACGCACCGGTCCCCCCTGAGGCACCAGCCCGCACCCGTGCCCCCCCCGTGGACACGCCACCGCCACCCGCACTCGTAGCGCCCGTAGACACGTCCCCGCACCCGTGCCCCCCGTAGATGCGCCACCCGCACCCGTGTCCCCGTCAAGGCGAACCCCCTGCTCAGTCCCGCTTCTCCGTATCATCGAGGCCAATATGGAGGGGATACGCAACTGGCTGCTGCCCGTTCTGCTGGCGGTCGAGCAGTTGGCCTACTGGCCCGGCCGCGTGCTGCGCGACGGCGGTCACGTCGGGGGCGCACAGCTCGTCGGGGCGTCGGCCGCCGCCGTGGCGATCACCGTGGCGCTGGCCCTGCGCCGTCGCCGGCCGGTCGCCGCCGCGCTGGCCGTGGAGGCGGTGCTGGCCGCCGGGTCGCTCCTCCCCGAGGACGCGACGCTGCTGCACGAGGTGGGCGCGCTGGTCGCGCTGTACTCCGTGATGGTGCGCTGTGCGCCGCGTACGGCCGTCGCGGCCGGGGCCGCCCTGACCGTCTCCGCGAGCGTCCGAGGGGCGGTGCAGCTCGACTCGGTGGTCGAGATCGGCGGCGAGGTCCTGGTGAACTGCGCGGTCCTCCTGGCCGTCGCGGGCCTCGGCCGCAGCCGCCGCCACTGGCTCGCGGGGCGCGAGGCCGCAGCGCGGGAACTCGCGCGCGCGGAGGCCGAGCGGGGCCGCGCCGCGACCACCGAACGCCAACGCCTCGCCCGCGAACTCCACGACGTCGGCGCCCACCACCTCACCTCCGTGGTCGTCACCGCCGAGACCGCGCTGCGGCTCGCCGACCGCAGGCCCGAACTGACGCCACAGGCCTTGGAGTTCGCGGCGGACAGCGGACGCGAGACGCTGACGGCGCTGGACCGCCTGGTGGCGATGATGCGGACGTCGGCGGCGGACGAGGAGAGCGGCATCGAGGAGCGAGTGGGCGAACTCGCCGCCGGTTTCGCGCGTCTCGGCCTGCGCCCGGCCGTGGACGTGGCACCGGACCTCGCGGCCCTGACGGGCCCGGTCGCCGAGGCGGCCTTCGGCATCGTCCGCGAAGCCCTCACCAACGCGCTGCGCTACGCCCCCGGTGCCGCCGTGCGCGTACGGATCCGCGTCCTGGAACGAGACGGCGCGGTCGAACTGACGGTGACCGACGGCGGGCCGGCGCCCGACGAAGAAGCCTCGGCGTACTCGGGGGCGTCGGCGGGCGCGCGGCAGGGGCTCGGCTCCGGCCGGGGCACCGCGGGCATGCGGGAGCGTGCGGCCGCGCTCGGCGGCACCCTGGCGGCCGGGCCCCGCCCGGACGCGCCCGGCTGGTCCGTGTGCGCCCGGCTGCCGCACGACTTCGCCGTGCCGCACCGCTTCACCGTGCCGCACCACTCCTCACGTCAGCGGGTTCTGCGCGGTGTGGACCCGGCCGACGGGGCGGTGACCCTCGCCGTGGCCGCGCTCCCGCTCTTCGCGGTCCTCGCGGAGAGTCCCGCGGACACCGCCCTGGCCTGCGGACCCGCCGTCGCGCACGCGTTGCCGCTGCTGTGGCGGCGCCGGGCGCCCTGGGCGGTCCTCGTCGCGGTGTTGGCCACGGCCTGGTCGGCGCCGCTCGGGCTCGCCTTCGGGCTGCTGTCGCCGGCGGTGGCCCTGTGCCTGGTGACGGCGGGTGCCCTCGCGGAGTGCGTGGCCCTGCACGCGGTCGGCGCGTTCGCGGGCCCGGCGCGCGTGACCTGGCCCGCCATGGCGGCCGGGGCGGCCGGCCTGTCCCTGACGGCGCTCGCGCTCGCGGCGGCCGACGGCATCGCGGACGTGGAGAAGGACGGCGGCTTCGGCCTGATCGCCTTCCTGGCCGTGCTGCTCGGTGTGGCCTTCTTCCTCCTCCTGGCCGTGCCCTGGGGCATCGGCGCGGTGGTCGGCGCCCGCCGCGAACGCGTCAGAGCCCACGAGGACCACGCGCTCGCGGCGACGGTCCGTGCGGCGGTCCTCGCGGCGTACGAGGAGCGCCGCCGCATCGCGGTGGAGCTGCGTGGTGAAGTGGCGCGGCACACGGGCGGGGTGATCGCGCGGGCGGAGGCCGGTGACCTCGAGGGCGTGGCGCAGGAGGCACGGGCGGGACTGTCGGCGATGCGGGAGCTGCTGGGCACGCTGAGAGCGGCGGCGGCCCCCGGCGACGTACGAGAACCACACCGCCCCGACCGTCCGCCACCGGGATCCCGTACGGCCCCCGGGGCCCCGAAGGAGGTAACCCCATCAGCACCGTGAACACGGGCACCGAGCCGGAGCCCGGCCCCGCCGAGGCGCCCGGCGCCGGAATGATCCGCGTGATGGTCGTCGACGACCAGGCCGTCGTACGTGCCGGATTCGCGGCGATCATCGACGCGGAGCCGGACCTGCACGTGGTGGCGGAGGCGCGGGACGGCGCCGAGGCGGTGCGGCTGGCACCCGAGGTCCGGCCGGACGTCGTCCTGATGGACATCCGCATGCCGGGCATGGACGGCCTGACGGCCACGCGACTGCTCGTCGGACCGGGCGCGGTTGGCGTGGACGCCGAAAACCCCGGGCACACGGGTGCCGCCGGAACCGCCGGAACCGCCGGAACCGCCGGGAAGGGGAGCCCCCGCGTCCGCGTCCTGGTCCTGACCACCTTCGATCAGGACGCGTACGTCCATGACGCCCTGCGCGCCGGGGCGTCCGGCTTCCTGCTCAAGGACGCGCTGCCCGAGGAACTCCTGGCGGGCATCCGCGTCGTGGCCTCGGGGGAGGCGATGCTGGCGCCCACGGTCACGCGCCGCCTGATCGACGCCTTCGCCGGCACGGCCCCCGCACCGGACCCCCGGCTGCCGGCCTCCCTCACGCCCCGCGAGCGCGAGGTCCTGACACTGGTGGCGGCGGGCCACACCAACGCGGAGATAGCCGACACCCTGGGCGTGACCACCGGCACGGTGAAGTCCCACGTCAACGCCCTGCTCGGCAAGTTGGGCGCGCGCGACCGCGTCCAGGCGACGATCCTCGCCTACGACCTGGGCCTGGCCCGCCCCCGCCGGAGCGGATGACGCCGAAGACACCGCAAGGGCCCGCCCGATGCTCCGGACGGGCCCTTGCGGGACAGCTGTGAAGGTCAGGCCTTCTTCGTCTCCCAGAAGATCTTGTCGATCTGGGCGATGTAGTCGAGCGCCTTCTGGCCCGTGGCCGGGTCCGTCGACGCCTTGGCGGCCGAGAGGGCCTTCAGGGTGTCGTTGACCAGCTGGTGCAGCTCCGGGTACTTCTCGAAGTGCGGGGGCTTGAAGTAGTCGCTCCAGAGCACCGACACGTGGTGCTTGGCGAGCTCGGCGCGCTGCTCCTTGATGACCGTGGCACGCGCCTGGAAGTGGGCGTCGTCGTTGGCGGCCATCTTTTCCTGGACGGCCTTGACGGACTCCGCCTCGATGCGGGCCTGGGCCGGGTCGTACACGCCGCAGGGCAGGTCGCAGTGGGCGCTGACCTTTACCTTGGGGGCAAACAGGCGGGAAAGCATGAAGCTGTCCTTCCTCGTGATCGTCTTCTCAGGTGGGACATTACTCCGTGAGAGGCGGCTTTTCGCGAGTGCCCCCATGGGCTTAGGACAAAAGTCCAGGCTCGGAGTGGGACTGGTGGAGGATGGACCGGGGAGGTGGCGTGATGCCGGAGGTGTCGCAGGAGAGCGAACGCGGGAGGGCGGTCCTGCCGTGGGGCGCGGCCGAGGTGACGGGCCCCTCGATGGTGCCCACGCTGTACCACGGCGACCGGCTGCTCGTGCGGTGGGGCGCGCGGGTCCGTCCGGGTGACGTGGTGGTCCTGCGCCATCCCTTCCAGCAGGACCTGCTGGTCGTCAAGCGCGCCAAGGAGCGCCGCGAGGGCGGCTGGTGGGTGCTCGGCGACAACGCGTTCGCGGGCGGGGACAGCACGGACTACGGCGTCGTCCCTGCGGACCTCGTCCTCGGCGCCGTGCGCCTGCGCTACCGCCCGCCGGCCCCCGGGCGGCGCTCGCCGGCCGCGCTGCTGCGCTGGGCGGTGTCCGCCGTGCGGCCGGTGCTCGCCGAGCGCTCCGTCTCCAGGCGCTTGCGGGCGCGGTAGGCGGCGACGTTGGCGCGGGTCGCGCAGCGGTCCGAGCAGTAGCGCCGGGAGCGGTTCGTCGAGGTGTCCAGGTAGGCGTTGCGGCAGGGCGCCGCCTCGCACAGGCCGAGGCGGTCCACGCCGTGCTCGGTGAGGTGGAAGGCGAGGCCCATCGCGGCGATCGCGGCGTACCCGGCGGTGGCGTTCGAGGGGTGGTCCGCCAGGTGCATGTGCCACAGCGGGCGCCCGTCGTCGTCCCGGAGGTCGTGGCCGGAGATCTGCGGGCTCACCGGGAACTCCAGGAGCAGGGAGTTCAGCAGGTCGACCGCGAGCGTCTCGTCGCCGCCGTCCGCCGCCTCGAACACCGCCCGCAGCCTGCCCCGTACCGACCGGAAGCGGGTGAGGTCGGATTCCGTCGCGCGGCGCGCCATCTGCGTGCTCGGGCCGAACAGGTCCCGGATCGCCTCGACCGAGGTCAGCGTGTCCTTGTCGCGGCCCGGCTCCTCGCTGTTGACCAGGCGTACGGCGTAGTCCGAGTAATAGGCCAGTTCCACTTGTAGTCCTTACGGGGGCGGGCTATGGTCATCACGTCGGCACGTAATAGCCGATTGCGGTACCAGGGTATTACGGAGTGAAGGGGTTCTGATGACGGGAACGGGGACCGGGGCCAAGACCGAGGCCGGGGCCGGCACCGACTGGCGGGCCTGGCAGGACAGCTGGGACCGGCAGCAGCAGTGGTACCTGCCCGACCGTGAGGAGCGGTTCCAGATCATGCTCGACATGGTCGAGGCCGTCGTCGGCCCCGCGCCGCGCGTGCTGGATCTGGCGTGCGGTACGGGAAGTATTACGGACCGGCTGCTCAAGAGGTTCCCGGACGCGACGAGCGTCGGCGTCGACCTCGACCCCGCGCTGCTCACCATCGCCGAGGGCACCTTCGCCGACGACGACCGCGTCACCTTCGTCACGGCCGACCTGACGGACCCCGACTGGGCCGCCGCGCTGCCGCACGACAGTTACGACGCCGTCCTCACCGCCACCGCCCTGCACTGGCTCTACAGCGACCCCCTCGCCACGCTCTACGGCCAGGTCGCCGGGCTCGTGCGGGACGGCGGCGTCTTCATGAACGCCGACCACATGCCGGACCCCGCCACCCCGCGGCTGAACGCCGCCGAGAGCGCCTACCGCCACCGCCGGATGGACGGCGCCAAGGCCGAGGGCGTCCTGGACTGGAAGGAGTGGTGGCAGCTCGCCGCGCAGGACCCGGTCCTCGCCGCCCCCACCGCCAAGCGGTTCGAGATCTACGGCGAGCACGCGGACGGGGACATGCCCTCCGTCGACTGGCACGCCCGTACGCTCCGCGAGGCGGGGTTCGCCGAGGCCCGTGCGGTGTGGGCCTCGCCCTCGGACGCGGTGGTCCTGGCGCTCAAGTAGCCCCCTCGGAGCGCGGAAGGGGCGGTACGGATCACTGATCCGTACCGCCCCTTCCCGTACTCCTTGCAAGGCGCTCCCCAGAGCGTCTTGTTACAGCACCTTGGACAGGAAGGACTGCGTCCGCTCCTGCTGCGGGTTCGTCAGCACGTCACGCGGGCTGCCCGACTCGACCACCACGCCGCCGTCCATGAAGACGAGACTGTCGCCCACCTCGCGGGCGAAGCCCATCTCGTGCGTGACGACGACCATCGTCATGCCGGACTCCGCGAGGTCGCGCATGACGTCGAGGACGTCGCCGACCAGCTCCGGGTCGAGCGCCGAGGTCGGCTCGTCGAAGAGCATCAGCTTCGGGTCCATCGCCAGCGCGCGGGCGATCGCCACGCGCTGCTGCTGGCCACCGGAGAGCTGCGAGGGGTAGTTCTTCGCCTTGTCGGCGAGGCCCACCCGCTCCAGCAGCTGACCGGCGCGCTCGCGCGCCTGGCTCTTGGGGATGCCCTTGACCTGGACGGGCGCCTCCATGACGTTCTCCAGCGCCGTCATGTGCGGGAAGAGGTTGAAGCGCTGGAAGACCATGCCGATGTCGCGGCGCTTGAGGGCGACCTCGCTGTCCTTCAGCTCGTACAGCTTGTCCCCCTTCTGCCGGTAGCCGACCAGGTCCCCGTCGACGTACAGCCGACCGGCGTTGATCTTCTCCAGGTGGTTGATGCAGCGCAGGAACGTCGACTTCCCGGAGCCGGAGGGGCCGATGAGGCAGAAGACCTCACCCGACTTGACCTCCAGGTCGATGCCCTTCAGGACCTCTACGTGACCGAACGACTTGTGGACGCCCTCGGCCTTCACCATGGCGGTCATCAGCGGACACCTCCGGCGCCGCGGTTGCTCAGCGACAACATGTTGGCCTTGATCTTCTGGAAGGGGGTGTCCGGCAGGGAGCGGGACGAGCCGCGGGCGTAGTAACGCTCCAGGTAGAACTGACCGACGCTGAGGATCGACGTCATGATCAGGTACCAGCAGGCGGCGAGCAGCAGCGTCTCCACGGTCGCGCCGGACGAGGTGCCGATGTCCTGGGCGTACTTCAGCAGCTCGTAGTACTGGACGGCCGCGACCAACGAGGTCGTCTTCAGCATGTTGATGAACTCGTTGCCCGTCGGCGGCACGACCACCCGCATCGCCTGCGGCAGGACCACGCGGCGCAGCGTCTTGCCGTGGCTCATGCCGAGCGCGTGCGCGGCCTCCGTCTGGCCCTCGTCGACCGAGAGCAGGCCGGCGCGGCAGATCTCCGCCATGTACGCCGCCTCGTTCAGGCCGAGACCGAGCAGCGCCGTCAGGAACGGCGTCATGAAGTCCGACCACTCGTCCTTGTAGACGGGGCCGAGGTTCACGTAGTCGAAGACGAAGCCGAGGTTGAACCAGACGAAGAGCTGGACCAGGACCGGCGTACCCCGGAAGAACCAGATGTAGAACCAGGCGATCGAGGAGGTCACCGGGTTCTTCGACAGGCGCATCACGGACAGGATCACGCCGCCGACGACGCCGATGAGCATCGACAGGAACGTCAGGATCAGCGTCTCGCGGACGCCCTTGAGGATGCGTTCGTCGAAGAAGTTGTCGGGGATCGCACCCCAGTTGATGTCGCCTTGCGCGAAGGCGTAGACGATCGCGGCGAGGGCGCCGATCGCGAGGACCGCGGCGACGTACCGGCCGAAGTGCCGCACGGGGATGGCCTTGATGGCCTCCGCCTGCCGCGCCTTCGGGACGTCGTCCTCGGGGCCCTTCTTGGAGATGTCGGAGCTCACGTGGGTGGCCTTTCAGCGACTAGGGGGGAGAGGGGCGCGCTCACTTGCCGCCGTTGACCTTGGCCTCGGTGACCGCGCCGTCCTCGACGCCCCACTTCTTGATGATCTTCGCGTAGTCGCCGTTCTTGATGATCGCGTCGAGCGCGGCCTTGATGGCGTCCCGCAGCTCGGGGTTCTTCTTGGAGACCGCGATGCCGTACGGAGCCGCCTCGACCTGCTCGCCGACGAGCTGGAAGTCCTTGCCGCCGCCGGAGGTCTTCACCGCGTACGCGGCCACCGGGAAGTCGGACGAACCGGCGTCCGCGCCGCCGGAGCGCAGCCGGGTCTGGGCCTGCTGGTCGTTGTCGTACTGCTCGATGGAGATCTTCTTGCCGCCCTTGCACTTCTTCGACTCGGCCTTGGCCAGGTCGTGCGAGACGGTGCCCCGCTGGACGACGATCTTCTTGCCGCAGAGGTCGGACCAGGTCTTGATGCCCTGGTCGTCGCCCTTCTTGGTGTAGATCGACACGCCGGCGGTGAAGTAGTCGACGAAGTCGACGCCGCTGCCGACCTTCTTGCCCGTCTCCTCGTCGATGCCCTCCTGACGGTTCTTGGTGTCCGTCATGGCCGACATGGCGACCTGGTACCGCTTGGAGCGCAGACCGCCGAGGAGGGTGTCGAAGGTGCCGTTCTCGAACTCGAACTTCACGCCGAGCTGCTTGCCGAGCGCCTCGCCGAGGTCCGGGTCGATGCCGACGGTGGCGCCGGACTTGTCCTTGAACTCGACCGGCGGGTAGGCGATGTCGGAGCCGACCTTGATGACGCCCTTGTCACGGATGTCCTTGGGCAGCTTGTCGGCGAGCGGCGCGTTGCTGACCGAGTCGCTCGCCTTGTCGTTCGTCTGGTCGCCGCAGCCGGAGAGCAGCAGCGCACCGGCGACCGCGACCGCACCGACCGCGGCGATCCGGGACTTCGCGGACTTCGCTGCGGTCTGACGACAAATGGAGCTTGCGGACATGGTGGGTCCTCCGGCGGATGAGGGAGTTGCCGATGGGTCGGGCACACACCTTCGGGTGTCGCGACCTCGTGTGATGAGCGCATCTTGCCATTCGGACCGTCCGATTCTGGGTGCCTGAGATGTCAAAATCGGATAACGGGATGGTGGCGAACCCCCGCACCCCGGTACAGCCCGGGGCGTACGGGGCTGGACGCCAACCATCGCCAACCGGGCGATATCCCGCCCATCTCGCCATATGGACCGGCAGTCGTGGCCATGGCAAGCAATGTCACTCGCCCACGCCCGCCGCCTTCGGGTACAAAGGTTGGCTACACCCCTCATCCGGGGCCCAGGGCGCGTGTGCGGCGCGCCCGCGTGTCCGTACCTCTCCTCCGTCGACAGACGGGGAACGGACACGGTGCCCGCCCACTTCTCAACCGGGAGTGGACACCCTCAACGAATGATTAAGACTTAAGGGGTCAGACAAGTGGCAGCGGAGATCGTCAATCCTCGCAGCGACAGCAGTACGGATCACGAGGGCGCCGACGAGCCCTTCGATCCGGCGTTTGCGCTGCACCGCGGCGGCAAGATGGCCGTGCAGGCCACCGTGCCGGTCCGCGACAAGGACGACCTGTCCCTGGCGTACACGCCCGGCGTCGCGAAAGTGTGCAGCGCGATCGCCGAGCGGCCCGAGCTGGTGAACGACTACACGTGGAAGTCGAACGTCGTCGCCGTCGTGACCGACGGGACCGCGGTGCTCGGTCTCGGCGACATCGGTCCCGAGGCCTCCCTCCCCGTCATGGAGGGCAAGGCCATTCTCTTCAAGCAGTTCGGCGGCGTGGACGCGGTGCCGATCGCGCTCGCGACGACCGACGCCGACGAGATCGTCGAGACCGTGGTGCGGCTCGCCCCCTCGTTCGGCGGCGTGAACCTGGAGGACATCTCGGCGCCCCGGTGCTTCGAGATCGAGCGCAAGCTCCAGGAGCGGCTCGACATCCCGGTCTTCCACGACGACCAGCACGGCACCGCCGTCGTCACGCTGGCGGCGCTGCGCAACGCGGCGAAGCTGACCGGGCGCACCCTCGGTGAGCTGCGCGCCGTCATCTCCGGCGCCGGTGCGGCGGGGATCGCCATCGCCAAGTTCCTGCTGGAGGCGGGGCTCGGTGACGTGGCGGTCGCGGACCGCAAGGGCATCGTGAGCCGGGACCGGGACGACCTCACCCCGGTCAAGCGGGAGCTCGCCGAGCTGACCAACAAGGCGGGGCTGAGCGGCTCGCTGGAGGCCGCGCTGGCAGGCGCCGATGTGTTCATCGGGGTCTCGGGCGGCACCGTGCCGGAGCCGGCGGTCGCCTCCATGGCGCCCGACTCCTTCGTGTTCGCCATGGCCAACCCCAACCCGGAGGTCCACCCGGACATCGCGCACAAGTACGCGGCCGTGGTGGCGACCGGCCGCTCGGACTACCCGAACCAGATCAACAACGTCCTGGCCTTCCCGGGCATCTTCGCCGGGGCGCTCCAGGTGCGGGCCTCGCGGATCACCGAGGGCATGAAGATCGCCGCCGCCGACGCCCTCGCGGGGGTCGTCGGGGACGAGCTGTCCGCCGCCTACGTGATCCCGTCGCCGTTCGACGAGCGGGTCGCCCCGGCCGTGACGGCCGCGGTCGCCGCCGCCGCGCGGGCGGAGGGCGTCGCCCGCAGCTGAGCGTCCGCCGCGATCATGTGACCGCGCCCCCCGCCGTGCACCTCGCGGCGGGGGGCGCGGCGCGTGCCGGCGGGGGACGCGGCACCCGGCGGCGCGGCGCGTGTCACAGTCGTACGTGGTTCCGTCGCGGCCCGGCGGCGGCCTAAGGTCGGCGGCATGTTCGCTGCCTACGCTGCCCGTATCGACCGTGACCAGCCGCTCGACGGCCTCGAGTTGGGGGAGCGGCCCGCCCCCGAGGCGCGCCCCGGCTGGTCGACCGTGAACGTCAAGGCCGCCTCCCTGAACCACCACGACCTGTGGTCGCTGCGCGGGGTCGGCCTCGCCGAGGACAAGCTGCCGATGATCCTCGGCTGTGACGCGGCCGGGATCGACGAGGACGGCAACGAGGTCGTCCTGCACTCCGTCATCGGCCAGTCCGGCCACGGCGTCGGACCTCGCGAGGGCCGGTCCATCCTGACCGAGAAGTACCAGGGGACCTTCGCGGAGCGCGTCGCCGTGCCCACCTGGAACGTGCTGCCCAAGCCGAAGGGCCTGTCCTTCGCCGAGGCCGCCTGCCTGCCGACGGCGTGGCTGACCGCGTACCGCATGCTGTTCACCAACGCCGGCGTGCGCCCCGGCGACTCGGTCCTCGTGCAGGGCGCCGGCGGCGGTGTCGCCACGGCCGCGATCGTGCTGGGCAAGGCGGCGGGCCTGCGGGTCTTCGCCACCAGCCGTGACGAGGCCAAGCGCAAGCGGGCGCTGGAGCTGGGCGCGGTGGAGGCGGTCGAGTCCGGCGCCCGGCTGCCGCAGCGGGTCGACGCGGTCATCGAGACGGTCGGCGCGGCGACCTGGTCGCACTCGGTCAAGTCGCTGAAGCCGGGCGGCACGCTGGTGATCTCGGGGGCGACCAGCGGCGACCGGCCCTCGCACGCGGAACTCACCCGGATCTTCTTCCTGGAACTGAAGATCGTCGGCTCGACGATGGGGACCAAGGACGAACTGGAGGACCTGCTCTCCTTCTGCGCCCTCACCGGTGTCCGTCCCGTCATCGACGAGGTGCTGCCGCTGGACCGCGCCCGGGAGGGCTTCGAGCGGCTGGCGTCCGGGGAACTGTTCGGCAAGATCGTCCTGGAGGTCTGACCGCGCCCGGCGCTGTCAACGATGGTTGACAGCGCCCTCCCGTCAACGTAGGTTGACGTGCATGAGCGAAGCCACGGATCTCGCCGAGCGGGCGGGTGATCAGGATCCACGGGTCGGGCTGCGTGCCGTCTCCGCGCTGCGGAAGCTGGTGGAGCGGCTGGAGGCCGTGCAGGTGCGCAGTGCGCGCCGGCAGGGCTGGTCGTGGCAGGAGATCGCCGCGGAGCTCGGAGTGAGCAGGCAGGCCGTGCACAAGAAGTACGGGAGGCAGTGATGTTCGAGCGGTTCACCAAGGATGCCCGCGCGGTGGTGCTGGGCGCGGTCGAGTGCGCCGAGCGGGAGCGGGCCGAGGCGGTCGACGACGGGCACATGCTGCTCGCCCTGCTCGACCGCGAGGCGAGCCGGGCGTCCTTCGCCCTCGCCTCGCTCGGTGCCGCGCGGCGCAGGGACTCCATCGAGGCGGCGCTGAGCGGTGCTCGGCGCCGCGGGGGTCTGTCGCGGGCCGACACGGACGCGCTGGCCGGGCTCGGCATCGACCTGGCCGAGATCGTCTCGCGGGTCGAGGAGAGCCACGGCGAGGGCGCGCTGGCGGCGGGCGCCGGCAAGGAGAGGCGGGGGCGGCGGACCGGGAAGGGCTGGGTCGGCCGGGTCCCGTTCTCCCGCGAGGCCAAGGACGCGTTGGTGCAGTCCTTGCGCATCGCCACCGCTCGTCACGACCGTCGCATCGGCGACGAGCACATCCTGCTCGCCCTCACCGTCCGCCCGGGCGTCACGGCGGAGGTCCTCGCGGACCACGGTGTGACCCATGCGTCGGTGGACCGCGTCCTGCACGGCGGGGTCGCCGGCGCGGGTGGCCCGGGGGGTGCGGGTAGCACGGGGCGCGGCGTGGGCTGAGGCCGACGGTGATCCGGAGGGGGCTCAGTCCTCCCGGGGTCGCAGGGTCGACGCGATATGGGCGGCCGCCGTGGACAAGTGGCGGCGCACGTCGCGGAGTTGGGTCTCGCTGACGCCGTTGTCCCGGGCCGCGTCACGGATGTCGTCGCGGAAACGGTCGAGCAGGCGGTCGAGGTCGCGGGCCGGGTTGCCGGTCGAGTCCTCCTGGGCCCAGTCCGGGAGGTATTCGACGGTCAGCCCCTCGCCGGCATCGGCGAAGCGGGGGCCGGTCCCCGGGGCGGTTTCGGCGGCGGCCGCGTGGCCCGTGCCGGGGGTGGGTGCGGGGTCTGTGTCGGGGGTGGCTCCAGGCTTGGTGAAGGTGGGTCCGGTGCCGGTGCCGGTGCCGGGGGTGGGCGTGTGGCCTGTGCCGGGCGCTGACCCGGGGGTGGCAGTGCGGCCCGTGTCGGGCGCTGACCCGGAGGCGGACCCGGGACCTGTGCCAGTGCCGGTGCCGGGGGTGGGCGTGTGGCCTGTGCCGGGCGCTGCCCCTGAGGTGGGTCGGGGGTCTGTGCCGGGGGTGGTTCCGGCGGTGGCTGTGTGGTCTGTGCTGGGCACTGCCCCTGAGGTGGGTCGGGGGTCTGTGCCGGGGGTGGTTCCGGCGGTGGCTGTGTGGCCCGTGCCGGGCGCTGACCCGGAGGTGGGTCCGGGGTCCGTGGTGGGGCCGGGGTTCGTGTCGGGGGATGGGCGGCGGCCGGGTGGGTGGGGGAAGTGTTTGCCGAAGTCCAGGCCGAACTCGCCGAACTCCTTGGCCAGTTCTGTCAGGCCCTCCCGGAGGCCGGTGGGCCAGTCGCCCCGCGTGAAGTGGTCCTGGACCTGCTCCTGGACGCGCCGCGCGATGCGCTGGGCCTCTTCCTGCGCCATGGCCCGCGCCTTCTCCTGGGCGTCCTTGGCCTGACGGCGGGCCCGCTGGGCCTCCTCGCGGGCCCGGCGGCTCTCGTCCTTGGCGCGGCGCGCCTGCTCCTTCCACTCCTGCTTGGCGCGCTTGAACTCCTCCTTCGCCTGGTGCCAGCCCTCCTTGTCGCCCCAGGCGCCCTCGAAGAGGCCGGCCGGGTCGGGAAAGCCCTTGCCCGTGCCCGCGCCGCCGGAGGCGCGGGCCTCCTTGGCGGCCGCCCGCATCTCGCGGCGCAGCTCGCCCGCGGCGCCCTGGACGCCGTCGCGGATCTCGGCGGCCAGTTCGGCGACCGACTCGCGGATCTCCAGCTCCAGGTCGGCCAGCTCGCCGCCGCGGTCGGCCAGTTCGGCGCGGCCGGCGTCCGTGATGGCGTAGACCTTCCTGCCACCCTCGGTGGTGTGCGTGACCAGGCCCTCGGCCTCCAGCTTCGCGAGGCGCGGGTAGACCGTGCCCGCCGAGGGGGCGTACAGGCCCTGGAAGCGCTCTTCGAGGAGGCGGATCACCTCGTAACCGTGGCGGGGAGCCTCGTCCAGCAGCTTGAGCAGGTACAGGCGCAGGCGGCCGTGGGCGAACACCGGGGGCATCTCAGAGCACCTTCTTGTCGGTCGGGACGTCGTCGGTCGCGGTGGCGTCCGCCGCGGGGGCGGGGGACACGGCGTCCTCGGGGAGATCTTCGTCCATGGGCGGTCTGCGCAGGAGCGCGATCGCCCCGGAGACCGTCGTCGCCTTCAGCCGGCCGTTGCCCGGACCGAGCCGTCCCGTGATCCGTTTGGCGCCCCATCCCCACGTCCGGGCGTCACCCGGTCCCTCCGGGGTGCGGAAAGCGTCGGGAGGTGGGGCGGGGATGGTTCGATCGGTGCTCACCCGCAGGTCCGCGAAGGCGTTAGAGACCGAGCCGCTCGCCGTGCCCACCTCAACTTCCGCGTCCGCCGGGTGCGGCAGGCGGATGGCGATCTCGCCCGAGACGCTCGTCAGGGCGACGTCCGTGGGCCTGTCCGCCGGGGTGAGGTCGAGAATCATCGAGCCGCTCACCGAGTCCGCCCGGACGGAGGGGCCCGCTGCCTCCACGAGGGTGAGGTCGCCGGCCACCGAGCGGAACCGCAGGTCGCCCGTGAGGCCCTGCGCTTCGACGCTCCCGGAGACCGTGTGCGCGTGGACCGGCCCCGAGAGGCCGACGAGGGTCGTGTCCCCGGAGACGCCCTTGACCTCCGTGCGCCCCGCGATGCCGGAGACCGTGGCGCCGGCGCCGATCACGCCGACCTCCACGTGGGTGTCCGGGGGCACGGTCAGCGAGACCACCGCCTTGCGGTGTCTGTCCGTGCCGTTCAGCCACTTGAGCAGGCCCTGCCAGGGCAGGTCGTCGTAGGCGACGGAGAGGGTGTCGTCCGTGTGGGTGATGGTCAAGGGACGGCCCTCGATCTCGGAGACCTCCAGGCGGGCGGAACCTTCGGCCGTGCCCACCACGTTCACCGTTCCGTTGACGATGCGGACCTGGAGGGTCGTCACCGGGGTGTCGAACGTGACTTCCCGCGGCTCGGCGATGGACCACTCGGGCATGGGCGGCCTCCTTGGCGGTGGTCGGCGAGGGCGGTCCCGGCCGGGCATGTCACGACGCGCCATATCGCGTCTCTCATATTCACGATATATCGCGGATACGGGATGTCAAGACATGTCGAGGGTGAACCGGGCTCCGCGGTCGCCTGTGCGCCGATTGTCGTGATCTGTCCTAGCGTGGGGGCATGTCGTCAGAAGCCTCCGAGCGTGCCCGGGGCGTCGGCGCGCTGCTGCTGTGCCGGGCGGACCCCGACACCATCGAGCCCGCGGCGCACCTGCTGCGTGAGGGAATGCTGCTCGTGCCCGCCGGTGACGGGTGGAGCGTGCTGGTGCCCGAGGGTGCCCCGTGGTCGCACGGCGAGGAGCCGGTCGACCGGGTGCTCACCGGCTGGGCGACGGCGCTCGCGGTGGGGTCGGGCCGGCCCGTGCTCGCCCTGTGGTGGGACACCGACCGTTCCGGCTACACCCTCGCGGCGGGCTTCCGGCGCACCGTCGGCTACGAATGGCTGGCCGGCGGCACACCCGTCGGCGAGGACGAGGCGATGCGGACGTTCGCCGCACGGCTCGGCCTCGACCCCGTTCTGGACGTGCAGGCCCTGGAGGTGCTGGCCCGCCCCGATCCGCAGGCCGACGCGCGCGCCAGGATGCTCGGCCTGGTCGCCGTCCTCACCCGCACGGGGCTCGCCCTGCCGGCGGGCCTCGCCCCCGGTGAACCGGCCGGCCGGCTGCGGGAGGTGGCGCGGGACCAGCGCGGCTCGCGCAGGGTCGAGTGGTCCGGGTGGCGCGAGGCGGTGCGGGCGGAGTTCGACGTGGTCGAGAGCGGGCCGCTCGGTACGTGGGTGCGGGGCCCCAGGGCGCGGGCGCTGGCCGCGGCCCAGGTGGCGGCAGGGCTACCGCTCGCGGCCTGGGCGGTACGGCGCCACAGCGGGGGCTGGGCCGCGGCGGCCGCGGTGCTGCTGGCGCAGGGCGCGCTGGGACTCACGTACGACCGGCTGAGGGCCCGGAGCTGACGGGCCGAGCAGCTGCTCGATGCCCGGCAACCCCCTCGGACGCCCGCGCCCCGGGCAGGCACGCGCCGCCCTCGACAGGCCTTGGCCCGGCGCGAGGCCGAAACGGTGCCCGGCGACAGCCAGGCCGCCTACTCCTCGTCGTCCTCGTCGTCCAGCCGGGCCAGCCACGTGGCCAGGCGCTCGACCGGGACCTCGAAGTCCGGGTTGAGGTCCACGAAGGTGCGGAGCTGCTCGGCGAGCCACTCGAAGGTGACCTCTTCCTCGCCGCGCCGCTTCTCCAGCTCCTCGATGCCACGGTCGGTGAAGTACAACTCATGCTCCTGATGCGGACGGTCTCTTGCCCCTCATGGTAGGCGGCCGGGACCCGCGCACACGCCGGTGGGCCCGGCCCCGAGCGACACACACTCGGGGCCGGGCCCACCGGACGGGGACCGCTGAGGCCTAGGCCTCGAAGACCTCGCTCAGGAGCTGCTGCTGCTCCTGCTCGTGGCGCTTCTTCGAGCCGACCGCCGGCGACGAGCCGTGCGGGCGCGAGATGCGCCGCAGCCGCTCGCCGTGCGGGATGTCGGCGCCGACCGCCAGGTCCAGGTGGTCGATGAGGTTGAGGGCGATGAAGGGCCACGCGCCCTGGTTCGCCGGCTCCTCCTGCGCCCACAGGTACTTCTCGGCGTTCGGGTACTTGGAGATCTCCTCTTGGAGCTCCGCACCCGGCAGCGGGTACAGGCGCTCGATGCGGATGATCGCCGTGTCCGTGACGCCCCGCTTCTGCCGCTCGGCCTCCAGCTCGTAGTAGAGCTTGCCCGCGCAGAAGACGACCTTGCGGACCGCCTTCGGGTCCACGGAGGCGTCCCCGATGACCGGCCGGAAGCTGCCCGAGGTGAACTCCTCCGTCTTGGACGCGGCGGCCTTCAGGCGCAGCATCCACTTCGGGGTGAAGACCACCAGCGGCTTGTGGTGCGGGTTGTGCACCTGCCACCGCAGGAGGTGGAAGTAGTTCGACGGCAGGGTCGGCATCGCGACCGTCATGTTGTTCTGCGCGCAGAGCTGGAGGAAGCGCTCCGGGCGGGCGGACGAGTGGTCCGGGCCCTGGCCCTCGTAGCCGTGCGGCAGGAGCAGGGTGACGCCGGAGGTCTGGCCCCACTTCTGCTCGGCCGAGGAGATGAACTCGTCGACGACGGTCTGCGCGCCGTTGACGAAGTCACCGAACTGGGCCTCCCACATCACGAGGGACTCGGGACGCGCCAGGGAGTAGCCGTACTCGAAGCCCATCGCCGCGTACTCCGAGAGCAGCGAGTCGTAGGCGTTGAAGCGGGCCTGGTCCTCGGAGAGGTAGAGCAGCGGCGTGTAGTCGTCGCCCGTCTCGCGGTCGATGAGGACCGCGTGGCGCTGGCCGAACGTGCCGCGGCGCGAGTCCTGGCCCGCCAGGCGCACCGGGGTGCCCTCCATGAGCAGCGAGCCGATGGCGAGGGTCTCGCCCATGCCCCAGTCGATCGTGCCGTCCTCGACCATGGCCGCGCGGCGCTGGAGCTGCGGGAGCAGGCGCGGGTGCACGGTGATGTGGTCGGGGATGTTGACCTGGGACTCGGCGATGCGCTTGACGACCTCCTGGGAGATCGCGGTGTTCACCGTGACGGGGAACTCGGCCTCTGGACCGGAGACGTCCATCGGCGAGGGCTGCGAGGTGGCCTCGCGGACCTCGGTGAAGACCTTCTCCAGCTGCCCCTGGTAGTCCTGCAGGGCCTGCTCGGCCTCTTCCAGGGTGATGTCGCCGCGACCGATGAGGGACTCGGTGTAGAGCTTGCGCACCGAGCGCTTCTTGTCGATCAGGTCGTACATCAGCGGCTGGGTGAACGCCGGGTTGTCCGACTCGTTGTGACCGCGGCGGCGGTAGCAGATGAGGTCGATCACGACGTCCTTGTTGAACGCCTGACGGAACTCGAAGGCCAGGCGGGCCACGCGGACCACGGCCTCCGGGTCGTCGCCGTTCACGTGGAAGATCGGCGCCTCGATCATGCGCGCCACGTCCGTCGAGTACATCGACGAGCGGGACGACTCCGGGGCGGCGGTGAAGCCGACCTGGTTGTTGATGACGACGTGGACCGTGCCGCCCGTGCGGTAGCCGCGCAGCTGCGACATGTTCAGGGTCTCGGCGACCACGCCCTGGCCCGCGAAGGCCGCGTCACCGTGCAGGGCGACGGGCAGGACCGTGAAGTCCGTGCCGCCCTTGTTGATGATGTCCTGCTTGGCGCGGACGATGCCTTCCAGGACCGGGTCGACCGCCTCCAGGTGGGAGGGGTTGGCGGCCAGCGAGACCTTGATCTGCTCGCCGTCCAGGCCGGTGAAGGTGCCCTCGGCGCCCAGGTGGTACTTCACGTCGCCGGAGCCGTGCATCGACTTCGGGTCGAGGTTGCCCTCGAACTCGCGGAAGATCTGCGCGTACGACTTGCCGACGATGTTGGCGAGGACGTTCAGCCGGCCGCGGTGGGCCATACCGATGACGACCTCGTCCAGGCGCGACTCGGCGGCGGAGTCGATGACCGCGTCGAGCAGCGGGATGACGGACTCGCCGCCCTCCAGGGAGAAGCGCTTCTGGCCGACGTACTTGGTCTGCAGGAACGTCTCGAACGCCTCGGCGGCGTTCAGTCGGCGCAGGATGCGCAGCTGCTCCTCGCGCTCGGGCTTGGTGGCGTGCTGGCCCTCGATGCGGTCCTGGAGCCACCTGCGCTGCTTGGGGTCCTGGATGTGCATGAACTCGACGCCGGTGGTGCGGCAGTACGAGTCGCGCAGCACGCCGAGGACATCGCGCAGCTTCATCATCGACTTGCCGGCGAAGCCGCCGACCGCGAACTCCCGCTCCAGGTCCCACAGGGTGAGGCCGTGCTCGGTGATGTCCAGGTCGGGGTGCTTGCGCTGCTTGTACTCCAGCGGGTCGGTGTCGGCCATGACGTGGCCGCGCACCCGGTAGGAGTGGATCAGCTCGAAGACGCGGGCGGCCTTCGTGACGTCGTCGTCGTGCGAGGCGTCGATGTCCTTGAACCAGCGGACCGGCTCGTAGGGGATGCGCAGCGCCTCGAAGATCTCGTCGTAGAAGTCGTTCTCGCCGAGGAGGAGGTTGGCGACGATCCGCAGGAACTCGCCGGAGGCGGCGCCCTGGATGACCCGGTGGTCGTAGGTCGACGTGAGCGTCATGACCTTGGAGATGCCGAGCTTGTTCAGGGTGTCCTGCGAGGTGCCCTGGAACTCCGCGGGGTAGTCCATGGAGCCGACGCCCATGATGACCGACTGACCGGGCATCAGACGCGGGACCGAGTGGACGGTGCCGAGGCCGCCGGGGTTGGTCAGGGAGACCGTGACGCCGGTGAAGTCGTTCATGCCGAGCTTGCCGTCGCGGGCCCGGCGGACGATGTCCTCGTAGGCCTGCCAGAACTCGAAGAAGTTCAGGGTCTCGGCCTTCTTGATGCCCGCGACGACCAGCTGGCGGTCGCCGTTGGGCTTCACCAGGTCGATGGCGAGGCCGAAGTTGATGTGCTCCGGCTTGACCAGGGTCGGCTTGCCGTCCTTCTCCACGAAGGAGTAGTTCATCGACGGCATGGCCTTGATGGCCTGCACCATCGCGTACCCGATCAGGTGCGTGAAGGAGATCTTCCCGCCGCGGGCGCGCTTGAGGTGGTTGTTGATGACGATGCGGTTGTCGAAGAGCAGCTTCACCGGGACCGCGCGGACCGACGTGGCCGTCGGGACCTCGATCGAGGCGTTCATGTTCTTCGCCACGGCCGCGGAGGGGCCGCGCAGCGTCACGTACTCGGGCCCGGCCGGGGCCTCGGTCGCCGGCTCCGCCTTGGCGGCGGGCTTCGCGGCGGCCGGCTTCGCGGCGGGCTTGGCGGCGGGCGCCGGGGCGGCGGCAGCGGGCTTCGCCGCGGGCGCGGCGGGCTTCTCGGCCGCCGGAGCGGCCTGGGCCGGGGCCGCCGGAGCCGCTGCGGGCTGGGCCGGGGCGGCGGGCGCGGCGGGAGCAGTGGGGGACGCGACCCCCGCGGCCGCGTCACCCGCCGGCTGCGCCGGGGCGGCGGCTGTGGAAGCGCTCGCCCCTGGCTTGTAGTCGGCGAAGAAGTCCCACCAGGCTCGGTCGACCGAATTCGGGTCCTGGAGGTACTGCTGATAGATCTCGTCGACGAGCCACTCATTGGGACCGAAGGCAGCGGCAGGGTCCTTGCCCTGCGCGTCTTGGTCGGTCGAAGTGCTCGAGTTACTGGGGGACTGTGGCGACACGGCGGTAACCGCCCTCTTCCGCTTCACAAGGTGATGGACAGCGGAAATAAAGGCTACGCCTCCATCGGCGCTGGGTGCAGACCGGGCCCGCCATCCGTCGCGTAAGTCACACTGGGCGAGTGGTTTCGGGGCTGTAAATGGCGGGAAACAAGCGGGGTTCCGCAACGCAGGATGGCCGCGCGGGTACGTCCGAAGGACGTCTACGCGCGGCGGCGGCTCCCGGGTGCCCAGGGGGCGGCCGGTGAATCGCTTCCGTTTCGAACCCTACGTCAACTTCACTCTTCGAGCAGGCCCGGAAGAGTGACCTGGATCCGGCAGCCGCGTGGGGATTCGGCCACGCCGATGTGGCCGCCGTGCAGATCGACCGCCCAGCGCGCGATGGCGAGGCCGAGGCCCGTGCCGCCGTCGTTGGCGGAGTTCTTGGCGGGGGCGCCCGCGTGGCTGCCCCGGTTGAACCGCTCGAAGACCCGGTGCCACTCGGACTGGGGGATTCCGGGCCCCTCGTCGAGCACCTCCAGGTCCAGGGACTCGGGGTAGGGCCCGCGCCTGGCCCGCACCGTCACGCGGCCGTGCGGCGGGCTGTGCTTGACCGCGTTGTCGATGAGGTTCGCCACCACCTGGTGCAGCCGCTCCGCGTCGGCGTGGGCCGTCAGCTCCGGGGGTGAGACGTCCAGGTGGAGATGGACGTCCGCGCGGGTGTGGCTGCCGGAGCCGGAGGCGATGCCCGCGCGCGCGGAGGCCACCATGTTGGCCTCCTTCAGGACGCCCGACAGATACGGCCAGACCTCGAAGCGGCGGGCGCGCAGCGGTACGACGCCGTTGTCGAGGCGGGAGAGGTCGAGCAGGGTCTCCACGAGCCGTCCCAGGCGCTCGGTCTGCTTCAGGGCCGTGCGCATCGTCTCCGGGTCGGCGGCGGAGACGCCGTCCACGACGTTCTCCAGGACGGCGCGCAGGGCGGCGATGGGGGTGCGCAGCTCATGGCTGACGTTGGCGACCAGCTCCTTGCGCTGGGTGTCCTGGGCCTCCAGGTCGTCGGCCATGGCGTTGATCGTGGTCGCCACGTCGCCCAGCTCGTCGCGCCGGTCGGCGCCGCGCACCCGGCGCGTGTAGTCGCCGTGGCTCACCGCGCGGGCCACCGCGTTCATCTCGTCCAGCGGCGCGGTGAGGCTGTGCGCCACGAACTGCGTGATGAGCAGGGTGGCGATCACCGAGAAGACGGTGATGAACCGCAGCTCGGTCTCCGTCTTCATGGCCACCAGGAGCAGTCCCGTGGTGATGAACACCGAGACGACCACGAGGGCGCCGAGCTTGGTCTTGATGGAGAACGGCCGCAGCCCCTGGAACGGCCCGAAGGGTCCGAAGGGCCCGCTCACGGCAGGGCCGGCCTCACGGCGCCGGGGTCTCAAGGGCGTAGCCGACGCCGTGCACGGTGCGGATGCGCTCGGCGCCGATCTTGCGGCGCAGCGCCTTGATGTGGCTGTCGACGGTCCGGGTGCCCGACGCGTCCGCCCAGTCCCAGACCTCCGCGAGGAGCTGCTCGCGGGAGAGGACGGCGCGCGGGGTGTTGGCCAGGCAGACCAGCAGATCGAACTCGGTGGGCGTCAGGTGGACGTCCTCGCTGCGCACCCGCACACGCCGCTGGGCGTGGTCGATCTCCAGTTCGCCCAGGCGCAGGATGCCGCTGCGGGGCGTGGTCGCGGCGAGCGCGGCCCGCTCGACGCGGCGCAGCAGGACGTGCACCCGGGCCGCGAGCTCGCGCATCGAGAACGGCTTGGTCATGTAGTCGTCCGCGCCGACCCCGAGCCCGACCAGCATGTCCGTCTCGTCGTCACGCGCGGTGAGCATGAGGACCGGGACGGGCCGCTGGGCCTGGACCCGGCGGCACACCTCGAGGCCGTCGAAGCCCGGCAGCATGATGTCGAGGATCAGCAGGTCGGGCTGCCAGGCCTGGGCGGTGTCGACCGCCGAGGGACCGTCCGTGGCCGTTTGCACAACAAAACCCTCGGCCCGCAGCCGGGCGGCGATGGCGTCGACGATCGTCGGGTCGTCCTCGACCACCAGGACCCGGCGCTGGGCGCCGGGTGTCGCCGCCGTGGCGCTGTTGTGGGAGGTGTGTGTCTGCTCCATCGCCCGCCCCTGACACTGATCGCTTGTGTTCGGTCAGCAGGGTACGGGTCGCGAAGGCACCTCGGCTACGCAGCCCTGACGCCGAGGTGCACCACGTCCGGGACGCCTCGGGCAACGGGGATCTCTTCGGTTCGTACCCTCTGGAATCCGGCATTCCGTAGAGCGTCGTCGAAAGCGGACGAGGGCTTCGCGGACCACACGGCGAGCACTCCGCCCGGGGTGAGCCGGGCTTTGCAGGCGTCCAGACCGGCGGGCGAGTAAAGGGAGTTGTTGCCCGCCGTCACCGTCCAGTCCGGGCCGTTGTCGATGTCCAGACAGAGTGCGTCGTACGTGTCCGAGGGGCCGGACGGGGCGCCGGGAGCCCTCTGGAGGTGGCTGACCAGGTCCGTGTGAAGAATTTGCGTACGTGAGTCGGCGAGCGCCGCCGCGGACAGTTCGGCGAGCGGTCCGGCCCGATGCCAGTCGATGACGGCGTCCTCGCGCTCGACCACGGTGATGCGCCCCCAGCGGGGGTCGGCGGCGGCGTGCGCGAGGGAGAACCCGACGCCGAGCCCGCCGATCAGCACGCAGGGCTCCGGGCGGTCGTCGAGGGCGTCGCGTGCCGCGTCGACGAGCAGCCGCTCGGAGCGGCCGTCGGAGGTGTCCATCAGGAAACAGCCGTTGGCGATGATCTGGAGCAGCTCACCGTGGCGCCGCAGGACGACCTCGCCGTACGGACCCTCGCGCCGGTCGAGGACGACGGGGGCGGTGGTGGGGGTGCGCATGGCGTCAGCGTAGGCGCGGGGGCCGGTGGTTCTCCGGTGAACGCGCAAGTCCTCCCCCGGCGGTGCGCGGGACGGGGGAGTCCTGCCGCGGAACTCCGGTGAGGTGGGCGTTCGCGGGTAACGCTGAAGGTGCCGGCGGCGCAGAAGAGACGTGGGCAACGCGGAAGTCGCCTTGGAGGTTGCTGTGAATCGCGTCCCACGTGGCCCCGGTCATAGACAGTGCTCGAAAAGTGGGCAAAGGGTAGGGCGGGACGGAAGGAGCGCCTCACCCGTGAACCAGAGCGTCGAGTCCTCGGACACCCTCATCGCCCCCGGGCCCGGGGACCGTGAGCCGCCCACCCGCGCGGAGCCGCCCTCTCTGGCCGAGTCGCCCTCCCGCGTCGAGCCGCCCTCTCTGGCCGAGTCGCCCTCCCGCGTCGAGCTGCCCGCCCGCGTCGAGTCGCCCACCCGTGCCGAGCCGCCCACCCTGGCCGAGCCGCCATCCCGCGTCGAGCTGCCCGCCCGCGTCGAGTCGCCCGCCCGCGTCGAGTCGCCCACCCGTGCCGAGCCGCCCACCCTGAACGCGCTCCCGTGCCAGCCGGGCCGCCGTCCCGCGCCGCCCGGACCCCGCGCGCCCGCCGCTGATCCCGGCCGGGCCGAGGGCGGCGGCGCCCGGTCCCGGCGCGTCCGGGCCAGACCCTGGCGGCTGCTCCCCGATCCTTGGGCCACCCCCTTCACCTTCGGCTACGGGCTCGTCCTCGCCGCCACCTCCCTGCTGAGCCGGTACGCCGACCCGGACACGGTCGACGCGCTGCTCCGGAGCTCCAGCACCGACGTCGCGCACCTCGCGCACAACCCCGTCCTCGTCCTCGTCGCCAGCGCGCTGTGGATCGCGGGCGGCATCACATCGCCGTACGCGATCGGCTTCCTGCTGGTCCTGACCGCGCTGGAGCGCCGGATCGGCGGCTGGCGCACCGCCGGGGTCTTCCTGCTCGGGCACTCCGTCGCCACCTTGGCGACGGAGGTGCCGGTGGGGCTTTCGGTGCTCGCGGGGCATCTGCCGGACAGTTCGCTGCACCGCCTCGACTACGGCATCAGCTTCGGTGTCGCGGCCAGCGTCGGCGCGCTCGCCGGGCTGCTCACCCCCTGGCTGCGGTGGGCCGTGCTGGCCGGCTTCGGCTGGATGCTGGTCGACGACCTGATCGAGTTCGCCGATCCGATGACCAACTGGGGCCATCTCCTGGCGCTCCTGATCGGCATCTCCACCTGGCCGCTGCTCGGGCGCGGGCGCCGTTCCCAGGCGCGCGGCGCCTGATCCTCCCCGTCCCCCAGCGGGTGATCGCTGAGAGCGAACACCCCCGGGGGAACATTGCGGCACTCACAAGCATTGAGTCGGTACAGCTCAACTTGGATGCCGAAAGGGAGATCATGGCTACTGAGTCCACCTCGTACACCTCGCTCACTCTGCCTGTGCTGCCGCTCGACGACGAGGTGGTCCTGCCCGGCATGGTGGTCCCGTTCGACCTGTCCGACGCCGAGGTGCGCGCCGCCGTGGAGGCCGCGCAGGCCGCCGCCCGTGCCGAGGGCGACAGCAAGCCGAAGGTGCTGCTTGTTCCGCGCATCGACGGGACGTACGTCGCCACCGGCGTCCTCGGCACCGTCGAGCAGGTCGGGCGGCTCTCCGACGGCGACCCGGGCGCCCTCATCCGCGGCCGGGGCCGCGTACGCATCGGCGCCGGTACGACCGGGCCCGGCGGCGCCCTGTGGGTGGAGGGGCAGCAGCTGGACGACGCCGTCCCCGAGCCCCTGCCCGGCGCCGTGACCGAACTGGTCAAGGAGTACAAGGCGCTCGCCACCAGCTGGCTGAAGAAGCGCGGCGCCTGGCAGGTGGTCGACCGCGTGACGCAGATCGACGACGTCTCCGCGCTCGCCGACAACTCCGGTTACTCCCCCTTCCTCACCACCCAGCAGAAGATCGAACTCCTGGAGACCGAGGACCCGGTCGCCCGCCTCAAGCTGGCCACCGCCCAGCTGCGCGAGCACCTGGCCGAGCAGGAGGTCGCCGAGACCATCGCCAAGGACGTCCAGGAGGGCGTCGACAAGCAGCAGCGCGAGTTCCTGCTGCGGCGTCAGCTGGACGCCGTGCGCAAGGAGCTGCGGGAACTCAACGGCGACAGCAAGGACGCGGCCGAGGAGTCCGACGACTACCGCACCCGCGTCGAGGCCGCCGACCTGCCCGAGAAGGTGCGCGAGGCCGCCCTCAAGGAGGTCGACAAGCTGGAGCGCGCCAGCGACCAGTCGCCCGAGGGCTCCTGGATCAGGACCTGGCTGGACACCGTCCTCGAACTGCCGTGGAACGAACGCACGGAGGACGCGTACGACATCAAGGGCGCCCGGGCGATCCTCGACGCCGAGCACGCCGGGCTGCGGGACGTGAAGGAGCGCATCACCGAGTACCTCGCGGTGCGCAAGCGCCGCACCGACCGCGGCCTCGGCGTCGTCGGCGGCCGCCGGGGCGGCGCGGTGCTGGCCCTCGTCGGCCCGCCCGGCGTCGGCAAGACCTCGCTGGGGGAGTCCGTCGCGCACGCCATGGGCCGCAAGTTCGTGCGGGTCGCGCTCGGCGGCGTACGGGACGAGGCGGAGATCCGCGGACACCGGCGTACGTACGTCGGGGCGCTGCCCGGGCGGATCGTGCGCGCCGTCAAGGAGGCCGGGTCGATGAACCCGGTCGTGCTCCTGGACGAGATCGACAAGGTGGGCTCGGACTTCCGGGGCGACCCGGCCGCCGCCCTGCTCGAAGTCCTCGACCCGGCGCAGAACCACACCTTCCGGGACCACTACCTGGAGGTGGAGCTGGACCTCAGCGACGTCGTCTTCCTGGCGACGGCGAACGTCCTCGAAGCGATCCCGGAGGCGCTGCGCGACCGCATGGAGCTGGTCCGGCTCGACGGCTACACCGAGGACGAGAAGGTCGTCATCGCCCGCGACCACCTGCTCCCGCGCCAGCTGGACCGGGCGGGCCTGGAGAAGGACGAGGTCACCCTGGACGAGAGCGCCCTGCGCAAGCTCGCCGGCGAGTACACGCGGGAGGCGGGCGTACGGAACCTGGAGCGGTCCGTCGCGCGGCTGCTGCGCAAGGTGGCGGCGCAGCACGAACTGGGCGAGCGGGAGCTGCCGTTCACCGTCACCGACGAGGACCTGCGGGACCTCATCGGGCGGCCGCACCACGTCCCCGAGGCCGCCCAGGACCCGGCCGAGCGGCGCACCGCCGTGCCGGGCGTGGCCACCGGGCTCGCGGTGACCGGGGCGGGCGGCGACGTCCTGTTCGTGGAGGCATCCCTCGCCGACCCGGAGACGGGGGCCTCCGGGCTCACGCTCACCGGGCAGCTGGGTGACGTGATGAAGGAGTCGGCGCAGATCGCCCTGTCGTTCCTGCGCTCGCACGGGGCCGAGCTGGAACTGCCCGTCGGCGACCTGAAGGAGCGGGGCGTGCACGTCCACTTCCCGGCCGGCGCGGTTCCCAAGGACGGGCCGAGCGCGGGTGTCACGCTGACCACCGCCCTCGCCTCGCTGCTCAGCGGGCGCCAGGTCCGTACGGACGTGGCGATGACCGGGGAGATCTCGCTGACCGGCCGGGTGCTGCCGATCGGCGGCGTCAAGCAGAAGCTGCTGGCCGCGCACCGCGCCGGGATCACCACGGTGATCATCCCCAAGCGGAACGAGGCGGACCTCGACGACGTCCCGGCCGAGGTCCTGGACAAGTTGGAGGTGCACCCGGTCTCCGATGTGCGCCAGGTGCTCGAACTGGCCCTCACGGAGGCGGAGGTGCGGGTCGCGGTCGCCGCGTGAGCGAGCGGTGTCCGTGAGCGGTGGCCGGCCCTGCGAGGGGCCGGCCACCGCCCTGTGCGCGGGTCAGCCGTAGGCGAGCGCCTGGACGCGGTCGTAGGCGCCGTTGAACTTGTCGTGGTCCCCGACCGTGGGCCCGGACGAGGTGTACTGCCACATGGTGTGGAAGCCCCAGCCGGCCGGCAGCTCGCCCGGGCCGGTGTCGTAACGGGCGATCCACAGCGGGTTGCTGGCGCCGAAGCCGCTGTAGTTGCCGGTGCACTGCTTCCACCAGCTGGTGGCGGTGTAGATCACGGCGTCGCGGCCGGTGCGCGCCTTGTAGGTGGTCAGGAAGTCGCGGATCCAGCCGACCATCTCGGACTGCGACTTGCCGAAGCAGGCCGCCCCGTAGGGGTTCCACTCGATGTCCAGCGCGCCCGGCAGCGTCCTGCCGTCGCGCGACCAGCCGCCGCCGTTGCTCGCGAAGTAGTTGGCCTGGGTGGCGCCGCTGGAGGTGTCGGGCGTCGCGAAGTGGTAGGAGCCGCGGATCATGCCGACGTTGTACGAGCCGTTGTACTGCTGGGCGAAGTAGGGGTTCACGTAGTAGGTGCCCTCGGTGGCCTTGGTGTAGGCCCACTTCACTCCGCTGTTCCACAGCGTCGACCAGGCGACGTTGCCCTGGTGGCTGCTGACGTCGACGCCCTCGGTCTGGGTGGCGCCGCCGCCGCTGGGCAGACCGCCCTGGCCGTCGTGTGCGATGACGCCCTGGCCGAGCCGGGCGGAGCCGCGCGGGGGGATGTCGTCCGCCCCGGCCGCCGTGGGGAGCGACAGGAGGAGGGAGAGGGCGGTCAGTGCTGCGAGGAGAACCCCCGCCGGCGACAAGCGCGGGCGGCGGGCCGATCCGGGTCTGTGCACGGGCATGCGTGCCTCCGAAGGCCTCGGTGGTGCTCTGGGGGGACCTTGTGACATGTCGAATGGTGTGAACATGTCACTTGAAAAGCTACGCACGTAGACCGGGGGTGGGAAGAGGCGCACCGTCCCGCCGTTGGTCCACTCCTGTGGCGGTGCCTTGGGCACTCCGCCGCCGCGACCTTGCGAAATACTGGTCAGGCCGCCGGCGGCGGAGCCGCGGCGCGCGAGGCCTCGGGCGATGACTTTCAGAATCGGGAAAGCGGGACATGGGTGCTGCAGAAGAGGGCGTGCGGGGCGGGGCGCACGAGGACGCCGAGCCGGGGGCGGACCGCGAGTTCCTCTCCCTGGAGCGCGAGTTGTCCCTGCTGATGCGCCGCGCGCGGGCCTCGTCGGGTGAGATGGCGCGCCAGGTCCACCCCGATCTGGAGCCCGCCGCGTACGGCCTGCTCGTGTGCCTGGACGACTCGGGGCCGCAGCGGGCCACCGACCTCGCCGCGTACATCGGGGTCGGCAAGGCGACGATGAGCCGTCAGCTGCGGGCCATGGAGGAGCTGGGCCTTCTCGCCCGCGAGCCCGACCCGGCCGACGGGCGCGCCTGGCTCATCCGGCTCACCCCCGAGGGCCGCACCCGCTTCCGCACGGTGCGCGCCGCCCGCCGCGCCCAGTACGTGCGCCGGCTCCAGGGCTGGGACCGGGCGGAGGTCGCCGAACTGGCCCGGCTGCTCGGCCGCCTGAACGCGAGCGCGGACTAGACCGACGGCGGGCCGGCTCGGGCGGCGCGCGTCCCGTGCGGGGTCACAGTTCCACGTAGACCGCCGCCGCGTCGTCGTGTCGCTTGCCGCGGGGGAAGGTGAGGCGGTCGGGGTCGGCGTGTTCCAGTTCGCGGACCCGGTCGATGAGGTGCTGCGGGCCCTCCTTGTGCAGCAGCGCGAAGCACTCGCGCCAGTCGCCCTCGCGGAACGTCTCCACCCACCGCGTCACCCCGTCGGTGAGCGCCGCCACCGCCGTCACGTCCGCCCGCGCCATCTCACCGGTGACCGCGCGCAGGGCGGCCGAGGGGTCCGCCGCGGCCGTGAAGAAGCCGTCCTCCGCGTTGCGCAGGGCCTCGACCGCCGCTCCGTACGCGCGGCCCGCCACCTCCCGCTCGGCGGAGCCGCGCGGCAGGGCGCGCACCTGGTCGCGCAGGGCTTGCACGGGGGGCGACATCTCGGCCAGGCGCCGGTCGAGGACGGCGGTCACCTCGCCGCCGGGGCCCGCGAGCAGGAGCGCCGAGTCGGACAGGACCAGATGTTCGACGCGCTCGGCGTCCCACCGCACCAGCACGACGGTTGCCTGAGGCGTGCGAGGGTGAGAAAGGTCACAGGTTGAACCATGTGCGTCGGCGGTACGCGAGATACCGGCCGACAAGATCTCAGGGAGCGTCATATCCCGTCGCGAAACGGACAGTTCCCCCAGTGCGCCGCCGAGGCGCGCGGTGAACCAGGGAACGGAATGCAGACACCCCACCGCTCCCTCGGGCGGCGTCACACCGTCCAGCAGGACGAGGGATCCGCCGTGTCCGGACGCGGGAAGCGCGACCGAGGCGTAGTCCTCGTTGGGGCGAGCGGGGTCTCCGGGCTCGGTGGCGAGTTCGATGCGCATTCGGCCAGTCTGCCCGAGGCCCGCGCGGGGGTCGCCGGAAGCGGGCGAAGGGCCCCGCGCCGGCCCGTACCGGCGGGCCACGCGCCGGAATTGGACCGGAATGATCAACTCCGCCGGGGTGTGGCGGCGCATCCTGCCAAAGCCCGCCGGGCACGTCCAACCGGCGCCCCGCATATGCCCGCTGTTCCTCACCCCGGGACTTGCCCGCCAACTCCCCGCCGATGTTCACTCCTTCGGGTGGCCAGGCAGGCGATGCGCGACCGCCACCCACCGGCACTGGAAGGGTCAGGTGCCGTAACCGGGGGCGCGCTCGTGTTGACGGATCGTCACCCGGGCCCAAGGGCAGACGAAAAACAGGAATGCGAGCACCGGTGCAGAAGATGCGGCCTCGGCGCAAAGGCAAGCAGACGGCCCCCGAAGGGGCCACGCCGGGCGCGACCACACCGACGGAGCGTGCGCCGGAGCGCACGGCCGCGGACCCCGTGACGGCAGCGGCAGGAGTGGACGCGGCCCGGCCCTCGGGAGCGGCTGCCCCGCCCCCTCCCGCCACCGGAGCCCGTCCCATTGGACCTGACATGACACCGTCAGGGGCATCGGCCGGGGCGGCGGCAGGGGCACCCCCCGGGGCAGCGGCCGGAACGCCCGCGGCAACACCCGAGGGAGCCTCGGCGGGCGCGCCCGCCGGTTCCGCCGCGCCGGCCCCCGCCGGGGAGGCCGGCCCGGCCTCGCCCGCCGCCAAGGCGGCCGCCGCGGCCGCCGCCGGCGTCGGCAAGAAGCCCACCGCCCGAGTCCGCAACCGGCTGGTCATCGCCGTGGCCGTGGTGGCCGCCGCGATCGTCGGCGCGGGCGCGCCCGCCGTCATCGCCGCCTCCGAACGGCTCAACGACACCCAGAACCTGGTGACCCTCGCCGAGCACACCCAGCAGGCGGTCTCCCTCGGCCACTCGCTGGCCGACGAGCGCGACGAGGTCACCTCCTTCATCGCCGCGGGACGCCCCGAGGGCAAGGGCCTCTCCGAGAGCCGCAGCGCCCGCGTGGACCGCCAGATCGACGAGCTGCGCGCCGCCGACGCGCCCGCCGGGCTCCGCGCCGAGCTGGCCGACGTCGCCGCCGTCCGCCGGGCCGCCCTCACCGGCAAGAGCACCGCCCTCGAAGCGCACGAGGCGTACTCCAAGGTCATCGCCGAACTCCACGGCCTCACCCGCGACCTGGCCGAGCAGCTGCCCGCCGAGGTCAACAAGGGTGGCTTCGCCCTCGCCGACCTCGACCACGCGGTCGAGCAGGCCGCCGCCGCCCGGGGGCTCCTCCTGGCGGCCCTGGCCGTCCCCGGCGGCACCGGCGCCCCCGAGCTCGACCCGGTCACGGGCCTGCCCGTCACCGACGGCGAGGACTCCTCGGCGGACGCCGAGCGCCGCGACGGCCTCAGTGCCGCCGCCCAGCGCGCCCACGTCCGCGAGCTGGCCGCGCTCGCCGACTTCCGCGACGCCGCCGACGACCCCGCGCGGTCCGCGTACGACTCGACGGTCACGGGACCCGAGGTCGGCGCCGCCGAGAAGTACCTCGCCGAGCTCACCGACCGGCCCACGCTCTCCGCCGCCGAACAGCGCTACGACCGCAAGAAGCTGGACGCCGCGCTCTCCGCCCGCATCGAGACGATGCGCGGCGCCGAGTCCGCGCTCGGCGTGGAGCGCACCAAGCGCCTCGCCCAGCTGCGCGACGACGACGTGACGGCCCTGGAGATCCGCGTCGCGCTCGTCGGCGTCCTCCTGCTCGTCGCCGTCGGCGTCTCCATGGCGATGGCCCGCTCGCTGACCCGGCCCCTGGCTGTCCTGCGGCTCGGCTCCGCCCGGCTGGCCGCCGAGCCCGAGCCGCAGGAGCCGATCCGCTTCACGGGCCGCGACGACGAGTTCGCCCAGGTCGTCCGCTCCGTCAACGCCCTGCACGCCCACGCGGCGGCCCTCACCGAGCGCCTGGGCACCTTGGAGACCGACCGCAAGCACCTCATCGGCAAGCGCCAGGCCATGGCCGACGAGCGCGAGGCCCTGCGCGCCGAGCTGGCCGAGGCCTCCGCCCACCTGGAGCGCGTACGCCGCTCCATCCACGGCACCTTCGTCAACCTCGCCCTGCGCACCCTCGGCCTGGTCGAGCGGCAGCTGGCCGTCATCGAGAACCTGGAGGACCGCGAGCAGGACCCCGACCGGCTCGCCACGCTCTTCAAGCTCGACCACTTCGCCACGGTCATGCGCCGGCACAGCGAGAACCTCCTGGTCCTCGCGGGCGCCGAGCACGGCCACCAGCACCCCGGCCCGGTCCCGCTGGTCGACGTCATGCGCGCCGCCGTCTCCGAGATCGAGCGGTACGAGCGGGTGCGCATCGCCACGCTGCCGCCGCACGCGCACATCGCGGGGTTCGCCGCGGACGACATCAGCCACCTGACCGCCGAACTCCTGGAGAACGCCACCTCGTTCTCGCCGCCGGACGCGGCCGTCGAGGTGTCCGGCTGGCTCCTGGAGAGCGGCGAGGTCATGCTCTCCGTGCAGGACGAGGGCATCGGCGTCCCCCAGGACCGCATGCGCGAACTCAACGCGCGCCTGAGCGACTTCGACCCCGACGACGCGTACGACCAGGAGAGCGGTGAGGGCCTCGGCCTCGGGCTCTACGTCGTGGCGCGCCTCGCCGCCCGGCACGGTGCGCGGGTGCGGCTGCGGGAACAGAAGCAGGGCGGCGTCGCGGCGGTCGTGGTGCTCCCCAAGTCGATCCTGGCCGAGGCGCCCTCCTCGGCCGCGGTGGTCACCCCGCCGCGGGGCGGCGAGCCCGTCACGCACCTGCCGGGCTCGGAGGCGGAGGCCAACTCCAACGTCCTGCCGGGGCGGGCCACCGGGACCCCCGGCGAGGACCCGCTGATCGCGGCGGCCGAACGGACGCTGGAGACGGCCCTCCCGAAGCGGACGCAGGACCCCGCGCCCGACCCCGACCCCGAGACCGACCCCGCGCCCTCGTCGGACGCCGAGGAGACGAGCGCGTCGGCCGCCGCTGCCTCGCCCTCCGCCGAGACCACCATGGAGCTGTTCGCCCCGCCGGCCCCGGAGGCGGAGCCCGAGCCCGAGACCCGTACCTCGCCCGAGACGGGGCCCGGGGCCGCGTCGCCCAAGTGGGAGCGCGTCACCGACAAGGGGCTGCCCAAGCGCACCCCGAAGATCACCTCGCCCACGACCGCCGCGCCCAGGCAGCGCAGCGGCTCCGTGGACGCCGAAGCGCTCCGCCGCCGCCTCGGGGGGTTCCACCAGGGCGCGCAGAGCGGCCGGCGGGACGTGGAGGCCGAACTGGCCGCCGGGGAGGACCCCGCGCAGGCACCGGAGCCGTCGGCCCGGTCGGAACGTAACGACAAGAACGCGAAAGCCGCAGACGTAATGGGGGACTCAGTCGAGGAGGCAAGCAGTTGACTGCGCCCATGCGCACGCCCAGTTCTTCCGCCGGACCCACCACAGCCGGAGCCACCACAGCCGGACCCACCACAGCCGGAGCCGCGGCAACGGGTCTGAGCAGTGAGGCCCGCAACCTGCACTGGCTGCTGACGAACCTCGTGGAGGAGGTGCCCGGCATCCTGTCCGTCGCGGTGGTCTCCTCCGACGGGCTGCTGCTGCTCTCCTCCGACCCCGGGCAGGGCGCCGAGCGGCCCGCCGCGCACCCCAAGGGCCCCAAGGGCTCCAGCGCCGACCTCGCCACCATCGTCTCCGGGCTCTGCTCGTTGACCATCGGCGCCGCCAAGCTGATGGACGGCGGGGGAGTCAAGCAGACCGTGGTCGCGATGGAGGAGGGCAGCCTCTTCGTCATGTCGATCAGCGACGGCTCGCTGCTCGGCGTGCACGCCACCCCGGACTGCGACATGAGCGTCGTCGCGTACCACATGGCGCTCTTCGTCGGCCGCGCCGGCCACGTCCTGACCCCCGAGGTCCGCAGCGAACTGCGCCAGTCGATGGAGAGCGCCCGATGAGCGCCGGCGGCGGCACCGGCCGCAGGGCGCCGAAGCTCCCCCAGCGCGGCGGCGACCGCAAACCCGCCCGCGTCCGCCCCTACTCGCTGACCGGCGGACGGACCAGGTTCGGTCACGTCCTGCTCGTCGAGACGTTCGTGGCGAGCCACCCGGAGCTGGAGGCCGCCGAGGAGCGCCGCGAACTGCCCAAGGGCACGCTCGCCAGGGTGATGCCCGAGATGCGGGCGATCGTCGAGATCTGCCGCCGCATGCGCACCGTGGCGGAGATCGCCGCCCTGCTGAAGATGCCGCTCGGCGTGGTCCGCGTACTGATCAGCGACCTCGCCGACCAAGGAAAGATCCGCGTGTACGGAACGGGCCACGGCCCAGGACAGCCCGACCGCGCACTGCTGGAAAGGGTGCTGAGTGGACTCCGCCGTCTCTGAACTCCTCGCCGAAGAGGGTCAGTTGCAGGCCTGGCAGACCGACCGGTCGCGCGCCCCGATCGCCACGAAGATCGTGGTGGCGGGCGGCTTCGGCGTCGGCAAGACGACGCTCGTGACCGCCGTCTCCGAGATCACGCCCCTCCAGACGGAGGCGCTGATGACCCAGGCGAGCGCCGACACCGACGACCTGAGCGGCACCCCCGACAAGACGACCACCACGGTCGCCATGGACTTCGGCCGCATCACGCTCGACGACGACCTGGTGCTCTACCTCTTCGGCACGCCCGGTCAGCAGCGCTTCTGGTTCATGTGGGACGACCTGGTGCGCGGCGCGATCGGCGCCGTCGTGCTCGCCGACACCCGCCGCCTGTCGGACTGCTTCCCGGCGCTCGACTACTTCGAGAGCTGCGGCCTGCCGTACATCGTGGCCGTCAACCACTTCGACGGCAGCGAGCGGTTCGAGCCGGCCGATGTGCGCGAGGCGCTGACGGTGCCGCCGCACATACCCGTGCTGATCATGGACGCCCGGCAGCGGATCTCGGTGATCGAGTCACTGCTCGCCCTGGTCGGCCGCGCGCTGGACGTCACCCCCGAGTAGCGTCACCCTGAGTTCAAGAGAAGGACCCACATGCGGAAGATACTTGTCGTGGGAGCCGGTCAGTCCGGGCTCCAGATCGCCCTCGGGCTCCAGGCGCGGGGGTACGAGGTCACCCTGATGTCCAACCGCACGGCGGACGAGATCCGCTCCGGGCGGGTCATGTCCACCCAGTGCATGTTCGACACGGCGCTCCAGCACGAGCGCGACATCCAGGCGAACTTCTGGGAGTCGCAGGCGCCGAGGATAGAGGGCGTCGGCGTCTCGGTCGCCGGCCCCGACGGCTCCCGCGTCATCGACTGGGTCGGCAAGCTGGACGGGTACGCCCAGTCCGTCGACCAGCGCGTGAAGATGGCGGGCTGGATGGAGACGTTCGCGCAGCGCGGCGGCCAGCTGGTCATCCACGGCGCGGCGGTCTCCGACCTCGACTACTTCTCCCGCGCCTACGACCTGGTGCTCGTCTCGGCGGGCAAGGGCGAGCTGGTGTCGATGTTCGAGCGCGACGCCTCCCGTTCCCCCTTCACCGAGCCGCAGCGCGCCCTTGCGGTCGCCTACGTCCACGGTCTCGGCCCGCGCCCCGAGCACCCCGAGTTCGACGCGGTGCGCTGCAACCTCGTGCCCGGTGTCGGCGAGCTGTTCGTGATGCCGACCCTCACCACGTCCGGCCGCGCGGACATCCTGTTCTGGGAGGGCGTCCCGGGCGGCCCCCTCGACGTCTTCCAGGGCGTCAAGGACCCCAGCGAGCACCTGGCGCTCACCCTGGAACTCCTGGAGAAGTACCTGCCCTGGGAGTACGCGCGCGCCACCAAGGTCGAGCTGACCGACGCGGGCGGCACGCTGGCCGGGCGCTACGCCCCGACCGTGCGCAAGCCGATCGGGCGGCTGCCCGGCGGCGGCGCGGTCCTCGGCGTCGCGGATGTGGTCGTCGCCAACGACCCGATCACCGGGCAGGGCTCCAACTCGGCGTCCAAGTGCGCCGCCTCCTACCTCTCCTCCATCGTCGAGCACGGCGACAGGCCGTTCGACGAGGAGTGGATGCAGTCGGCCTTCGACCGCTACTGGGACACCGCGCAGTGGGTGACCAAGTGGACCAACGCCATGCTGGGCGCCCCGCCGGAGCACGTCCTGAACATCCTCGGCGCGGCGGGGCAGCTCCAGCCGGTCGCCGACCGGTTCGCGAACGGCTTCAACGACCCGGCCGACTTCGAGAACTACTTCTACGACCCGGCCAAGGCCGCCGCCTACCTGGAGTCGGTCGCCGCCGGCGCCTGATCGCCGCCGTGGCCCAGGTCGCTGCCCGAGGTCGCCCCCTCGGGCAGCTCGGGCGGGGTGTAGCCGCGCACGGGCCGGCGCCCCGGGTCGGGCCGTACCGCGCCGAGGACGGGGTTCGCCGCGATCGGCGACACCTTGACCCGGGCGCCGGGGCGCGGCGCCTGGACGACCTTCCCGTCGCCCAGGTACAGCGCCACATGCGTGGCCTTCGGGTAGTACACGACGAGGTCGCCCGGGCGCAGCTTCGACAGGGGGACACGCGGCAGCTCGGCCCACTGCGCCTGGCTGGTCCGGGGGATCTCGCGGCCCGCGTGCGCCCAGGCTCGCGAGGTCAGGCCCGAGCAGTCGTACGCCTTCGGGCCCCTGGCCCCCCACGCGTAGGGTCTGCCGATCTGGCGCACCGCGAAGTCGAGGGCCTTCCCGCCCTGCCGTGAGGGCCCCCGCGTGGCCGGGCCGCCACTGAGCGCGCCGGACGCCATGAACGCCCGCTGGGCCCTGGCCGTCCCGGCGTCCTCGGCGGCCCGCAGCGCGTCGAGCTGGTCCGGGGTGAGGGCCGCGAGCAGTTCCTCGACCTTCTTGAGCCGCCCGCCGATCTCGTCCCGCTGCTTCTTCTGTCGTGCGGCCAGGGCGCTCTGGGCGGCCAGTGCCTTCCTCGCCGCGCCCGCCAGCTCGTGGGCCTTCTTCTCGCCGCCGACCAGGCGTTCGACGGCGGCGGCCCGCTCGGCGGCCAGCCGTCCGATGACGTGGCCCTGGTCGAGGGCGTGCTGCGGGTCGCGGGCCAGGAGCAGGCGTACGTAGGGGGAGAGGCCGGTGGCGCCCTGGTACTGCTGCCGGGCGAAGCGGCCCGCGTCGCCCCTGCCGTCGTGCACCGAGGCGCGTGCCTTCGCCAGCCGCCTGCCGAGCTCCTCGGCCTTGGCGCGCTGCTTCCGCAGCTTCTCCTCGGTGGCGTTGTAGGTCTCCGTCGCCTCTTCGGTGGAGCGGTACAGGCGCTGAAGGTCCGTCAGAAGGGCCGCGACGGAACGATCCTGCGGCTCCGGGGCCGCGTGGGCGGGGAGAGCGGTGGTGCACAGGGCGCCCAGGGCGGCCCCGGTGCAGACCCAGCGCGGCAGGCGTGCTGACACGTCATCACCTCCGGTGTGCGGAAGGGACTTCCTTCGCGCACCCCGAGCATCCGGCCCGCCCGCCGAGGCCGCCTCCCGGCGGGGGCGGTCGGGGGAACCGGGCCGCTCGTCCAGGGGTGGACGGCGTGGGACGTTGCATCGCACGGCCGCGGGTGCTTCGGGGCCGCTCGCGCCCGCGCGGGGCGGCGGTCAGGGCTTGGGCGGCTTCGACCACGGCCACTTCGGGCCGCTGTCCGTGTCGCCCCCGGCGTCGTACTCGTAGCGCCACTTCGCGGTGAGCGGGAGCCGGCCGCCGGTCCCGGCGGGCACCCGGCGGTAGACCAGGACCGTCGGGGGGCCGCCCGCGTCGTCCGGCACCGGGACGCGGTAGACCTTCGGCGGGTGGCCGGTCGGGCCGAGCAGGACGGGCAGGACGCGGCCGTCCAGGGGGCCACCCACGAACGGTGTCTCTTCGCTCTTCACGCCACCAGTGTCACACCACGGGCCGTCACACCACGGGGGCGCACGCCACGGGCCGTCACAGCAGGTGGGCCGCGTCGGCGAGCACGGGCAGCACGCGGCGCGCGAGGGAGCCGACCGGGCCCTCGGCCCTCTCCAGGGCCAGCGCCCACCGCACGACCCGGGCCGTCTGCGGGTCGCGGCCCGCCGTCGCCACGAGGACCGCCATGAACTGCTCGACGAGCATGTCCCGCAGGTCGTCCAGCGGCGGCTGCTTCCCCTCGTCGAGCCAGATCAGCGAGGCCGCCTCCACGGCGGTGATCCACATGCGTACGGTCATCCGGAGCCGGGGGCCCGGCTCGGCCACGTCCAGGTGGGCGAGGATGTGCTCGGCGGCGGCCCGGCGCACACCGTCCACTATCGAGGTGGTCCGGGAGGTCTCCACCACGCTGCCGCCCTGGAGCAGCGCGCTGAACCCGGTGTCGTGCCCGTCCACGAAGGCCAGATACCGGTCGAGCGCCCGGGACAGCCGCCGGGTCAGCGGCCCCTCGGGCGGCTCGGCGAAGCACTGCTCCAGCTCCTGGGCCGCCGAGCGCAGCGCGGCCTCGTACAACTGCTGCTTGCCGCCCGGGAAGTAGCGGTAGACGAGCGGGCGCGAGACGCCGGCCGCCTCCGCGACGTCGTCGAGGTTGACCTCCTCGGGCGCGCGGTGCGCGAAGAGGGTGAGCGCGGACTCCAGGAGCTGGCGCCGCCTCGCTTCGACGCTGAGGCGGCGGTAGGCGGGTGTGGCCGGCGACGTCATGCCCCGCAGCGTAACCGGCGGTGCCCCGCTCGGGGGTGCGGGCGGCCGTACGGCCGGCCGGACGTGCCCGGCGCTCAGGCGAGCAGCCCCGAGCTGCGCCACAGCCGTCGGCCCACCCCCCGCAGGACGCCTATGTCGTCCAGGAAGTCCGTGAGCCGCTTGGCCCCGGACTGCATGACCTCCCTGCGGTGCCCGCTCGCCCGCACCTGGGCGACGGCCTCCGCGCGGTCGAGCCCGACGTCCGCGTAGACCTTCGGGTTCACGAACGCGAGGGAGAAGACCCGCGCGGCCTCGCCGCAGCTGAGGCGGGTCAGCTCCTGCTCCCAGCGCGGCGCGGTCACCATCTGGCGTCGCAGCTCCTCGCGGGCGTACCGGACATGGCGCGCCTCCTCCACCACGTGGATGCGGGTCACCCCGCGCACGATCGTCTGGACGCGCTCGTCGGGGAAGGTGAGCCGCTGCATCCAGTCGAGGATCTCCTCGCCGAGCAGCGTGCAGGCGAAGGAGCCGGGGGTGGTGGAGACGGTCTTCAGGACGCGCGCGAGATTGTGGTTGAGGCGCGTGACGGGGTACGTCGGCGCGCCGCCCTTCTCGATCATGCGAGCGAACATCATGGAGTGCCGGCACTCGTCGGCTATCTCGGTCAGCGCGTACCGCACGTGCGCGCTGGTCACCGACTTGTCGTAGATGTGCCGTACGAGCAGCTGCATGAGGATGATCTCGAACCAGATGCCGAGCGAGGCGAGCGAGGCGGCCTCGTGCCGGGCCAGGTCCATCCGCTGCTCCTCGGACATCCGCTTCCACAGCGGTGTGCCGTAGAGCGAGACCAGCTCCGGCGGCCAGAACCACTTGCCCTCCTCGACGGGGGCGTCCCAGTCGAGTTCCCGGTCGGGGTCGAAGGAGTGCCTGGCGGAGGATTCGAGGAGCCGGACGGCCACCTGCTCGCGGTCCTTGAGCAGGCCGAGCGCGTCCCGCAGCCCGGCCGGCGAAACGTCTTCCGTCACGGTCGTCATGGCTGTCCCTGACTTGTCGTGGTTACCGGCGGTCACCTCTTATGAGACTGCTTGTCAGCAAGGGCGTCAATCCCTCGCGCACGACTTGTTGACGCTGCGTCCAGGAGCTGTGAGCCTGCCCCTATGTCGACGCATGAGCTTTACACCAGGCCCCCTGATGAGCCCGGCTGGCAGGTGCCGTCGGCCGGTTCGGCCCGGTTCAGCTGGGAGTACGACGAAGGACGGGACCGCCTCCTCGCCCTGTACCAGAAGGGCAAGGACAAGCAGTGGGACGGCGCCACACGCATCGACTGGGACCTGGAGGTCGACCCGCTCGACCCCCTCGGCACCCCCGACGAGTCGATGTCGCTGTACGGCACGCCCCACTGGGCCAAGCTGACCGAGAAGGACAAGGGCGAGCTGCGCCGGAGCTACGCGTCCTGGCAGTTCAGCCAGTTCCTGCACGGCGAGCAGGGCGCGATGGTGTGCGCGGCGCGCATCGTGGAGTCCGCACCCGACCTGGACGCCAAGTTCTACTCCGCGACCCAGACCATGGACGAGGCGCGGCACGCCGAGATCTACGGCCGCTTCCTGCACGAGAAGATCGGGATGCTCTACCCGATCAACGACAACCTCCAGTCGCTCCTCGGTGACACCCTGCGCGACTCCCGCTGGGACATGCCCTACCTCGGCATGCAGGTCCTCATCGAGGGCCTCGCCCTCGCCGCGTTCGGCATGATCCGCGACACCACGGACAGGCCGCTGCCCCGGCAGATCCTCGCGTACGTCATGCAGGACGAGGCCCGGCACGTGGCGTTCGGACGGATGGCGCTGCGCGACTACTACAAGCAGCTGACCGACGCCGAGCTGCGCGAGCGCGAGGAATTCGTCATCGAGGGCTGTCACCTGATGCGCGACCGGCTGCGCGGGGTCGAGGTCCTGGAGAACTTCGGCATCCCGACCGCGCAGGCCGAGGAGTACAGCGAGCAGTCCGAGTTCCTCGCCCTGTTCCGGCGGCTGCTGTTCAGCCGCATCGTGCCGTGCGTCAAGGACATCGGCCTGTGGGGCAAGCGCCTCCAGCAGGCCTATGTGGACATGGGCGTCTTCGAGTGGGGCGACGCCAATCTCGACCAGCTCATGGCGCAGGACGAGGAGATCGCCGAGCAACTGGACGCCGAACGCTTCGCCGCCGAGGAGCGTGAGCGGGCGCAGGAGGTACGGTCCGTCATCGCCTCGGGGGCGGACGACTGACCCCGGTGGCCCTCGGGTGCTCGGGGGCGTGGCAGGGGGTGTTCGGCTCAGGGGCCGTGCGCTCCGCGGCCGGTGTCCAGGGCCGCCTCCATCACCGCCCTCGCGATCGGCGCCGCGCTGCCCCCGCCGCTGATGTCGTCGCGGTCCGCCGCCGCGTCCTCCACGACCACGGCGACCGCCACCGAGGGCTCCGGGTCCTGCGCGCCCTGCGCCCAGGAGACGAACCAGGCATAGGGCGTGCCGGCGTTGTCGAGGCCGTGCTGGGCGGTGCCCGTCTTGCCGCCCACCGTCGCCCCCGGGATCGCGGCGTTCGCGCCGGTGCCCTTCTCCACGACCTCCGTCATCATCTCCCGCAGCAGCGCGGCCGTCGCCGGGTTCATCGCCTGGCGCAGCGTCCTGGTGCCCGCGGTGCTGATGACGTCGCCGTCCTCCGTGGTCGTCCGCTCCACGAGGTAGGGCGCCTTGACGGAGCCGCCGCCCGCGACGGCCGCCGAGACCATCGCCATCTGCAGCGGCGTCGCCCGGGTGTCGTACTGGCCGATGGAGGAGAGCGCGAGCTGGGCCCGGTCCGGGGAGGTGTCGAAGTTGCCGGGCGAGACGGAGAAGGGGATCCGCAGCCCCGGGTCGTTGAACCCGAAGTTCTCCGCGGTCTCCCGCATCGCGCTCAGGCCGGTGTCGACCCCGAGCTTGGCGAACACCGTGTTGCAGGACCACTGGAAGGCGTACCGCAGGGAGGCGTTGGCGCAGCCGTCCACCTCGTTGGTCAGCCGTGTGCTGGTGCCGGGCAGGGTGTACGGGCTCGGGGACCTGGTCGGCGCGTCCACGTCCCGCACGGCGCCCGCCTCCAGCGCGGCGGCGGCCGTGACCACCTTGAACGTCGAACCGGGCGGATAGGTCCGGCGGATCGCCCGGTTCAGCATCGGCTTGGCGCGACTGCTGTTCAGCTCGGCCCAGGCGTCCGTCACCGCCCGCCCCGTCCCGGAGAGCCGCTCGGGGTCGTACGACGGCGTGCTGACCAGCGCGAGGATCCGGCCGGTGGCCGGCTCGACCGCCGCGACGGCGCCCCTCTTGCCGCCGAGCCCGGCGTACGCGGCCTGCTGCACCGCCGCCCGGATCGTCGTCTCGACCCGGCCGCCGGGGCTGTGCGCCCGCGTGAGGTCGTTCCACAGCGGCAGCGGGGCGAGCATCGGATCGGTGCCGGAGAGGAGGTCGTCCTGTGCGTTCTCCAGGAACGTCGTGCCGTACACCTGCGAGGCGAAGCCGGTCACCGGCGCGTACAACGGCCCGTTCTTGTACGTGCGTTCGTGGCGCAGCTGCTCGCCGGTGTCCTTGGAGCCGGTGACGGGCCGCCCGTCGACCAGGATGTCGCCGCGCGGCTGCTCGAAGCGGACGATGGCCCGGCGCCGGTTGGCGGGGTTGTGGTCGAGGGAGTCGGAGTCGACGACCTGGACGCGGGTGGCGTTGACGAGCAGGGCGACGAGCAGCAGCGCGCAGAAGGCGGCGGCGTGCCTGATGTACCGGGTCACGGCGTCACCTCGCCGACGGGCTGGCTGCGCGCCGAATGGCTGAGCCGGATGAGCAGGGCCACGATGATCCAGTTGGTGACGACCGACGAACCGCCCTGGGCGAGGAAGGGCATCGCCATGCCGGTGAGCGGGATGAGCCCCATCACGCCCCCGGCGATCACGAAGACCTGGAGCGCGATGATCGAGGAGAGGCCGACCGCGAGCAGCCGCCCGAAGGGGTCGCGCAGCGCGAGTCCGGCGCGGTAGCCGCGCTCCACGAGCAGGGCGTAGAGCAGGAAGATGGCGCAGAGGCCGGCCAGGCCGAGCTCCTCGCCCGCCGTCGCCAGGATGAAGTCGGACTTCGCGGCGAAGCCGATGAGGATGGAGTGGCCGAGCCCGAGCCCGGTGCCGAGCGTCCCGCCGGCCGCGAACGCGAAGAGGGACTGGGCGAGTTGGTTGGGTCCCTGGCCCGCTTCGATGGAGGCGAAGGGGCGCAGCCAGTCCTCGACGCGGCTGTGCACGTGCGGTTCGAGGGAGCCGACGGCGAACGCGCCGAGCGCGGCCAGCAGCAGGCCGACCGCGATCCAGCCGGTGCGGCCCGTGGCGACGTACAGCAGGATCACGAAGAGTCCGAAGAAGAGCAGTGAGGTGCCGAGGTCGCGCTCCAGGACCAGGACGCCGACGCTGAGCAGCCAGATCGCGACGATCGGGCCGAGGACGCGTCCGGTGGGCAGTTGGAGGCGCTTGAAGCGCCACAGGGTGCGGCCGGTGTAGGCCAACGCGTTGCGGTTGGCGGCGAGGTGGCTGGCGAAGAAGACGGCGAGCAGGATCTTGGCGAACTCGCCGGGCTGGATGGAGAACCCGCCGACCCTGATCCAGATCCGGGCGCCGTTCACGGCCGGGAAGAAGATCGGCACGATCATCAGGATCAGCGCGGCGGCCACGGAGAGATAGGCGTAGCGCTGGAGCACGCGGTGGTCGCGCAGGAGGAGCACGGCGGCGGTGAAGAGCCCGACACCGACGGTCGACCAGATCAGCTGGGCGGGCGCGGCCTCGTCGTGCGGCGTCTCCAGGTCGAGGCGGTAGATGAGCACCAGGCCGAGGCCGTTGAGCAGGACCGCGATCGGCAGCAGCAGCGGATCGGCGTACGGCGCGCGGAAGCGGACCGCGAGGTGCGCGAGGAGGGCGAGCACGCCGAGCCCGGCGCCGTAGCCGGCGGCGCCGGGCGGGACGGTGCCGTTCTTGGCGAGGCCGACGGCGCAGTAGCCGTAGACGGACAGCAGTACGGCGACGACGAGCAGGACCAGTTCGGTGCCGCGGCGCCGGGGGACACGGACGGCGGGCACCGCGGGGGGTGCGGAGCCCGCTCTCGTTCCGGTCATGCCCGGAACGTAGCAAGCAACATGCCTTCAAGTCCGCTTATGTCGTCTATGTCGGCCCGGCCGGGCGCTGGGGTGTCAGCACCAGCGCGGGGTCTTGCCGAGGGTGGCGATGTAGTGGGCGGAGCCCCAGGCCCAGGTGCCGTCGGTGAGCTGGTACCAGAGGGCGGTACGGCTTACTTGGCTGCCCTTCGTCTTGCAGAAGATGGTGACGACCTTGCCGTACGGCTCGCTGCGGACCACCCGGCCGCCGCGGTTCGGGGCGTCCCGCACGAGCAGCCCGGACTTGGCGGTCACCCGGCCCTTGTAGACGGGCGGGTGGTGGTCGGTGCCGTCCAGCGCGGCGGCGGGGCCGGTGGCGGCGAGCGCGGCGAGGGCGCCGCCGGCGGCGATCACTCCGAGCCGGACGGCGGTGGTCCGCGGGGACATGGGGCCTCCTGGGGGAAGGGCGGGCGGCCCCGACGGTGCGCGAAGGCCGCGACTCACCGTAAAAACGGCATACCGCGTGCGCAAACGCTCACCGGCGTCCCTGGGCTCACCGGACGCCGGAGTTCACCCGGTGCCAGGGCTGGCCGGGGGGCCGGAGTTCACCGGCCGTCAGAGGTCGCCGGTGTCCCTGGGCTCACCGGGCGCCGGAGTTCACCCGGTGCCAGGGGGCGCCGGGCGTCAGAATTCACCGGGGCCTCAGGGCTCACCGGGCGTCAGAGTTCACCGGCCGTCGGGGCTCACCGGGCGTCAGCATTCACCGGCCCTCGGAGGGGGCGTCCGTCCGGTCCTCGGGGGAGCACTCGTCGAAGGGGAGCCGCAGGGTCGCCACCGCCCCGCCGTCCGGGGCGTTGGCGAAGACCAGCCGGGCCCCGAGCACCGCCGCCTGGCCCAGCGCGATCGTCAGGCCGAGGCCGTGCCCCTTGCTGGTGCCCTCGGTGCGGAAGCGCTGCGGGCCGTGCTCCACCAGGTAGTCGGGGTAGCCGTCGCCGTGGTCCCGCACGGTGACGACCGGCCCGTCGACGCTCACCACCACCGGCGCCCGGCCGTGCTTGAGGGCGTTGGCGACGAGGTTGCCGAGCACCCGCTCCAGGCGCCGCCGGTCGGTCTCCACGCAGACGTCGCGGACCACGACCAGCTCCGTGCCCCCGCCCGAGGCCCGCACCACGCGCTCCGCCAACGGGGCGAGGTGATGGGCGTCTAGGTCGACCCGCTCGCGCTTCGCGTCCAGCCGGGAGATCTCCAGCAGGTCCTCGGTCAGGGTGCGCAGCGCGGCCACCCGGTCCCGCACCAGCTCCGTGGGGCGCCCCGGCTCGAGCAGTTCGGCCGCCGCGTGCAGCCCGGTCAGCGGGGTGCGCAGCTCGTGCGCCACGTCGGCGGTGAACCGCTGCTCGCTCAGCAGCTTGCCCTGGAGCGTGGAGGCCATGGTGTCCAGCGCCCCGGCGACGGCGGCGACCTCGTCCCGGCGGCCGGTGGGGCCCTTGGTGCGCGGGTCGTTGACGCGCGCGTCCAGGTCGCCCGCGCTGATCTTCCGGGCGACCTGCGCCGTCAGCTGGAGCCGCCGGGTCACGCGGGTCACCGCGAACGCGCCGACCAGCAGCGTCGCGCCGATCGCCAGGACGGAGGAGCCGAGGATCGCCCGGTCGACCCCGTCGATGGTGCGGGCGCCCTGGGAGTAGTCGACCTGGACGGCGATGGCGCGGCGCCCGTCGGCGGGCCCCGCCGCCCACATCGTCGGCCGGGACCCGTGGTCGGCGACCATCGTGCCGCGCTCCCCGTCCAGCGCGAGGTCGCGCAGCCGGTCCGGCAGGCCGGGCGGGTCGACGGCCGCGCCGGTCCCGAGGCGGTCGCCGGCCTCGTAGTGCTCGGTGGCCTCCGTCAGGCGGGCCAGGGCCCGCTCCCGTGCCTGGCCGACGGTCTGGTCGGTCACCGAGACGTGCACGAGCGCGCCGAGCAGCGCGGCGAGCGCGCAGCACATGACGGAGATGAAGACGGCGGCCTTCCAGGTGAGCGTCGCCGTCCACGCGGGCAGCCGCGGCACGCGCGGGCGCCGGGGGCTCATCGGCCGCCGCCCGGGGAGGAGCTCTGCGAGGGCCGGGCGTGCGTGGTGCGGGGCGACTTGGGCCGGGGCGCGTTCGCGGAGCGCACGATCTCGTCCCGCTTCGGCAGCATCGTCTTCTGGTGGGAGTCCCAGGACCAGACGGTGTGGTACTCGTATCCCGGCAGGCTGGAGACGGCCCGGATGATCAGGTCGCGTCCGGCCAGCTCCACGCCGAGCACGGCGTCGCTCATCTCCATGATCTGCGTCAGCCTGCCGCGTTCCTCGGCGTAGACGCGGATGTCGAGGTTCTCGTCGGGCGTGGAGACGCCGACGATCAGGTCGTCCCCGCCGTCGCGGGTCAGATCGCGGTAGTACGCCTTGAGCACCGGGCACCGCTCCTGGGCGCCGGAGTCCTCGGCCGCGCAGTCGTCGAGGCGCGCGACGGTCTCCTCGTACACGGCGTCCGAGGTGTCGTACGTCCCCGGGTTCTGCTCGAAGTCCGCGCGGACCACGTCGGCCGGATTCACCTTGCGCAGATCGCCGCCGGGCACCTTCACGCCGGTGACGCCCACGCTCTCTATGGCGCCGTAGTCCTCGGCGGGCGCGGACGGGGACGGCAGGTCGGGCCAGAGGCGGGTGGGGCCCTGGGCGGTGGGTGTCGCGCCGGCGCCGCGCAGCCCGCCGGGGTCGCCGCAGCCGCCGGCCAGCGCCCCGGCGAGGGCGGCGAACGCGGCGGTGCGGACGAGCCGGCTGCGGTTCACTGCGCTCCTGCCTGCCGCGGGGCGCGGCCTGTCGTGGGGTCCGGCCTGCCGTTCAGGGCACCAGGTCGGCGTAGAGGATGATGTTGTCAGACCGGTGGCCGCCGACGAGGGGCCCGCCGCAGGTCAGCAGGCGCAGCTCGGGGCGCCCGGTCGCCCCGTACACCTTATGGGTGGGGAAGTCCCTCTTGTCGACCTGCTGGATCTCCCGCACCCGGAACCGCGCCGTCCGGCCGTCCGCGCGCGGCACCTGGATCGCGTCGCCGACGCGTACCCGCCCGACGTTCCTCATCAGCGCGGGCCCGCGCGCGGTGTCGTAGTGCGCGACGAGCACGGCGGGACCCTGTTCGCCCGGGGTGACCCCGCCGGTCCACCAGCCGGGCTCGTCCGCCTTGTCCACCGGCGGCACGTCCAGCTCGCGGTCCGCGCCGACACCGAGGCCGAGCATCGACCGCGCGTCGACGCCCGCCGCCGGGATCCGCAGGCCGGTCGGCCGGGACGCCGTCAGCGGGGCGGGGGCCCGCCCCGCCCACGGCGCGGCGGCGCCGTGCACCCGCACATCGGGGGCCGGGGCACCGCCGCCCCACCCGCAGGCGATCAGCCCGGCACCGGACGCGGCGGCCAGTCCCGCGAGCACGGCGACACGTCCGGTCCGCCACCGCTCCCGTGCCCGCGCGGGGGGAGTGCTCATGGGGGCTCCTCGGACGGGGCGGTGGGGTGAGGGGATCATGCGGTGGTGCGGCCGCGGCGCAGCATCGCGTAGCCGAGGCCCGCCGCGCCGGCCGCCGCCATGCCGCCGCCGGCGGCGAGGAGCGCCGGGTCGCCCGTGGCCCGCACCCCCTCGGCGCCCGCCGCGACCCCGCCCTTCGGCACGGCGGCCGCACCGTCCCCGCCCTTCAGGCGCGTGACGCCGATGTGTCCGTTGGAGGCGTACAGCTCGTACCGCACGCCGCTCTGGGTGACGGTGGGGTGCCGGGCCGAGAGCGTGGCGAGCTGCGAGTCCCCGACCGAGACCGTCGCGGTGTACGAGCCGCCGCGGCCGCGCACCTCGGCCGTCGTGCCGTTGCCGAGGGCGATGTGGTGGACCTCGGCCGCCGGCCCCGGCTCCGGCGTGTCCGCGAAGGCCCCGGCGGCCGGCACGAGCAGCGCCCCGCCGAGGAGCGCGGAGGCGGCGGCGGTGCGCAGGACGGCGGGGCGGCGGGTGCTCACGGGACGTTCCTCACGGTGGTCGGCCGGGGGCGCCCGGCCGGCCCGGTCGGCCGCCGGCCCCTTCGGGCGCGGCCGCGACGGACGGCGGGGCGGTTGAACGGCTCCGACGGTAGACGGCCGGCATTGCGGCGCCCCGGCGGCCGTGTAACAGCGTGCCGTAGCTGTCCGGGCAGTGCTGTTACAGCCCTGCGGCCGCGTCCGGCTCCTTGCCCCGGCGGCGGGCGGGCTGTTCCCATGGTCGGGGGGTGATGCGGCATGAGCGCACTGCGCGTCGTACCGGCCTGGCGGCACGGACAGGAGCGGCTGTACGTCTGCCTGGCCGACGGGGGGAGCGTGGCCTGGTACGACCGGGACGCGTCCCGGGTCAACCTGCTCAGCGAGGACCGCGAGGAGGACGTGCTGCGCGTCCTCGCGCCCTTCCTGACCGGCGACGTCACGGTGGGCCCACCGCCGGTCCCCACCCGCGCCGAGCTGGCCCGCCTCGCCCTGCATCCCGACGACGACCTCGCCCCGAACCGGCCCGGCGAGGCCCTCCACATCGCCCTGGAGCGCGAGCGGCCGGCCGGGCGCGGGCTGCGCGCCGACCCCCGGCGGCGCGCGCTCGCCGCCGAGCAGGCGGTCGGCGCCGTCCTGGACGGTTTCGAAGGGGCGGGCTGGCGGGTGCTGCACTCGCTCCCGCTGCCCGGCGGCGCCCGCACCCACCATCTGCTGATCGGCCCCGGCGGCCTGTTCTGCGTGGGCACGCTCGCGGTCCGCAGACAGCGGGTGCGGATCTCGGACCCGATGGTCACGGTCGGCAGGGCCGGGCCCGTCCCCGTGCTGCGGACGCTGCGCTCCGACGCGGGGCGGGCCTCCTTCGCGCTGGCGGCCGAGGTCCGCCCCGTCCTGGTGCTGGCCGGGACGGGGACGGCCGGCCCGGCCCCCGCGCCGGCGCGCGACGTGCGGGTGCTGGGCGAGGCGGACCTGCCGGCGCTGGCCCGCCCGGGCGGGGTACTGAAACCGGCCGACGTGGAGTCCCTGCACGCCCTGGCCAGGGACCGCCGGACCTGGCTGCGGGTCTGAGCCGGGGGCGTGCGCCTCAGGGGCGGGCGGCGGTCACAGGTTGTCCCCCCAGCCGCCCTGGATCATGGTCTGGAAGGCCCAGGAGCCGCCGCGCCTGATCAGGATGTCGGCGTAGCGCAGCCGCTGCGTGTGGCCGCCCGCCGTCATCACCGAGTCGGTGAAGACGACGGCCATCGCGGGGGAGAGGAAGACGGGCGTGCGCGTGGACTCGAAGGCGATGTCCTCGCCGCCGTCGCCCATCACCCGCGTCATCGTCGCGACGAACCGCTCCCGGTCCCACTGGGCGGCCCGCCCCTCACCCGCGGCGTCGTCGCTGACCAGGTTGAGCGGGAAGACGGCCAGGTCGGCCATGCGCTCCACGTCGCGCCGCGCGCTGTGCGCGTCGTACGCGGCGAACCAGGCGTCCAGGCTCGCGCGGTCCTCGTCGGTCGGGGCGTATCCGGTCTCGGGCAGGAAGGTCACACGGTCTCCTCATCGGGGACTGGGCGGCGGGCCGCCACCCACGCCATTAATCAATTTTGACTACACGGAAGGTATGCCACCCGAGGGCGCTGGTCAAACTTGATTAGCTACGTCTCTCTGCTCAGCGGAAGCGGACCACGACCGCCGTCGCATGCCGCGTGGTGTTCTGCCGCACCTCGACCAGCACCACCGGCTCCGCAGGCAGCGCCGCGTACGTGACGTCGCCGATGCCGATCGCGGTCGCCACCCCCTCGCCCACGGGGGCCGGCAGCGCCCGCGCCGCCGCCGAGCGCACCGCCGGGGACAGCGGCGAGGACACGACCGGCGTGCCGTCCCCCGGCAGCGCGAGGACCAGGGCCTGGGGCCGGGCCGGGTGCCCGGTGCAGCCGACCACCACCGCGTCCCGCGTGTCGCTGTGCCGCAGCTTCAGCCACGCGCGCGACCCGCCCCGGTACGCCCCGTCGAGCCGCTTGACCACCAGGCCCTCGACACCGGTGGCGGGCAGGGTCTCGTACCAGGTCAGGGCGAGGTCGCGGTCGGTCGTCGACGGCACCGCCTGGAGCGGCGGGCCCCATGGCGCGAGCAGGCGTACGAGACGGGCGCGCCGCTCCTCGTACGGCAGGGGGCGGCAGTCCGCGCCGCCCTGCGCGAGCACGTCGAAGGCCGCGTACGAGGCGGGCAGCGTGCGCGCGAGGACGGCGGCACGCGCGCGGGTGGCCGCCGCCCGCCGCTGCACGGCGGCGAAGTCGATGCGCCCGCCGGACCACACCACGACCTCGCCGTCGAGCGCGGTGCCCTCGGGCAGCCGGAGCGCCGCCTCGGCGAGGTCGGGGAAGGCGCCGGTGACGTTCCGGCCCGAGCGGGCCTGGAGGATCACCCGGCCCCCGGCCTCCCGCAGGACGACCATGCGGTGGCCGTCGAACTTCGGCTCGTACGCCCAGCCGCCGCCCTCCGGCAGCGCGGTCACGGCCTCGGCGAGGGCCACGCGGACGGGCTGCGGCAGGTTCATCGCGCGGCCCGGCCGGGCAGGGGCGCGGCCCGGCCGGGGTCCATGAGCGGCCCGAGCAGATCGCCGTGCGCGCGCAGCCGGGGCGCGATGTCACCGGCCAGGAAGACCAGCCGGCCCGGCTCCTCGCACTCCTCGATCTCCTCCCAGGTCACGGGGGCGGAGACGGTCGGTTCGTCGCGGGCCCGCAGGGTGTAGGGGGCGGCGGTGGTCTTCGCGGCCGCGTTCTGGCTGAAGTCGACGAAGACCTTGCCCGGCCGCAGGCTGCGCGTCATGCGGTGCACGACGAGGCCGGGCAGCTCCTGTTCGGCCCGGACGGCCAGCGATCTCGCGTACGCGCTCACCCGTTCGGAGGGGGTCGGCTCCAGCGGGACGAGCAGATGCAGGCCCTTGCTCCCGGACGTCTTCGCGTACACGTGGAAACCGTCGGCCGTCAGCCGCTCGCGCAGCCACAGCGCGGCCCGGCAGCACTCGACGACGGTGGCGGGCGGGCCGGGGTCCAGGTCGAGCACCATCCGGTCGGCGCAGGCCGGGGCGTCGGCCCGCCACTGCGGGGTGTGGAACTCCGTGACCAGGTTCGCCGCCCACATCAGCGAGGCCAGGTCCTGCACGAGGATCTGGCGGGTGGGCCCCTCGGAGCGGGGCACCTCGGCGGTGCGCACCCATTCGGGGGTGCCCGGCAGCACGTTCTTGGTGAAGAAGCGCTGGCCGTCCGGCCCGTCCGGATAGCGCAGGAAGGACAGCGGCCGGTCCGCGAGGTGCGGGAGGAGAACGTCGGCGGTGCCCGCGTAGTAGTGCAGCACCTCGCCCTTGGTGAAGCCGCTCGCCGGATAGATGACCTTGTCCAGGTTGCTGAGCGAGATCCTTCGTCCCTCCACCTCTGTGATCGGCGTCATACGATGAGAGTCCCATAAATCACCTGAAATGCCGTGAAGCAGGCATTTCGCAGGTGACATCGTCGCCGGTGGTAGCCGGTCGTAGGCAACGAGGAGGCTCCGGACGTGCGATCCATCTGGAACGGTGCGATCTCCTTCGGCCTGGTCAGCATCCCGATCAAGCTCGTGAACGCCACCGAGAACCACTCCATCTCCTTCCGCCAGATCCACACGGAGGACGGCGGGCGCATCCGCTACCGCAAGGTGTGCGAGCTGGAGGACCGCGAGGTGACCTCGGCGGAGATCGGCAAGGGCTACGAGGACGCGGACGGCTCGATCATCCCGATCACCGACCAGGACCTGGCCGCGCTGCCCATTCCGACGGCGAAGACGATCGAGATCGTCGCGTTCGTCCCCGAGGACCGCATCGACCCGCTCCAGATCGACGCGGCGTACTACCTCTCGGCCAACGGCGTCCCCGCCGCCAAGCCGTACACGCTGCTGCGCGAGGCGCTCAAGCGGAGCCAGAAGGTGGCCATCGCGAAGTACGCGCTGCGGGGGCGGGAGCGGCTCGGCATGCTGCGCGTGGTCGACGACGTCATCGCCATGCACGGGCTGCTGTGGCCGGACGAGATCCGCGAGCCCGAGGGAGTGGCGCCCGAGGCCGAGGTCACCGTCCGCGACGCCGAACTGGACCTGGCGGACGCCCTGATGGACACACTCGGCGAGGTCGACATGTCCACCCTCCACGACGACTACCGCTCGGCGGTGGAGGAGCTGATCGCCGCGAAGGTCGAGGGCGGCGTGCCCGCCGAGCAGGCGTCCCCCGCCGACGCGGGCGGCGGCAAGGTCATCGACCTGATGGCAGCCCTGGAGAACAGCGTCCGGGCGGCCCGCACGGCGCGGGGCGAATCCGCCGAGCAGGACACGGAGGCGGAGGTCACCCGGCTGCCCACCCGCGCGGCGCGGGCCTCGTCGTCGGCGTCCGCCGCGTCCGCCGCGTCCGCCGCGTCCCCCAAGGAGGTCGGCGGCAAGAAGTCGACGTCGGCCTCGGCGAAGAAGAAGGAGGCGCCCGCCAGGAAGAGGGCGACGAAGTCCACGTCGACGGCGGGCAAGTCGGCGGCGGGCAAAACGACCGCGGCCAAGACGGCGGCCGGCAAGGCGCAGGGCAAGGCGGCCGGAAGCGGGGCGGCGGCCAAGACCTCGGCCCAGAAGACGACGGCCCGCAAGACGGCCCAGAAGACCACGCAGAAGAAGACCGCGGTGGCCAAGAAGACCACGGCGAAGCGCCGCGCCTCGGCCTGAACCCGGAGCCTCGGCCTCAACCCGGAGCCTCGGCCTGAACTCGGTGCCGAATCGGCGCGAAATCGGCGCGAAAGGGGGCCGGCCGGCATTCCGGTTGTCGATTCGGCCCCGTCGCGTGCCCGCCCGCGCACTTGACGCGAAAGGGCAAATTGCAAAGCTGGGCCGCCGGTCGGTGCGGCCCGCGCGCGCCGCCCTCGTGTGCGAACCGCGTCACGTCACCAACGGAATGCGGGCAAACCGCACCCTCCCGGCCTTTCGTGACCTGTGATCCATGTCACAATGGCTTGATGGAATTAGATCCTCCGCGCAATGATCCCTGCGGACACAATGGGATTCTTTGGGATTTCCGGGGGGTTTAAGGTATATGGCCACCAATCCATTTGAGGATGAGGGTGCGGAATATCTGGTGCTCGTGAACCACGAGAACCAGCACACTCTTTGGCCCGTCGGCACGGAAATCCCGGCCGGCTGGACCCTCGTGAAAGAGGCGAGTTCACGGGCCGATTGCCTGGCCTACGTGGAGGCGAACTGGACGGACATGCGTCCGGCGAGCCTGATATCCGGCTCCTGACGTGTCCGACCGCGAAAAAGCAGCGGAAAAGGTGACGGTAAAGCCCGCCGCGGGAGCCGGGGAAATGCGGCGGCCGGGTCGCTTCAGCGGCATCGGCCCCTTGATGCTCGTCTGGTCGGGACAGGCCGTCTCACTGGTCGGAAGCGCCGTTCTCAGATTCGCCTTCATCATCGAGGTCTGGTCCACCGGCGAGCAGGCCACCGCCGTCACCGCGCTGTCCCTGTGCGCCCTGCTTCCCCAGGCCCTGTTCAGTCCGTTCGCGGGCGCGATAATCGACCGCATCCGCAAACGCTCCGCCCTCCAGATCGCGGACGTGGGCGGATTCCTCACCGTCGGTCTGCTCTCCCTCGTGCACTTCTTCGGCGGCGGCCTGGAGGCCTGGCAGGTCTACCCCGCCACCGTGTTCCTCGGCATCAGCTCCGCCTTCCAGCTGCCCGCGCTCACCGCCGCCGTCCCCCTCCTGGTGCGCAAGGACCAACTGGGGCGCGCCAACGGCCTGTTGGCCGGGGCCAAGAGCGCCGCCGGGATCTGCGGCCCCGCCCTCGGCGGGATCATGGTGGCCGTCTCCGGGATCGGCGCCGTCCTCGTCATCGACCTCGCGAGCTACGCCTTCGCCCTCATCGGCGTACGCATCGTGCGGATGAGGGACGACAAGGTCCCCGAGGGCGCCGGCGCACCCCGCTCGAAGATCGTCGCGGAGGCCGTGGAGGGCCTGCGCTACCTCTTCCGGCAGCCGAGCCTGCGCGACATGACCGTGAACTTCTGCACGGTCAACCTCGTCATGGTCTTCGGCTTCGCCGTCATCCAGCCCATGGTCCTGCTCAAGTCGGGCAACGGCGCGCTGGCCGCCGTGAACAGCGCGATCGGCGTCGGCGGAGTCGTCGGCGGACTGCTGATGGCGGCCTGGGGCGGCCCGAAGAACCGCGGCCGGGGCATGATGCTCGGCATCGTCGGCATGTGCCTGACAGCCCAGATCGCCATGGCGCTGGCCGGCGGGGTCGCCGGCTGGTGCGCGGCCATCCTGCTCGGCGCGCTGCTCATGACACTGGTCAACGCCTCCATGCAGGCCATCGTGCAGACCAAGGTGCCCCGCGAGTGGCAGGGCCGGGTCTTCGGCGCCGTGATGTTCCTGTCGCAGATCTCCGTCCCGCTCGCCACGGCGGTCTCCGGGCCGCTCGCCGACCACCTCTTCGAACCGCAGGCCGGCGACGGGAGCGGCGTCTTCGTCCTCCTCGGTCCGCTGTTCGGCGACGCACCCGGCAGCGGCATGGCCGGGATGCTCTTCCTCGCCGGCGTCGCGGGGCTCGCGGTCGCGCTCTGGGGGCTGGCGAGCCGCTCGATCAGGGACATCGACGTACTGCTGCCGGACATCGACGACGGCACCGAGGCCCAGGGCGGTGAGAAGGATGACGCGGTGCGTGCATGAGATCTTCGAGGAGCGGGCGGCGCGGACGCCGGGCGCGACCGCGCTCGTGCACGGGGACGAGCGGCTGACGTACGCCGAACTCGACGCCCGCGCCGACCGGTTGGCGGGCCTGCTCGCGGCGCGCGGAGTGGTGCGCGGCGACACCGTCGGGGTGTACCTGGAGCGCTCCACCGAGATGGCCGTGGCGGTCCTCGGCACGCTGAAGGCCGGCGCGGGATACGTGATGCTGGACCCCGGCTTCCCGGCCGCGCGGCTGCGCGCCATGGCGACGGACGCGGCCGTCACGGCGGTACTGGCGCGCCGCGGGTCGACGTGGGCCACGCCGGCGCCGGACATCTCCGACACGCCGCCCGTGCCGGGCGCCGGGGGAGTGCCGGTGCCCGCGGCGGACATGGGCGCCGAGGGCGTGCCGGTGCCGGAGGTCTCCGACGTGCTGCCGGTGCCGGGCACCGGTGACGTGCCCGTGTCGGGCGTGGAGGGCGTGTTGCCCGGGGTGGGCGCCGGGGGAGTGCCGGTGCCGGAGGTCTCCGACACGCTGCCGATGCCGGGCGCCGAGGGCGTGCCCGTGTCGGGCTTCACGGACGTGCCCGTGCTGTGTCTGGAGGATGCCGCGCACGCCACGCCCCTGGCGCGCGGGGCGGTGCGGGGGGCGCCCGACGACGTGGCCTGCGTGATGTTCACCTCCGGATCGACCGGCCGGCCCAAGGGCATCGTCGCCCCGCACCGTGCCGTCACCGCCACGCTGACCGGCCAGGACTTCGCGTCCTTCGGCCCCGGCGCGGTCTGGCTGCAGAGCGCGCCCGTGTCGTGGGACGCGTGTGTGCTGGAGCTGTGGGGGCCGCTGCTGGGCGGCGGGACGTGCGTACTGCACCCGGGGCGCCGCCCCGACCCGGTGGTGATCGCCCGGCTCGTCGCCGAGCACGGCGTCACCTCCCTGTATCTGTCCGCGTCGCTGTTCAACGTGATCGTCGACGAGTACCCCCGCGCGCTCGCCGGGCTGCGCGAACTGATCGTCGGCGGGGAGGCGTTGTCGCCCCCGCACGTCGCCCGCGCCCTGGAGCGCGCGCCCGGTCTGCGGATCAGCAACGGCTACGGCCCCGTCGAGTGCATGGTCTTCCTCACCGTCCACCGCATCGCTCCGCACGACGTGCGCGAGGGCCGCCCGGTGCCGATCGGCGCGCCGCTGGCCGGCAAGCGCCTGTACGTCCTCGACGAGCGGCTGCGGCCGGTCGCCGACGGGGTCACCGGCGAGCTGTACGCCGCCGGGGCGGGGCTCGCGCGCGGCTACTGCGACCCGGCGCCGACGGCGGAGCGGTTCGTCGCCGCGCCGCCCGCGGCCGGCGCCGGGGGCGAGCGGATGTACCGCACCGGCGACCTGGCGTGCCGGCGGCCCGACGGAACCTTCGAGTACCGGGGCCGGGCCGACGGCCAGGTGAAGATCCGCGGCTTCCGGGTGGAGCCCGGCGAGGTCGAGGCCGCCCTGGCCCGCCACCCCGGGGTCGACCGTGCCGCCGTGGTCGCCGCCCCCGCGCCGGCGGACGGCGAGCGGCAGCTCGTCGCGTACGTCGTGGCGAGCGGCCGGACCGAGGAGGCGCCCACCGAGGCCGAGTTGCGCGCGTACGCCGAGCGTGAGCTGGCCGACTTCCTGGTGCCCGCGCTCTTCGTCCCGCTGCCCGCGCTGCCGCTGACGCCCAACGGCAAACTGGACCGCGCGGCGCTGCCCGAGCCGCCGAGCACCCCGGCCCCCGCGCCGCAGGAGACGGGCGCTAGCGGGGAGGTGCCCGAGGACACTGGAAGCAGACCGGGCGTCGGTGACGCCGGGATCGGGACAGGTGCCGGCGGCCCGGGTGGTCGGGAGCCCGGGGTGGGCCGCGGTGCCGGTGACGCCCCGAGCGAGACCGTACGTACGCTGTGCGGCCTCTTCGCCGGCGTCCTCGGCGTCGCCGCCATCGGGCCGGACGAGGACTTCTTCGGCCGGGGCGGCCACTCCCTGCTGGCGGCGCGGCTGCTCGGCCGCGTCCACGCGCGGCTCGGCGCCGAACTCGACCTGCGTACGCTCTTCCGCTCGCCCACCCCGGCGGCCCTGGCACCGCACGTCGACGCTGCCGCCAAGTCCCTCCCACCGCAAGCCCCTTCGCCGACCGGTGGCGGCGCACCGCTGCCCGTCTCCGACGCCCAGCACCGGCTGTGGTTCCTCGACCGGCTCGGCGCGGGCGTCGCGTACAACCTGCCGATGCTGGTGCGGCTGCGCGGCCCGGTCGACCCGGACGCCCTGGCGGCTGCCCTCGGGGACGTCGTCACCCGGCACGACGTGCTCCGCACCCTCTTCGACGAGGTGGACGGTGCTCCCGTGCGGCGCGTGCTGGACGGCGTCGCGGCCCGGCCGCCGTTCCGCCACGCCACCGTCCCCGAGGCGGAGCTGACGCGGGCGATCGAGACGGCCGCCCGCCACCGCTTCGACCTCGGCGCCGAACTGCCGGTGCGCGCCACGCTGTTCGGCGTCCGGGAGCGGCCCGGCGAGCACGCGCTGCTCGTCCTGGTCCACCACATCGCCGGGGACGGCTGGTCCCTCGCGCCCCTCTTCCGCGACCTCTCCCGCGCGTACGCCGCGAGAACCGCGGGAGCCGTCGACACCACGCTGCCGCCCCTGCCCGTCCCCTACGCGGAACACGCCCGCCGCCGGACCGAACGCCTCGGCCGGACCACCGACCCGGCGTCCGTCTCGGCCCGCCAACTGGCCTACTGGCGGCAGGCGTTGCGCGGTATCGGCGTCGAGGGGCCGCTGCTTCCCCGGCGCGCGGACCGGCCCGCCGTGCCGGGGCCCGCCGCCGCGACCGTGGTGCGCCGCCTCGACGCCGCCGCCCACGCCCGCCTCGTCGCCGCCGCCCGCGCCGAGGGCGCCACCCTCTTCATGGCGCTGCACGCCGCGCTCGCCGCCGTCCTCACCCGGGCCGGCGCGGGCGAGGACCTCGCGATCGGGGCGCCCGTGGCGGGCCGCGCCGGGGACGGCGGCGTCGAGGACGCCGTCGGGTTCTTCGTGAACATGCTCGTGCTGCGCACCGACGTGTCCGGCGACCCCACCGCACGGCAGCTCCTCGCCCGCGTCCGGGACGCCGACCTGGCCGCCTTCGCCCACCAGGACGTGCCGTTCGAACACGTCGTGGGAGCGCTCAACCCGCCGCGCCCGCCGGGCCGCCAACCCTTCACCGACGTCGTCCTCGCCCTGCAGAACAACGCGCGCGCCGAGGTGGCCCTGCCCGGCGCCGACGCGGGCGTCGAGGTGGTGCGCACCGGTGCGGCCCGCTTCGAGCTGCTCGTCGACGTCACCGACGCCACCGGGCCCGACGGGGCGCCCGAGGGGCTGACCCTCACCTTCGAGTACCGCCCGGACTGCCTGGAGGAGCCCTTCGTGGCCTGGCTCGCGGACGCGCTGCCCCAGGCACTGGAGGCGGCCGCCGCCGCGCCGGACACCCGCCTGTCGGCACTCGTCGCCGCCGCGCCGCCGCGCCGGGCCGACGACAGCGACAGGACGGCGGTGACCCCGGCCCCGACGGCCGGCCCCGGCACCAGCGACACGGGCCCCCGTACCCCGTTGGAGCGGGACGTCGCCGCCGTCTGGAGCGACGTCCTCGGCGTGCCGGACGTCGGCCGGGACGCCGACTTCTTCGCCCTCGGCGGCAACTCGCTGCGCGCCGTGCGGGTCGCGGCCCGCCTCACCACCGACACGCGGACCGTGACGGCCGCGCAGCTCTTCGCCGCGCCCACCGTCGCCGCCCTCGCCGCCGAACTGGCGCGGGCGCCCCTGTCCCCGGGTCCCGCCGCCGCCCCCATCCCGCGGCGCCCGCGCGTGCCCCGCCAGCAGGACCAGCAGAGCCACCTCAGCAGGGAACAGGAGAAGAGGCCGTGGACCTCAGCGTGATGTTCTTCGGCGCGGACAGCGGCACGGCCGCCGAAGCGGGTGGTGCCGCCGACGCCGGCCGCGCCACCGACGCCGCACCAGGCCGCGCCACTGAGGCCCCGTCCGGCCGTGCCACCGAGGCCCGGGCCGGCGGCGCCGCCACCGCCACCCCGCATTCGCGGACGTACGACGACATCCTCACCGTCGCCCGCACCGCCGACCGCCTCGGCTTCCACGCCATCTGGACCCCCGAGCGCCACTTCCAGCAGGTGGGCCAGGTCTTTCCCAGCCCGCCCGTGCTCAGCGCGGCCCTCGCCGTCGCCACCGAGCGCATCAACATCCGCGCGGGCAGCGTCGTACTGCCCCTGCACCACCCGCTGAAGGTCGCCGAGGACTGGGCGGTCGTCGACAACCTCTCGCACGGCCGCGCCGGGATCTCCGTCGCCACCGGCTGGCACTCCACCGACTTCACCCTCGCCCCGGACCACTACGCCGACCGCAGGGAGCGCGCCCTGCGCACCATCCCGGAACTGCGGCGGCTGTGGGCGGGCGAGGCGGCCGCCTACCCCGACGGCACCGGCACGCCGGTGAGCGTCGTCCCGCAGCCCCGGCCCGTCCAGGAGCGGCTGCCGCTGTGGCTCACCACCTCCGGCAACCCCGAGACGTGGGAGAGCGCGGGCCGGCTGCGCGCCGGGGTGCTCGGCGCGACCGTCGGGCAGAGCCGGGAGGAGCTGGCCGAGAAGATCGCCCGCTACCGCGCGGCCTGCGCCGCCGCCCCCGACCAGGCGGGCACCGACGCGCACGGCCGGGTGACGCTGATGGCGCACACCTACGTCGGCGCCGACGACGCCGAGGTGCGGCGCCTGGCCGCAGCGCCCCTCAAGGCCTACCTCGCCTCGTACCTGCGCCAGACCGCCGCCAACCGCGCCGCCGACGCGCGCGGCGACGCGGAGCTGACCGCCGAACAGAGGGCCATGCTCGCGGAGTTCGCCTTCCGGCGCTATCTGACCTGGGGCAGCCTCCTCGGCTCGCCCGGCCACTGCGCCAAGATGCTCGCCGACCTGCGCGACCTGGGCTGCGACGAGGTGGCCTGCTTCATCGACTTCGGCATCGGACGCGACGAGGTACTCGCGGGGCTGCACCGCCTCGCCGAGCTGAGAGAGGCCGCACTGTGACCCCCCACCAGCCTTCCATGGCCGACCGCTTCAGCGCGCTCAGCGGCGAGCAGCGCGTGCGGCTGATGCGCCGCCTCGTCGAGGCCGGCCGCGCCCGGGAGATCCCCTCGGTCGTGCCGCCCCGCGACGCCGACGGGACCGTCCCGCTCAGCCCCGCCCAGCGGGACCTGTGGGTGTACGAGTCGCTGTATCCCGGCACCCCCGCCCTCAACCTCTGCTGCGCCTACCACTTCACCGACCCGGCCGACGGCGCCGAGCCCGTGGACCCGGCCCACCTGGAGGCCGCGCTCACCCTCGTCCAGGCCCACCACGACATCCTGCGCACCCGGATCTTTGGCACGGCGGACACCCCGCGCGTCGACTTCCCCGACGAGGGCCCCTTCGTCCTGGAGCGTGAGGACCTGCGCGGCACGGGCACCACCATCGAGGAGGCCTTCCGCGCCTTCCGCCGCCGCCCCTTCGACCTCACGGCGGAGCGCCTCATACGGGGCCGCTTCGTGCGCGTCGACGACACGCGTACGACGCTGATGCTGAGCCTGCACCACATCATCACCGACTGGTGGTCCTTCGACGTGCTCCAGAGCGAGTTCGCCGAGGCGTACCGCGCCGTGCGCGAGGGCACCGAACCGAAACTGACCCGCCCCACCGTCCAGTACGCCGACTTCGCCTCCTGGCAGGGCGAGCTGGAGGCCGCCGGGGTCTTCGACGCGCGCCTGGACTTCTGGCGCCGCTACCTGGCCGACCCGCCGGGCCCGCTGACCGTGCCGGGCCACGGGGAACCGGACGCCGGCGAGGACGGCATCGTCCAGATCCGCTTCCGCGTGGACGCGCCCACCACGCGTGCCGTCCGCGCGCTGGCCCGCGAGCGCGGCGCGTCCGTGTACGTCGTCCTCATGACGGCCTTCGCGGTCCTCGCGCACCGCGTGTCCGGCGCCGGCGACCTGGTCATCGGCACCCCGGTCGCCAACCGCTCGGCCAAGGGCCTGGAGCAGGTCATCGGATACGTGATGAACGCCGTGCCGACCCGCTGGCGCATCGGCGACGACGACTCCTTCGCCGACGTCCTCGCCCGCTTCGGCACCGACTTCCCGGCCCTCATGGCGGGCGCCGACCTGCCGGTGGGCCGCATCGTCTCGGCCGCCGCCCCCGAGCGCAGCGCGGGCCGCTCCCCGCTGTTCCAGTGGGTGTTCATGCACCTGACGGAGCAGCCGAGCGTCTCCGCCGTACGGGAGTTCGCCGAGCCCGAGCGCATCCACACCGGCGGCGAACACGACCTCGTGGGCGTCGTGCGGGACAGCGGCGACGGCATGGACGGCAGCTTCGAGGTCCGCACCGACCTGTTCTCGCCCGCGGCCGTCACCCGCTGGGCGGACAGCTACCTCACCCTCCTGAAGCAGGTCACCGCCGAGCCGACCGCGCTCCTGCGCGACCTCGACGTGGTCCCCGGCGCCGAGCGCGACCGCCTGCTCGCCCTGGCGCGGGGCCCGGCCGCGCCCGCCCCCGAACCGCTGCCGGACACCGTCGCCCGGCACGCCGCCCGCACCCCCGACGCGCCCGCCCTCGAAGCCGACGGACTGCGCCTGACCTACGCCGAACTGGCCGACCGCGTCGACCGGTTGGCGGGCCTGATCGCCCGGCACGGAGCGGCCCCGGGACGCGTCGTCGCGCTTGCCCTGAGCCGTGGCGCGGACTTCCCGGTCGCCGCGCTCGCCGTACAGCGGGCCGGCGCCGCCCATCTGCCGGTCGACCCCGACTACCCGCCCGAGCGCGTCCGGGCCGCCCTCGCCGACGCGGCGCCCGCGCTCCTGGTCACCGACGCGCGCACCGCCGCCGCCGGCGTCCTGCCGGACACCGGCCTGCCCCGGATCGTCCTGGACGACGACGCGTACACGGGCGCGCCCCTGCCGCCCGCGCCCCTGGACCCGGCCCACGCCGCCTACGTCATCCACACCTCCGGTTCCACCGGCACCCCCAAGGGCGTCGTCGTCCCGCACGCCGGTCTCGCCGCGCTCGCCCACAGCCTCGTGGACCGCTTCGCGCTGGACGCCGGCGCCCGCGTCCTCCAGCTCGGCTCACCGGCGTTCGACATCTCCGTCGCCGAGATGTGCATGGCCTTCGGGCCCGGCGCCACCCTCGTCGTGCCGCCGCCGGGACCCCTCGCCGGGGACCGCCTCGGCCGGGTCCTCGCCGAGCGGCGGATCTCCTGCGCGATGATCCCGCCGTCCGTCCTCGCGACCGTCCCCGAGGGCCCCTACCCGGCGCTGCGCTCCCTCGCCGTCGGCGCCGAGGCCTGCCCGCCGCCGCTCGTGGCCCGCTGGGCCGTCGCCGGGCGCCGCTTCCACAACGCGTACGGCCCCACCGAAGCCACCGTCGCCGCCACCCTGACCGGCCCCCTGGCGGGCGACGGCACCGCCCCGCCCATCGGCACCCCGGTCGCGGGCACCGCCGCGTACGTCCTGGACGACCGGCTGCGGCCGGTGCCCGTCGGCGTCGCGGGGGAGCTGTACCTCTCCTCGGCGGGCCTGGCCCGCGGCTACCTGAACCGGCCCGCGGCCACCGCCGAGCGCTTCGTCGCCGACCCCTACGGCGCCCCCGGGGCCCGCATGTACCGCACCGGCGACCTCGCCTTCCGCGCCGACGACGGCACCCTGCACTACCTCGGCCGCACCGACGAACAGGTCAAGCTGCGCGGCCTGCGCATCGAGCCGGGCGAGGTCGCCGCCGCCCTCACCGGGCACCCCTCGGTGGCGCGCGCGGTCGCGGTCGTACGCGAGGACGGCCGCGGCGGACCGCAGCTCGTCGGCTACGCGGTCCCCGCCCCCGGCCACACCCTGGACCCGAACGCACTCCTCGCGCACGCCGCCGGCCTGCTGCCCGCGCACATGGTGCCCGCCGACGTCGTCCAGCTGCCCGAACTGCCCCTGACCCGCAGCGGCAAGCTCGACCGGGCCGCCCTGCCCGCCCCCCGGGCCACCACCGCCACGCGCGCACCCGCCTCCGCCCGCGAGAAGGAGCTGTGCGACCTCTTCGCGGGCGTCCTCGGCGTCGCGGACATCGGTGCCGACGACGACTTCTTCCGGCTCGGCGGCGACAGCATCATGGCCATCCAGCTCGCCGGACAGGCGTCGGCGGCCGGCCTCGCCCTCGCCCCCCGCGACGTCTTCACCCTGCGTACGCCCGCCCAACTGGCCGTCCACGTACGGGCCTCGGCCACCGGGGGGCCGGACGACGGCGACACCGGGACGGGCCGCTTCCCGCTCACGCCCGTGATGCGCTGGTGGCTCGAACAGGGCGGCGACACCTGGGCGTTCACCCAGTCGATGGCGTTCCCCGTGCCGCCCGGCACGGACCAGGCGCGCGTCGAGGCCGCGGTGCGCTCCCTCACCCGGCGGCACGCGGCGCTGCGGATGCGGCTGCTGGCGCCGGAACGGGAGATCGAGGTCGCCGAACAGGCCCCGCCGGGGGCCCGCCCCGAACGCGTCGCCGTCGCCGACACGGCGCAGGCCCTCGCGAAGGCCCGGGAACTGGCCCGCAAGATCCGCCTCGCCCCCGAGGACGGCGAGATGCTCCGCGCCGTCTGGCTCGACGCCGGACCGGAGCACCGGGGCGTCCTGCTCCTGACCGTGCACCACCTGGCGGTCGACGGCGTCTCGTGGCGGATCATCGGCCCCGAACTGGCCGCCGCGCTCGCCGGGGACACCGCCCGGACGCCGGCCCCCGGCACCTCCTTCACCCGGTGGGCCGGACTGCTCGCCGAGGAAGCGGTGAGCGCCGGGTCCGCCGACGAACAGGCCTGGTGGGTCGAGCAGTTGACGGCGGCGGAGGACTCCCTCCTCTGCGCGGGACGCGGACGCGGGAACCGCCGCGCGACCCTCACCGTCGAGCTGCCCGCCGACCTCACCGAAGCCGCGCTCACCACCTTGCCCGCCGCCTTCAACTGCGGCCCCGACGCCGTGCTCCTCACCGCCCTCGCCATGGCCGCCGTACGCCACCGGGGCGAGGGGAGCGGCCTGCTCGTCCACCTGGAGGGGCACGGCAGGGAGGTCCTGTCCGCGCCCGCCGACGTGTCCCGGACGGTCGGCTGGTTCACCACCCAGTACCCGGTGCTGCTCGACGTGGGGGCGGACACCGGGCCGCGCACGGCGGTCGAGGCGCTCAAGGCCGTCAAGGAGCGGCTGCGGTCCGTGCCGAACGGCGGCATCGGCTGGGGCCTCCTGCGCCACCTCAACCCCGACACGGCCCCCGTCCTGGCCGAACTCCCGGTCCCCGACGTGCGGTTCAACTACCTCGGGCGGCTCACCGCCGGGGACGCGGCCGGCGGCGCACTCCTCGACGGCGCCCCCGACGCCGTGCCGCTCGGCCACGCGGTCGAGATCGACGCCCTCGCCGTGGAGGGCGCCGACGGACTGCGCCTCGAAGCGACCTTCTCGTACGCGGAAGAGGTCCTCGCGGAGGCGGACGTACGGGAGCTGGCCCGCCTGTGGCGCGAGGGCATCGCCGCGCTCGCGAGGGAGACGGCGGAGGGCGCCCCCATCGGCGCCACCCCGTCGGACTTCCCGCTGGTGGACCTCTCCATGGACCAACTGTCCATGCTGGAGGGGGATCTGGGGGACCTGGGGGACCTGGGGGATCTAGGGGACCTCGGCGACTCGGAGGACTTCGGCGATCCGGGTGATCCGAGTGATTCGGGCGTGCCGGGCGAGCTGCCGGGGGCGACGGACCTCCCCGGCCCCGGCCCCGGCCCCGCGACGGACCCGGAGGACCGGCGATGAGCGGGCGCATCGCGGACGTGCTGCCGCTCACCCCGGTCCAGGAAGGGCTGCTGTTCCACGCCGTACGGGACACCGAGGGCCCCGACCCCTACGTGGTGCAGGCCCGCTTCCGCATCGGTCCCGCGATCACCCCGGACACCGTACGGAACGCGCTCACCGCCCTCCTGGAACGCCACCCCAACCTGCGCGCCTGCTTCCGCCACGAACGCCTCGAACGCCCCGTGCAGGTGATCCCGCACGCGGTCGCGGTCCCGTGGCGGGAGGTCGACCTGACGGGCCGGGCAGAAGCCGAAGTGGCCGCAGAGGTGGCCGAGTTGCTGGCGCGGGACCGCGCCCGCCGCTTCGACCTGGCGCGCCCGCCCGCCCTGCGCGCCCTGCTCGTGCGGCACGACACCGGAAGCGAACTCGTCCTCTCCTTCCACCACATCCTGCTCGACGGCTGGTCGGTCCCGATCCTCGAACGCGACCTCGCGGCCCTGGTCACCGGCCGGGCCCTGCCGCCCCCCGTGCCCTACCGGCAGTACGCGCTGTGGCTGAGCCGCCAGGACAAGGGCCGCGCCGAGGCAGCCTGGCGCGAGGCGCTGGCCGGCCTGGAACGGCCCGCGCCGCTCCTGCCCCCGGACCCGGAGGGGGAGACGTACGCCGTCACCCCCGGCGGCGAACCGGCCGAGCCCGACGCGGTGCGCCTGCACCTCACCGCGGAGCTGACCGCCGCCCTCATCCGGCGCGCCGCCGACACGGGCGTCACCCTCAACACCCTGACCCAGGCCGCCTGGGCCCTGGTCCTCGCCCGGATGACCGGCGGCCGCGACCTGGTCTTCGGCGGCGTCGTCTCGGGCCGCCCGCACGACCTTCCCGGGGCCGGGGAGATGGTGGGCCTGTTCATCAACACGCTCCCCGTCAGGGTGCGGCTGCGCGACGGCGAGACCGTCGGACAGCTGCTCACCCGCGTCCAGGACGAGCAGTGGCGCCTCGCCCCCTACCACCACGTGCGGCTCATGGACGTACAACGGCTGGCGACCGAGTCCCAGGCACAGGCCCAAGCACAGACCCAGGCTGAGAACGGGGGTGGGGGCGGCGGGCATGAGGCCCGGCCGGGGGAGCTGTTCGACTCCGTCCTCGCCTTTGAGAACTTCCCGCGCGGGGCCGCCGAAGACGACGAGGGCCCGGACACGGTCCGCGTGACGGACGTACGGGACGCCACGCACTACCCCGTGACCCTCGCCGTCGTCGCGGGGGAGCGGATGCTCCTCGCCGTGACCTGTCGGCACGGCATCTCCGCGGCGGCCGTCGCGGCCCGCCTCGCACGCGCCTTCGAGCAGCTCGCGGGCGCCCCCGCCACGCCGGTGGACCGGATCGACGTACTCCCCGACGAGGAGCGCGCCCGGCTGCTCGCCGCGTCCGCCGGAGCGCGGGCGGCAGTGGCGGCCGGGCCCGCGACCGTGCCGGACCGGTTCGCCGCGCAAGCGGCCCGTACGCCGGACGCGCCCGCCGTGGAGAGCGGCGACGACGTCCTCACGTACGGGCGCCTCGCCACGGAATCGGACCGCCTGGCCCGCCGCCTCGTCGCGGCGGGCGTGACGCCCGGCGCCACGGTGGCCCTGCTCCTGCGCCGCTCGCCGGCCCTGATCGTGGCGCAGCTCGCCGTGCTCAAGGCGGGGGCGTGCTGGCTGCCCCTGGACCCGGCGCAGCCCGCCGAGAGGCTCGCGCGGCTGCTGGCCGGGGCGTCGGCCGGGCTGGTGCTGACGGCGGGGGAGCCGTCCGTCGAGCTGCCCGCGCAGGTGCGCGGCCTGGACGTACACGGACAGACACCGGAGTCCGGGGGGAGCCTCCCGGCGGCGCGCCCCGACGCGGCCGCGTGCGTGATGTACACGTCCGGGTCGAGCGGCGAGCCCAAGGGTGTCGTGATCCCCCAGCGGGCCCTCACCGAACTGGCCGCCGACGGGTCCTTCCGGAACGGGTCCGGGCCCGGGGACGGGAGCAGGGATGGGGATGGGGCCGGGGACGGCGTCGAGGGGGAGGGCGAGGGCGTCGGTTCGTTCGGCCCGGCGGCACCGCATCGCCGCGTGCTGCTGCACAGCCCGCACACCTTCGACGCCGCCACCTACGAGGTGTGGGTCCCCCTCCTGAACGGCGGCACCGTCGTGGTCTGCCCCGACGAGCCCGTCACACCCGCCCTGCTGGCCAGGGTGCTGCCCGAGCGGCGCGTGAGCGCGCTGTTCCTGACGGCGGAACTCTTCCGCGCGGTCGCGGAGCTCGCGCCGGGCACGCTGCGCGGGCTGCGCGAGGTGTGGACCGGCGGCGACGTCGTCGACCCGGAAGCGGTGCGCCGCGTCGCGGAACACTGCCCCGAGACGACCGTCGTCAACGCCTACGGCCCCACGGAGACGACGGTCTTCGCGACGGCCCACCCCGTGGCGGGCCCCGCCGTCGCGGCCCACCGCCCCCCGGGCGCCCCGCTCCCGATCGGCCGGCCGCTCGACGGCACCCGCGTCCACGTCCTCGACGCCGCTCTGCGCCCCGTGCCGAGCGGCTGCGTGGGGGAGGTGTACATCGCCGGGGCCGGTCTCGCCCACGGATACCTGGGCCGCCCCGCCGCCACCGCCGAACGCTTCGTCCCCGACCCGTACGGCGACCCGGGCACTCGCATGTACCGCACCGGTGACCTGGCCCGCCGACACCCCGACGGCGCCCTCATGTTCGCCGGCCGCGCCGACGACCAGCTCAAGATCCGCGGCTTCCGCGTCGAGCCGGCGGAGGTGGAGGCGGCGCTGGCGACGTGCCCCGGCGTGACCCGCGCGGTGGTCGCCGCGCGGCCCGCGCCGGGCGGCGGCAAGCGGCTCGTGGCGTGGGTGGTGCCGGACCAGGACGGCCGTCCCGGCCCGGCACCCGACGGCGGCGCCGACCTCCTGACGCGGGTACGGGCCCACGCCGCCCGCGTCCTCCCCGCGCACCTGCTGCCCACTGCCTGGGCCCGCGTGGACGCCGTGCCGCTCACCCCGCACGGCAAGACCGACCGTGCCGCGCTGCCCGAGCCCGGGGCCCCGGAGGGAGCGGCGGCAGGTGTGCCTCGTACGTCTCGTGTGCCTCGTACGCCTCGCGAGAAGGAGCTGTGCGCGCTGTTCGGCGAGGTGCTGGGCGGCGAGGCCGGCCCGGACACCGACTTCTTCGTGTCCGGCGGCCACTCGCTGAGCGCGCTGCGGCTCGCCGGACGGATCGAGGAGGCCTGGGGGGCACGGGTCCCCGTGGCGACCCTCTTCGCGGCGCCGACGCCCGCCCGGCTCCTGGCCCGCCTGGACGGTGCCGGGTTGGACGGTGCCGGGTTGGGCGGGGGTGCGTCGGGCGGAGGCGCGATGGACGGGGGTGCGGCTGGCGGGCGTGTGTCGGGGGGCCTTGCGTCCGGCGCCGGTACGTCCGGCGACCGTACGTCCGACGGGTGGGCCTCCGGTGACCGTACGTCGTCCGGCGACCGTACGTCGTCCGGTGACCGTGAGTCGGACGGGCGCGTGTCCGGTGACCGTACGTCCGACGGGCGCGCACCCGGTGACCGTACGTCCGCCGGCTCCGAAGGCGGGGCCCCCGACCCCGGCCGCACCGCCCCCGGACGCCCCGACCCCAGCCGCACCGACCTCGATCCCGGCCCCGCCGATCCCGGGAGCCTGACCCCGCTCCTCACTCTCCGCGCGGGCGGCGACGACCGGCTCCCACTCTTCTGCGTGCATCCCGGTCTCGGCGTGGCCTGGGCCTACGCGGCCCTGCTGCCCCACCTCGCCCCGGACCGCCCGGTGTACGCGCTCCAGACACCGGCGCTGTCCCAGGGCGCGAACTATCAAATGCCGCCCAGTGTGCGCGAGTTGGCCGGAGAGTACGTCGACCGCGTCCGGGCCGTCCGGCCGCGCGGCCCCTACCTCCTGATCGGCAGGTCCTTCGGCGGACCCGTCGCCCACGAGATGGCCGTACGGCTGCGCGCGGACGGCGAGGAGGTCGCGCTGCTCGCCGTGGTGGACGCCATGCCCAAGCCCCCCGAGATCGCCCGCACCCCCCTCGCGCCGGCGGTCGTGGCCGAGGAGGCCCGGCGCATCGTCCGGGAGCGCAAGGCCGTGCTGGACGGCATCGGCGAGCACCGCCTGGCCGCGCTGACCGAGGCCATCGCCCACCACGTGACGCTCGGCAGGAGTTGGGTCCCGTCCCGGTACGACGGCCCCGTCACCCTCTTCGCCGCCACCCGCGACCCCGAGGCCATCCCCACCGAGGAGAAGGCCGCGGCCTGGCGCCGTGCCGCCGCCTCGGTCGACGTGCGCGAACTGGCCTGCTCCCACGTCGAGGTGCTCGACGCGGAACCGGCCGCGCGGATCGCCACGGCGCTCGAAGAGATCCTCGCCGGCCTTCCGACCCCCCTCCAGGGAGAGTGAACCCAGTGGACGCACCGCACCCGGCGGACACCCAGCACGACCCGGCGGACGCCCTGCACGACCAGGCGGACGCCCCGCACCCGGCGACCCAGCCGCACCCGGCGACCCAGCCGCACCCCCCGACCCAGACACCCCCGGCGGCCGCCCCGGAGGAGTACGAGTTCCCCGTCTCCGACGCCCAGGCCCGCCTCCTGGTCCTGGACCGGCTGGACCCCGGCACCCCCCAGTACAACGTCCCCGCCGCCTTCGCCGTGCACGGCGACTTCGACGCCGACGCGCTCACCCGCGCGCTGGACGCCGTCGTGGCCCGGCACGAGGCTCTGCGCACCGTCTTCCGCACCGCTGCCGACGGCACGCAGGCGCAGATCGTCTCCGCCGAGGGCCGCGCGCACGTCACGCTCGTGCGGGACGTACCGGCGGCCGAGGCGGACGACCGGATGCGGGCGGAGGCCGCCCGCCCCTTCGACCCGGCGACCGGACCGCTGCTGCGCTGCACGGTGCACGCCGTCGACGACGGCAGCCACCGCGTGCTGCTCGTGGCCCACCACCTGGTCTGCGACGGCTGGTCCCTGGGCGTCATCCTGCGGGACCTGTCGACGGCGTACGAGAACGAGCGCGGCGCGCACCCGGCCCACCCCGTACGTCCCGCCCTCCCCGAACTCCCGCTCCAGTACCCGGACTTCGCCGCCTGGCAGCGCGACCGCCAGGCCGAGGGCGCCTACGCCGAGGCCGTCGCGCACTGGGCCGGGCGGCTGCGCGGCGCCCCCGAGGTGGTCTCGCCGCCCCTGGACCGGCCCCGCCCGGCGGTGCGCTCCGCGGCGGGCGGCAGCGAGCGGTTCCTGCTCGGCGCCGGGGTGCGCGAGCGCCTGGCGGAGGTGGCCCGGGCCCGGGGCGCCACGCCCTTCATGGCGCTGTTCGCCGCGTACGCCGCGTTCCTGGGGCGGCTGACGGGCCGCGACGACCTGGTCATCGGCTTCCCCGTGTCGGGGCGCGACCGGCCCGAACTCCAGGAGATGGTCGGCATGCTGACCAACACCCTGGCGCTGCGCGTCGACCTGTCCGGCGACCCCACGTACGGCGAGCTGATCGGCCGGATCCGCGCGGAACTCCTGGCGGGCGGCCCCTACCAGGACGCGCCCTTCGAGGCCGTCGTGGACACCCTCGCCCCGACCCGCGACACGAGCCACGACCCGGTCGTGCAACTGGTCTTCGCCTACGACGACGACACCGACCTGTCCCTCGCGCTGACGGGCGCCCGGGTCGAACGCCTCCCCCTGGCCCTGCGCACGGCCAAGTTCGACTTCCACCTGCACGTCGAACGCTGGCAGGAGCCTGCGGAGACCCCGGGGGGCGACCATGCGGCGGAACCCCCCGAGGACCCGACAGCCACCCCCGCCGCTGCCACCCCCGCCCTCGCCGCCCACTTCATCTACCGCCGCGACCTCTTCGAGGCCGCCACCGTCCGCGCCTGGGCGCGCAACTTCCGTACGCTGCTCGACGCCGCCCTCGCCCGCCCCGACCTGCCGCTCCACGCGCTCGACGCCGTCCCGGCCGACGAGCGCCGCGCGGCCCTCGCGGCCGCCGACCGGACGGCCGAGGCGGCACCCACCGACCGCCTGGTGCCCGACCTGATCGCGGACGTCGCGGCCGCCAGGCCCGACGCCACCGCTCTCGTCTGCGGCGACACCAGGCTGACCTACCGTGAACTGCTCGCCGAAGCCGACGCGTTGGCCGCCCGCCTGCGCGCGGCCGGCGTGCGCCCCGGCTTCCGGGTCGGCCTGCTGCTGCCCCGCTCGCCCGAGATGGGCATCGCGGCGCTCGCGGTGCTGCGCGCGGGCGGCGCGTACGTCCCCCTCGACCAGGCGCACCCGCACGCCCGCCTCGCGCACATGGTCGCGGCGTCCGGCACGGGCCTGCTCCTGACGGCGGCCCCGACCGAGGCCGCCGCACAGCGGCTCGGGGTCCCGTACCTGCGCACGGACACCCCGCCGACTGCCGACGAGCCCGCTCCCGCGCTCCCGCCTCCCGCCGACGAGCCCGCTCCCGCGCTCCCGCCTCCCGCTGACGAGCCCGCTCCCGCGCTCCCGCCTCCCGCCGACGAGCCCGCACCCACGCTCCCGCCTCCCGCTGACGAGCCCGCACTCGCGCCCCCGCCTCCCGCTGACGAGCACGCCCCCGCGCTTCCGCCGACTGCCGACGAGCCCGCACCCGCGCTCCCACGGGCCGCCGATGAGCACGCCCCCGCGCTTCCGCCGACTGCCAACGGACCCGCCCCCGCGCCCCCACCCGCCGCCAACGGACCCGCCTCCGCGCTCCCGCCGGCGCCCGCCCCCACCGTCGACGACCTGGCCTACGTCCTGTTCACCTCCGGCTCCACGGGGGTTCCGAAGGGCGTCGCCGTCGAGCACCGGGCGCTGCTCAACCTCACCCGAGCCGTGCGCCCCGCGTTCCCCGTCACCGCCGAGGACCGCGTCCTGCAGTTCGTGTCGTTCGGGTTCGACGTCGCCGTGTCCGACCTGTTCTTCCCCTGGGTCGCCGGCGCCGAGCTGCACATCGCGCGCGACGACGAACGCCTCGGCGACGCGCTCTTCGCCAGGCTGCGGGACTCCCGCATCACGTACGTCTTCCTGCCGCCGTCCGCCGCCATGCTGCTGCCCGACATCAAGGGGCGCCTGCCGCACCTGCGGACGCTCGCCGTCGGCGGCGAGGCCTGCCCCGCCGAGCTGGTCGAGCGGCTCAGTGAACCCGGCCGCCGGATCGTCAACGCGTACGGCCCGAGCGAGGCCACCGTCTACGCGACCACCGCCGACCTCGAACCGGGCGAGCCCGTGGTGATCGGCCGCCCCGTCCCGGGCGCCCGCGTCCACGTCCTGGACGCCCGCCTGCGCACGGTGCCCACCGGCGTGAGCGGCGAGGTCTACATCGCGGGCGCCTCGCTGGCCCGCGGTTACATCGGCCGCCCCGGCCCGACCGCCGAACGCTTCGTCGCCGACCCGTACGGCCCCCCGGGCTCCCGCATGTACCGCACCGGGGACCTCGCCCGCGTGGACGCGCACGGCCGGCTCCACTACCTCGGCCGCTCCGACTCCCAGGTCAAACTCCGCGGCATCCGCATCGAACTCGGCGAGATCGAGGCCCTGTTGGCGGGCCACCCGGACGTCGCGGTAGCGGCGGCCGCCGTACGCACCACCGCCACCCCCACCCCGGAGCCCGCCACCCCCACCCCGGAGCCCGCCCCCGCCACCCCGGGGCCCGCCCCCGACCAGCGGCTGGTGGCCTACGTCGTCCACCGCGAGGGCGCCACCCCCGCCGACGACGACCTCCGCGCCCACCTCGCCGAACGCCTCCCCGGCTTCATGCTCCCCGAGGTCTACGTCCACCTCGACGAACTGCCGCTCAACCGCTCCGGCAAGATCGACCGGGCCCAGCTGCCCGATCCGACACCGCGGCGGCCCGAGTCCAGCCGTACGTACGTCGCCGCCCGCACGGACACCGAGCGGCGCGTGGCACAGGTGTGGTCCCGCGTGCTGACCCTCGAACGCGTCGGCGTCCACGACAACTTCTTCGACCTCGGCGGCAACTCGGTGCGGCTCCTGAGCGTGCTGGACGCCCTGCGCGCGCTGCCGCCGGCCGGGGAATCGGACGGCGCCACCGACCTCACCCTGGTCGACCTGTTCCGCCACCCCACCGTCGCCGCGCTCGCCGCACACCTCGACCGGCGCCACCGAGGCGCCCCGGACGAAGCACCCACCAGGGCGACCGAGGCCCCCACCGTCACGGCGGCGGAACGCAGGGGCGGCGACCGCCGCGCACGCCAGAACGCCGCCGCACAACGGCTCCGCTCCAGAAAGGGCACGCCACGATGACCGAGCCAACACCCCAGGCCTCCACCCGGGTGCCCGAAGCCGACCGGACGGCAGCACCCGAGACCACCACCGGCACGGATTCCGCCCCCGACGCCACTGACTCCACTGACGCCCCCGACGTCACCGACGTCTCCGACTCGGCGATCGCGATCGTCGGCATGAGCGGCCGCTTCCCTGGCGCCCCCGACCTGGACACGTACTGGGCGAACCTGCGCGACGGCGTCTGCTCCCTCACCGACTTCACGGAGGCGGAGCTGCTGGCCGACGGCGCGGACCCGGCCGAACTGCGCCGCCCGGAACACGTGCCCACCAAGGGGTACTTGGCCGAAGCCGACCGCTTCGAGGCCGAGCTGTTCGGCTTCAACCGCACCGAGGCCACCGCCCTGGACCCCCAGCACCGGCTCCTCCTGGAGACCGCCTGGGCCGCCCTGGAGGACGCCGGGCGCGACCCGCTCGCCGCCCCGGACCGCACGGGGGTGTACGTCGGCGGCAGCCCGACCGAGCACATGCTGGCCGCGCACACCGACCGCGAACTGGCCGCGTCCATCGGCGCGATGCAGATCCGCATCCTGACCGACCGCGAGTTCCTCGCCCCGTGGATCTCCTACCGCCTCGGCCTCGAAGGCCCGAGCCTGACCGTGCAGACGGCCTGCTCGACCTCCCTGAGCGCCGTGCACCTCGCCGCCCAGGCGCTGCTCCTCGGCGAGTGCGACACCGCGCTCGCGGGCGGCGTCAGCGTCGACACCGTCCGCAGACAGGGGTACGTCCACTACGAGGGCGGCATCTTCTCGCCCGACGGCCGCTGCCGCCCCTTCGACGAACGGGCGGCCGGCACGGTGCCGGGCAGCGGCGTGGGCGTCGTCGTCCTGCGCCGCCTGTCCGACGCGCTCGCCGACGGCGACCCGATCCGCGCGGTCCTGCGCGGCAGCGCCCTGACCAACGACGGCGCCACGAAGCTCGGTTTCACCGCCCCCGGCGTGGAACAGCAGACGGCGGCGATCGTCGAGGCCTGGGCAGCGGCGGGCCTCACCCCGTCGGCGGCCCAGTACGTGGAGACACACGGCACGGCGACGGGACTGGGCGACCGCGTGGAACTGGCGGCGGCAAAGGCGGCGTTCGCCCCCGTGCCGGAAACGGGAACAGACACAGGCACCGACACAGCCGGAGAAGTAGCCACCGGCATCGGCATCGGCATAGGCATAGGCTCGGTGAAGTCGAACATAGGCCACCTGGACGCGGCCGCGGGCGTGGCCTCGCTCATCAAGGCGACGCTCATGCTGGAGCACGCGACGCTGGCCCCCACGGTCAATCTGACCCGCCCGCACCCCGAACTGGGCCTGCCCGAGGCGCCGTTCCACGTCGTGGACCGCGCCACCCCGTGGCCCCGCCCCGCCGACGGCCCGCGCCGCGCGGGAGTCAGCTCACTGGGAATCGGCGGTACGAACGTCCACGTCGTCCTGGAACAGGCCCCGGAGCGCCCCAGCCCGGCCCCGCACCCCCCGCACCGCACGACCGAGATCCTCCCCCTGTCGGCCCGCACGGAGACCGCCCTCACCGCGCTCGCGGCCCGGCTCGCCGCGGCCCTGCGCTCCCCCGACGGCCCCTCCCTCGCCGACGCGGCGCACACGCTGCGCACGGCCCGTGCCCCCATGGACGTACGCGCGTACGTCCTGGCGGCGGACGCGGCGGAGGCGGCCCAGCGGCTGCTGGCGCTGGCGGAGGGCCGCCCGTGGCCGGAGCAGGAGGACGGCCCGGACGCGGCCGGCCTGCGCGAACTCGGGGAGCTGTGGCTCAAGGGCGGCACGGTCGCGTGGCCGGAGGCGGCGGAGGGCGCCCGCAGAGTGAGCCTGCCGACGTACCCCTTCGCGGGGGAGAGGTACGGCGCGCTGACGCTGAAGACGGCGCCCAGGACCCCGGAATCCGAATCCGCCGTGTCCGCCGCGACCCCCGCCCCGGGTGCGGAGCTGCTGCCGGCGGTCCACGCCATCCTGGCGGAGGCCCTGGGCCTGGACACGCCCGGCGCCACCGCTGAGGGGGCGGCGGGCTTCGCCCCGGGGACGACCTACTTCGCGGCGGGCGGCGACTCGCTGACCGCCGTCCACCTGGTCGGCCGGCTCCGGGACGAGCTCGGCATCGACGTACCGATCACCCTGTTCCTGGAGGAACTGACCCTCCAGGAACTGGCGGTACGCATCGTCGAGGCGAAGGAGCCGGACGGGGCGGACGACTCGCTGGACGCGCTCCTCGCGGAGTTCGAGGCGGAGGAACCCCCCAAGTAGCCCGCACACCCGCCCGCACCTACGGGGTCGTCATCGCCTTCCGATCGGGCAGCGAGGAGGCGATGACGCTCGCGACGTACGGCAGGTGGGCGTCGAGGAAGAAGTGGCCCCCGGCCAGGACGTGACAGGAGAAGGCGCCCCGCGTCTCGCTCTCCCAGGCACGCGCCTCGTCGGGGGTGACGCGCGGATCGCTGTCGCCGGTGAGGACGACGACGGGACAACTCAGCGCCTCCCCGGGCCGGTAGACGTAGTCGTCGACGATCTGGTAGTCGGCGCGCATCGGCGGCAGGAACAGCGAGACCAACTCGGGGGAGTCGAGCAGCTCGTCGGCGGTGCCCGACAACTTGCGCATCTCCTCGACGAGTTCGGCGTCGGTCATGTCCCGCACGGCACGCCCCGCCGCGGGCCGGGCCACGGCGGGCGCCGCCCGGCCGGAGAGGAACAGGGCCACGGGGGGCCGCCCCTCGGCCTCCAGACGCCGTGCGGCCTCGAACGCCACCAGGGCGCCCATGCTGTGCCCGAACAGGGCGAGGGGCGCGTCCCCCGGCCCCTGGGGCAGCTCGTCCAAGACGGCGTCGACGATCTCGTCCGGCCCCGCGGCGAACGGCTCGCCGAACCGGTCCTGCCGCCCCGGGTACTGCACGATCAGCGGCTCCACGACACCCGTGACGGCGGCGGACATCGCGTGATAGGCGCTGACCGACCCGCCGGCGTGCGGGAAGCAGAGCAGACGGACCCCGGCCTCGGGTGCCGGGTGATAGCAACGTATCCAGTCGCCCACGAAGGCGCCCTCCTCTCCTGTACCGCGGCGAACCGCCGACCGGTGCGCCGCCGCGGCCAGCATGCCGGACGAACGGCGACGGCGGGGCGAATTCCCGGCGGCGGAACATCCACGGCGATGGATCCCCCGAGCGCGGGTAACGGAAAGGAGAGTCACCGGGCCGCCGAACGCACCACGTACGAAGGAGAGATGAACTCATGGCATCCTCGCTGCTCGAAGCCGTCGACATCAAGGCACCCGTGGCCGTGAGCTGGGAACTCTGGGCGGACGTGGAGCGCTGGCCGGCGTTCCTGAGCCACGTCAAGCACGTCCAGCGGATCGACGGCACCACCTTCGCCTGGCAGGTCTCGCTCCCCGGCGCGGACAAGAGCTTCGTGGCGGAACTCACCGAGGTGATCCCCCAGGAGCGCATCGCCTGGCGCACGACGGAGGGCGTCCACCACGCGGGCGTGGTCACCTTCCACCACCTCAGCGACACGGAGAGCCGGGTGACGCTCCAGATCGAATACGACCCCAAGGGCTTCCTGGAACACCTCGGCGCCCTCACCAACCTCGACGCGACCCTGGCCAACTACGACCTGGGCGAGTTCAAACGCATGGCAGAACACGAGGCGACGGGCGCCTGACGCGCCGGACGGTGCGTACGTGGACTGCGGGCACTCCCGAGAGGGCTCCCCGCCCGTCGGGGAGACCGTCTCACCCGGGCGGCGACCTGAGGGCGTCCTGCGCCGCGAACAAGAAGTCGCGTACGGCGGCCTGCATATCCTCAAGCCCGCCCGCACGGCCGCCAACGGACCGGAGCGCGCTCTCCACGACGAGGGAGGCGGCGCTGGAAACCTCGGTCGGCCCCTCAAGGGTGACGACGTACATCGCGTGACGCGCCTCGCTCATGAGCGGCCGGCTGATGCCGGCGCCACTGCGGCGCGCCTCCAGAAGCCGCTCGGCCACGACGAGGAAGGCGACGTAGGCCTCCCGCCGCAGATCCAGCCGGCGCATGGCGCGCTGATCGCTGAGCGTCGCCTGGACGGAGCGCAGGAGCGCGTGCGCCTGTTGCTCCCCCGCGTGCCGGGCGGCCGCGGCCTGCTCATCCCCGGCATGCCGAGCGGCCTCGGCCTGCCGAACCCCGGTACTCCGCGTGAACCACCCCGTCACCAAACTCCCGGCCACCGCCGCCCCCGCCGCGATCAACGCGACCCCCCAGTCCTCCACCCCCACCATTCTGCCGCCGACAAGCCGTGGAGATCGGCGGTCTCGGCGTATACCTCAAATTCTCCCGAGCGCCGGACAACGAGGTTCCCGAGCAGCGCCATCCAACCGACGGGGTGGAGCAAGCCGTGCGCTCGCCGCCAGCGAATCGCCGGGTCGACCCAGTGCCATTGCGGCAGCCGCTGAACCGGGGGCGCCGCCGAATCTCGGCCGTGTGCCGACGGACGTCGGTTGTTGGCGGTACCTGCCGCGTCGCGTTTCGTACCGCTGACGGACTGCTGCTCCAGGGGTTCCGTCCAGTTCGCGCTCTACGCCTGGACTGACGGACTGGCGACCCTCACGGTATGGGGCTTGTAGAGAAGGAACCGCGGCGACTGAGTGGTGGGCAGTCCCGCTGCTCTGTCTGTGGGCTGTTGCAGGACCGGGTGCCGACACTCGAGCAGGACTGGGTACTGCTGGAACCGGACATGAAGCCTCTGGCACACACGGTGCCGGCCGAGCATCGGTGGATCGAACTGCCCGACGGGCGGGTGACGGTGTACGGGGTGTGCCCGCCGGACCAGTTCCAGCGCTGCCGCGTAGAGCACCGCCTCGCGTGCCCCGCGCAACCGTTGCCGGATCTATGGCCGTGGCTGACCTCCCTACGAGGGGAGAACGCCCGGCAAATGAGACGACAGCACGATCCGGAACAGCCCCCACCCCCTGAAAAGTGGCCGGACGCCGGCTGATGGACGTTCCTAGCGACGCATGGCCGCGAATACGCAAAACCCCCGGCCTTGGCGAGGCGGCGCCCGAGGCGGGGCCAAGTCAGGATCATCACGACGTCGGCCCGTTGTTAACGTCGGAGGGCATGGAAGCCGTCATGCGTGAGGCGTGCGAGGCGGCAGACCTCGACTCCACCGAGGCAGAACTGCTCCGCACGACCTCCAACGCGGTGTACGGCCGGAGACCGCCGAGAAGACCTACACTCCCGCAGCGATCCACAACCTGTGCTCGCCGGCCTCCTCTGCCAAGTCGCGTGCGGCGGCACTATGGCCGGCGTCGCGAACGCTCCGGCGGAACTCGGCGAGGCACTTGACGCACTGCGCCGATTTGAGTGCCGCACCATTCCGTATATGGCTCCGGCGCCGCTCTATTCACGCGAACGGCACAACGGGGTCGTCGGGCTCGGGCGGCCGAGTCCGACGGATGAGGTCTGACATGTCGTCCGTATGCGCCCACGTCCGATACTGGGCGACGGATTCGGCGTTGCGATCCCACCCGTGCATGAACTGCTCCGGTTCCGCTGCGGGAAATCCACTGGGTGCGGCGTGAGCGGCATCGAAAAGGTCGACAAGCATCCGGCGACTCAGACTCTCGTCAAGGTGGTCGGCGGCATCCTCCGAACCCCATAGAAGCACCGCCTCCGCGGCCCGGGTGAGACCGTCTGTGCTCGCAGTGGGCATGGCCAGTGCCAGCGAAGCCCGGACGATCTCCAGCGCGTCTTCTCCGCGCATGTCAGCGTCTCCTCTCGCAGACGAGGCACTGACCAGTCAGGGCCGCGAACCGAAGCGCCATCTTTGCTGTGTTCTGAGCCTGTCGCAGACATTCGTGTCTGTCCAGGAGGGCGTACTGCTCCGTCGACATGACGTACTTGACGAAAAGCTCCCAGTGATCTTGCGCCCGGTCCCAGTCGTTGCGATGGGCGACGCGTACCCAGGCGTCAACGAAACCCTGTTGCGCGTGCGTCCCATGAAAGTACGGCCGGAGATCCTCGATGAGTCCTGGGGGCGAAAGTCGCTGGGCCAGGCGCCGTTGAGTGAAGGCGGCATTGCTCGCCACTGCCTTTGACCGGTCAATGCGCTTCGCGATCACGTGGCCGGCGATTCCACCAATGATGGCGGGGACGAGGAGCCAGCCGATGACCGACGCGATCCACAGGAGGACATGACGGGGAGCGCTCAATAGGGCGAAGGCCTGGTAGACGTCGCTAGGGCTTGCAGCGCGTGCGGCAAAGACGTACAGGACCCCCACCAGGATGCCGATGGGGACTCCGACGTCGAGGACCCACTGACTGACACCTTTCAGCGCCTTCCGTGAGCGCCAAGTACGCCGTAGCCGTCTGACCAGGGGCGTGCGCGTGGATGGCAACTTTAAGTGACCTGGGATCGGGATGGGCCCAACGGGCAAGGCTCCCCCTGTGTGCCAGCGTGCACCCCATGGTGGGCACGCATTCTCCAAGGGGCCGATTCTGCCGTAGGCCGCGGGCGAGTCGGCAAGTGCAGTCCCCACTTGGGACGGAACCGTGTCCTCGCGCAGTTGCCCCTTGCAGTGCACCCACAGCCTGTGGGCAGGCGACAACCAACGGCAAAGAGCCGGACCCAGTGAGACTGGGGCCGGCTCTTTAACGTGGCACTCGCGCAGGTCAGCGACTTGATCACGCTGATAGCTGCGAAGTGCCCCCGGCAGGATTCGAACCTGCGCACACGGCTCCGGAGAGAACGCGCCGATGAGGTGTGCCATCCCCTTTGACCTGCGCCGCAGCCCAAGAGCATTGAGTGGCGCCTTAGGCCGTGTCGGAGGTGTGTCGCGAGATTCTTGCCGGCGCCGCCCTCCGCAGTGCTTCCCAGGCACCTTGCGGTACGCCACTTCACTCCACAACCTCGTCATTGGCCACGGCAAAGACGAAGCTTTCAATGTCCTCAACTTCTGGGGGGCCATGGGGGGTTCGAGCGGCATGGACAGAGTAGTAGCGGGCCACGAGACCGCAGAGAGTGGACTCGTCCGCTTGCTCTGGCATCAATACGAAGCTCACCTTGCCAGGCGGGCCAACCGGGCGGACTCGTCGGCCTAACCCGTCAAAGGCCATGTGGAAGCCTTCTGCGTCCTCGATGAGTTCGTTGGTGACAGCAAGGTCATGGATGATGTACATGCTCCCATCCTCATCGAAGAGGAGGACCGGATCTCGAGGCTCTGATTGCCGGGGCGTCATCAGGGAACGAACCTCCTTCAGTGCACGATCGACAGCACTCTCGACACTTCTCGAGCTTGGCGCGGTGCTCTGTGCGGGCAATCAGCTTCCCGTGGCATGACGATAATCGGTGTGCCGCTCGCCGATGTCACCGATGGGTGTCATCGTCGCCTTCCGACCCTGGGGAATGAAGACGCATGCACCCGATCAAGGCTGTGAACCTCTTTGCGGGATCAGGCGGCCTGGACCTTGCCGCTAGGAGGTTAGGGGTACAGACCGTTGGCGTGGAGATCGACCCGAACCCCTGCGCCACTCGTAGTGAGGCAGGCTTCCAAACAGTCGAGGGTGACGTGCGTGAACTCGGGCCTGCCAACTTCCCGGACGAGTTGGTGCTGATGGGAGGCCCACCACACCAGGTGTTCTCTGTGGCGGGCCAGGGGGCAGGAAGAGGCGCGTTGGTAGATGTGCTGGGCCTCGTCGACTGCTTGAGGCGTCGAGAAAGCATCGACTCTCATGTAGCCAAGCTGCAGGACCCGCGGGCGGAGCTGGCCGTGCAACCCCTGAAGTGGGCTCTGACCGCGGTTGATGGAGGGCGGCCTTACGAGGCCATCGTGCTGGCCCAGAGTGCCTCCGCGCTCCCTCTGTGGGAAGCCACGGCCACTGCCCTTAGGGGAGAGGGCTACTCGGCTGTCTGCGGCACGCTCCGCGCCGAGGAATACGGCGTGCCACAGACTCGTCGAGTGGCAGTCATGATTGCCCGCAGGGGAAGTGACGTTGCGCTGCCCCAACCGACGCATCGCAGGTACCACTCCCAGACGCCTCGGGACATAGGAGACCCGGAGCTCTTGCCATGGGTGACCATGGGAGAAGCACTCCACAGTCCGGGTCCGTTCACTGTTATCTCGAACTATGGCTCTGGCGGAGACCCAAGACGTCGTGGTCAACGCACCTCTGCTGAGCCCGCATTTACCGTCACTGGCAAGGTCTTCCGTTCCAAGGTCGTGGCTTCCGACGGGCGGGTGCTCCGGCTCAGCCGTGGTGGAGCGGGCCAACTACAGACGTTCCCGGGTGACTACCCGTGGTCCGGCGGGGACGTGGCTCAGCAGATCGGCAATGCCGTCCCCCCGCTTCTTGCCGCTCACGTCCTCGCCTCTGCCCTTGAACTTCCCACGCAAGTCATCAAGTCCACAACCAGAGCATCGACTTGGGGACTCTTGATGGCGGGCGAGGCCCCTCGTCCGTCAGTGCCGTGATCTAGGCTCGAACCATGACGAAGAGCCTCGAGACGATCGCCCCGGGAGACGTCCGCACCCGGGCACAGATTCGTGCGGTGTTCGGCGGCAGCCCGCAAGGCGGTATCTGCCACACGAAGGGTGAAGGGGGGAACGTCAACATTTACTCCGACCCCAGTGTGGGCGAGAGGCTCGGCTATTACGACGGGTGGCTGGCAGAGGAAGATGAAGAGGGTCCCATCTTTGAATACACCGGGGCTGGGAAGGTCGGAAATCAGTCCTTTGAGGGACCCGGTGGCCCTGTAGGAAATAGGGCGATTCTTAGTCACGCCGAGCTGAATAACACTCTGCGAGTATTCAAGCAGGTTGGCTTTGTAGACGGAACTGGCACAAAGACGCATCGGTATCTTGGCGCATTCACTCTGGACACCTTGCAGCCGTATGTTTGGCGAAGAGTGCACGGTGAGGACGGGAAGCTCCGAAACGCAATCGTATTTCGTCTGCGGCCTGAAGGTGAATACGAGCGTTCGGAGGAGGATGTAATCCCCGTTTCCAGCGAGACTACGTCGAACCTCGTGCCTTTCGAAGAAGTTACAACGGCAATGCTTCAATCGGAGCCCGCAACAAGTGGCACCTTGGGGACGGCAGCAAAGAAGCGTCGCAAGAAAAACGAATCCACCAAGAGGGCTCCGAATCAGGAGACTTCAAGGCTGTTTGTCGTACCTGAGGCTCCCAGCGTCAGAATGAGCCTGCGTGCCGCAACCGCAGCCACAATTTCCATTCGCCATGAAGCCTCCTTGACTCAGTCCTACAAGAACTACCTAGAGTCTGCCGGCCACAAGACTGGTGCTTTCCAAATTAAGGTGGAGGGTCTCACTTCAACACTTCGAACTGGTCTTTATGACGCTACTGATCACGTCCTGTATGAGGCGAAGGGCTCTAGCTCTCGCGAGGACGTGCGGACGGCATTTAGCAAGGTTCTAGATTACAATCGCTATATCAAAGTAGAGGGTCGCAAGGATGAGCCGAAGCCAGTTGTGCTCCTGCCGGCTGCGCCAGACCCAGACATGCGTTCCCTGCTGACGCGGTACGGGGTGGGGCTCGTGTACCGGTCGGAAAGCGGCCTCTTTGTCGGCGACACGGTGCCGACCCTCTGCTAGGGCAATGCTCCTCGGGCTGGTGCTACACCAATCTATGTAGCACCAGGTGGAGGCTTTTTAGGGTGTCTGGCTAGATCTTCCAGCTATCTGCAACCTTCCCTAGCGATGAGTCACCTGCGTATGGAACAAGATTGAGTGGATGCATCCATGCGTCAGAGAAGTGGAGATTCAAGTGAAGTGCTAGCGGCAGGAAAATATCCTGCTCCGGAGTCACGTCGACTTGTACGAGGGTTGACCCTGGCTCGGGTGACCTAGATAGGGATCCATCTTTAGGGCTCATCCATTGGAAATAGCCCTGGCCTGCCACCCAAACGCTGTCTGGCCATTCTGCCGGATCACGCGTCCGGCACCACTCCGCTAGGTGATTCCCTAGAGTTTTGAGCTTGAGACCCTTGAATGAAACAATGATCCCAGAAGTGGGAAAGTGCTCATACGTCTTTCCGTAAGCTTTGGCGATTCGTGGGAGCATGTTAGGGATGGGTCGGTATGCAACCTTCGGCATTTTCCGCAACTTGCTGATCTTGTCACAGGCGTCGTTAATCTCATTTCCGTCCAGGTTTGTTTTTACCTCTACCATTCCATAGACGCATTCGTTAGGGATGATTCGGTACCCTTCGAGCGTCGTGAACGGCGGGGAATCCCGATCAACGATCACAACGTCGCACTGTGGTGACATTTCGCCATTGGCGCTAATAACCTCTGCGTTGTGAATTGCCTCTACGTGTGAGGGTAGGTAGACGGACAGGAAATTCTTGATGAGGATTTCGCGTGATGCGCCAGCCTCGCCGTTGTGATTGAAGCTCTGCGACTGCTCAAAATCTGCATGCATTCGCTTGGCTACGGAGCTCAGAATCTTGTCAAGTCTGTACTTCGGCATGCGTAAACTCTAGATGGCTCTGGGGCATCGGTGCGTACAGTTTGAACAGCGAGGCAGAGGCAGGCGTAGTCCTCGCATCGAAACGTGCCCCGCCACACACGTCCTCAACGCCGCGCTGGGGTTTGACGTCTGTCGCCCGTGTGCCCCGTGCCGGCAGAATGCTGCCGTGCCCCAAGTCCCCTCTTCCTCCGCCGTTTCCGCTCGCATGAGCCGACAGCGCGCCCGTGGCACAGCTGCCGACGTGGCGGTCCGACAGCTCCTACATGCAGCGGGCCTGCGCTACCGCGTGGACGTTCCGGTCCCCGGCATGCCTCGCGGCAGGATCGACATCGCTTTCACCACGGCCAAGATCGCAGTAATCGTAGATGGCTGCTTCTGGCACGGCTGCCCCGAGCACGCAACACAGCCGAAGGCGAACGCCGAATGGTGGCAAGCCAAGCTGGCCAGGAACATGGCGCGGGATGTCGAAGTGACCGATCATCTGACCGCTGAGGGATGGACCGTCCTGCGCTTTTGGGAACACGAGCCTCCCCAAGGCATTGCAGAGCGGGTCGCTACTTGTGTTGCAGAACGGAGGCGCAGCCAGACACCGTAAGGGTCGGAAGCGATAGGCAGAGCGCCGGATCTCCGGCGCGATGCCGAGCTCCTCCTGCACCTCGCGGACGCATGCCGTAGCGGTGACTCGCCCGCGTCGACGTGTCCCCCTGGGATGTCCCGCTAGTCCTTGTACGTCGGCTCAAGAAGCATGACGCGGCCCTGGTTATCGAAGAAGAGCGCGCCCGAGAGAGCGTGCCGATCACTCAACACCCCTCCTGACCTGCGGCGGCGCCTTACCCGGACGCGGGCTGGCAGCGCGGCGTGTCGGGTGTGTGTCGCAGGGGCCCCGGCACGCAGTCCACCATGCGAAGCTTGAAGACGTGAGCCTGAGCCGGGGTGCGGCTCACGGAGGCGATGAAGGGAAGGGCACGTGCCGCAGGCCAGTCCGCGAGGTACGTACTTGCAGATCTCGGAGTCACTACGACTGAAGATCGAGAAGGGCAAGATCGTTGAAGCCCTGCCGTCCGAGGCAGAGCTGATGAACGCGTACGGGGTGGGACGAACCACCATTGGACGAGCACTCAAGGCACTCAAGGCCGAAGGCGTGGTCGAGTCCGTGCAAGGCGCTGGATGGTTCGTGGCGGGCACAGGCGACCGTCGCCCCCTCGTAGACAGGGTGACGGACCTCCTACGGGGCGACGGCTTCAGCGTGGGCGACGACTTCCCGTCGGAGAACGAACTTTGCGAGCGGTTCGGGGTGTCTCGTACGGCGGTGCGGACGGCAATTGCGCAGATGGAAGGGAAGGGGCTCATCGGGATGGGTCCGAAGCGCCGGCGGTGCGTTCGCGCCCTCCCGGCAGAAGAGGGGGACTCGTAGCCTTGGAAGCCATGGATCTCACGCAGCGGGCATACAGCCTCTCCGAGTCGATGCTGGCCGAACCGCTCCCACGCCGCTGGCGGCACTCTCTCGGGGTGGCGAAGCGGGCACGCTCGCTACGTCCCATTCTCGGGGACGATGCTGCCTTGTTGGAAGCCGCAGCCGTGCTGCACGATGTGGGGTACTCGCCGAGCATCGCCTGTACAGGTTTTCACCCACTCGACGGTGCACGCTTTCTACGTGACCAGGAAGGCTTGAATGAACATGTTGTCCGCCTGGTCGCGCATCATTCATGCGCTCTCCTGGAGGCCGAAGAGCGTGGTTTGCGCGAGGAGTTGGCGTCTGAGTTCGAGATGGAGCGGCCTGAACTTGTAGACGCGCTCCTCTTTTGCGATATGACTACCACGCCTGACGGTGATCCCACTACGTCGGAAGCCAGGGTCTCGGAAATTGTGGGTCGATACGGTCCTGATACCGTGGTTGGACGATTCATCCAGCGGGCTGCGCCTGAAATTCATGCAGCGGTAAGGCGTGTAGAGCAGCGACTCGGCGCGGTGGAAGTGGCACGCTATCCGATGTAGGGATCGGTTCGCGAAGTGTCGAGGCCGTGCGTGATGCGAAGCCGCATCGACGGATGAATATCTAGCTTGTCGAGGTCCGCCGGGGCGACCCAGCGGACCTCTTTCGATTCCGAGCTGGTGCGGAGTTCGCCGTTAACAGGTCGCGCTCGGAAACAGATTGAGAACTGTTGGCGCACCTCACCATCGTCGTACTTCATCACGTGCTCCGGGTCGGTGTAGAGGCCGACTATGTCGTCCACGATCACGTGAATTCCTGTCTCCTCGTGCACCTCTCGAACGACGGTCTGAGCGATGCTCTCCCCGGCGTCATGACCGCCACCGGGCAGCGCCCACAGGTCGTTGTCGGTCTTGTGGATGAGCAGCAGGTCACCCTGCGCGTTCCGCACTACGGCTGTGACTGAAGGCACGACAGAATTTGCCTTTGGAGCGTTCGGGTCGCGGAAGTAGTCAACTCGGCTCATGATGGTGCACCTTCGTAGTCGGTGGGTGTCTTGATGGGGAGAGCGTTTTCCCAGAGGCGCTCTAGGCTTTCTGAGTAGGTGTCGAAAAGCTCCCCTCCCGGTACGCGCTGAAGGTGCAATACGGGAGCCAAGTAGGCCCCCACCCCGTAGACATGGCCATTGGCCAACAACTCGTTGTCGGATCGGTAAATGGAGTTGTAGAGCGTCGTGCTGTGGAGCCTGAACTCCACTCCAGGGAGGGGGAACAGTGGGGCATAATTGAGTAAGGCATTGCGGATCTTGGCCGCCATGGCTGACCCGATCCCTTCATCGTCCCCCCGCACGGCAACGGCAGGGCTGTTGGGATTCCCCAGCATGAAGCGTACTGGGACGCCATCAGCGGATTTCTCCCGCACAAGGCGATGGAAGCGAGGGTCCTCGGTGAGCCAAAATCCCGAGTAGACCAGCACATCGAAGTGCGTTGTTGCACCGGCGTACAACTTGGTCCACGCGTCTTGAGGAACGACAGAGCGATGGGCGTAGAGCATTATCACCTCTGAATCACTCGACGCGGTGACTTCAGCCGAGGTCCGTTCGTCCGCCCATAGATACGAAACCTCACGTTGCAGCATGGACGCGAGTGCGTACTGAAAGCGCCTGTATGGCTTGCGGTTTGGTTCGGAGATCCAGCGGTCAACCGTCTTGGGCGACACCCCCAAGCGTTCCGCGACCTGCTCTAACTTGAGGCCGCTCTCCACGATCGCGCCGCGGAGCCTCTCGTTCGCCATCGCAGCTCCCCCCGTCTGGGACGTCCTGGGACGACTTTGACTCTAGCGAGCAGGACGCAAGTCGTACATGCGCGGAGTCCAACGTCCCGCACTTCGCATCCAAGCTGGTCATGTCGCTGATCGAGGGCGGCAAGAACCGAAACCGGCAAGCCGTGGGTTGACGGCACGGATTCGATCTGTCACCTTGAGAGGCATGTACTACATGCATCGCTTCGGCGGTGCAGAGGCTGCTTGACCTGCGTAAACGCCCGGAGAGGTCCGTACCGGCGGACTGCCTCGAAGGAAGCGAAGGCGTTGTTTGAGAACTCAACAGAGTGCCGACCCAGCCGCATGAACACGTGCGGTCGATGGGTGTGGGTCACCATCCCGACCGACCATGGCGGGCCGGGTGACCCGCCCGGGAACCACCCTTCGGGGCGGGGACTGGCACTGCGTGATCTGACAAGCACAGAACCTTGCGCGGCATGAAGCCGCGCCCCCCTTGTCCCCGCTCACACGGGAGGTTGGTGTGAACCGACGACATACCCAGCGCCGCCGGTACGGACCGGCCGGCGGCGCCGCTCGGCAGTTCGGTCCGTTCTGGTTCGCGGCGCTTCGGGCGCTGCGGCCGGTTGCCTCTCCTTCCCGTCCGTTCCGCGCTCTGCGTGAGGACGTACGGGAGGGGGTGCGGGGAGCCGGATTCACCGACTTCAGACGATCTACAGAGGAGTTCTGATGGGCCTCGTTTTTGGCTTCCGTGACGGACAGATGATCACTCCGCAGGAGCAGGGCGTAGAAGTCGACGAGTCGTTCACCGTCGAGCCCGGCCAGACCGTCATCGAAGAGAACGGCGACGTCTACACCGCCAACACTCGCGGCGAGTAAGGCACCTCACAACCCTTCCGCAGCGCTTCGCTGCGGCCGGTTGCCTCCGCTGCTCGTCTCGTACGAGCAGCGCCGAGGGGAGCCGGAAGACTCCGCTACTTCCACTCAGGAGCTGACATGACCTGCACCGAGACCTTCGAGACCATCCGCTACACCGCTGACGTGGTCGTCACCACGACCGACGGATACGTCCTGCTGATCGAGCGCGGCTGGGACCCCCACAAGGGGGCGTGGGCGCTGCCTGGCGGTCACGTCGACCCGGGCGAGACGAGCCGCGCCGCCGCCGCCCGCGAGCTGGCCGAGGAGGCCGGGGTGTACGCGATGCCCGAGGACCTGGTCCAGCTCGGCGTCTGGGACCGGGCCGACCGTGACCCGCGTGGCAGGTACGTGACCGTCGCCTACCACCTGGAGGTCCTGCCCGGCACGGCCATTGAGGCCGGTGACGACGCGACCCGCGCCCAGTGGTGGCCCCTGAACGACCTTCCGCCGCTCGCGTTCGACCACGCCGACATCCTCAACCGGTGCCCGGCCCGCCTCGCGGACCACCACAGCAAGTAGGACACCGCTTCGCACTCGAAAGGACTGCTCATGTGGGCGACCGTTCTTGCCGTGGTGGGGACCTTGCTGGGGTCCGTCACCACGTACTTACTGCAACAGCGCGGATCGGACCGCGCGGCACTTCGGCGGGACCGTCTGACGGCGGTGACCGCCTTGGCGACGGCGCTTGCCGATCATCGCCGTGCCATGTGGGTCCGAGAGGATCTGCGGCTTGCCGGCGCGGACGCCTCCACCTTTGAGGCGGCCCGTACGGAAAGCCACTCGACGCGGAGCGCGATCACCGCGCCTTTGACCACGCTGTCCATCCTCGCCCCCGCGCTGGCAGCAGTGGCCCAGGACGCAGCGACAGCCACCTACCGGCTGCGTGACGCCGACTCCCCCCAGGCTCTGAACGCTGCGCGGGAGACCGCCATCACGGCATGCGAGCGGCTGACCCGCGAAGCGGCCAAGACCCTCTGACCCACACTTCAACGGCGCGCGCCCTCGGAGCGGACACTCCGGGGGCGCTGTAGGGCCGTGCCCACCAGGAGAGGAACACACCATGGCTACCCAGCACTACGAGGCCCGCGTCAACATCCGCCCCCAGGGCGGCAGCGACGACGACGACCTGATCACCATCTATCTCGACTGGGACGGCCCGGTCGGCCTGTCTCCGCGGGAAGCCCATGCCGCCGCCGCGAAGGCCGCTCTCAAGCAGGCGCGCGGCACGGTCGTAGGGACCGGCGTCAACATGAACGGGCGAGTGAGTTAGTGCAGTCACCTGACCAGTCCTTGCACCACCTGTGGCTCCTGATCGCAGCTCTGATCATCGCCACCGTCTGACCCCACTACCCCGAACGGCGCGCGGCCCCGGAGGTGCAACTCCGGGGCCGCTGTCGAGCCGTACCACCTGCTAGGGAGACCACGACTCATGAACCAGATTACTGTCCAGGACGCTGTTACCGCGTTCACCGACTTCGTGGAACCGACGAGCGCGGAGCTGGACGCGGTCGAGCGGGAGATGCCCGTCATCCTGGCGGACGTCGACCTGCTCGACGCGCAGATCATCACCCTTGACCGAGTCCCGTCCGAGCTGGACATGCGGCGCATCCGCCGGGCCCGCCGCAAGGCGCTCGCCGCCCGCCGCCTCCTCGCCAACACCGCCACCGCCGGCGGGGTTTCGGGGGTGGGCGCGTGAGTGCCATCGACTCGAACCTGACGGCCGCGCACGCTGAGGTGAAGGCCGAGATTGCCCGCACGGACACCAAGGTCAGCCTCCTGCTCGCCTTCGTCGGCGCACTGCTGGCGGGGACGTGGACGATCGCCAAGGACGTGTCCTTGCCGCTGCCCGCCTATGTGGTCGGCGGCCTCGGGGTGGCCCTGCTGCTCGCGGCGGCGTGCCTGCTGCTCTCCTCGGTCCGCCCGAACTTGGGCGGGGCCCGCCCGGTGGGTTTTCCGCTGTGGGCGACGCTGAGCGCCGAGGAGATCACGGCCCATCTGGCCGAGGACCGGCGCGCGCAGGACATCGCCGGCCTGGCCCGCCTCGCCGTCGCCAAGTTCACGGCCCTGCGGCGGGCGGTCGACCTGACGCGCGCCGGCGGGGCCCTGCTCGTCGTCGCCGTGCTGATCGCGGTGGGGGGTGCGCTGTGAAGGCGAAGACCGTACTGCCCGCCGTCACGATGACGGCCGTGTCGATGGTGCTCACCCTGGCCGTGGTCGTGATGTGGCTCGGGACGGCGGTCCCGTGGCCGGTCGCCCTGATCGTCGGTCTCGGCATCGACGGGGGGTGGCTGGCCACCCTCGCCTACGAACGCCGCCTGGCCGCGCAGGGCGACCACAACCGTGCCGTGACCGCCGTCGGCTTCTGTTTCGGCCTGCTCGCCTCCGGAGTCCTCATCGCGCACGCGGTCAGTGCCGAGCACTCCGGTGCGTGGCTGGCCGTGGCCTGGCTACCCCTCGCCGCGAAGGCCCTGTGGCTGGTGCACGGCCTGTGGGAGCGCACCGCACTCACCTCCCGTGCGCTGGACGCCATCCAGGGCATCCAGCAGGAAGCACGCGACGAGGCGGCCGTGGCCCGCGCCCGTCTGCGAGCGGAAGCGGCCACGGAGGAGACGCGGTTGATGGCCGTGACGGCGGCCGGGGCACGCGTCGCACGCGTCCAGGCCAAGACCGCCCGCACCCTGTCCGGAGCGTGGTCGACGCTGGAGACAGCCCGCAAGGGAGCGGAAACAGGCAGGGCACTGACCAGCGTCTCCGCACCCGTCACGGCCCGCTGGGAGCTGCCCGTGTGGGGCCCGACCGACCCGCTGCCCACACCGATCGCAAATACGGAGAAATCTACCGGGATCGTGAGCAATCGGTCTACGGCTGACCTCGGGGTATCGACCCCCGAGCAAGTGAGTGTGGAGCGGGCCCCGATGCCCGATCCCGTGCCGGTCGGGTTCCTGAAGTCGATTTTGCCCTTCAAGCCGCCGCCTTCGATCGATCCGGCCCCGGTCGCGCCGGTCGAGCGGCGCGCGGTGGCGGCCGAGTCGACCCGACCGCGTCGCGCCACCGGCCGTGTCCCGGACGTGGCGAAGTCGAGTCGACCCAAGCGCACCCCGGAACAGTTGCTCACCGAAGCACGGGCGGCCACGGCCGGTTGGCCGGACGCGAAGGTGACCGGTGAGGGCATCCGCCGCGCCGTGCACACCTCACCGGCGAACGCGCGGATGCTGCGGGACACGATCCTCGCCGAGCGTGCCGCCACAGCCAAGGGCGCGTGATGGCCACGCTGCCGGTGTTCCGGTGGCGCCTGGCCCCGGACGGCTACGCCACCCTCCGCCAACTCCGCGCCCGAGGTCTGCGGCCCGGTGGCCAGGGGGTGGCCGCGCAACTCGAACGGCCCCGCCGTCGGCGGGGCCCGCTGGTCGCCTACCTCTACCGCATCGAGCTGGCCAAGCCGGTCCGGCCGATGACGCCGGGCCGGTGGGCCGCGCTGGCCAAGGCCAACGCCGCCCGCCGCCTGTGCCCGCAGTGCGGCCGCGATGCGGGCTACTGCATCCCGCGCTCACTCGGCATGTGCGTGACCTGCGCCTACCCCGAACATTCCGATTCCCCAAGGAGTGCTTGCCATGGGTAAGCCCGACACCCGACGTCTGGACCACGAGATCCAGGCGACTGTCCGCAAGCTGGCCGCCGTGCAAAAGCGCGAGATGTGGCCGCTGGACGGACGCGAACGCCGCGCCATCCTCTCCGCCGCTGCCAGCAGCTCGGTGAAGGTGGTGCGGCACAAGAGCACCGCCCGCGACGAGACCAAGGCCGACACCGCCTGGAAGGCCGCTGAGATGCGGCTGAACGCGGAGATCCTCGCCTTGCAGGCCGAACGGCAGCGCATCGTGAACGAGAACGCCAGGGCCAAGGCCGCGAAGAAGTCGTCGGGTTGGTGGTGAGCGTGGCCGCCAAGCCCGCGCCGCCTGGTGAGTGCCCGCAGTGCTGGGAGCACGCCTACGACAAGAGCATCCACCGCCGCCTGAAGCCGCGCGAGGACTGCCCGCAGTGCGTCGACCACATGGTCAACGGGTGCCCCGCCCTCGTGCCCAAGAAGCCGTCCCGCTGGTGGTGACCACGCCCGCCGGCGCACGGCCCGCCGCCTGACGCGCGCTCATGCATCTCTCTGCTCGGGGTGGCCGGTCCCCAACCGGCCACCCCGACGCCCCCATGCCTTCCGCCCCATGTAGGGCAGTCAGGAGCCTTCCCCCATGAGCGGCAACGTCGTTCACCTGAACAAGAACCCCGCCCCGCCCGCCCACACCGACCCCGACACCGCGAGCGTGACCACGCTGAGCGTCGTCCCCGACCCCGCCCCGCCGGCGCCCGTTCCGCTGTGGGTGCGCTCCGGACGTGCCGTGCGGCGTGTCGCCGCCGACGAACGCACCCGCGAGGCGGGCCGTGCGGCGGTCCGCCACAGCATGTACGTGGTCGGCGGGACCCGGATCGTGGCCCGCCGTACCTGGGACGGCCGCACCGGCTCCCGCTACGAACGCATGCTCCGCGCCGCCGAAGCCGCAGGCAACTACGAGGTCGCCCAGGAGTGGGAGGAGCGCCTCCAACGCTTCCGCGACGCGCGCCACCGCCGCCGTATGGACCTGCTGCGCTCCCCGGTCGACGCCGCCAAGGGCGTGGCGGTCGGCACCGGGATGGGCATCGGCACCCTGGTTGCCCTCGGCGTAGTGATGGCCATCAACAACGGCGACGTCAAGGACGTCATCACCCCGCTCAACGCGACGATCGAGTTCATCGCCCTGCTCATCCGGATCGTGCAGGTCGTCTGGGGGCCCGCCCTGACCATCGGCCCCTTGTTCGCCCTGCTCGCCCTGTGGTCCGTCGGGCGCAAACAACAGGCCGCACCGGGATGGGCCCTGCCCGTCAACGTCCGGTCCGGTGAGGGCGAGCCGATCACCCCCTCCATCGTCGTCAAGGCCCTGCGCGACCTCGGGGTGCCCGCCCTGCGCAACGCCATCAAGGAGATGGGCGACGCCGGCGCCGCCATGCTCGGCCCCATCCGCATCGCCGGATGCGGCGTCGAAGTCGACGTCACCCTCCCCTCCGGGGTCTCCACGGTGGAAGTCCAGCAGCGGCGCCGCAAGCTCGCGGAGAACTTGACCCGCCATGAGCACGAGGTGTTCATCACCATCCCCCAGGCCGCCCGCACCGTCCGCCTGTGGGTTGCCGACTCCGGAGCGTTGGACGAGCCGATTGGCCCCTCGCCGCTGGTCACCGACGAGACGATGACCGCCGACTACACCAAGGGCCGCGCCCCCTGGGGCCAAGACCTGCGCGGGGACGCCGCCGCCCTGTCCCTCTACCAGCGCCACCTTCTGATCACGGGTCTGTCCAACCAGGGCAAAACCGTGGCCCTGCGCTCCCTCGCCCTGTGGCTGGCGCTGGACCGGTCGGTGCAGTTCCTCATGGGCGACCTGAAGGGCGTGGGCGACTGGGCCATGTTCGACGGCCTCGCCTCCACCCTGATCCAGGGCCCCACCGATGAGCACGTCATCCAGGTCACCGAGATGGTCGAGGGCGCGGTGGAGGAGATGAACCGCCGTATCCAGGCCCCGCCCGGCACCACCTTCCCGCCGCTGATCGTCCTCGTTGACGAGGCGCAGGTGGCGTTCATGTGCCCGGCCAAGGACGACGAGAAGCGGCCCTACGGCGGCTCCAAGGCCACCAGCCGGTACTTCATGGCCGTCCGCAAGATCCACAACCAAGGTCGCGCCGTGAACGTGCTGATGTGGCAGGGCACCCAAGACCCGACCAACGAAAACCTGCCCAAGCTGGTCCGCGAGGGCGCCCACACCCGCGCCTCCCTCGCGCTCGGCACCGAGCAGCAGGCCCGCATGGCACTCGGGGACAAGGCCGTCGACGGCGGCGCCGCCCCGAACCTTCTGCGCCCCGGCCTGGACCGGGGAACGCTGGTCGTCGCCTCCGACGGCATCACCATCCCGGCCGGGCAGTCGTCCATCACCGTGCGCACGCACTACATCGATGACGATGCCGCCAAGGCCATCACCGAGCGGGCCAAGGCCCTGCGCGACGGCGTCACCACCCTGCACGCCATCGACCGGGGCGAGGGCCGCGACCCGCTCGCGGACATCGCGTCCGTGCTCGGCACGGCGGAGCGCGTGCGCACGAAGGATGTACTCTCCCGCCTCGGCACACTCAACGCGGACGCCTACGGCGGCTGGTCGTTCATCGACCTCAAGCGTGTGCTCGATGGCACCGGAGCGGAGCCGTACAAGTCCGACGGCGTCATGGTCGTCAGCCGCGACCGCCTCGCACGCGCCCTCGCCAACCGCGACGGCGAGGGTTCCGCTTCCGCGTCCTGACGACAGGGAGGCGCCCCCTGCCAGGCCAGGGAGACAGGGAGAACTCCCTCACCCCCTCCCTGACCCACCTCCCTGGCCCTGACCTGCACAAATGATCAGTCAGGGAGGCAGGGAGGTGCGCAGGTCAGCACCCCTGAAACCCCCTCCACAGCACCCCCGGAAGGGGGTGCCTCCGCCTCCCTGAACGCTCCGATGAAGGGATTCCGCATGTACCCCGAAGCCACCCCCAAGACGGGCGCCACGGGCGCCGGCCTGACCGACGCGCAGGCCGAAACAGAAGCGCGGCGGATCATCGCTGACGCCTACCGCGACACCACCCCCGTCGCCCAGCCCGGACGGCCCCCGATGAGCCAGAGCGCCACCGACGCCAGCGTCCTCATGCTCACCGGCGGCGCCACCACCGTCATGGTCGGCGGCACGGCGGGCGTGCTCATGTACGTCTCGCAGTTCGCCGACCCGATCGTCTGCGGCCTTGTCTTCGGCGCCCCCACCGCCCTCCTGCTCGCCCTCGCCCGCCTTGCCCGTCGAGGTAAGCCCGCCCCCGAGATCCACCACCACTACCAGGGCCCCGTCCACCAGGACCAGCGCACCGTCCACAGCCGCACGAACGGTGTGTGGGCCAAGACCACCAACCAACACCCCCGCTGAATCAGGAGCACACATGATCCGCACCGGACTTGCCACCCGCGAGGGAACCGCCGCCGACAACGCCGATGCCGCCAAGGTCTACGAGCTGGCCAACGGCACGGTCGGAGCCGCCATCATCGACGGCATCGGACACGGCCCCCACACCTCCACCACCGCCCCGCTGCTCGCCGAGGTCGCCGCCCGGATCTCCGCCCGCCGTGGACCGCTCGCCGGACTCCTCACCGCCTCCGAACTGATCGCCGACAAGGGCGCCGACGGCAAGGAGGCGGACGCGGTCGCGGTCGCCGCCCGAACCGTCCCCGACGACGGCATTACCGTCGTCAACTGGACCGGCGACGCCCGCGCGTACGGCTGGAACGGCCGCCGCCTGGAGCTGTACACCGACGACCACACCGTGGGCGCCCAGCTTCGTGCCAACGGTGTGGCACTGGAAATCGCCCGCGAACACGACAACTGGCTCCGCACCAGCCTCGCCCGCGCGACTATCGGCACCGTCTACACCGCTGGCATCCGCGACCAGCTCATCATCCTTACCACCGACGGCATCCACGACCAGATCCCGACCGACCTTCTGACCGGCCTCGTACGCGAGTACGAGGCCGATCCGGCCGCGCTCGCCGCCGCCCTGGCCGCCGCCGCGCAAGACGACACCGACGGCTACCGCGACGACGCCACCGCCGTCGTCATCCTCCGCTAACAACCAAGGGCGGCCCCCGCATCTCGCCAAAGAACTGGGGCCGCCCTTGTCTACCCATCTGTCATCAGACCTGATGGAGGTCTCCAGCATGACTCAACCGACCGGCAATCCGCGAGAGTGCCTGTTGGCCGCTGCCCTGGATGCGGCAGACCGTGGCTGGCACGTCTTTCCGCTCCGCCCCGGCACGAAGCGGCCCGCCCTGCACGGCGAAGCCGCCTGTCCCCGTACCGGCCCGTGCGCCGGCGGGCACCGCAAGTGGGAGCAGCGGGCCACCACCAACGCGGACCGCATCCGCGCCACTTGGTCGCACGCCCCGTACAACGTCGCCGTTGCCACCGGCCCGTCTGGGCTGCTGGTCATCGACCTGGACATGCCCAAGCCTGAAGACCTGAAAGGAGCGCCTGACGGCGCCACTTCCTTTCAAGCGCTCTGCGAGCGCGCCGGGCACGCCGTCCCTGACACCTACCGGGTCCGGACTGCGAGCGGCGGAACGCACCTGTACTTCACCGCCCCGCACGGCACGCGGTACGCCAACACCGCGGGAACCATTGAGGGGTTGGTGGACACGCGGGCATGGGGCGGGTACGTCGTCGCTGCGGGCAGCGCCACCCCCGCCGGAACCTACGAAGCTTTGAGTGGCTCTCTGGCGGCCCCTGTGCCCGAATGGCTGCAAACCATCCTGAAACCGGTCCCCGTGCGCTCTACGGGCCCTCTGAGGCTCCCCGCGGTCGACGGGAGTCGTGCGGCGCTCGCCGCGCTCGAAGCTGAGTGCGCCGTCGTCGCCGCGGCACCGGAGAAACAGCGCAACACGACGCTGAACCGGTGCGCCTTCAAGGTGGGGCGGTTCGTTGCGTGGGGCGAGATCCCCCGGCACGTGGTGGAAGAGGCCTTCCAAGGGGCGGGGGAGGCGAGCGGACTCACCGCGGCCGAGTGCCGCGCGACCGTCCGCAGCGCCCTGGACGGCTCTGCCCGCACGGTGCGAGCGCGGGAGGCAGCATGACCGCCCCGCCCCGCCCCGCCTTGGAAGGCATCCCGTCGGCCCCGACCGGCCCGCGCCCCGCCGAACAGGGGGGACCGCGTCCGGCCGTGGGCGCTCCGAAGGGCGTCGCCGAAGGCGTCCCCATTGCTGTTCGCCCTGACCTGCGCACGACCACGCTGCCTCGCCCGGACGGGCGTTTCCCTATCGCGTGGCTGCACATCTGCGCCCCGCGCGGTGCAGTGCCCATCGCCACCTCGACGTGTGAGTGCGGCCGAAACCGCAGCGCGGTCGGGCGCGGCAAGGTGCTCGCCCTGATTGCCGACCACGGCGCCCACCGCGCCGTGTGCCCCCTGCGTGCTCCACAGGAAGGAAGGGCCGCCGCATGACCGACCACACCGCTGGCGCCGCGCTGCTGGACGAGGTGGAGGCCTTCCACCGCCGCTTCAACGTCTTCCCCACCGAAGCCGCCTACGTCGCGGTCGCCCTGTGGGACGCGCACGCCCACCTGCTCGACTGCTTCGACTCCACCCCCCGCCTGGCCTTCCTCTCCCCGGAACCCGGTTCCGGGAAGTCGCGGGCGCTGGAGGTGGTGGAAACCCTCGTGCCCCAGCCCATGACGGCGGTCAACGCCTCCGCGGCCGCCCTGTTCCGGTCCGTGTCCAACCCCAACGGACGGCCGACGATCCTCTTCGATGAGATCGACACCGTCTTCGGGCCCAAGGCGGGGGACAACGAGGAACTGCGCGGTTTCCTCAACGCCGGCCACCGCCGCACCGGCGTCACCTACCGGTGCATCGGTGACGGCGGCAACCAGACCGTGCAGGCCTTCCCCTCCTACTGCGCGGTCGCGGTCGCCGGACTCGGCGCACTCCCGGACACGATCATGACCCGCTCCGTCATCATCCGGATGCGCCGCAGGGCCCGCAACGAACGCGTGGAGGCCTTCCGCGCCCGCCTCCACGAAGCCGAAGGACACGCGCTCCGCGACCGCCTCGCGCAGTGGACGGAGCAGGCCCGCGACAAAGTCATGGGCGCGTGGCCCGAGATGCCCGACGGTGTCACCGACCGGCCCGCCGACGTGTGGGAACCCCTGCTCGCCATCGCGGACGCGGCCGGTGGCCACTGGCCCGAGCGGGCCCGCGCCGCATGCGTCACGCTCGTGACCGCCTCCCGCGCCAACGACAAAGGCAGCATGGGCGTGCGGCTGCTCACGGACCTGCGCGACCACGTCATGGTCGGGATCGACCGTCTGCCCACCATCGCCATCCTCGACCGGCTCACCGCCCTGGACGACGCCCCCTGGGCCGACCTCCACGGCAAGCCGCTCGACAACCGGCGCCTGTCCAAGATGCTCGCGGAGTACATGACGGCGGACAACGAGCCCATCACCTCCCGCAACATCAAGGCCGCCGGCAGCGTCCTGAAGGGCTACTACGCCGCCGATCTGTGGGACGCGTGGGCCCGCTACTGCCCCCCTCCCCCCGAAAGTCCGCTACCTCCGCTACCCGGCACCGAAAACACGGCCTGACCAGCAGTGATGCGGTAGCGGCAACCGCCCCCGGTTGCCGCTACCCCGCCGCTACCTTCCCGCTACCGCCACCCCATCCGCTACCTCCAACAGGCCCCTGACCTGCGAGGTAGCGGCGGTAGCGGAAGTAGCGGACCTGAGAGACCGGGGCCAGGCATCCGGACCCCCGACGCACCCTCGACCACAACAGAAGAGAGGACCGCGGCATGAGCGTCCGCGCGAGGGACGAGAAGTTGACCATCAAGGAAGTGCTGGCCGACCTCAAGGTTGCCCCGGCGACCTTCTACCGGTGGCGCCAACTCGGAAAGGCCCCCCGCTCCATCAAGCTTCCGAACGGTGATATCCGAATCCGGAAATCCGAGTACGAGCGCTGGCTCTCGGAGCGGGAGGACGCTGCGTGAGCACCGCGAACAACAGCACGGCCGGGCGCCCTCGTGGGTCAGCCCGGCCGGGCTACACATTCGACGTCAAGCTGTGGGAGATTTCGAAAACCGGGCGTAAATCCCGCCCCTGGCGCGTTCGTTGGGTGGTGGAGGGACGAGTATGGGGCGGGACTTTCGCCACGTACCCACTCGCCGAAAGTCGCCGGAACGAGTTGTGGAACGCCATGAACAGGCGCGGCGAAGCTTTCGAGATCGAATCGGGTCTGCCCGAGTCCGAAGTCCGGAACGCAGTAGCTGCCGAAGCGGAAAAGGCCAAGACGAAGAACGATCCCAACTGGTGGTTTTTCGCTCGGGAGTTCATGAAGCGTCGGTGGCGTACGGCGGCGGCCAAGACGCGCGAAGGGTTCGCGGACAGCCTGGCGTCTGCGGCTCTGGGGATGATGGGGGAGGGGGCCGACGTTCCGGACGCTCTGACCGTGCGGCGTGCTGTGCGGTGGTCTGTTGTCCCGTCCCATGCAGACGAGGAGCCGCCCCCCGGCCTGGAGAAGGCATGTGCCTGGCTCGCTGAAAACGCCCTGCCGCTCTCGGCGCTCACAACCTCCGACACGGCTGAGGATGTTCACTACAGGCTCGCCTACAAGCTCGACGGAAAGCTGGCAGCGAAGGACACGTACAAGCGTCGCCGCCGAGGATTCAACGCGGCAATGAACTATGCGGTCCAGCGTGGATACCTCGAATCGAACCCTATTGCGGAGTTGGAGCGGTACGCCACAGCGGGGCGCGGAGCGATTGACCCGCGTGTCCTCATGAATGCTCGGCAGGGGCGCGATTTCCTCACTGCCGTTTCCTATGTCGGGTCGGTGCACCGAAACCGGGGGAGGAGATTGGTCGCATTCTTCGGGTGCATTCTGTACGCGGCCATGCGCCCGGCGGAGGTCGTTGCGCTGAGGCTTGATGACTGCCACCTACCCGAAACCGGATGGGGCGTGCTCACTCTTCGGGAGACTCGCCCCGTATCTGGTAAGAAGTGGACCGACTCAGGCGAGCGCCATGACAAGCGCGGGCTGAAGATGCGGGACCCTGAGACCGACCGACCCGTTCCCATCCCGCCCGTACTCGTGGCGATGCTCCGGGCCCACGTGAAGGAGTTCGGTACGGCGGCGGATGGTCGGCTGTTCCAGAACGAGCGGGGCGGCCTGGTGGGCACGTCCAGCTACTGGCGTGTCTGGCAGGAGGCTCGCCCGCTCGCCTTTCCGCCGCACAAGGTGGCATCGCCGCTCGCGCGGAGGCCGTACGACGGCCGTGCCACCTGCATCACGGACTGGCTGCGCTCCGGGCTCCCCGTGGCGGAGGTGGCTCGCCGTGCGGGCACGTCCCCTGAGGTCATCGACCGGCACTACGCGGGCTGCATCGACAACAGCGAGGCGGAGGACAACAAGAAGATCGAGAGGACCATGGGGTGGTCGGAGGGCGACGCCAGCGCGGCCTAGAAACTGTGTCGGAGGTGTGTCGCGAACACTGAGAGGCAACGAGAAAGAGCGGGAGTCAGTGAGACTGACTCCCGCTCTCTCAAGTCGGCATCCGCCCTGGTCACATACGGATTTTCGTAGGTGATCCGGCGAGTGCCCCCGGCAGGATTCGAACCTGCGCACACGGCTCCGGAGGCCGTTGCTCTATCCCCTGAGCTACGGGGGCGCATCGTCGCGTTGCGCGGCGACGGGTAGAACCCTACCAGCTCTCCGGGGCTCTCCATGAACAGGTATTTCTTCGCTTCGACGGGCGTCGGGGGAGCGCGGCGGTCACGGGGCCGGGGGCGGGTGGGAGGCGGCTCCCGGGAGGTGGAAGTGGGGAAAACCGGGACGCGGTCGGGGCCGCGGACCTACTCTCGAGTTGTGCCAGGCGTGCCCGGCCGCGTGCTTGTTGTGGACGACAACAAGGTCATTCGGCAACTGATCAGGGTCAATCTCGAGCTGGAGGGCTTCGAGGTCGTGACCGCGGCCGATGGTGCCGAGTGCCTGGACGTCGTCCATCAGGTTCAGCCCGACGTCATCACCCTCGACGTCGTGATGCCCCGGCTCGACGGTCTGCGGACCGCCGCCCTGCTGCGGGCCGACGCGCGGACCCGGAAGCTGCCCATCGTCGTCGTCAGCGCCTGTACGCAGTACGAGGTCGAGGGCGGGCTGGAGGTCGGCGTCGACGCCTTTCTCGCCAAGCCCTTCGAGCCGAGTGAACTCGTCACCGTCGTACGGCAATTGGTGGGGCGCGAGTTGTCGGGGGAGTCGGAGGGGAGCGGAGGGGCCGAGGGGTCCGAGGAGGTCGACCGGCGTCACGTCGCGCATGCCGATGCGGGCGGTGGTGACGCCCAGCCCCGGGGGTGTGGGCTTGAGTTCGGGCCCAGCTCGATGGGTGACTGTTCCGCCCACGGCGGCGCAGGCGCAGGCGCCGGTGATGGCGATGGCGATGGCGGTGGCGATGACACCGGCGTCCCCGGTGACGCCGAGCCCGCCGCCCGGCCCGGCGGCTGACCGAGCCGCAGAGCCGGGACAGGACCGGACAGGCCGTCCACATCCCAAGACCACCCGGAAACCGAGTCGCCGACCCACCCCCCTCCTCCCATACGCTTGTCCCCGTGACCCCCGTCGAGCTCTCCCGCACCGTGCTGCGTGCCCTGCGTCATGCCGTTGACGTGGGGGAACTCAGCGTGGTCGTGCCGGAGAGGGTGCTGGTGGAGCCGCCCCGGCCAGGGGGGCACGGGGACTACGCCACCAACGTCGCCCTCCAGGTCGCCCGCGCCGCAGGCCGGCCCCCCCGGCAAGTGGCCGAGCTGCTGTCACCGCGGATCGCCGCCGAGCCCGGCATCGCCGGCGTCGACGTCACCGGGCCCGGGTTCCTCAACATCACCCTCGCCGACGCGCCCGCCGAGACCCTCGTACGCGAGATCCTCCGGCGCGGCACCTGCTACGGGCACGTCCATCCCGACACCGGGGAGACCGCCCAGCTCCACACCCCCCACGAACTGCGCGCCGTCGTCCTCGCCGACAGTGTCCGCCGCATCCTGCGCTCCCAGGGCGTCCTCGTCCGCGTCACCTGCGACGCGGCTCCCGACCCGCGCTGGGTCGACCTCCTCGGTGTACGCGTCGACGCCCACGGCCGTCCCCCACGGCCGCTCCCCACCCTGCGTCCTGTCCCCGCCCCGGCCGGGTCGGACCCCCTGCGCCTCGGCCGTGACGCCGCCCGCTGGGCGCTGCTCCACCCGGCCGCCCACGACCGGCCCCGCCTCGCCCCCGAGCAGGGCGGCGACGACCAGCTCGCGCAGCGCGAGGCCAACCCCCTCTTCCGCGTCCGGTACGCCCACTCCCGCGCCCGCGCGCTCACCCGCAACGCCGCCCAACTGGGCTTCACCTCCGCCCCTGGCGACACCGCCCCCCGAGCCACCGCCCCGGGCAGCGAACCCACTCCCCACGCCACCGCCCCCGGCGCCCAAGCCGCCCCGGACGAGCAAACCGCCCCCGGCGCCGAAACCGCCCCCGGCGCCGAAACCGCCCCCGGCGCCGAAACCGCCCCCGGCGAGCAACTGCTCCGCCACCTCGCCGCCCACCCCCGAACCCTCGCCGCCGCCGCCCGGCACCACGCCCCGGACCGCCTCGCCCGGCATCTGATCGGCACCGCCGACGCCCTGCTCGCCTACCAGCACCTCGTGCTGCCGCTCGGCGACGAGAAACCCTCGGCCGCCCACCGCGCCCGGCTCGCGCTCGCCGAAGCCGCCGGGACGGTGCTCGTCGGCGGCCTGTCCCTGCTCGGCATCAGCGCACCCGAACACCTGTGACGCCCGTGACATCCGTGACCCCCGTGAGCCACGAGCGCGCCCGAACATCTGTGACGCCCGTGACATCCGTGACCCCCGTGAGCCACGAGCGCGCCCGAACACCTGTGACGCCCGTGACACCCGCGACGCCCGAGAGCCACGAGTCCCGCGTGCCACCCGTGAGAGACGAGACAAGCGAGCCATGAGCCGTTCCGCACACCCCGCAGGCCCCCGCCACGGCGACGTCCTGCCCGAGGGCCACTACACCGCGCCGCCGACCGACCTGAACGCCCTGGACGCCAAGGTCTGGTCCCGCACCGTCACCCGGACCGCCGAGGGCGTCGTCAGCGTGGGCGGCATCGCCGTGACCCGGCTCGCCGAGGAGTTCGGCACCCCGGCGTACTTCCTCGACGAGGCCGACTTCCGCGCCCGCTGCCGGGCCTGGCGCGACGCCTTCGGCACCGACGCCGACGTCTTCTACGCCGGCAAGGCCTTCCTCTCCCGGGCCGTCGTGCGGTGGCTGCACGAGGAGGGGCTCAACCTCGACGTGTGCAGCGGCGGCGAACTGGCCACCGCCCTCGCCGCCGGCATGCCCGCCGAGCGCATCGCCTTCCACGGCAACAACAAGAGCGAGGAAGAGATCCACCGCGCGGTCGAGGCCGGCGTCGGGCGCATCGTGCTCGACTCCTTCCAGGAGATCGTGCGCGTCTCGCACATCGCCGAGCGGCTCGGCCGCCGCCAGCGCGTGCAGATCCGCGTGACCGTGGGCGTCGAGGCGCACACCCACGAGTTCATCGCCACCGCGCACGAGGACCAGAAGTTCGGCATCGCCCTGGCCGGCGGGCAGGCCGCGGAGGCCGTGCGGCGCGCCCTCAGGCTCGACGGCATCGAACTGATCGGGATCCACTCGCACATCGGGTCGCAGATCTTCGACATGGCCGGCTTCGAGGTCTCCGCCCGGCGCGTGGTGCAGCTGCTCGCCGAGGTCCGCGACGAGCATGGCGTGGAGCTCCCGGAGATCGACCTCGGCGGCGGCCTCGGCATCGCGTACACCTCCGAGGACGACCCCCGCGAGCCGCACGAGATCGCCAAGGCACTGGGCGAGATCGTCACGCGCGAGTGCGCGGCCGCCGGGCTGCGCACCCCCCGCATCTCCGTCGAGCCCGGGCGCGCCATCGTCGGTCCGACCGCCTTCACCCTCTACGAGGTCGGCACCGTCAAGCCCCTCGAAGGGCTGCGCACCTACGTCTCCGTGGACGGCGGCATGTCGGACAACATCCGTACCGCGCTCTACGACGCCGAGTACACCGTCGCCCTCGTCTCCCGCTCCTCCGACGCCCAGCCCATGCTGGTGCGCGTCGTCGGCAAGCACTGCGAGAGCGGTGACATCGTCGTGCGCGACGCCTTCCTGCCCGCCGACCTCGCGCCCGGCGATCTGATCGCCGTGCCCGCGACCGGCGCGTACTGCCGCTCGATGGCGAGCAACTACAACCACGCCCTGCGCCCGCCCGTCGTCGCCGTCGACAGCGGTGCGGCGCGGGTGATCGTGCGGCGCGAGACGGAGGAAGATCTCCTGCGGCTGGACGTCGGATGACGAAAAAGATGAAATAGATGTCTCAGGATCCGGACATTGGACAGAAAGTCCGTTCCGGTGGGTGAGACTGGTCCCACTGTAGTTGTATGAGAAGTGAGGTCGGATGATGCGTACGCGTCCGCTGAAGGTGGCGCTGCTGGGCTGTGGTGTTGTCGGCTCAGAGGTGGCGCGCATCATGACGACGCACGCCGACGACCTCACGGCCAGGATCGGCGCCCCCCTGGAGCTCGCGGGGGTCGCCGTCCGCCGCCCGTCGAAGGTGCGCGAGGGAATCGATCCCGCACTCATCACCACCGACGCGACCGCCCTCGTCAAGCGTGGCGACATCGACGTGATCGTGGAGGTCATCGGCGGCATCGAGCCCGCGAGGACCCTCATCACCACGGCGTTCGAGCACGGCGCCTCCGTCGTCTCCGCGAACAAGGCGCTCATCGCGCAGGACGGCGCCGCGCTGCACGCCGCCGCCGTCGACCACGGGCGGGACCTCTACTACGAGGCCGCCGTCGCCGGCGCCATCCCGCTGATCCGGCCGCTGCGCGAGTCCCTCGCCGGCGACAAGGTCAACCGCGTCCTCGGCATCGTGAACGGCACCACCAACTTCATCCTCGACGCCATGGACACCACCGGCGCCGGATACCAGGAGGCCCTGGACGAGGCCACCGCGCTCGGGTACGCGGAGGCCGACCCCACCGCCGACGTCGAGGGCTTCGACGCCGCCGCCAAGGCGGCGATCCTCGCCGGCATCGCCTTCCACACGCGCGTACGCCTCGACGACGTGTACCGCGAGGGAATGACCGAGGTCACCGCCGCCGACTTCGCGTCCGCGAAACGCATGGGCTGCACCATCAAACTGCTCGCCATCTGCGAGCGGGCCGCCGACGGCGGGTCCGTCACCGCGCGCGTGCACCCCGCGATGATCCCGCTCAGCCACCCGCTGGCGTCGGTCCGCGAGGCGTACAACGCCGTCTTCGTCGAGGCGGAGGCCGCGGGGCAGCTGATGTTCTACGGGCCCGGCGCGGGTGGCTCGCCCACCGCGTCCGCCGTCCTCGGCGACCTGGTGGCCGTCTGCCGCAACAAGCTCGCCGAGTCCACCGGGCCCGGCGACTCCGCGTACACCCAGCTGCCCGTGGGCTCCATGGGCGAGGTCGTCACGCGCTACCACATCAGCCTCGACGTGGCCGACAAGCCGGGCGTCCTCGCCCAGGTCGCGACGGTCTTCGCCGAGCACGGCGTATCGATCGATACGGTCCGTCAGACGGGCAAGGACGGCGAGGCCTCCCTCGTCGTCGTCACCCACCGCGCGCCCGACGCCGCCCTCACCGGCACCGTCGAGGCGCTGCGCAATCTCGACACCGTGCGTGGTGTCGCCAGCATCATGCGGGTTGAAGGGGAGTAAGCAGCAATGACCCACCAGTGGCGCGGAATCATCGAGGAGTACCGGGACCGGCTTCCGGTCTCCGACACCACGCCGGTCGTGACGCTCCGCGAGGGCGGTACGCCGCTCGTGCCCGCGCAGGTGCTCTCCGAGCGCACCGGCTGCGAGGTCCACCTCAAGGTCGAGGGCGCCAACCCCACCGGGTCCTTCAAGGACCGCGGCATGACCATGGCGATCACCAAGGCCAAGGAGGAGGGCGCGAAGGCCGTCATCTGCGCCTCCACCGGCAACACGTCGGCGTCCGCCGCGGCCTACGCCGTACGCGCCGGCATGGTCTGCGCGGTCCTCGTGCCGCAGGGCAAGATCGCGCTCGGCAAGATGGGCCAGGCGCTCGTCTACGGCTCGAAGATCCTCCAGGTCGACGGCAACTTCGACGACTGCCTGAACCTCGCGCGGTCCCTGTCCGAGAACTACCCGGTGGCGCTGGTCAATTCCGTCAACCCGTTCCGCATCGAGGGCCAGAAGACCGCCTCGTTCGAGATCGTGGACGCCCTCGGCGACGCCCCCGACATCCATGTCCTTCCCGTCGGCAACGCCGGAAACATCACGGCCTACTGGAAGGGCTACAAGGAGTACGCCGCCGACTCGGTGTCGACCCGTACCCCCCGTATGTGGGGCTTCCAAGCCTCCGGATCGGCGCCCATCGTGCGCGGCGAGATCGTCAAGGACCCCTCGACGATCGCCACCGCGATTCGCATCGGCAACCCCGCGTCGTGGCAGTACGCGCTCGACGCGCGCGAGGAGTCGGGCGGCTTCATCGACGAGGTGACGGACCGTGAGATCCTGCGCGCCTACAAACTGTTGGCCTCCCAGGAGGGCGTCTTCGTGGAGCCCGCGTCGGCCGCCTCGGTCGCCGGTCTGCTGAAGGCCGCCGAGCAGGGCAAGGTCGACCCGGGCCAGAAGATCGTCTGCACGGTCACGGGCAACGGCCTCAAGGACCCCGACTGGGCCGTCGCGGGCGCCCCGCAGCCGGTCACGGTCCCGGTCGACGCGGCCACCGCCGCCGAGCGCCTCGGTCTGGCGTAACCCCGCGGGCGCATACGAGAGGTGGCACAGGGGGCTTACGACACGCATCGTGCGCCTCCTGTGCGCCCTATGTCGCCACAGAACCTTCCTTCGATAGGCTGTACCGAACCCGCCCCGCCGCATATGCCGCGGTGCCGCCGTAGTGCGCGGCCTTCGGGTCTTTTGTACATGTGGCACGTACGAAACTACGCAGCCTCAAAAACACGCAGCTCAAGGAGAGTCATCGAGCGATGGCCGGTCCAGCGTTCCGCGCCGCCGCCGTCCGGGTGCGCGTCCCCGCCACCAGCGCCAACCTCGGTCCGGGCTTCGACGCCCTGGGCCTGGCGCTGGGTCTGTACGACGACGTGGTCGTCCGGGTGGCCGACTCCGGCCTGAACATCGACATCGCCGGGGAGGGCGGCGACACCCTCCCGCGCGACGAGTCGCATCTGCTCGTACGCTCCCTGCGCACCGCCTTCGACCTGCTCGGCGGACAGCCGCGCGGCCTGGAGATCGTGTGCGCCAACCGCATCCCGCACGGCCGCGGCCTCGGCTCCTCGTCCGCCGCCATCTGCGCGGGCATCGTCGCCGCCCGCGCCGTGACGATAGGCGGCGAGGCCAGGCTCGACGACGCGGCGCTCCTGGAGCTCGCCACCGAGATCGAGGGCCACCCCGACAACGTCGCCGCCTGTCTGCTCGGCGGTTTCACCCTCTCCTGGATGGACGCGGGAGCCGCGCGGGCGATCAGGATGGAACCGGCCGGTTCCATCGTTCCGGTGGTTTTCGTCCCCGGCAAGCCCGTCCTCACCGAGACGGCGCGCGGCCTGCTCCCACGCACCGTCCCGCACGTCGACGCGGCCGCCAACGCGGGCCGGGCGGCCCTGCTCGTCGAGGCCCTGACCAGGCGCCCCGAGCTGCTGCTGCCCGCCACCGAGGACCGCCTGCACCAGGAGTACCGCGCGCCGGCCATGCCGGAGAGCGCCGCCCTGGTGGAGCGGCTGCGCGCAGACGGCGTACCCGCGGTGATCTCCGGCGCGGGCCCCACGGTCCTCGCGCTGGCCGAAGACAGTGCGGCCGACAAGGTCGCACGCCTGGCGGGAGAGGGCTGGGCGGCCAATCGCCTGGCGCTCGACGCCAAGGGAGCGAGCGTGCTGCCGCTCGCGTCCTGACGCGGTGCGCACCGTGACCGCGGTGACCGCGGCGAACGCAGGGAACGCAGGGAATTCGGGGCGACCCGATTTCGAGAGGGGGAATGTTTGTTGGATCCGGTAGTGTTAATCTCAAGTCTGCACCCGACCTCACCATGGCGAGGTGCTTTGTGTCCCCGTCCGGGACAACCATTCTTCCGGGAGCCCCCCAAACTGCTTCGTGCCCCGCACTGAGCGGTCCTGAGCACGCTCCGGAACCGGCGTGACCGAGCCGAGTGACACCGCACATCAGTGGCACGGCATCGCAATCGCCATCACCAATGAATTCTTCCGCCTCGTTGGCGGACCACCGCCCCGGCACGGTCCATACGCATAGGACCGCCGGACAGCACAACCGGTCGCCGAGCCAGACAGGCCGACGTCCGCTCCAGGGAAGGACCCTTCGTGAGCGACACCACCGATCTGATGGGCGTGACTGCCGACACGCCCGCCACGGACGCCTCCGCGGCGCCTGCCACCGGTGCTTCGGCCGGGTCCCGGCGGCGCCGTGGCACCGGCCTCGAGGGCATGGTGCTGGCGGAACTGCAGCAGGTCGCCTCGGGCCTTGGGATCAAGGGAACCGGGCGTATGCGCAAGAGCCAGCTGATCGAGGTCATCAAGGAGGCGCAGGCAGGGGGCGGAGCCCCGGCGAAGAGCGCCGCGCCCGCCGGCGACACCGCCGAGACCAAGCCCAAGCGCCGGGCCACCTCCAAGGCCCGTACGGGTGAGGACGCGGTGAGCACCGGCAAGGCGGCCGCCGCCGACAAGGCCGAGAGCCCCAAGGCCGAGAAGGCCCCCGCCCAGCAGCAGATCGAGATCCCCGGCCAGCCGGCCGAGCGCGGCGCGGACGACCAGCCGGCCGGCGAGCGCCGCCGGCGCCGGGCCACCGCCGACGCGGGCAGCCCGGAGACCGTCACCGCCGAGGCCAAGAGCGAGCCGAAGGCCGAGGCCAAGGGCGACGCGTCCGAGGCCAAGGGCGGCGAGGCCTCCGGTGACGCCGAGGGCCGCCGCGAGCGCCGGGACCGCCAGGGCCGCGGCCGCGACCGCGACCGCCGCGGCAACAAGGGCGACGACCAGCAGGGCGGCGGCCAGCAGAGCGGGGGCCGCCAGGACCGTCAGGACCGGCAGGACCGCCAGCAGCAGGGCGGCGGCCGTCCGGACCGCCAGGACCGCCAGCGGGACAACGGCCCGCGGGCCGACGAGGACGGGGACGACTTCGAGGGTGGCCGCCGCGGCCGCCGCGGTCGCTACCGGGACCGCCGTGGCCGCCGCGGGCGCGACGAGCAGGGCTTCGGCAACGAGCCGCAGGTCTCCGAGGACGACGTCCTGATCCCCGTCGCGGGCATCCTGGACATCCTCGACAACTACGCGTTCATCCGTACGTCGGGCTACCTCCCCGGCCCCAACGACGTGTACGTCTCGCTGGCCCAGGTCCGCAAGAACGGCCTGCGCAAGGGCGACCACGTCACCGGCGCCGTCCGCCAGCCCAAGGACGGCGAGCGCCGCGAGAAGTTCAACGCGCTCGTACGCCTCGACTCGGCGAACGGCATGGCGGCCGAATCCGGGCGCGGGCGACCGGAGTTCAGCAAGCTGACGCCCCTTTACCCGCAGGACCGGCTCCGCCTGGAGACCGACCCGGGCGTGCTCACCACCCGCATCATCGACCTCGTCGCGCCCATCGGCAAGGGACAGCGCGGCCTGATCGTGGCCCCGCCGAAGACCGGCAAGACCATGATCATGCAGGCGATCGCCAACGCGATCACGGTCAACAACCCCGAGTGCCACCTGATGGTCGTCCTGGTCGACGAGCGTCCGGAAGAGGTCACCGACATGCAGCGGTCGGTGAAGGGCGAGGTCATCTCCTCGACCTTCGACCGTCCCGCCGAGGACCACACCACGGTCGCCGAGCTGGCCATCGAGCGCGCCAAGCGCCTGGTGGAGCTGGGCCACGACGTCGTCGTGCTGCTCGACTCGATCACGCGTCTGGGACGTGCCTACAACCTGGCGGCGCCGGCCTCCGGCCGCATCCTGTCCGGTGGTGTCGACTCGACGGCCCTGTACCCGCCGAAGCGCTTCTTCGGTGCCGCGCGCAACATCGAGGACGGCGGCTCGCTGACCATCCTCGCCACCGCGCTCGTCGACACCGGGTCCCGCATGGACGAGGTCATCTTCGAGGAGTTCAAGGGCACCGGCAACGCCGAGCTCAAGCTCGACCGCAAGCTCGCCGACAAGCGCATCTTCCCGGCGGTGGACGTGGACGCGTCCGGCACCCGCAAGGAAGAGATCCTGCTCGGCAGCGACGAGCTCGCCGTCACCTGGAAGCTGCGCCGCGTGCTGCACGCGCTCGACCAGCAGCAGGCCATCGAGCTGCTGCTGGACAAGATGAAGCAGACGAAGTCGAACGGCGAGTTCCTGCTGCAGATCCAGAAGACGACCCCGACGCCGGGCAACGGCAACGACTAGTCGTCACCGGCACACGAAAGGGCCGTCCCGTCACACCTGTGACGGGGCGGCCCTTTTGTCGCACGCGAGACGTTGGCCACACGCATAAGAAATTCTCACGTCTTCGGGCGGCAGCGCCACAAGGCGTGAAAGCGCAGGTGAGAAGCGGAAAAGGGCTGGGCCGTCCACACGGTCCGTAGCGAATGCGACCCGGGGCGCACACAGGGCGCCGTGCAACCCTTCTTTCGGATTTCCCGTCTGACAAGTGACGGAAAACCACGCTTGACCCTGACATCAGGGGGTACCGGCCGACGAGGACTGAGGGGCGCATGACCGACGAGAGCAGGGCCGCCGCCGCGCGCAAGCGGGGCAAGCGCGGCCGTCGCCGCAAGCCGCGCGACAAGCGCAAGAAGGTGCTCGTCGGCACGGCGTGGGCCGCGGCCTCGGTGGTCGTCCTCGGCGGCGCGGGCGCCGGCTTCCTGTACTTCAAGCTCAACGGCAACATCAAGGGCGTCGACATCAACGCCGCCCTCGGCACCAACCGCCCCCCGGACATCGACAACGGCTCCCAGGACATCCTGGTCCTCGGCTCCGACTCCCGCTCCGGCAAGAACGCCAAGTACGGCAAGGACGAGGGCGCGGCCCGCTCCGACACCGCGATGATCGTCCACGTCTACAAGGGCCACCAGAAGGCCAGCGTGGTCTCCATACCCCGCGACACCCTCATATCCCGGCCCGAATGCGCGAGCGAGGACGGCCGCACGGACCCCGGCGGGCAGCGCCAGATGTTCAACACGGCGTACGAGGTCGGCGGCCCCGCCTGCGCCGTCAAGACCGTCGAGGAGATGTCCGGCATCAGGATGGACCACTACCTCGAAGTGGACTTCACGGGCTTCAAGAAGCTCATCGACACCCTCGGCGGCGTCGACATCACCACCAAGAAGGCGATCCACGACAAGGACAGCCACCTCGACCTGGACGCGGGCACACACACCCTGAACGGTGAGCAGGCGCTCGGCCTGGTCCGCACCCGCCACGGCGTCGGCGACGGCAGCGACCTCGGCCGCATCCAGCTCCAGCAGGCGTTCATCAAGGCCCTGCTGGACCAGGTCAAGGAGGTCGGGGTGTTCAGCAGCCCGAAGAAGCTCTTCGACCTCGCCGACGACGCGACCAGCGCCGTCACCACGGACTCCGACCTGAACGACGTCAAGAGCCTCGCGGGCTTCGCGAACGGCCTCAAGGGCATCGGCGCGGGCGACATGAAGATGGTCACGATGCCCATCCAGTACGACTCCGCCGACCCCAACCGCGTCCTGCCCCTCGAAGAGGCCGACCGGGAGGTCTGGGACGCCCTGCGGGCCGACAGGCCCATCCCGAAGTCCGCCACCGACAAGTCCGCGGGCGACAAGGGAGCCGTGGGCTCCGTGGTGAGCAGCGGATAGGACCGGCCCGCACGGCCCCGGAACCGGCCCCGGAATAGATCCCGGCCTCCCCTCGTTTTGGGAGATACGGCCGGTCCTGGCAGACTGGTACGTCGGCCCCGGTTCACGTACGAGCAATCCGCCCGTACGACCCGGCGCCCTCCCGAAACTAGGAGACACCTTGAAGCGCGACATCCACCCCGAGTACGTCGAGACCCAGGTCAGCTGCACCTGTGGCGCCGAGTTCACCACCCGCAGCACGATCTCCAGCGGCACCGTCCGCGCCGAGGTCTGCTCCGAGTGCCACCCGTTCTACACGGGCAAGCAGAAGATCCTCGACACCGGTGGCCGCGTGGCCCGCTTCGAGGCCCGCTTCGGCAAGGCCGCGGCTGCCAAGAAGTAGCGAGCCACTGCGCCGGTCATCGGCCGCCCTCGGGAGGGGGTGGCCGGGACCGGCGCTTTTGCCGTCCCGCAGCCAATTCGCGTAGAAACCCGCGCGAAGCACCCTCGCGCAGAAATCCCTCGCGCAGAAAACCAGGAGCCCCCGATGTTCGAGGCGGTCGAGGAACTGATCGGCGAACACGCCGATCTCGAGAAGAAGCTCGCCGACCCGTCGGTCCACGCCGACCAGGCCAACGCGCGCAAGCTCAACAAGCGCTACGCCGAGCTGACCCCGATCGTCACGACGTACCGCACCTGGAAGCAGACCGGGGACGACATCGAGACCGCCCGCGAGCTGGGCGCCGACGACCCCGAGTTCGCCGCCGAGGTCAAGGACCTGGAGCGCCGGCGCGACGAGATCACCGAGAAGCTGCGGCTGCTGCTCGTGCCCCGGGACCCGTCCGACGACAAGGACGTCATCCTGGAGATCAAGGCGGGCGCGGGCGGCGACGAGTCCGCCCTGTTCGCCGGCGACCTGCTGCGCATGTATCTGCGCTACGCCGAGCGCGTCGGCTGGAAGACCGAGATCATCGACTCCACCGAGTCCGAGCTGGGCGGCTACAAGGACGTCCAGGTCGCCGTGAAGACCAAGGGCGGCCAGGGCGCCACCGAGCCCGGCCAGGGCGTGTGGGCCCGGCTGAAGTACGAGGGCGGCGTGCACCGGGTGCAGCGCGTGCCCTCCACCGAGTCGCAGGGCCGCATCCACACCTCCGCCGCCGGCGTCCTGGTGACGCCCGAGGCCGAGGAGATCGACGTCGAGATCCACGCCAACGACCTGCGCATCGACGTCTACCGCTCCTCGGGCCCCGGCGGCCAGTCCGTGAACACCACCGACTCCGCGGTGCGCATCACCCACCTGCCGACCGGCGTCGTCGCCTCCTGCCAGAACGAGAAGAGCCAGCTCCAGAACAAGGAGCAGGCCATGCGCATCCTGCGCTCCAGGCTGCTCGCCGCCGCCCAGGAGGAGGCGGAGAGCAAGGCCGCCGACGCCCGCCGCAGCCAGGTCCGCACCGTCGACCGCTCCGAGAAGATCCGGACGTACAACTACCCGGAAAACCGGATCTCGGACCACCGCGTCGGCTTCAAGGCGTACAACTTGGACCAGGTGCTCGACGGCGAGCTGGACGCGGTCATCCAGGCCTGCGTCGACGCGGACTCCGCGGCCAAGCTCGCGGCGGCCTGACGCCCCCATCCCTCGTACGACGCCCCCGGAGGACATGCGTGAACCTGCTGCTCGCGGAAGTGGCCCAGGCCACCCAGCGGCTGGCCGTCGCCGGCGTGCCCTCGCCGCGCAACGACGCGGAGGAGCTCGCGGCCTTCGTGCACGGCGTGAAGCGGGGCGAGCTGCACTCCGTCAAGGACACCGACTTCGACGCCCGCTACTGGGAGACCATCGCGCGCCGTGAGGCCCGCGAGCCGCTCCAGCACATCACCGGCCGCGCCTACTTCCGCTACCTGGAGCTCCAGGTCGGCCCCGGCGTCTTCGTGCCCCGCCCCGAGACCGAGTCGGTCGTCGGCTGGGCCATAGACGCGGTGCGCGCGATGGACGTCGTCGAACCGCTCATCGTCGACCTGTGCACCGGCTCCGGCGCCATCGCGCTGGCCCTCGCCCAGGAGGTGCCGCGCTCGCGCGTGCACGCCGTGGAGCTGTCCGAGGACGCCCTGAAGTGGACCCGCAAGAACGTCGAGGGCTCCCGGGTCAAGCTCGTCCAGGGCGACGCCCGCGACGCGTTCCCCGAGCTGGACGGCCAGGTCGACCTGGTGGTCTCCAACCCGCCGTACATCCCCCTCACCGAATGGGAGTACGTCGCCCCGGAGGCCCGCGACTACGACCCCGACCTCGCCCTGTTCTCCGGCGAGGACGGCCTGGACCTGATCCGCGGCATCGAGCGCACCGCCCACCGGCTGCTGCGCCCGGGCGGGGTCGTCGTCGTCGAGCACGCCGACACCCAGGGCGGCCAGGTCCCCTGGATCTTCACCGAGGAGCGGGGCTGGGCCGACGCGGCCGACCACCCCGACCTCAACAACCGGCCGCGCTTCGCGACAGCCCGCAAGGCGACGCCGTGATGACCGATACCCCAAGGCAGCAGTACGTGTACGAGGAGGCCCGCTGATGGCACGGCGATACGACACCAACGACGCGACCGACCGCTCGACCGGTCTGCGCGAGGCCGCGTCCGCCGTCCGCCGGGGCGAGCTGGTCGTCCTGCCCACCGACACCGTCTACGGCATCGGCGCCGACGCCTTCAGCCCCGAGGCGTGCGCCGACCTGCTCGACGCCAAGGGCCGCGGCCGCAACATGCCGACGCCCGTCCTCATCGGCTCCCCGAACACCCTGCACGGCCTGGTCACCGACTTCTCCGAGATGGCCTGGGAGCTGGTCGACGCCTTCTGGCCCGGCGCCCTGACCCTGGTCGCCAAGCAGCAGCCCTCCCTCCAGTGGGACCTCGGCGACACCCGCGGCACGGTCGCCATCCGCATGCCGCTGCACCCCGTCGCCATCGAACTGCTCACCGAGGTCGGCCCGATGGCCGTCTCCTCCGCCAACCTCACCGGGCACCCCGCCCCCGAGGACTGCGACGCCGCCCAGGACATGCTCGGCGACTCCGTCTCCGTGTACCTGGACGGCGGCCCGACGCCCGGCATCGTCCCCTCCTCGATCGTCGACGTCACGGGCCGGGTGCCGGTCCTGCTCCGGGCCGGCGCCCTCGACGCGGACGAGCTGCGCAAGGTGGTCCCCGACCTCGAGGTGGCGAATTGACAGCCCCTGAGACGGGGCGTGGCATAACGGGCTTCCCGGGCTCTGCGGGCACCTTCCGCATCCTCCACGTCAGCACCGGCAACGTGTGCCGCTCGCCGATCACCGAGCGGCTGACCCGCCATGCCCTCGCCGACCGGCTCGGCGACCCGCTCACCGGCGGCCTGATCGTGGAGAGCGCGGGCACCTGGGGCCACGAGGGCGCCCCCATGGAGACCAACGCCGAGACGGTCCTCGCCGACTTCGGCGCGGACGCCAGCGGCTTCATGGGACGCGAACTCCTCGACGACCACGTCATCCGCGCCGACCTGGTCCTGACCGCCACCCGCGACCACCGGGCCCAGGTCATCTCCATGGGCCACTCGGCGGGCCTGCGCACGTTCACGCTCAAGGAGTTCACGCGCCTGGTGCGGGCCATAGACCCGACCACCCTGCCCGAGCCCGACGGCAACGGCGTGGTGGAGCGCGCCCGCGCCCTGGTGCGGGCCGCCGCCGCCCTGCGCGGCTGGCTGCTGGCGCCGAACGTCGAGGCCGACGAGGTGTACGACCCCTACGGCGCCCCGCTGCCGTTCTTCCGGTCCGTGGGCGACGAGATCAACCAGGCGCTCGACCCCGTGGTGACGGCGCTGACCGGGGTGCCCGCACACATGTAGCCGGACCGGGGTGCCCGCCCCCGGGCGGCGGCCTACATTGGATCTGAGGTCACCCCCCGCCAGGCCCCGGAGCCCACGATGTCGCTCAGCACGGTCAGCACCGCCGCCCCCGCCGCCCACCCGGCGTCGTACACCGACCTCGACGCGCTGCGCCGGCAGGACCCCGAGCTGGCCGAGGTCCTCGCCGCCGAGGCCGCCCGGCAGTCCGCCGGGCTCCAGCTGGTCGCCGCCGAGAACTTCACCTCACCGGCCGTCCTGACCGCCCTCGGCTCCCCGCTCGCCAACAAGTACGCCGAGGGCTACCCCGGCGCCCGCCACCACGGCGGCTGCGAACTGGTGGACGTCGCCGAGCGGCTCGCCGTGGAGCGCGCCAAGGCCCTCTTCGGCGCCGAACACGCCAACGTGCAGGCGCACTCCGGCTCCTCCGCCGTCCTCGCCGCGTACGCCGCGCTGCTGCGGCCCGGCGACACCGTCCTCGCCATGGGCCTGCCGTACGGCGGGCACCTCACGCACGGCTCGCCCGCGAACTTCTCCGGACGCTGGTTCGACTTCGTCGGCTACGGCGTCGACGCCGACACCGGGCTCATCGACCACGACCAGGTGCACGCCCTGGCCCGTGCCCACCGCCCGAAGGCGATCGTCTGCGGTTCGATCTCCTACCCCCGGCACATCGACTACGCGGCCTTCCGCGCGATCGCCGACGACGTGGGCGCCTACCTCATCGCCGACGCGGCCCACCCCCTTGGCCTGGTGGCCGGGGGAGCGGCGCCGAGCCCGGTGCCGCACGCCGACGTCGTCTGCGCCACCACCCACAAGGTCCTGCGCGGCCCCAGGGGCGGCCTCCTGCTCTGCGGGGCGGACCTGGCGCACAGGATCGACCGGGCCGTCTTCCCGTTCACGCAGGGAGGCGCCCAGATGCACACAATCGCGGCCAAGGCCGTCGCCTTCGGCGAGGCGTCGGCGCCGGCCTTCAGGTCGTACGCCCAGCAGGTGGTCGCCAACGCGCGCACGCTGGCCGAGGGCCTGGCCGCCGCCGGGTTCGCGGTCGCCACCGGCGGCACCGACACCCACCTGCTCCTGATCGACCCCGCGCCCCTCGGGGTGGACGCGCACACCGCACGCGGCAGGCTCGCCGCCGCCGGGATCGTCCTGGACACCTGCGCCCTGGCGCACGGTGACGCCCGCGGGCTGCGCCTGGGCACGGCGGCCGTCACGACCCAGGGGATGACCGGCCCCGAGATGGAGCGGATCGCCGGCCTGCTGGCCGACGCGGTGCACGAGGGCGCGGACGTACGGCGTGAGGTGCGCGAACTGGCGGGCGGATTTCCACCGTATCCGCGATAGGAGGGGGTGGCCGCGTCAGAGACGGGCGCGTACTCGTGCAACCATCGTCGCTACCCGTAAGTCCCCAACCGTATGCGCGCAAAGCTAGGGTGTGGGGCTGAGATGGCCAGCGATACCTGTGGGGAAGCCCGTGCGTGAATACCTGCTGACGCTCTGCATCACGGCCGCGGTGACCTATCTGCTGACCGGACCGGTGCGGAAGTTCGCGATCGTGGCCGGCGCGATGCCGGAGATCCGCGCTCGGGACGTGCACCGGGAGCCCACGCCCCGGCTCGGCGGGATCGCGATGTTCTTCGGCCTGTGCGCGGGCCTGCTGGTCGCCGACCACCTGCCGAACCTCAACGCGGTCTTCGAGAACTCCAACGAACCGCGCGCGCTGCTCTCCGGGGCGGCGCTGATCTGGCTGATCGGCGTCCTCGACGACAAGTTCGAGATCGACGCGCTGATCAAGCTCGGCGGCCAGATGATCGCCGCGGGCGTCATGGTGATGCAGGGCCTGACGATCCTGTGGATCCCCATCCCCGGCGTCGGCCCGGTCTCCCTGACCTCCGGCCAGGGCACGCTGCTCACGGTCGCGCTCGTGGTCATCACCATCAACGCCGTCAACTTCGTGGACGGCCTCGACGGCCTCGCGGCCGGCATGGTCTGCATCGCCTCCGCCGCGTCGTTCATGTACGCCTACCGCATCTGGTACGGCTACGGCATCGAGGCCGCCGCCCCCGCGACCCTCTTCGCCGCCATCCTCATGGGCATGTGCCTGGGCTTCCTGCCGCACAACATGCACCCCGCCCGCATCTTCATGGGCGACTCCGGCTCGATGCTCATCGGCCTGATCCTGGCGGCCGGCGCCATCTCCGTGACGGGACAGGTCGATCCGGCCACCCTGAAGCTGAACTTCGGCGGCGACCGCGACGCCACGCACGCGATGCTGCCGGTCTTCATCCCGCTCCTGATGCCGCTCACGATCATCGCGATCCCCTTCGCCGACCTGGTCCTCGCGATCGTGCGCCGCACCTGGAACGGCAAGTCGCCGTTCGCCGCCGACCGCGGGCACCTGCACCACCGGCTCCTGGAGATCGGCCACTCGCACAGCCGTGCGGTGCTGATCATGTACTTCTGGTCGGCGCTCATCGCCTTCGGCACCGTCGCGTACTCGGTGCACTCCACCAGCGTGTGGATCCTGTTCGTCATCGTCGCGTTGAGCGCGCTGGGCCTCGTGCTGCTCCTGCTGCCGCGCTTCACGCCGCGCACCCCGCGCTGGGCGGAGGCGTTCGTGCCGCCGCGCTACCGCCGCCGCAGGCAGGAGCGGGCCACCGCCGAACCGGCCCCGGACGGCCCCGAGAAGCTCTCCGCCGAGGCCGCCGCCCCGGTGCCCGAGCTGAGCGGCGCCGGGCGCCCGCACGGCAGCACGGCGCTCTCCGCGCGGCCTCGTGTACGGTCGCACGAGCGCGACTAGCGGCGGCTACCACCCCGACGCGCGCGCGGCCAACGCGCAACGCGCGCGGTGGGCCGAACGTGTGACGGTCGGCACACTTTCAGGTAAAGACTGCATCAAATAGTTTGTGATACGGTTCACGAGAACCCGAGATATATTGGGGCGGCCCCGAAGAGACTGGCCGCCTTGGTGAGGTGCGCCTCGTCGTGTCCGGGCCAGGGCCTTCGCTCGACGATCGCAATGCCACGTCCCCAAATTTCGCCGGAGGAGCTGCCGCCATGCAGTCCAACGACGCCCGCACACTCCTGCACTGTGCCCTGCCCACCGCTGCCGCGGGCGCGGCGGGGATCGCGGTCAGCGCCGCCGTAGCCGGCGGCAAGGGTGCGCTCGGTGCCACCTTCGGCGCACTGGTCGTCCTGTTGTTCATGGGCGGTGGCCTTGTGGCGCTGCAGCGAGGCGCGCGCTCCTTCCCTCATCTGTTCCAGATGATGGGTCTGCTGGTCTACACCGTCCAGATCCTGGTGCTGATGGTCGCTCTCACCGCGCTGCGCGGTACGTCGGCCTTCAATCACAAGTGCTTCGCGTTCACCCTGCTCGCCGCCACTTTGGTGTGGATGGCCGCGCAGGTGCGCTCCCATATGAAGGCCAAGGTCCTCTACGTGGAGCCGGAATCCGCCCGGCCGCAATCGTGAGCTGTAGGGGCAGCGTAAGAAGGCCTCCGCTCATTTGCTATGGTCTCGCCACAACTGCGGCAGAGCTGGCGCGGGAGGCGGCCGTGCCTGTGAAGCCTTACGGCTCGGAGCCCAGCCGCCGCCCCCAAATCCGCAAGTCCAGTCCAGTGCCGCTCCGCGGTCGTAGGCCGCGCCGACACATCGAGGTTGCCGTACCCATGCGCCACGTTGAAGGAGCTCGCGGTGAGTAACGCCCAGACGCTCGCCTTCGAGACCGATTGCCATATTTTTGAAGGGTGCGGTTTCCCGACCCCCGGCCTGCACTCCTTCCTCTTCGAGCCGATTTTCACCGTCGGCGGCTTTGAGTTCAACAAGCCGATGCTGCTGGCCCTGGTGAGTTCGGTCGTCGTCATCGGCTTCTTCTGGGCGGCTTTCAATAAGCCAAAGCTGATTCCTGGCAAGCTCCAGATGATCGGTGAGATCGGCTACGACTTCGTGCGCCGCGGCGTCGTCTACGAGACGCTCGGCAAGAAGGAGGGCGAGAAGTACGTCCCTCTGATGGTCTCGCTGTTCTTCTTCATCTGGATCATGAACCTCTGGTCGGTCGTTCCGCTCGCCCAGTTCCCGGTGACCTCGGTCATCGCCCTTCCGGCGGGTCTCGCGGCGATCGTCTACATCCTCTGGGTGAGCGTGACCTTCAAGAGGCACGGCTTCATCGGCGGCTGGAAGAACATCACCGGCTACGACCGCTCGCTCGGCCCCGTCTTCCCGATGGTCATGTTCTTCGAGTTCCTCTCGAACATGATCATCCGGCCCTTCACCCACGCGGTGCGGCTCTTCGCCAACATGTTCGCGGGTCACGTCCTGCTGGTGATCTTCACCATCGCGAGCTGGTACCTGCTGAACGGCATCGGCATCGCCTACGCAAGTGTCTCGTTCGTGATGGTCATCGTGATGACGATCTTCGAGCTGTTCATCCAGGCGCTGCAGGCCTACGTCTTCATCCTGCTGGCGTCCAGCTACATCCAGGGCGCGCTCGCCGAGCACCACTGAGTACGCCTCTCCTCCCCCCGATACATCCGGTGGCCAACCCCCACCGGCCCGTAAAAAGAAGGAAGTTACGGCATGTCCGCTCTCGAGACCCTCGCCGCGGTCAACATCCAGGGCAACTTCGGTGCGATCGGCTACGGCCTCGCCGCGATCGGCCCCGGCATCGGCGTCGGCGTCATCTTCGGTAACGGTACGCAGGCCCTCGCCCGTCAGCCCGAGGCCGCCGGCCTCATCCGCCAGAACCAGATCCTCGGCTTCGTGCTCTGTGAGGCCCTGGCGCTCATCGGTCTGGTCATGGGCTTCGTTTACCCGGTTCCTTCCTGATCCGGTCTCGTTGACGAGAAACTTCAACGGAAGGCACTGATGTGATCTCTCTGGTACAGCTGGCGTCGGAGGAGCCTCAAAACCCTCTGATTCCGGAGATCCCTGAGCTCGTCATCGGCCTCATCGCGTTCGTCATCGTCTTCGGCTTCTTCGCCAAGAAGTTCCTCCCGAACATCAACAAGGTTCTGGAAGAGCGCCGCGAGGCGATCGAAGGCGGCATCGAAAAGGCCGAGGCCGCGCAGACCGAGGCCCAGAGCGTGCTCGAGCAGTACAAGGCTCAGCTCGCCGAGGCCCGGCACGAGGCCGCGCGCCTGCGCCAGGAGGCGCAGGAGCAGGGTGCTCAGCTCATCGCCGAGATGCGGGCCGAGGGCCAGCGTCAGCGCGAGGAGATCGTCGCCGCCGGTCACGCCCAGATCGAGGCCGACCGCAAGGCCGCCGCGCAGTCGCTGCGTCAGGACGTGGGCCACCTGGCCACCGCCCTGGCCGGCAAGCTCGTCGGTGAGTCCCTTGAGGACCACGCCCGGCAGAGCCGCACCATCGACCGCTTCCTCGACGAGCTCGAGGAGAAGGCCGAGGCGGCTCGATGACAGCGCACGGAGCCAGCCGCGAGGCACTGGCCGCCGCGCGCGAGCGTCTGGACGCGCTGACCGACAACACGTCGGTCGACGCGAAGCGGCTCGCGGACGAGCTGGCCGCGGTCACCGCGCTGTTCGGCCGCGAGGTCTCGCTGCGTCGGGTCCTGACCGACCCGGCGCAGTCCGGTGAGGCCAAGGCCGCGCTGGCCGGGCGCCTGCTGAGCGGCCAGGTGGGCGGCGAGACCGCCGACCTGGTGGCCGGCATGGTCCGCTCGCGCTGGTCGCAGTCGCGGGACCTGGTGGACGCCCTCGAGGAGCTCGCCAACCTCGCCGATCTGACCGGCGCGCAGCAGGCCGGCGCGCTGGACAACGTCGAGGACGAGCTGTTCCGGTTCGGCCGGATCGTCTCCTCCAGCACCGGGCTGCGGGCGGCGCTGACCGACCGCGCCGCCACGGGCACGGCCAAGAGCGAGCTGCTGCGCAGCCTGCTCGGCGGTCGCGCCGAGGACGTGACGGAGCGGCTCGTCGAGCGCCTGGTGACCGCGCCCCGCGGACGTAGCCTGGAAGAGGGACTCGAGTCCCTCTCCAAGCTGGCCGCGGACCGACGCAACCGCATGGTCGCCGTCGTCACTTCCGCTGTTCCGCTCTCGGACCAGCAGAAGCTGCGTCTCGGTGCCGCCCTGGTCAAGGTGTACGGACGTCCGATGCACCTCAACCTCGACGTGGACCCCGAGATCCTCGGCGGGATCAGGGTCCAGGTGGGCGACGAGGTCATCAACGGCAGCATCGCGGACCGCATCGAGGAAGCCGGCCGCCGCGTGGCCGGCCAGTAACCCAACAAGCACGAAATACGGCCCTAGTTGGGCCGTGCAGAGGATTCCTGGGGGCTGACCCCAGACCCCCCAAGAAAACTTCGGGCCCAACAAGGAGAGCAGGGAACCCAGATGGCGGAGCTCACGATCCGGCCGGAGGAGATCCGGGACGCGCTGGAGAACTTTGTCCAGGCGTACAAGCCGGACGCGGCCTCGCGCGAGGAGGTCGGTACGGTCACCGTCGCCGGCGACGGTATCGCCAAGGTCGAGGGTCTTCCCTCGGCGATGGCGAACGAACTGCTGAAGTTCGAGGACGGCACCCTCGGCCTCGCGCTGAACCTCGAAGAGCGCGAGATCGGTGCCGTCGTCCTCGGCGAGTTCAGCGGTATCGAGGAGGGCCAGCCGGTGCAGCGCACCGGTGAGGTGCTCTCCGTCGCCGTGGGCGAGGGTTACCTCGGCCGCGTCGTCGACCCGCTCGGCAACCCGATCGACGGTCTCGGCGAGATCGAGACCAGCGGACGTCGCGCCCTCGAGCTGCAGGCCCCGGGCGTCATGGCCCGTAAGTCGGTGCACGAGCCGATGGAGACCGGCTACAAGGCCGTCGACGCGATGACCCCGATCGGCCGTGGTCAGCGTCAGCTGATCATCGGTGACCGCCAGACCGGCAAGACCGCCCTGGCCGTCGACACGATCATCAACCAGCGCGACAACTGGCGCTCGGGCGACGTGAACAAGCAGGTGCGCTGCATCTACGTCGCCATCGGTCAGAAGGGGTCCACCATCGCCTCCGTGCGCGGTGCCCTCGAAGAGGCCGGCGCGCTGGAGTACACGACCATCGTCGCCGCCCCGGCGTCCGACCCGGCCGGCTTCAAGTACCTGGCGCCGTACACCGGTTCGGCCATCGGCCAGCACTGGATGTACGAGGGCAAGCACGTCCTCATCGTCTTCGACGACCTCTCGAAGCAGGCCGACGCCTACCGCGCCGTGTCCCTGCTGCTGCGCCGTCCGCCGGGGCGCGAGGCCTACCCCGGTGACGTCTTCTACCTGCACTCGCGTCTCCTGGAGCGCTGCGCGAAGCTCTCCGACGAGCTGGGCAAGGGCTCGATGACGGGTCTGCCGATCGTCGAGACCAAGGCGAACGACGTGTCGGCGTTCATCCCGACCAACGTCATCTCCATCACCGACGGCCAGTGCTTCCTGGAGTCGGACCTCTTCAACGCCGGTCAGCGCCCCGCGCTGAACGTCGGTATCTCCGTCTCCCGAGTCGGTGGTTCCGCGCAGCACAAGGCGATGAGGCAGGTCTCCGGCCGACTGCGCGTGGACCTCGCCCAGTTCCGTGAGCTGGAGGCGTTCGCCGCCTTCGGTTCCGACCTGGACGCCGCGTCGAAGGCGCAGCTGGAGCGCGGCCAGCGCATGGTCGAGCTGCTCAAGCAGCCGCAGTACGAGCCGATGGCGACCGAGGACCAGGTCGTGTCCGTGTGGGCCGGTACCACCGGTCGCATGGACGACGTGCCGGTGGGCGACATCCGCCGCTTCGAGAAGGAGCTCCTGGAGTACCTGCACCGCAAGGAGCAGGGCCTCATGACCTCCATCAAGGAGGGCGCGAAGATGTCGGACGACACCCTCCAGGCCCTCGGCGACGCCATCGCGGAATTCAAGAAGCAGTTCGAGACCTCGGACGGGAAGCTTCTCGGCGAGGACGCTCCGGCCGCCGCCAAGTGACGTAAGGAAGGGACCTGACTCATGGGAGCTCAGCTCCGGGTCTACAAGCGTCGCATCCGATCCGTCACCGCGACCAAGAAGATCACCAAGGCGATGGAGATGATCGCCGCCTCGCGTGTCGTCAAGGCGCAGCGCAAGGTGGCGGCCTCCACGCCGTACGCGACCGAGCTCACCCGCGCGGTCACGGCGGTCGGCACTGGCTCGAACACGAAGCACCCGCTGACGACCGAGGCCGAGTCGCCGACCCGTGCCGCGGTGCTGCTCCTCACGAGCGACCGCGGTCTGGCCGGCGCCTTCAACTCGAACGCCATCAAGGCCGCGGAGCAGCTGACCGCGCGTCTTGAGACGGAGGGCAAGGAGGTCGACACGTACATCGTCGGCCGCCGTGGCCTGTCGCACTACAACTTCCGCGAGCGCAAGGTCGTGGAGTCGTGGTCGGGCTTCACCGACGAGCCCACGTACGCGGACGCCAAGAAGGTCGGGGCGCCGCTGATCGAGGCGATCGAGAAGGAGACGGCGGAGGGCGGCGTGGACGAGATCCACATCGTCTACACCGAGTTCATCTCGATGATGACGCAGACGGCCGTCGACGGCCGCCTGCTGCCGCTCAGCCTCGAAGAGGTCGCGCAGGAGAAGCCCGCCAAGGGCGAGATCCTTCCGCTGTACGACTTCGAGCCGTCGGCGGAGGACGTCCTCGACGCCCTGCTGCCGCGGTACGTCGAGAGCCGTATCTACAACGCGATGCTCCAGTCGGCCGCCTCCAAGCACGCCGCCACGCGCCGCGCGATGAAGTCGGCGACCGACAACGCCGGGGATCTGATCAACAGCCTCTCCCGGCTTGCCAACGCGGCCCGCCAGGCCGAAATCACCCAGGAAATCAGCGAGATCGTCGGCGGCACAGCAGCGCTGGCCGACGCGACCGCGGGGAGTGACAAGTAATGACGACCACTGTTGAGACGGCCGTTGCCACGGGCCGCGTCGCCCGGGTGATCGGCCCGGTCGTCGACGTGGAGTTCCCCGTCGACGCGATGCCGGAGATCTACAACGCCCTGCACGCCGAGGTCGACGACCCGGAGATCGAGGGCGGCCGCAAGACGCTGACCCTCGAGGTCGCCCAGCACCTGGGTGACGGCGTGGTCCGCTCCATCTCGATGCAGCCCACCGACGGCCTGGTCCGCCAGGCCCCGGTGACGAACACCGGCAAGGGCATCTCGGTGCCGGTCGGCGACGTGACCAAGGGCCGCGTGTTCAACACCCTCGGTGAGGTGCTGAACGACGACCCGTCCACGGTCGCCGACGCCGAGCGCTGGACGATCCACCGCAAGGCCCCGGCCTTCGACCAGCTCGAGTCCAAGACCGAGATGTTCGAGACCGGCCTGAAGGTCGTCGACCTTCTCACCCCGTACGTCAAGGGTGGAAAGATCGGTCTGTTCGGTGGTGCCGGTGTCGGCAAGACCGTGCTGATCCAGGAAATGATCGTCCGTGTGGCCAAGCTGCACGACGGTGTCTCCGTCTTCGCCGGTGTCGGCGAGCGCACCCGTGAGGGCAACGACCTCATGGTCGAGATGGAGGAAGCCGGCGTTCTGGACAAGACCGCGCTGGTCTTCGGCCAGATGGACGAGCCGCCGGGCACGCGTCTGCGCGTCGCCCTGGCCGGTCTGACCATGGCGGAGTACTTCCGCGATGTGCAGAAGCAGGACGTGCTGTTCTTCATCGACAACATCTTCCGCTTCACCCAGGCCGGTTCCGAGGTCTCGACCCTGCTCGGCCGCATGCCCTCCGCGGTGGGCTACCAGCCGAACCTGGCCGACGAGATGGGTCTCCTCCAGGAGCGCATCACCTCGACCCGCGGTCACTCGATCACCTCGATGCAGGCGATCTACGTCCCCGCGGACGACCTGACCGACCCGGCCCCGGCCACCACGTTCGCCCACCTCGACGCGACGACGGTTCTCTCCCGTCCGATCTCCGAGAAGGGCATCTACCCGGCCGTGGACCCGCTGGACTCCACGTCCCGCATCCTGGACCCGCGCTACATCGCGCAGGACCACTACGACTGCGCCATGCGCGTCAAGGGAATCCTGCAGAAGTACAAGGACCTCCAGGACATCATCGCGATCCTCGGCATCGACGAGCTCAGCGAGGAGGACAAGCTCGTCGTGGCCCGTGCCCGTCGCGTGGAGCGCTTCCTGTCGCAGAACACCCACGCGGCCAAGCAGTTCACCGGTGTGGACGGCTCGGACGTCTCCCTCGAGGAGTCGATCGCGGCGTTCAACTCGATCTGCGACGGCGAGTACGACCACTTCCCGGAGCAGGCGTTCTTCATGTGCGGTGGTCTTGAGGACCTCAAGAAGAACGCCAAGGAGCTCGGCGTCTCCTGAAGCCCCTCAGCTCCACCGCGACGAGGGGCGGGCCCACCCCCTTCGGGGGCCGAGTCCCGCCTCTCGTCGTACGCCCACTAGAATTTGACCCAACACCCGGCGAAGCCGCCGGGTGGTGACCCGAGGAGCCACCCTTGGCTGCTGAGCTGCATGTCGAGCTGGTCGCCGCGGACCGCAGCGTCTGGTCCGGCGAGGCCACCCTGGTCGTCGCGCGCACCACGTCCGGCGACATCGGCGTCATGCCCGGTCACCAGCCGCTGCTCGGTGTGCTGGAGTCGGGCCCGGTGACCATTCGTACGAGCGATGGCGGCACGGTCGTCGCCGCTGTCCACGGGGGATTCATCTCCTTCGCGGACGACAAGCTGTCGCTGCTGGCCGAGATCGCGGAGCTGTCCGACGAGATCGACGTCCAGCGTGCGGAGCGGGCGCTGGAGCGCGCGAAGTCGGAGGCCGACGCCTCCGCCGAGCGGCGTGCCGACGTCCGACTGCGTGCGGTGTCCGCGCGCTGACCCCAGCGCGTGGCATGACGTGACTCAGCCGCGGCCAGGTCCGGGAACAATCCGGACCGGGTCGCGGCTGAGGCAATGCGGGTGCAAGGTGTTTGGTCCGTTGCCGGTCCGTTGACCGACAGTAGAGGCGAGGAGGTCGGTGCCGATGATCCTCACTCTGCTCGTGTGCGGACTTGCTGTGATCGCGCTGGTTGTGGTGGGGCTCTTCGTCTTCGGACTGCGCCGCCGGCTGATCCAGCGCTCCGGCGGGACGTTCGACTGTTCGTTGCGCTGGGAGGCCCCGGAGAAGGGCGACACCTCCGGCAAGGGCTGGGGGTACGGGGTCGCCCGCTACAACGGCGACCGCGTCGAGTGGTACCGCGTCTTCTCCTACGCCCCCCGGCCCCGCCGCGTTCTCGAACGCTCGGCCATCGAGGTCGTCGACCGCCGCGCGCCGGCCGGCGAGGAGGAGCTGGCCCTGCTCTCCGACGCCACCGTCCTCGGCTGCACGCACCGCGGTGTCCGCCTGGAGCTGGCGATGAGCGAGGACGCCCTGACGGGTTTCCTGGCCTGGCTGGAGGCGGCGCCTCCGGGGCAGCGTGTGAACGTGGCCTGAGTCCGGACATGGAGAAGCCGGGGAGACAGGGGGCGATCCCGTCTCCCCGGCTTCGTTCTGGGGGGTGCGGTCTACTTCAGACCGTCGTTGATGGCGCTCACCAGCTCACCGTTGGCGGTGTCGCCGCTGAACTCCCAGAAGAACGCGCCGCCGAGGCCCTGCTGCTTGGCCCAGGCCATCTTGGAGCGCACCGTCTCCGGGGTGTCGTAGGACCACCAGTTCGTGCCGCAGTGGGCGTACGCCGTGCCGGCGATCGTCCCGTTCGAGGGGCAGGAGCTCTTCAGCACCTTGTAGTCCTCGATGCCCGCCTCGTAGGTCCCGGGCGCCGCGCCCGTGGCCGTACCGCCCGGCTCCTTCTGGGTGACGCCGGTCCAGCCGCGGCCGTAGAAGCCGATGCCGAGCAGCAGCTTCGTGGCGGGCACGCCCTTGGCCTTCAGCTTGGCGATGGCGGCGGCGCTGTTGAAGCCCTCCTGGGGGATGCCGGCGTAGGAGGTGAGCGGCGAGTGCGGGGCCGTCGGTCCCTTGGCCGCCCAGGCGCCGAAGAAGTCGTACGTCATCACGTTGTACCAGTCGGCGTAGGCCGCCGCGCCGCCGTAGTCGGCGGAGTCGATCTTGCCGCCGTCGGAGGCGTCCGCGGTGATGGCCGCCGTGACGAGGTTCTTGGCGCCGAACTCGTTGCGGAAGGCCTGCATCATCGTCTTGAAGACGGCCGGGCCCGAGGTGTCGCAGGACAGGCCGCAGGCGTTCGGGTACTCCCAGTCCAGGTCGATGCCGTCGAAGACGTCGGCCCAGCGCGGGTCCTCGACCAGGTCGTGGCAGGACTTGGCGAAGGCCGCCGGGTTCTTCATGGCGTCGGTGAAGCCGCCGGACCAGGTCCAGCCGCCGAAGGACCACAGGATCTTGATGTTCGGGTACTTGGCCTTCAGTTTGCGCAGCTGGTTGAAGTTGCCGCGCAGAGGCTGGTCCCAGGTGTCGGCGACGCCGTCGACGCTCTGGTCGGCGGTGTAGGCCTTGTCGATCGCCGCGTAGGAGTCGCCCATGGTGCACTTGCCGCCCTGGACGTTGCCGAAGCTGTAGTTGATGTGCGTGATCTTCGCGGCGGAGCCGGAGGTCGCGATGTTCTTCGCGTGGTAGTTGCGCTGGTAGACGCCCCACTCGGTGAAGTAGCCGAGCTTGACCTTGTCGCCGGGGCCGGGGCCCGGGTCGCCGCCGCCGCCGGTGGTGCGGACCTTGACGGCGCCGCTCGCGGGACCGGTCTGGTCGGCGGTGTCACGGGCCTGGACGGTGTACGAGTAGTCCGTGCCCGCGGTCAGCCCGCTGTCGCTGTACGAGGTGCCCGTCACCGTGCCGACCTTGGCGCCGTCGCGCAGGACGTCGTAGTTCTTGACGCCCTTGTCGTCGGTGGCGGCCTTCCAGTCGAGCTTCACCGAGGTGTCGGTGACGCCGGACGCGGTCGGGGTGCCCGGGGCGCTCGGCGGGTTGTCGCCGGGGACGCTGCCGCCGTCACAACTGCCGCCGTTGAGCGTGCACTTGGCCGGGGCGCCGGGGCCCGTGCCGTTGAAGCCGAAGGAGACCGAGGCGCCTGGGCCGAGCGTGCCGTTCCAGCCGAGGTTCTTCGCACTCCAGCGGGTGCCGGAGTTGGTGACCGTGGCGTCCCAGGCCGAGGTCACCTTGGTGTCGGCGGGGAAGTCCCACTGGACGTTCCACGAGTCGATCGTGGTGGTGCCGGTGTTCTTGATGGTCCACTTGCCCTCGAAACCGTTGCCCCAGTCCTGGGTCTTGGTGTACGTGGCGGTGGCCTCGGAAGCGGCCTGGGAGGCGGCTTCGGGGGTCGCCTCGGCGGGAGCGCCGAGAGCGACCAGGGTGGCGAACGGCAGCAGCAGCGTGGTCAGTCCGGCCACGGTCCTGTGTCGGAATCTGAGTCTCGGGCGTGTGGTGCTCTGTGTGAAGCGCACAAGGTGCTCCTCGGGTGAGATCCGGGGGTTCGGGGTGGGACCCTGCGCCGCCCGTGAGCACGTGGACACGTGGGGAAGTGCTCACCGCAGTGCGGCGAGAATAGAAAGGTCTGGACCAGCGGGTCAAGAGGTCTGAACCATTGGCCGGATTGTGCCGGTCCGGAGTGATCAGTCGCTGATCGCCCGGTTCGCCGGGGCCGCGATCAGACGCCCAACTCCTGTGCCAGCACGGCCGCTTGGACCCGGCTGCGCAGCTCGAGCTTCGCGAGCATGCGGCTCACATGGGTCTTCACCGTCGCCTCCGCCATGGCGAGACGGTCCGCGATCTCCGCGTTCGACAGCCCCTCCCCGATGCAGGACAGCACCTCGCGCTCGCGCCGGGTGAGGCTCTCCAGGACGGCCGGGTCCGCGGCGCCGTGGCCGCGCGGGGGCCTGCGGGGGGCGGCGAACTCGGCGATCAGCCGGCGGGTGACGGCCGGGGCGATCAGCCCTTCGCCGCGCGCGACCGTGCGGACCCCTTCGAGGAGGTCCTTCGCCTCGGTGTTCTTCAGCAGGAATCCCGAGGCGCCCGCGCGCAGCGCCCCGAAGACGTACTCGTCGAGATCGAACGTGGTCAGGACGAGGACGTCCGCGAGCCCCTCGGCGACCACCTGGCGGGTCGCCGCCACCCCGTCCAGGCGCGGCATCTGGATGTCCATCAGGATCAGGTGGGGGCGCAGCTCGCGGGCGAGCGCCACCGCCTGCTCGCCGTCGGCCGCCTCGCCGACCACCTCGATGTCGGGCGCGCTGCGCAGGATCAGGACGAGTCCCGCGCGTACGGCTGACTGGTCCTCGGCGACCAACACCCGGATCATTCCTTGGCTCCTTCGTCCGCGGGGTCGACGGGCAGGGTCACGGAGACGGTCCATGCCATGCCGTCGTGGCTGTTCTCGGGGCCCGACTCGAAGGTGCCGCCGAGCAGTTCGGTGCGCTCGCGCATGCCGACGAGGCCGGCTCCCGAGCCGGGGGCGCGGGGCCCGGCCGGGGCGTCGTACGGGCTGGTGACGCGGACCTTCAGGGCGCGGGGCTCCTGGGTGAGGCGCACGGTGACCCGGCCGGGCGAGGCGTGTTTGAGGGCGTTCGTCAGGGATTCCTGGACGATGCGGTACGCGGCCAGCCCGACCGGAGCGGGCAGTTCGGGGCCCCGCGGGGGGCGCGTGTCCTCCAGGGCGACGTCCAGGCCGTTGGTGCGGGCCCCGTCGATCAGGGCGGTGAGGCCGTCCAGGGTGGGGGCCGCGGCCGGTTCCAGGTCGCCGCTGTCGTCGCGCAGGATGCCGATGAGCCGGCGCATCTCGGCCAGCCCCTCGACGCTGTTCTCCCGGATGACGGCGAGGGCGTCCTTGCTGGTGGCCGGGTCGTCCAGGGAGAGCGCGGCCGTGGAGTGGATGGCGATCGCCGAGAGGTGGTTGGCGACCATGTCGTGCAGTTCGCGGGCCATCCTGGCGCGCTCGGCCGTGACCGCCTGGACGCGGTCCATCTCGGCGAGCAGCGCGGTCTGCTCGGCCCGCAGCCTCGCCGCGGCGGCGGCCTCGCGGTGGTTGCGCACCAGGGAGCCGGTGGCGGCGGGGCCGAACGACACGATGCCGGTCAGCACCCCGACGAGCACGGCGTCGGGCTCACGCCACCACGCGAGCAGGCCGAGCGTCACCGCGACCGTGATGGCTCCGGTGGTCAGCGGGATGCGGCGGGCGGCGGCGGGGGTCCCGTAGACGACGGCGGCGTACATGATGTCGGTGAACATCATCACCGAGGCGAGGTTGCCCGTCGTGAACTGGTCGAACACCAGCGCGCAGGTGGCGAGGACCAGGGCGGTCTGGGGCATGCTGCTGCGCAGCAGTTCGAGCGCGGCGAGGGCGAGGAGCGGGATCAGCGTCCAGTCGGCGCCGAGCAGCCGGTCCGTCTGCATGTGCAGGCCGAGCGCCCACAGCGCGAGCCCGCTGAGCAGGCTGACGACGGCGATCTGCACGTCGACGCGCTGCGGGCGGGGCGGGGACAGGGCCATGCCCTCCATCCAACACGCAGTCAGGACCGCGTGCCTGGTCCTGGGGGAGGAACCGCCCGCTACATCGAAGGATGCAGTCCCACTTCGTCACTGACGACGACGATCCCGGCCCGCCACCGAGGGAGCCTGGAGAGGCGAGCGAGAGGAGCGAACCGTGATCGTCACGCTGATCGTCGTCTGCGAGGTCGGCTTCTGGGTGCTGCTCGCGGCGGGCCTCGCCGCCCGCTACCCGCTGCGGATGCCGCGCCTCGGCATCGCGCTCCTGCTCTGCGAGCCGCTGCTGGAGGTCGTCCTCCTCGTCGTGACCGCCGTCGACCTGAAGAACGGCGCCGAGCCGAGCTGGAAGCACGGCCTGGCCGCGCTGTACATCGGCTACACCGTGGGCCACGGCCACCGCACGGTGAAGTGGCTCGACGGCCACGCGGCGCACCGCTTCGAGGGCACGCCGGTGCCGCGCCCGCCGCGCCACGGCAGGGCCCGCGCCGTCCACGAGGCCAAGGTGTGGCTCGGCACCGTCGTCGCGGCGGCCGTCGCCAGCGGGCTGCTGCTGCTCGCCATGTGGTACGTGGACGACCCCGGCCGCACCTCGTCGCTGGAGGCGTGGATGCACACGGCCTGGCGGACGGCGGGCCTGCACGGCCTGATCGCGCTCAGCTACGCGCTCTTCCCCAAGCGGGCCCCGGCCCCGGGCGAACGGGACGGGGAGCGGCCGGCCGGGGTCTGAGACGCCCTAGCGCTCGCCGCCCGGCACCCACAGCACGTCCCCGACCTCCTTGTTGGCCGTGCGGGCCAGGATGAACAGGAGGTCGGAGAGGCGGTTGAGGTAGGTCGCCGTGAGCGGGTTCATCGTCTCGCCGTGGGTCTCGAACGCGGCCCACGTGGAGCGCTCGGCCCGCCGCACCACCGTGCAGGCCTGGTGCAGCAGCGCCGCGCCCGGCGTGCCGCCCGGCAGGATGAAGCTGCGCAGCTTCTCCAGCTCCTCAAGGAAGCGGTCGCAGTCCGCCTCCAGCTTGTCGATGTACGACTGCTCGACGCGCAGCGGCGGGTACTTCGGTTCCGCGACGACCGGCGTGGACAGGTCGGCGCCCACGTCGAAGAGGTCGTTCTGGATCCGCGCCAGAACCTTTACGACCGCCTCGTCGAGCCGGCCGAGCGCGACGGCCGTGCCGATGGCCGCGTTGGCCTCGTTGGTGTCGGCGTACGCCGCGATCCGCGGGTCGGTCTTGGCGGTGCGGCTCATGTCCCCGAGGGCCGTCGTCCCCTGGTCGCCGGTCCTGGTGTAGATGCGCGTCAGATTGACCATGCGGCCAGCGTAGTTACGCGCCGGCCTTCTTGTAGACCCGTGTGCCCACCGTCACGGACAGCAGGCCGAAGGCGAGGGCCGTCAGGGCGCCGTACAGCATGGTGGTGCTCGCGTAGTCGCCCACGTAGCCGGCCCGCATGGCGTCGACCAGGTAGCGGAACGGCATGAAGTGCGACAGGACGTCGAGCCAGGTCGGCGCGAGCGCCATCGGCAGCATCAGGCCGGAGAGCAGCATCGAGGGCATGCTGATGGCGTTCACGGCCGGTCCGAACTCGTGCGCCTTGCCGAGCTTCATGGCCAGCGCGTACGAGAGCGAGGCGAGCGAGGCGCTCAGCAGCGCCACGAACGCGAACCCGATGAGGATGCCGCCGAGCGGCGCCCTGAGCCCCATCGCCAGCGCGGCGAGCACCAGCAGCACCGCCTGGAAGACGAAGAGCGCGGCGTCGCGCAGGATCCGGCCGAGCAGCAGCGCGAGGCGGCTGACGGGGGTGACCCGCATCCGCTCCACCACGCCGAACTGCTTTTCGATGATGAGCGCGAAACCGCTGAACGTGGCGCCGAAGAGGCCGAGCTGGAGCAGCAGCCCGGGGACGAGCACCTGCCAGGAGTCGCCCTCGGAGCCCAGTGGCAGGTCGGTGAGGAGCGGCCCGAAGAAGAGCAGGTAGAGCAGGGGCGTCAGGACGCCGAAGAGGATCTGGAACTTGGAGCGCAGGGTCTGCCGGGCGTACCGCCCGAAGATCAGCGCGGTGTCGGGGAGCAGTGCGGGCATGGGGGAGGTCCTGGGGGTCAGACGGCGACGGGGGCCGTGTCCTTGGGCGCGGGAGCGCGCCCGGTGATGGCGAGGAAGGTGTCCTGGAGAGAGGCGTCGATCGAGCCGCCGTACCGGAGTTTCAGCGCGCTCGGCGTGCCCTCGGCGACCACCACCCCCTTGTCGACGACGACGAGCCGGTCGGAGAGCGCGTCGGCCTCGTCCAGGTAGTGCGTGGTGAGGAAGACCGTCGTGCCGTGCTCGTCGCGCAGCCGGCGCACCAGCGCCCACAGGTCGGCGCGGCTGCCCGGGTCGAGGCCGGTGGTCGGCTCGTCCAGGAAGAGCACGTCCGGCCGGTGCGTGAGGCCGAGGGCGATGTCCAGGCGCCGGCGCTGGCCGCCGGAGAGCGCGCCGCAGGTGCGCTCCATCAGCTCGCCCAGGCCGAGGTCGCGCGCCAGCTCCTCGGCCCGCTCCTCGGCCCGTGCCTTGGGCAGGCGGTACAGGCGCCCCTGGGTGATCAGCTCCTCGCGCACGGAGACGCTCGGGTCGACGCCGCCGGACTGCGCGACGTAGCCGATGCTGCGCCGCACCCCGGCGGGGTCGGCGGCGAGGTCGCACCCGGCGACGGTGGCGGCGCCGCCGGTGGGCGCGAGCAGGGTGGTGAGCATGCGCAGCGTCGTCGTCTTGCCGGCGCCGTTCGGGCCGAGGAAGCCGAGGATCTCGCCCTGCTGGACGGTCAGGTCGATGCCGCGCACGGCCTCGACGGGTCCGCTCTTCGTGCGGAAGGTCCGGGCGAGCCCGGCGGTGCTGATGATGGGCATAGAGACCACAAAAACAGAGTGCCTGTAATTTTGCAATCCCCCCAAGTTTTCAGAGTGCCTAAGATGGCGGCATGGCTGAGGGGCTCAGGGAGCGCAAGAAGCGGCAGATGAAGCAGCGGATCTCGGACATCGCGACCGGGCTCTTCCTGGAGCACGGCTTCATGGCGGTGACCATCGCCGAGATCGCCGAGGCCGCGGACGTCTCGGTCAACACGGTTTACAACTACTTCCCGGCCAAGGAGGACCTCTTCCTCGACCGGGGCGCGGACGCCGTCGACCGGCTCTCCCGCCATGTGCGCGGCCGCCGCGCGGGGGAGTCTGCCGCCGACGCGGTCCTGCGCGAGCTGCGCACCGACGTCGAGAGCGCCTCGCCGGCCGTCGGGCTCGTCACCGGCTGGGCCGACTTCATGAAGGTCATCACCGAGGCGCCGCCGCTGCGCTCCCGCCTCTGGGCCATCCAGCAGGAAGCCCTCGACAACCTTGCCGCGACCCTCGCCGAGGAGGCCGGCGCCGCCGACGGCGACCCCCTGCCCGCGCTCGTCGCGGGGCAGCTCTCCTGGCTCCACACCACGCTCATGAGCCGCATCGGCGACGAGATGGCCAAGGGCCGCGAGGTCGCCGAGGTCTCCCGCGAGGGGCTCGCCCTGCTGGACGAGATGGCGGACCTCCTCGGTGAGAAGGTCCTCAACTACGCGACGCGCGCGGCCGGGTGACGCGTATCGGTGTGATGTCCGTCAGTTGAGACGTGACGCGCATCTCTTCGCCGCCACAGGCGCCCTCACGGCCGCTAATGTCCGCTGAAGAGGCTCGCGTGAACAGCGTGTGAGCCAAGCGGGACAAGCGGTAGGGGAGTCGGAGTGGCACGCAAGGTCGCCGTCATCGGAGCCGGACTCATGGGGTCGGGCATTGCTCAGGTATCCGCCCAGGCGGGCTGGGACGTCGTCCTGCGCGACGTCACCGACGAGGCGCTGACCCGGGGCACTGACGGGATCAAGGCGTCGTACGACAAGTTCGTCGGCAAGGGCAGGCTCGCCGCCGAGGACGCCGAGGCCGCGCTCGGGCGCATCACCACGACCACCGACCTGGACGCCGTCGCCGACGCGGACATCGTGGTCGAGGCCGTCTTCGAGAAGCTGGAGGTCAAGCACGAGATCTTCCGCGCGCTCGACAAGCTCGTGCGCGACGACGCGGTGCTCGCCTCCAACACCTCCGCCATCCCGATCACCAAGATCGCGGCCGTCACGGAGCGCCCGGAGCGCGTCGTGGGCGCCCACTTCTTCTCGCCGGTCCCCATGATGCAGCTGTGCGAGCTGGTACGCGGCTACAAGACCAGCGACGAAACGCTCGCCCGCACCAAGGACTTCGCCGAGTCCGTCGGCAAGACCTGCATCGTCGTCAACCGCGACGTCGCCGGCTTCGTGACGACCCGTCTGATCTCCGCGCTCGTCGTGGAGGCCGCCAAGCTCTACGAGTCGGGCGTCGCCAGCGCCGAGGACATCGACATCGCCTGCAAGCTCGGCTTCGGCCACGCCATGGGCCCGCTGGCGACCGCCGACCTCACCGGCGTCGACATCCTGCTGCACGCCACGAGCAACATCTACACGGAGTCCCAGGACGAGAAGTTCGCACCGCCCGAGCTGATGCGCCGGATGGTTGACGCCGGTGACATCGGACGCAAGAGCGGGCAGGGCTTCTACAAGCACTGACCGGCACCCGTGTACGCCCGCTGACGCCTCGTCCGACGATTCGTCGCCCGCTGGGTCACCCCTCGGAGTGAATTCGGTATCGGTTCGCTTACAGACGGCAACTTCCTGTCCCACGCGGCAGTCAGTTGCAGTGACATACGCAGACGACGACGTACGGCTCAGACGTCACAGCCGACTCAGCACTCTCGGGGAGCGCATATGCACATCAAGGGCGACCAGGCCCAGCTGGTCGTCGGGGGACGCCTCGACGTACGTAGCGCGGCGGACGCCCGTACGGTCCTGCACTCGGCCGTCGACGACGGGGCCGGCGACCTGGTGCTCGACCTGTCCGAACTCGACTCGTGGGACGCCACGGGGCTCGGCGTGATCATGGGCGCGCACCGGCGCGCGGGACGGTGCGGACGCAGACTCGTCCTGCGCCACGTGCCGCCCCAGATGCAGCGCCTGCTCGTCGCGACGAGACTGCACCGCATCCTCGCCATCGAGGGCGGCATCGGCGTCGAACCGCTCCCCAGGGCCTGAACCGCACCTCCAGGCCTGAACCGCACCGCAAGTCCTGAACCGCACCACAGGTCTCGAACAGAACCTCCCACGCAATCCTCACGAGACCGTGACGTCTCGGGCGGGGCGGCACCCCGCCCACTCGGAGATACTGGCCGAGGTCTAGGGTTCCCACGCCCGCCGATGGACGGACCCGCGCGGGGGCACCGGACCAGAAGCGACAGCGCAGTGTGCACGAAGGCCGGAAGGGGCTCTGCACACCACGCATCTGGGGGGCTGGGATCATGGACCCGATGAACCGGGAACCCGAAGAGTACGGCCACGGTGGCGGTGGCGACGAGCACGACGACGCCGCGCACCCGCGCGACCCGCTGACGCCCGACCTCGGACAGCCCGCGCTCGCCCGCACCGTCCGGCTCGTCTCGGGCGACTTCCTGCTCACCGTCAACCCCGTCGACGGCAGCGAGATAGAGCCCTGCCCGCCCGGGGAGCGGCCGCGGCGGCCCACTCGGCGCACCGCCGCCGACCGCGAGGAGCTGCGCCGCGCCGCACTGCCGCCCGTGCCGCCCGGCCCCGCGCTGCCCGCGCCGCCCCTCCTGGAGCGCGAGGAGGAGCGTGAGCGCCTCGTACGGCTCCTCTCGCACGGTCGCTCGGTGCGGCTCACCGGACCCGCCGGATCGGGCCGCACGGCGCTGCTGGGCGCCGTCGCCGACGCCTGCGCGGACCTCGCCCCCGACGGCGTCGTCCGCCTCTCCGGCCACCGCAGGACCGTCACGGAGCTGCTCCACGACCTCTGCGCGACCGTCTACGACACACCCCTGCACCGCCCCGACCGCGCCCTGCTGCTCGACCTCGTCCGCGACATCGGCGCCGTCGTCGTCCTGGACGACCTGGAGTTCGGCGGCACCGCCCTCGACGAACTGCTCGACGCGACGCCCGAGTGCGCCTTCCTCCTCGCCGCCACGCCCGACGTCGCCGCCCCGTCGGCCGACTCCCACCTCGAAGAGGTCTTCCTCGGCGGCCTCGGCCGCGGCAGCAGCCTGGAGCTCCTGGAGCGCGCCGCCGGCCGCGTCCTCGCCGACGAGGAGGCCCACTGGGCCGGCGACCTGTGGTTCGCGTCCGAGGGCCTGCCGCTGCACTTCGCCCAGGCGGGCGCCCTGCTGCGCCGACGCGACCAGCCGCGCGCCGACCCGCACGCCGGCGAGGAGGACGGCCGCGCCGCCGAGACCCCCGACGACGCCGAGGCCCCGCTGCCCTCGCTCGCCGAGGGAGCCGCGCCCGCCGCCCTGCTCGCCGCACGCCTCAGCCCCTCGGCCCGCGCCACCCTGAGGTTCGCCGTGGCCCTCGGCGGCGAACTGCCCCACCAGGCCCACCTGCCCGCCCTCGTCGGCGACACCCACGCCGACGCGGCCCTCGCCGAACTGGTCGGCTGCGCCCTGGTCACCCCGGCCGGCACACGCCACCGCCTCGCCGCCGGCGTACGCGCGCAGCTGGAGGACGCCGGCTACGGCGACGCCGCCGCCGAGTACGCCAGGACCGCCGCCCGGCACTACGCCTGGTGGGCCGGCCACCCCTCGGTCACCCCCGAGCGGGTCGCCGCCGAGGCGGACGCCGTGCTGGCCGCCCTGGGCGCCCTGGTCACCGCGGAGAGCGGCACCGCGGTGCTGCTGGCCCGCACGGCCGCGCCCGCCTTCGCCGGCGCACTGCGCTGGGGCGCCTGGGAACGCGCGCTGCGCTGTGGCCTGGAGGCGGCGCGCAACGCCGGGGAGGTCGCCGAAGAGGCCTACTTCCACCACGAGTTGGGGATCCTCGCGCTCTGCGGCGGGCGGCTCGACCGGGCCCGCGCCGAGCTGGAGGCCTCCATCGGGCTGCGCGGCGCCCTCGCCGACAAGCGGGGCGCGATCTCCGGGCGCCGGGCGCTCGCCCTGGTCACCGACTGCTCGGGCGGCCCGCTGCCCGGCGGGCGCACGACCGCGGGCGAGGATGTGCCGGGCGCGCGCCACGAGGAATCGGCGCCGCCCCCGAGCGCAGTCCCCGCCCCGTTCGCGCTGCCGGCGCCGCCCGCACCGCCCCCCGCCTCCGCCGAGCCGGACACGCTGGTCGCCAGCACGGCCTCGCCCGCCGTCGCCGGCTCCGCGCCCGGCCGCCGCTCCCTCCTGCGGGGCACCCGCCGCAACCTCGTCGCCGCGGGAGCCGGAGCGCTGCTCGCCGCCGTGCTCGGCACCGTCGTCACCCTCGGCGCCACATCCGACGACGACCACCCCGAAGACCACCGCGTCCGCACGGAGCAGTCGGCGCGGGAGGACCACGACGACGACGGCGGGCCGACCGCCGACGAGCCGTGGCAGGGCTCCCCGACCCGCCCCGGCGGCCCCGGCGAGGACGGCGTGGTCGGCACCGCCGACGACCCGAAGCCCTCGGCCAGCGGCGCGCCCTCGGGCAGGCCGAGCGCGAGCGGCGAGCCGTCGGAGGAGCCGAGCGGCAAACCCAGCGGCACACCGACCGGCAAGCCCTCGGACAAGCCCACCGACAAGCCGACGGAGAAGCCGACCGACAAGCCGACGGACCCGCCCACTACGGCCCGGCCCACCGACCCGACGGACCCGCCGACCACCGACGAGCCGCCGCCGGCCACGCCCTCCAGCGACTCCCCGCCCGCCTCGACCGGCACCTCGAAGCAGGCGAGCGCCTCATGACGAAGGGGCCGGGTCCCGCAGGACCCGGCCCCTTCGTCACCTGTCACCTGTGCGTGGCGGCTCTCAGAACAGCCGCAGCTTGTCGTCCTCGATGCCGCGCAGGGCGTTGTAGTCCAGGACCGTGCAGCCGATGCCGCGGTCCGTGGCCAGGACGCGGGCCTGCGGCTTGATCTCCTGGGCGGCGAAGATGCCGCGGACGGGCGCCAGGTGCGGGTCGCGGTTGAGCAGCTCCAGATAGCGGGTCAGCTGCTCGACGCCGTCGATCTCCCCGCGCCGCTTGATCTCCACGGCGACCGTCTGCCCGTCGGCGTCCCGGCACAGGATGTCCACGGGGCCGATCGCCGTCATGTACTCGCGGCGGATGAGCGAATATCCCTCACCGAGTGTCTCGATCCGGTCGGCGAGCAGCTCCTGGAGGTGCGCTTCCACGCCGTCCTTGATGAGGCCGGGGTCCACACCCAGTTCGTGCGAGGAGTCGTGCAGCACTTCCTCCATCGTGATGATGAGCTTCTCGCCCGCCTTGTTCACGACGGTCCACACACCGGCGTCGTCCCCTGATCCCTCCTTCAACGTGCAGGGCGGGGACATCCAGTTGAGGGGCTTGTAGGCCCTGTCGTCCGCGTGGATGGAGACGCTGCCGTCCGCCTTCACGAGGATCAGGCGGGGCGCCGAGGGGAGATGGGCGGTGAGCCGGCCCGCGTAGTCCACGGAGCATCGGGCAATGACGAGACGCATGGGGCGCAACGCTACTCGACTGGAGGCGGTGCGCGCGATTCGCCCGCCCACGGCCCGGGGGAGCGGGGCGGGCCGCACGACTTGTCCGCCGATGAACCCTTCGATCCTGGCCGGTTATGCGTCCAATCTCCTGGTGCGCTCCTCTCGCGTTGCCTACCGTAGAAGCGGGAGGTCGCCATCCGTGCACGCTGCGTATGCGGACTCCATCCCTGTCCGTAAGCCCTCGCTCGACGGGGGTGCGAGAGGAGAACCCATGTCGCTCGACGTCTCACCGGCACTGTTGGAACAGGCCGAGCGAGGCGAGGTGGACGAAGCAGCTTTCGTCGACTGCGTCCGGACCTCCCTGCCTTACGCATGGGAGATGATCAGCTCCCTGGTGGCCCAGCTGAAGGTCGACGGCGGACAGTTCGCCGACAACCAGACGCCGCCCCCGGACGAGCAGGCACGTGGACAGCTGCTGCGCGCGCTCGCGAGTGACGCGATTCGCGGTGCTCTGCAGCGGCACTTCGGAGTGCGTCTGGCATTCCAGAACTGCCACCGTGTGGCGGTGTTCCCGCTGGATTCCTCGGTGGACGACAGGCTTGCCCGCTTCACCTCGATCCGGGGCCAGCTGCTCAACCAGTCGCCCGAACTGCGGGACTGCTGACGCTTGTTGCTGCCGCTCCGTACGCGGGAGGTGTGTCAGTCCGGAGCGGCAGCTCCCGTCTTCGCGCGATGCCCGGCGCTCAGCCGAGGTGGGGCAGCACCTCGGCCCCGAGCCTTCGTACGTTCTCCTCGGTGGCCGCGAGGTCGCCCGAGCCCTCGACGAGCAGGGCGAAGCGCGTGATGCCCGTGCGCTCCGACGTGGCGGCCAGGCGGTCCGCGCACATCCGCGGGGTGCCGACGGGGTGCAGTGCGCAGAGCAGCTCGGTGTACGCCACCGGGTCCCGCATGGGGCGGCGGCGGCCGTCGACCGTGACATGGGCGTCCAGACCGTGCCTGAGCCAGCCCGGCATGGCCTTCTGCAGGGTCTCGGCCGCGTCGAGGCGCCGGTCCGCGATCTGCGCCACTCCGGCGGAGATGTGCGCGGCGGCGGCGATTTCCTCCGGCGTATGCCCGGCGGCGCGCGCGTGCCGGTTCCACAGGGCCACCATTTCGGCCTTCTCCTCGTCCCCGACGTGCATGCCGAGCAGCATCGGCAGACCGCGCTGCGCGGCCAGCCGCACACTGGACGGCGAGGTGCAGGCCAGGATCACCTCGGGGCCGCTGTCGCCCTGTCCGTTCAGCGCCTCCTGCGGGCGGGGTACGACGGCGACCTCGCGGAAGGGGAACCGCCCGCCCGTGCTCCCGACCCGTGGTTCGCCCAGCCACCTGAGCAGCAGGTCGAGGGAGTCGGGGAAGCCCTTCTCGTACGCGTCGAGGCCCGCCCCGAACACCTCCAGGTCCACCCACGGCCCGCCCCGCCCGACACCGAGCGAGAAGCGGCCGCCGGAGGTGATGTGGAGCAGGGCGCTCTGCTCGCCGAGCGCGACCGGGTGGACGGTCGGCAGCACGCTCACGGCGGTGCCGACCCGGATCCGGCGGGTGCGCCCCAGGAGCAGCGCGGCCAGGGTCACCGCCGACGGGCAGGTGCCGTACGGCACGAAGTGGTGCTCGGCGAGCCAGACCGAGTCGAGCCCCGCCTCCTCGGCCACTTCGGCGGACCGCACCGCTCGGTGCAGCGCTTCCCCCTGCCCCTGTCCGGGGAATTGGGCGGCCAGCACAAAACTACCTACACGCATCGAACTCCTGCCTCCTTGGCACCGACGCAGGCACTCCCCACGGGCAACAACGCGTGACACGTGCCAAAGGCACGGCCTGGCAGGAAGATTGTTGGATTTTCCGCGCGGCGCGGTGGGGCCCGCGGGAGTGGGCACGGGAGGAGTACCCGGTGGGACGACGCGTAGGCTGGTCATCCTCCTGATCGCCGTACAGCCGTGAGGTGTCCTGTGTCCCCGCGTCGCAACCGCCCCAAGGGCACCGCAGAGCCGAGGGCGTCCCTGGACGCGGAGTCCTCGGGACGCTACGGCGGATTCCAGAACGCCGAGACCTGGCAGGGCGAGCAGTGGAGCGTACGCCATGTGGCGGGCGCCGCCTCGCCGGGCAAGCGGTACCGCTGCCCCGGGTGCGACCAGGAGATCCCCTCGTCCCTGGCGCACGTGGTGGCCTGGCCGGAGCACTCCGGGGTGGACGAGCGCAGGCACTGGCACAAGGCGTGCTGGAACGCGAAGGACCGCCGCACCACGCGGGTGCAGCGGTCCCGTAACGCGCCGAGGTACTAGCCGGCCGCGGCGCGCCGACTACACGTCGCGCTTCTCCAGAAGGGCGAAGGCGCCGCCGAGTGCGATCGCCGTCACCACGACCAGCACCATCAGCTGGGAGGTGCCCGTGGCGCCGTCCGCGCCGTCCGCCCCGAAGATCATCGCGAGGGAGTTGATGGCGTTGTAGTCCGTCATCTTCTCGGCCAGGGACTGCGTGCTCCGCCAGATCATCAGGAAGGCGGGCAGGATCGCCGGGACGAGGACCAGGCCGAGCATCGCGGTGATGGCGCCCGCGGAGTGCCGCAGCATGGAGCCCACGGCCAGCGCGAGGACCCCGAGCAGCGAGACGTACAGGCCGCCCTTGAAGACCGTGCCCGCCCACGGCAGGTCGCCGGCGCCCGGGCCGCTGTTCATCGACGAGGCCGCGAGGCCCACCAGCAGGATGGAACCGGCGGAGACGACGAAGGCCGTCACGAAGAAGACCACGACCTTCGCGGCCAGCACCCGGTAGCGCTGCGGGGAGGCGGTGAACGTCGTACGGATCATGCCCGTGCCGTACTCCGACGACGTCACCAGGACGCCGAGCGTGATCAGGCAGATCTGGCCCAGCATGAGGCCGAAGAACGCCGGGATGGTGAACGGCACGTCCGCGTAGTCCTCGGGGGTGGTCTGCGCGGCGGCGGCCAGGCCGATGCCGACGACCAGGGCGACGAAGACGCCGAGCGTCCACATCGTGGAGCGGACCGACTTGATCTTCGTCCACTCGGAGGCGAGGGCGTTGCCGAGGTGCGTCTTCTTCACCGGGATCGGCGAGGTGTAGGCGTTGGCCATGGCCTGCTGCCAGGCGGAGGGCGGCGCCGGGGCGGCGGGCGGGGGAGCCGCCGGCGCGCCCATCGGGGCGCCCTGCGGGGGAGCGCCGGCCTGGGCGTACGCCGGCTGGTGCTGCGGGGCCTGCTGCGCCTGCGGCTGCTGCTGCGGAGTCTCAGGCGTGGTCATCGGGGGGCATCCTCGTTGTCGGTGGCGCGCTTGGTCGTCTCGGGCGCGGAGGCGGGGGCGGGGGTGGCCGGCGGCTGCGGGGCGGTGGCGTAGGGGTTCGGTGCCCCGGGGCCGGCCTGCGGCTGCTGGGTCGCGAAGGGGTGGCCGCCCTGCTGGGGCGGCGGCGGGGCGTACCAGCCGGGCTGGCCCTGGCCGGGCACCGGCAGCGGGCCCTGCGGCAGGGCGCCGGGCGGCAGGGCGCCCGGGGGCGGCTGCTGCTGGAAGCCCGCGAGCTGGTCGGCCGTCGAGCGGTAGTCGACGGCGCCCTGTGTCATCCGCATGTACGCCTCCTCCAGCGAGGCCTGGTGCGGGGACAGCTCCCACAGGCGTACGTCGGCGCCGTGGGCGAGGTCGCTGATGCGGGGGAGCGGCAGACCGGTCACGCGCAGCGCGCCGTCCTGCTCGGGCAGGACCTGGCCGCCGGCCTCGGTCAGCGCGGCCGTCAGCTTCTCGCGCTGCTGGGGGTCGGTGTCCGGTGTGCGCACCCGCGCGAAGTCGGCGGAGTTGTGCGAGATGAAGTCCTTGACGCTCATGTCGGCGAGGAGCTGGCCGCGGCCGATCACGATCAGGTGCTCGGCGGTGAGGGCCATCTCGCTCATGAGGTGCGACGACACGAAGACCGTGCGGCCCTCGGCGGCGAGGGACTTCATCAGGTTGCGGACCCAGAGGATGCCTTCGGGGTCGAGGCCGTTGACCGGCTCGTCGAAGAGCAGCACCTGCGGGTCGCCGAGGAGCGCCGCCGCGATGCCGAGGCGCTGGCCCATGCCGAGCGAGAAGCCCTTGGAGCGCTTCTTCGCCACGTCCTGGAGTCCGACGACGCCGAGCACCTCGTCGACCCGGCGGGCCGGGATGCCGGAGAGCTGTGCGAGGCACAGCAGGTGGTTGCGGGCGTGCCGGCCGCCGTGCACGGCCTTGGCGTCGAGCAGGGCGCCGACCTGGCGGGGCGCGTTGGGGAGCTTGCGGTACGGGTAACCGCCGATCGTCACTTGCCCCGTGGTGGGGGCGTCGAGCCCGAGGATCATGCGCATCGTCGTCGACTTGCCGGAGCCGTTGGGCCCGAGGAAGCCGGTGACGGTACCGGGCCGCACCTGGAAGGAAAGGTTGTACACGGCTGTCTTGGCGCCGTAGCGCTTCGTCAGGCCGACTGCCTCGATCATTCTCCGCACCCATCGAATGGTTCAGGACGTCGGGGCACACGCCCCCGTAAGGGTTAGGAGGATAACGGGGAGCTGACGGTTCCACCCAAGAGCGGGTAAAGGGGCGGCGGCCCTCTTACGCCGGTGCTGGCCGGTGTCCCCTACGCGTCCCTTTTCTTCAGGGCGGCGTAGCCGCCCAGGAGCGCCGCCGCCACCCACGCCACCATGATCACCAGGCCACCCCAGGGGCCGTAGGGCGTGTCGTCGTCGAACGGGGTCCTGACCTGCATGATCTTGCTGCCGGCCTGGTCGGGCAGGAAGCGGCCGATCTTCTTGGTGGCCGACACGTTGCCCAGGATGTTGGAGATGATGAAGAAGAACGGCATCAGGATGCCCAGCGACAGCATCGGGCTGCGCAGCATCGCCGCCACGCCCATCGAGAACATCGCGATGAGGGTCATGTAGAGCCCTCCGCCGATGACGGCCCGCAGCACCCCGGGGTCGCCGATCTGCGCCTTGTACGGGCCGAGCATCGCCTGCCCGACGAAGAACGTGACGAAGCTGGTGGCCAGGCCCACCACGAGGGCGAGCAGGGTGGCCACGAGCACCTTGCCGAACAGGAACGTGCCGCGCTGGGGCACGGCCGCGAGCGAGGTGCGGATCATCCCGGTGCTGTACTCGTTGGAGACGACGAGCACCCCGAAGACGATCATCGCGAGCTGGCCGAGCGACATCCCGGCGAAGCTGATGAAGGTCGGGTCGAAGCTCAGCCTCTCCTTGGCGTCGAGGCTGTCGTAGTCGTTCTTGGACAGGATGCTGATCAACATGCCGAGCGCGATCGTGACGACGGCGGCGAGACCGAGCGTCCACACGGTCGAGGACACCGAGCGGATCTTCGTCCACTCCGACTTCAGTACCTGTGTCGCGGCCATCGCTCAGGCCCCCTTCCGGCGCTGCTGCCAGCCCGCGCCCCAGCCGGGCGCCGCCGGGGCCGGCGGGGCCGGCGGGGCCGCCGGGCTCGCACCGGTGGGGCCGGAGTGCGCGTGGTACTCGACCGACTCCGCGGTGAGCCGCATGAACGCCTCTTCCAGCGAGGCCTGTTGCGGACTCAGCTCATGCAGGACGAGCCCGTGCGCCGCGGCGAGTTCACCGAGCCGCTCCGAGGTCGTACCGTCCACTTCCACGCCGCCGCCGTCCGCCGCCACGGCGGTGACACCCGCCTGGTGCAGCACGTCCAGGAGCCGTTCGTGCTCCGGGGAGCGCAGACGTACGTACGAGCGGGAGTTCCGCCGGATGAAGTCGGACATCGACGTGTCGGCGAGGAGGCGGCCCTGGCCGATGACGACGAGGTGGTCGGCGGTCAACGCCATCTCGCTCATCAGGTGCGAGGAGACGAAGACCGTACGCCCCTGGGCGGCCAGCGACTTCATGAGGTTGCGGATCCAGTGGATGCCCTCGGGGTCGAGGCCGTTGACCGGCTCGTCGAACATCAGGATCTCGGGGTCGCCGAGCAGTGCGCCCGCGATGCCCAGGCGCTGGCCCATGCCGAGCGAGAAGCCCTTGGCCTTCTTCCTGGCGACGGCACTCAGCCCGACGGTGTCGAGGACCTCGCCGACGCGGCCGCGCGGGATGCCGTTGCTCTGCGCGAGGCACAGCAGATGGTTGAAGGCGCTGCGCCCGCCGTGCATGGCCTTGGCGTCGAGGAGGGCACCGATGTGCTTCAGCGGGTCCCGCAGCCGGGAGTAGTGCTGGCCGTCGATGCGGACATCGCCGGCCGACGGGTTGTCGAGCCCGAGCATCATCCGCATCGTGGTGGACTTCCCCGCGCCGTTCGGACCGAGGAAACCGGTGACGATGCCGGGGGAGACGGTGAAGGTGAGGTTGTTGACGGCCACCTTCTCGCCGTACCGCTTGGTCAGCCCGTCGAGCTCGATCATGCGGCAACGCTAAAACGGCTCAAAGCCCCCTGCCACTCAGCGACGGCAGGGGGCTGTGACGAGCACGGCCTCAGCGCGTCTGCTGAGCCGGCACCCCACGGGAGATCGGCTCGTCCTCCGCGGGCGTACCCGCGGCGGCGACCGCCGCACCGGTGAGGGTGGCCAGCATCTCCCGCACATTGGTGAGCTGCGCGTTGATGGAGTCGCGCCGGTTGGTGAGCGCCGCGAGCTCCCGCTCGGACTCCGAGCGGATGCGGTCCGCCTTGGCGTTGGCGTCGGCGACGATGTCCTCGGCCTGACGCTGCGCCGTCTCCACCGTCTGCCGGGCGCGACGCTCGGCGTCGGTCCGCAGCTTCTCCGCCTCAAGGCGCAGCTGCTCCGCACGGTGCTCGATCTCCGCGAGGCGCTTTTCCGCCTTGGCCTGACGGGAGGCCAGGTCGCGCTCGGACTGGTCGCGCCGCTTGGCGAGATTCGTCTCGAAGTCGGCGGCGGCCTGGGCGGCCTTGGCGCGCGTCTCCTCGAAGAGGGCGTCCGCCTCCTCCCGCTTGGACTGCGCGTCCTTCTGGGCCTCGGCCCGCAGGGTGTTCGCCTCGCCCTTGGCCTTCTCGACGATCCGGACGCCCTCGTCCTCGGCCTTCGCCTTGCGCTCGGAGGCGAACGACTCGGCGTCGTTGCGCACCTGCTGCGCCGCGGACTCGGCCAGCTCGCGGTGCTGTTCGGCCGCGCGACGGGCCTCCTCGCGCAGGTCCTTCGCCTCCTCCTCCGCGAGACGGAGGATCTTCTCGACGCGCGCCCCGAGTCCGGCGTACGACGGCTCGGCGTCGGCGACCTGGGCCTGGGCGTTCTGCGTTTCGAGGTGCAGCTCCTCGATGCGCTTTTCCAGAGCAGTGATACGGGCGAGAGCGTTGTCACGGTCGGAGACGAGCTTGGAGATACGTTCGTCCACCTGAGCGCGGTCGTACCCACGCCGCACAAGCTCGAAGCCGTAGGGGGAAGTGTCGCTCATGGGGTTCCTGTCGAATGAGACCGGTGAGGTGATAGAGGGAATCCTAGGGGTCCAGGCGGCGTGTCATCGAGCAGATGCCTGTTTGATCTGGAGAATGACACCCCTTTTGAGTGGCAAGACGTCAGAGGACTTGCCAGCGACAGGGCCGAAGGTCCTCACAAGCACGGTAGGCCCTCTTTCGCTACCCCTCTGACGTCTTGCCACCCGAACGAGTAGATCCGGCCGCGGCCGCCGCCTTGACGCCGCCCCCACCGGAGCCGCCGCCCGACGAGGACTTCGCCCCGCCCGTCGGGGCCTCAAAGGATTCCAACGCCTCCAGCACGTCCTGGACACGGGAGATCTCCGCGTTGATGTCCTCGCGGCGCCGCATCAGGACCTCCAGCTCACGCTTGCCCTCCTCGACCGTGCGCGTCGCCTCGGCCTCGGCCTCGGCCTTGATCCGCTCGGCCTCGCCGACCAGCGAGGCCTTCTTGGTCTCGGCCTCCTTCAGTAGCGCCTCGGCCTTCTTCACCGCGGCGATACGCACCTTGCCCGCCTCGGAATCGGCGTCCGAAACCAGCTCCTTCGCCTTCGCCTGAGCCTCGGCGAGCTGCTCCTCGGCCGCCTTCACCAGCGCGTCGCAGCGCTCACCGGCAGACTTCATCGCCTCGGCCGACTCCCGGCGCGCGCGCTCGTGCAGCTCCTCGATCTCGGTGGTCAGCCGGTCGCGCTGCTCCTCCGAGCGCTCCCTTATGGCGGTCGCGTCGCGCCGGGCGCCGATGAGCAGCTCGTCCGCGTCCGTACGGGCCTTCTCCACCAGCGTGTTGCCCTCGACCGTCGCCTGGGCGACCAGCCGCTCGGCCTCCTTGCGGGCCGCGCCGACCATCGTGTCGGCCTGCGCCTCGGCGTCCGTGGTCGCCTTCAGCGCCTTCTCCTGGGCGTCCGACGTCACCTTCTCGGCCTCGGCCGTCGCCTTGGTGATGAGCGTGTCGACCTGCTCGGCGGCCTCCTGGCGGCGCTTGTTGGCGGCCCGGCGCGCCTCGTCCAGGGTGCGCTCGGCCTCCTCGCGCGCCTCGGACGTGAGCCGCTCGGCCTCCCGCGCCGCGTCCGCCTTGAGCCGCTCGGCCTCGGCGCGGATCCGCTCGGCGTGCTGCTGGGCGGAGTTGACCGACTCGGCGGCCTCCGCGCGCAGCCGCTCCGCGTCGCCGGAGGCGTCCGAGATGAGCTTCTCCGCCTTGGCCACCGACTCCGCGCGGACCCGCTCGGCCTCGGCGCTCGACTCGGCCCTGAGCCGCTCGGCCTCCGCGGTCGACTCCGCCTCGAGCCGCTTCGCCCGCTCCGTCGACTCCGCGTGCAGCCGCTCGGCCTCGGCGGTCGACTCCGCCTTGAGCCGCTCCGCGCGCTCCGTCGACTCGGCGAGCAGCCGCTCGGCCTGCGCCGTGGACTCCGCCTTGAGCCGCTCGGCCTCCGCGATCGTCTCGTTCTGCAGCAGCTCGGCCTCGCTGCGGGCCTCACCGATCAGGGTGTCGGCCTGCCCGGCCGCGTCGCTGCGGATGCGGTTGGCGTCCTCACGGGCGTCGGCCCGGGTGCGGGCGGCGTCCTGCTCGGCCTGCGCGATGGTGTCGGAGGCCTCCGTGCGCACCCGCTGGGCGTGCTCCGAGGCGTCCGAGCGCATCCGCTCGGCCTCCGCGATCGCGTCCGAGACCGTGCGCTCGGCGAGGGCCTTGGCCGCCTCCGAGGCCTCCGCCGCCTCACGCCGCGTGCGGCTGGCGTCCTCGGCGGCGCGCTCCCGCTCGGCGTGGGCGTCGGCGCGGACCCGGTCCGCCTCCTCCTGCGCCTCCGTCCTCGTGCGCTCCGCGGCGTGCTCCGCCGCCGAACGCAGGCCCGCGACCTCTTCCTGCGCCGCCTCGTGCAGGCCGGCGACGGAATCCCGTACGGACTGGGCGGTCTGCTCGGCGGCCGAGACCATCTCCGTCGCGCGGCGGTCGGCCTCCTCGACCAGGCGCACGGCCTCGGCCTGCGCCTCCTCGACCCGCTTACGGGCGGAGGCAAGCAGCTCCTCGCTCTGCTCACGGGCCCGCTCGCGCTCCTGACCTGCCTCCGCGCGCGCCGAGCCCAGGGTCTCCTCGGCCTCGCGGCGGCGCCGGGCGGCCTCCTCCTGGGCGGCGGCCAGCTCCTCGGCGGCCTCCGCGCCCACCCGCTCGGCGGCGGCCGCGGCCTCCGCGCGCACGCGGTCGGCGGACTCCTGCGCCTCGGTCCTGAGCCGCTCGGCCTCGGCCGCGGCCTCCGAACGCAGCCGGACCGCGAGGGCCTCGCCCTCCGCGCGGGCCTGCGAGGCGTCGGCGGCGGCCTCGTCGCGCAGCCGCTCCGCCTCCGCCTCGGCCTGCGCCTGGAGCGCGCGGATCCGCTCGGCGGACTCCGCCCGCAGCCGGTCCGTCTCCTCCTTGGCCTCCTTGCGCATGCGCGCGGCCTCGGAACGCGCGTCGGCCAGCGCCTGCTCGGCGGCGGCCAGACGCTCCTCGGCCTCCGCGTGCAGCCGGGTCAGCTCCTCGGCCGCCTCGGCCTGGCGGGCCGCGATGGCCCGCTCGCTCTCCGCGCGCAGCGTCCGGGCGGCCTCCTCGGCCTCGGCCCTGGTGCTCGCGGCCTGCTCGGCGGCCTCCTCGCGGTGCCGCTCGGCCTCCGCGCGGGTGCGCTCCAGGGTCTCCTCGGCCTGCGCGCGCAGGCTCGTCGCCCGCTCCTGCGCCTCGCCGCGCAGCCGCTCGCTGTCGGCGGTCGCGGCCGTACGCAGCTCCTCGGCGTCCGCCTTCGCCTTGGCGAGCAGCTCCTCGGCGGACTTCGCGGCCTCCTCGATCTCCTTGAGGGCCTCGCGCCGCGCCTCGCCCCGGATGCGCTCGCCCTCGGAGACCGCCTCGGCCCGCAGCTGCTCGGCCTCGCCGCGCAGCCTGCGCGCCTCCTCCTGCAGCTCGACGGTCTTGGCGCGGTACTCCTTGGTGTCGTCCTTCGCCGCGCCCTTGAGCTCCTCGGCGATGTCGTGCGCCTCGGCGCGCAGCCGGTCGGCCTCCGTCTCGGCCTCGGAGCGGATCCGCTCGGCCTCCTCGGTGGCGGCCCGCGTGGTCTCCTTGGCGTTCTTGGAGGCCTTGTCGAGGACCTCCTCGGCCGTCCGCGCCGCCTTGGCGAGCTGGCCCGCGGTCTCCTCGGCGGCGAGCGTGCGCGCCTTCTCGGCGGCGTCCGCGATGAGCTTCTCGGCCTGCGCGCGGGCGTCGGCGATCAGCTGCTGCGCCTCGGACTTGGCGGACTCGGCCTCCTTGGTGGCCTCGCTGACGAGGCGGGCGACCTGCTCCTTGGCGGTGCGGGTGCGCTGCTCGCCCGCGGCCTCGGCGGCCGCGAGCTGCTTGCCGGCGCTCTCCTTGGCCTCGGCCAGCAGCTTGTCGGCCTCGGCCCGCGCCTCGCGCAGCGCCGTGTCGGCGTCGGCCATGCGCTGCTCGGCGGCCCGGCTCGCCTCGGCGGCCTGCCGGCGGGCCTGCTCGGACTCGGTCGCCGTGGTGGAGCGCAGCTGCTCGGCGTGGTCGGTGGCCTCCTGGGCCTGGGTGGAGGCGGCGGTCAGCAGGCGCTCGGCGTCGGAGCGGGCCCGGCGCAGGATCGCCTCGGCCTCGGCGCGGGCGGACTCGGCGTCACTCGCCAGGCGGCGGCGGGCCTGCTCGGCGACTCGCTCGGCCTCGGCGCGGGCGGCGGCCAGCGCCTGCTCGGCCTCGGCGCGCGACTCGTCCAGGAGACGGCGGGCCTGCTGCTCGGTGCGGGCCCGCAGCTGCTCGGCCCACGCCACGTTCTCGTTGACGTGCGACTCGACGGTCTGCCGGCGCTCGGACAGCTCCTGGTCGAGCTGCTGGCGGCGGGCCACGGCCTCGGCGTGCAGTTCGGCCTGGAGCCGGGCCTGCTGCTCGGCGTGCTCCTGGAGGATGCGCTGGGTCTGCGCGCGCGCGTCGCGCAGCTCGCGCTCGGCGTCCGCGCGCAGCTGCTCGGCCTGGATCTGCGCGTTGCGCAGCAACTGCTCGGCCTGGTAGCCGATGTCCGCGCTGTCGTAGGCAGGGCGGGACGCGAGGTTGCGGCGCGCCTCGTGCAGCTTGGCGCGCAACACCTCGACCTGGTAGCCGAGATCCTCGGCGTGCTGGACGGCTTTCTCCCGCTCGGTCCTCAGCCGGTCCATCTCGGCCTCGAACCGCGAAAGACTGTCGGTCTCAGCCCGCGAGTTCTCCTGGCGTTCGTAGCCCCGCACTGCGCGGTCCCATCCTTCCCCGAGCTCTTGGCTGCGCTCGAGCAGGGGAGGCCCCACTCCTGGTCGCAAGTCTCTCCAACGAGCCTCGTTCATCCGCCGAACGAGGCCCCCGGGGGAATGGTGTCAGATCAACGGCGGAGCAGGGGTCGTCGCCCCCACGCTCGCCCCCCGAAACCCGGACCCCGGTATGCGGCCGCCCAGCTTTCGGGCAGCCTGCCGCCCCGACTTCGGACGGCCGGTCACTAACCCTACCGGGCCGGATATACGGAGGTCAGTGCGTCGGTGACTCCGAGGGCGCCGAAGTGACGAGTTCGGTGAGGACTCCGTGGCAGTCCTTGGGGTGGAGGAAGGTGATCCGCGACCCCATGGAACCGACGCGCGGCTCCTCGTACAGCACCCGCACACCCTTGTCCTTGATGGCGGCGGCGTCGCCGTCCACGTCGGCCGTGCCGAAGGCGATGTGGTGCACGCCCTCACCGTTCTTGGCCAGCCACTTGCCCACCGCCGAGTCGTCCCGCGTGGGCTCCAGGAGCTGGAGGTAGGAGGCGCCCCCGTCACTCGTCTCGTTGATCTTCAGCATGGCCTCGCGCACGCCCTGCTCTTCGTTGACCTCGGTGTGGAAGACGGTGAATCCGTACGTCTCCCGGTAGAACTCGACGGTCTTGTCGAGGTCGAAACAGGCGATCCCGATGTGGTCGATTCGCGTCAGCATGGTTCAAGTGCAGCGCTTGACGGGGTGATTACGCAACGTGCGCGCGATCACACCCGCACCCCGATGACGTGCGGGGTACCGCTCAGTACATTCAGATAAACCCTCGTTAACCTCTCCTCCCAAGGGGCCGTGGCACATGTCTCGAACGTCCGGTACCACCTCAGTGATCGTCGCGGGCGCCCGCACGCCCATGGGCCGCCTCCTCGGCTCCCTGAAGTCCTTCTCGGGTGCGGACCTGGGCGGCTTCGCGATCAAGGCCGCGCTGGACCGCGCGGGCATCGGCGGCGACCAGGTCCAGTACGTGATCATGGGTCAGGTGCTCCAGGCCGGGGCGGGGCAGATCCCGGCGCGCCAGGCCGCCGTCAAGGCCGGCATCCCCATGAACGTCCCCGCGCTCACCGTCAACAAGGTGTGCCTCTCGGGCCTCGACGCGATCGCGCTCGCCGACCAGCTGATCCGCGCCGGCGAGTTCGACGTCGTCGTCGCCGGCGGCCAGGAGTCGATGACCAACGCCCCGCACCTGCTCCCCGGCTCCCGCGAGGGCCACAAGTACGGCGCCATCGAGATGCTCGACTCCATGGCCCTGGACGGCCTGACCGACTCCTTCGAGGGCGTCGCGATGGGCGAGTCGACCGAGAAGCACAACGGCCGCCTCGGCATCGCCCGTCCGGAGCAGGACGAGATCGCCGCCCTCTCGCACCAGCGGGCCGCCGCCGCGCAGAAGAACGGCCTGTTCGAGGCGGAGATCACCCCGATCGAGATCCCGCAGCGCAAGGGCGACCCGGTGCTCTTCGCCAAGGACGAGGGCATCCGCCCGGAGACCACCGCCGAGTCCCTCGGCAAGCTGCGCCCCGCCTTCGCCAAGGACGGCACCATCACGGCGGGCTCCGCCTCGCAGATCTCCGACGGCGCCGCCGCGGTCGTCGTCATGTCCAAGGCCAAGGCCGAGGAGCTGGGCCTCGACTGGATCGCCGAGATCGGCGCCCACGGCAATGTGGCCGGCCCGGACAACTCCCTGCAGTCCCAGCCGTCCAACGCCATCCTGCACGCCCTGAAGAAGGAGGGCCTGGAGGTCTCCGACCTGGATCTCATCGAGATCAACGAGGCCTTCGCCGCCGTCGCGGTGCAGTCAATGAAGGACCTCGGCGTGTCCACGGAAAAGGTGAACGTCAACGGCGGGGCCATCGCGCTGGGTCACCCGATCGGGATGTCCGGCGCACGCCTGGTGCTGCACCTCGCCCTGGAGCTGAAGCGGCGCGGCGGCGGTGTGGGCGCGGCCGCCCTGTGCGGTGGCGGCGGTCAGGGCGACGCCCTCATCGTCAAGGTGGCCAAGGGCTGAGTCCCGGGATCCGCGAGATGGCCCCGGGTCCGCGGGCCCGCGGCCCGGTGTCCCGTACGTAGCGAACGGAGCTGTCTCATGCAGGACGTCCCCTCCCTGGTGGCGCAGGCCCGCGAGGGCCGGCCGCGGGCCGTGGCCCGGCTGATCTCACTGGTCGAGGGGGCGTCGCCGCAGCTGCGCGAAGTGATGGCGGCGCTCGCTCCCCTGGCCGGACACGCGTACGTGGTCGGGCTCACCGGGTCACCCGGTGTCGGCAAGTCGACGTCGACGTCCGCCCTCGTGAGCGCCTACCGGCGCGCCGGCAAGCGGGTCGGCGTGCTCGCGGTCGACCCCTCGTCGCCCTTCTCCGGCGGCGCGCTCCTCGGCGACCGGGTGCGCATGTCGGACCACGCCTCCGACCCCGGCGTCTACATCCGCTCCATGGCCACCCGCGGCCACCTGGGCGGGCTCGCGTGGGCCGCCCCGCAGGCGATCCGCGTACTGGACGCGGCGGGCTGCGACGTCGTCCTGGTGGAGACCGTCGGCGTCGGGCAGTCCGAGGTCGACATCGCCTCGCAGGCGGACACCTCGGTGGTCCTCCTCGCGCCCGGCATGGGCGACGGCATCCAGGCGGCGAAGGCCGGAATCCTGGAGATCGGCGACGTGTACGTCGTCAACAAGGCGGACCGCGACGGCGCGGACGCGACGGCGCGGGAGCTGAACCACATGCTCGGCCTCGGGGAGTCCCGGGGGCCCGGGGACTGGCGGCCGCCCATCGTGAAGACGGTCGCGGCGCGCGGCGAGGGCATCGACGAGGTCGTCGAGGCGCTGGAGAAGCACCGCGCGTGGATGGAGGAGCGGGGGGTGCTCGCCGAGCGGCGGGTCTCCCGCGCCGCCCGGGAGGTCGAGACGATCGCGGTCACCGCGCTGCGGGAACGGGTCGGCTCCCTGCGGGGGGACCGGCGGCTGTCCTCGCTGGCGGAGCGGATCGTGGCGGGGGAGCTCGATCCGTACGCGGCGGCGGACGAGCTGGTCGCGGGGGTCACCTCGGGGTGAGCGAGGCCGCCGCGGCGCGGGGGACGCCGTCCACTTCCGCGTGCGCCCCGTAACGGGTCGCCGCCCAGCGACAGGTGCCCGCCCCGCATCCGGCGGTGGGCGCACATCCGGCGGTGGCGCGGAAACGCCCCGGGGGCGGCGTACCCGGGGCGTTTGCATGTGTCCGCGTGTCAGTCGTCCGAGCCGTCGGCGTCCTGGTCGTCACGGTCGTCGTCGTGGCGGTCCGCGGTGACCTTGCCGGTCTTCAGGTCGACGTGCCACTGGGACTCCGCGCCCTTGGCGCCCGTCGTCTCGACGCCCCAGGCACCCGCCTTGCCGTCGTCGTCCAGGTCGACGGAGGTCACCTTGCCCTTGGCGGCACCGGCGCGCGCGGCGTCCTCGGCGCTGGTGGACGCGCCCTTGAGCGCGGCGTTCACCCGGGCGGCGTCGGCCGCGTCATCCCCGTCATCGTCGCGGTCGATCCAGGAGCCGAGGACCTTGCCGGTGCCCGGGTCCACCTCGACGTCGTGCCAGGTGTCGCCCTTCAGGATGTCGACGCCCCAGACCAGGGCGCCGTCCTCCTCGTCCAGTTCGGCGGAGACCGCGGTGCCGGGGGTCTTCGCGAGGGCCGCCCTGATCGCGTCGGCGGCGGTCACCTTGGCGGCCTTGGCCTCGGCGGTGTTCTCGGCCGCGTCCTCGGCGTCGTCGCGGCGGTCGTCGTCCTTGCGGTCGTCGCTCTTGTCGTCGTCGCTCTTGTTGTCGTCCTTGCGGTCGTGGTCCGTCAGCCGGACGCTCGACCGCTGCGCGGCGCTCTCGTCGTCACCGGTGGTCGCGAGGGCGGTGGCGGTACCGCCGGTGACCAGGGCCGCGGCGGCGACGGTGGCGATGACGATGTTGCGCTTCATGGAGTTCCTCCCGAGACGGTGGGCGAGTGTGGCGGCGGCCGGGGCCGCTGCCGTTCGCTTTCGATGAGGACCAATCTGGCCGACCGACCCTGAACCGGAGCTGAAGCCGCCTGAAGAACTCTTCAGGTTCGCTCTGCCACCCTGAACGCATGCGTTTGTTGATCGTCGAGGACGAGAAGCGGCTGGCCCTGTCCCTCGCCAAGGGCCTGACCGCAGAGGGCTACGCCGTCGACGTCGTCCATGACGGCACCGACGGTCTGCACCGCGCGAGCGAGGGCGCGTACGACCTGGTCATCCTCGACATCATGCTGCCCGGCATGAACGGCTACCGCGTCTGCTCGACCCTGCGCGCGGCCGGCAACGACGTACCCATCCTGATGCTCACCGCCAAGGACGGCGAGTACGACGAGGCGGAGGGCCTGGACACCGGCGCCGACGACTACCTCACCAAGCCGTTCTCGTACGTCGTGCTGGTGGCCCGCGTGAAGGCACTGCTGCGCCGCCGGGGCAACGCGGGCCCCTCGCCGGTCCACGTCCTGGGCGACCTCAAGGTCGACACGGCCGCGCGCCGCGTCTTCCGCGGCGAGGACGAAGTCACCTTGACGGCCAAGGAGTTCGCGGTCCTGGAGCAGCTGGTGCTGCGGGCCGGGGAGGTCGTCTCCAAGGGCGACATCCTGGAGCACGTCTGGGACTTCGCGTACGAGGGGGACCCGAACATCGTCGAGGTGTACGTGAGCACCCTGCGCCGCAAGCTGGGCGCGCGCCTCATCACGACGGTGCGCGGCGCCGGTTACCGCCTGGAGGCCCCGCGATGAGACGGCTCTTCGGCTCCGTGCGCGCCCGCGCCACGCTGGGCGCGAGCCTGGTCGTCGCCCTCGCCCTGGTGGCGGCCGGCGCCGCCGTGCTCTTCTCGCTGCGCGCCAACCTCACCGGCCAGGCCGACGGCCGGGCGGACGCCGCCGCCCGCGAGGTCGCCGCGCAACTCGTGGCCGGCCGCCCCTACGACGATCTCGACCTGCCGGACGCCGACGAGTCACCGGTCCAGGTCGTCAATGAGGACGGTGAGGTGGTGGCGGCCGGCGAGGACCTGGAGCGGATCAGCGGCACCGGGACCGACGCGGTCGGGCCCGGCCCCGCGACCCGCACGGCCGACAGCGGCGGAAAGAAGCCGGAGCCGGGGGAGAGGGGTGAGCGGGGTGAGACGGGTGAGCCGGGGGAGCCGGGGGAGCCGGGTGAGATCGACGACGACGCCGAGTACACCGACGGCTCCGCGACCGTCGACGGCGAGAGCGCCGACTACCGCTTCGCCGCCGTCGAGGTGAGCACGCCCACCAGGGGCGACCTCACCGTCTACGCCGGTGGCTCGCTCGCCGACGAGCGCAGCGCCGTGTCGACGGCGCTGACGTCCATGCTGATCGGCTTCCCCCTGCTGCTCGCCGTCGTCGCGGGCGTCACCTGGCTGGTGACGCGCCGCGCGCTGCGCCCGGTGGCCGCCATCACCGCGGAGATGTCGGCGATCACCGCGTCGGAGGATCTCGCGCGCCGCGTGCCCGAACCGGACACGCACGACGAGATCGCCCGGCTCGCCCGCACCACGAACGAGACGCTCACCGCCCTGCAGACGTCCGTGGAGCGCCAGCGGCGCTTCGTGGCGGACGCCTCGCACGAACTGCGCAGCCCCATCGCCTCGCTCCGCACGCAGCTCGAAGTGGGCGCCGCGCATCCGGAGCTGCTGGACGTCGACGGCGCCGTCGAGGACACCGTGCGGCTCCAGGAACTCGCCGCCGATCTGCTCCTGCTCGCCCGGCTCGACGCGGGCGAGCGGCCCGGCGAGGCCCGGGTCGAGCTGGCCGCCTTCGTGCGCGAGGAGCTCTCGCAGCGCACGGGCGACCCCCACGACGTGGAGCTGGACCTCGGGAGCGTGGAGGTCACGGGCTCCCGCAACCAGTTGGCGCGGGTGCTCGGCAACCTCCTGGACAACGCGCAGCGGCACGCCCGCTCCCGGGTCACGGTCACCACCCGCGCCGAGGGCGCGTGGGCGGTCCTTCTGGTGTCCGATGACGGCAGCGGAGTGCCCCCGAAGGAGCGGGAGCGGATCTTCGAGCGGTTCGTACGGCTTGACGACGCGCGGACCCGCGACGAGGGCGGGGCCGGTCTGGGCCTCGCGATCGCGCGGGATGTGGCGGCGCGGCACGGCGGCACGCTCGGGGTGGAGCGGGCGCCGTCGGGGGGTGCGCTCTTCGAGCTCCGGCTGCCGAGCCCTCAGGCGTCGGCGGATTGAGCGACGGAAGCGCCGGGCGGAGCGGAGCGGGTCAGGGCTTGCCGCGCTGGGAGCGCAGGTGTTCCGCGATCGGGGTCAGGGCCTTGTGCAGCTCGCCGAGGGCCTCGGGGGAGACCAGGTCGACGAAGTGCCGCCGGACGGAGGCGACGTGGTGCGGGGCCACCTTCCGCATGGTCTCCATGCCCTCCTGGGTGAGGACGGTGTAGAGGCCGCGCCGGTCGGACTCGCAGTTCTCGCGGCGCACCAGGCCCGCGTTCTCCATGCGGGTGATCTGGTGGGACAGGCGGCTCTTGGACTGCAGGGTGGCGCTGGCGAGATCGCTCATGCGCATCCGCAGGTCTTCCGATTCTGAGAGATGCACGAGAATGTCGTAGTCGTTCATGGTCAGGTTGAACGGCTGAAGGTCCTTTTCGAGCTGATATGTCAGCATCCGGTTGACCTCCACGTGGATGCGCCAGGCGCACTGTTCCTCGTCGGTCAGCCACTGCGGGGCCGTCTCGGTCTCCATGGAATCGATTCTACCTAAGAAGTTGAAAGGTGAACGAATGGTGGGATGTGACGCACCTTGCCTCCCCTGGTCACGGGAGGGGCACAGGCGTTCGCCGTCACACTCCGCAGACTACCGCTCACAGCCCGAAGCGACGCTGGAGGTCCCCCAGTTGTCCGGGAAGACGCGGTACGCCCGGCTGAGGGCCCGGTTGGATGGGAGCGCTCCTCCCTCCCGGCACCCCCGCCTGGTCCGGGACCCCTCCTGTGACCTGCTCGGGCACGAGCGCCTCGCTGGACTGGAGCAGCACCGTGCCGGCGCCCACGAACTCGAATTGATGCTCCTCCCCGGAGGTGCCACCGATGCCGGTCAGTGCCCGCACGCCCCCGATCACCCCCGTGAGGTATCCGTGGTCGTAGTGATGGCACGGTGAGGGGCAGTCGGCCCAGCCCACGAGGGCCTGTGGATCGACCCGGATCGGCGGCTCCATGAACACCACCGGACCATTCGAGGCGGCCACGAACTTCCCGGTCCCGATGAGCGTCAGAAAGCCCGGAACGATCGATTGCTTCAGCGCGAGAGTTGGCTGAAAAGCGAGGAGGTTGCCCGAGCGAATGGTCAGGTTGCCCTCATTCAAGTCATACGAATTCACGTCGAAGGCCCGGTCGGCGAGGAGCATCTTGCCTTGGCCCTCCGCCACGACCCAGTTACTTGCGTGCAGCGGCGAATGAAAACTGGTCCGGACCAGCCGGTCGAGCCGGCCGTGCCCGATGCCGTTGAAGTCGATCCGCCCGTAGTAGGCGATCATCTTCCCCTTCTGCAGGAACCACTGGCTGCCCTTGAGCTCCACGCAGAAGGTGTACGCGTTGACGTTGTCGTCGCTCGGCAGCGTCGTGGGGTCGAAGACCGCGGGCTCGCCCGCCGGGGTCGAGACATTGCCGTTCACAGCTTCTCCTCCGAGGCCTGGACGTACACCGCGCCGCTGCCCGACAGCTCCAGCTGGAACGCCTCTCCGGAGCCGCGGCCCACCATGTCGCGCCAGCCGAGCGCCGCGGAGAGCTTGTTGCGCACGTCGCCGTGGTGCGCGACATACGCCTGAGGGTCGACGTGGACCGGGCGCTGCGGGCTGATCGGCACCTCGATCACCCCGCCGTGCGCCATGACGGCGACCTGGCCGTGCCCCTTCAGGGTCGTGGTGAACAGGCCCTGGCCGGTGACCTGGCCGCGGACCATGCCCATGACGCCGCCCTGGGAGCCCATGAACATGGTGCCCTGCTGAAGGGTGCCGTCGAAGGCGAGCAGCCGGTCCGCCTCCACGTACAGCGTGTCCCCGGTGAGGCCGATCACCTGTATGTGGTGGCCGCCGTGCCCGAAGAGGACCGTGCCGCTGCCGTCCACGGTCATCAGCGGCGTCGCCTCGCCCGCGACCCGGCGCCCGATCATGGACGCCAGACCGCCCTGACCGCCCTGGAGGTTGGGCGTGAAAGAGACATCTCCCCGGTAGGCGAGCATGGCGCCGCGCTGGCTGAAGATCGTGGCGCCCGGCCGCACCGTCGCCTCGACCATCTTGGAATTGATCTCCCGGAAGGGCATGTCAGACGTCCCCCGCGATCGTCGTGCGCTCACTGGGCTGGACGTAGACCAGGCCGTCGCCCTCGAAGCGGATCTGGAAGGCCTCGCCGCCGCCCTCGCCCAGGAAGGTGCGGAACGTGACCCCGGACTGGAAGCTCTGGCGCAGGTCGCCCTGGTGCGCGATGTACGCCCCCGGGTCGACGGTGAGCGGATACTCCCGCGAGACGCGCAGCACCACGGCCGGCCCGTCGGAGACGATCGCCGCCTGCCCCGTGCCCTCGACGGTCGTCGTGAACAGGCCGTTGCCCTGCGTCGCGCCGCGCAGGCCCGTGAAGCTGGTGCCCGTGCGCAGGCCGGCGTCGGTGCACAGCAGATTGCTCGCCTCGACGTAGAGCTTCTCGCCGCGCAGCCGCACCACATTGATCTCCGTGGCCCGGTCGGCGAACCAGCACGTGCCGTGTCCCTTCACCTCCATCACCGTCATCTGCTCGCCGGTGACGCGACGCGTCACCATGCCGCGTATGCCCTCGCCGCCGCCGGACAGCTTTTTGAAGGCCATCTGGCCGTCATGGGCGACCATCGAGCCGTTCTTCGCCTTCACCGCGTCGCCGGTCATGTCGACGGCGAGCACTCTGCTCCCCTGGAGCCGGAATGTAGCCACGAATCGACGGTAGCCCCCGCGTACCCACCCAGAACAGGGTGAAGGCCCCTGAGCGAACCCCGAGACTTCCCCGATGTCACAATGGGGGTCGCTTGTGCGCGCGTTCACAAGATCGGCGCCGCCGAGCGCGCAGCCCGCCCGCCGCCCCCCTCACCGAAGGTGACCCGTGGACATCAAGACCGCTTCCGCACTCCGCCGCCTCCGCCTGGTCTCGGCCCCCGAGGCCGTCTCCTTCCTGCTGCTGCTCGTCTGCTCGGTGCTCAAGCGGACGACGGAGTTCAACGCCGTGCCGGCGATGGGCATGATCCACGGCGTGCTCTTCGTGCTGTACGTGGTCTTCTGGCTGGACGCCTGGAACCGCGCGAAGTGGGACCTGAAGACCGCCGCCCTGTACTTCGTCCTCTCCGTCCTGCCGACCGGCGGGTTCTTCGCCGAGCGCAAGCTGAAGCGCGAGGCCGAGTCCGCGGTCATCGCCTCGCGCGCCCGCAAGGAAGGGATCGTCAACGCATGATCGTCGCGTTCTCCGTGACCCCGCTCGGCGTCGGTGAGGACGTCGGCGAGTACGTCGCCGACGCCGTCCGCGTCGTCCGCGAGTCGGGCCTGCCCAACCGGACCGATGCCATGTTCACCTCCATCGAGGGCGAGTGGGACGAGGTGATGGACGTCGTCAAGCGGGCGGTCGCCGCCGTGGAGGCACGAGCGCCCCGCGTCTCCGTCGTTCTGAAGGCGGACATCCGCCCCGGGGTGAGCGACGGCCTCACCTCCAAGGTCGAGACGGTGGAGCGCCAACTCTCCGCCTGACCCCTGCCCTGCCGGTGCCCGCGCGCGCCACGAAGCCCCCGCCCTACGGGTGGGGGCTTTTCCCTGCCCGCTGACTTGAGCGACTGCTCAAACAGCTGTACCTTCAGTTGAGCACTCGCTCAATAATGCGCTGACGTGGGGGATTACCGTGAGCCTGTACATCGAGGCACGGATACGCGCCGATCTGGAAGACCTCTGGAAGCACACCCAGGAGCCGGCTCTCCATCAGCGCTGGGATCTGCGTTTCACCGAGATCACCTACCTGCCGTGCGCGGACGGCGAGCCCCAGCACTTCCGGTACGCCACGCGCGTGCTGCCCTTCCTCACGATCGCCGGCACCGGTGTCAGCGCCGGGGAGAAACGACGCGCCGACGGCACCCGCACCTCCGCGCTGCGCTTCGCGTGCCCGCACCCGCTCTCCCTCCTCGAAGAGGGCAGCGGCTACTGGCGCTACGTACCGGAGGAGGGCCAGGGGGAGGGCCATGAGGCGGACGGCATCCGCTTCCTCACCGGGTACGACTACCGTCCGCGCTGGGGCCGGCTCGGGGCGCTCGCCGACCGCGCCGCCTTCCGGCCGCTGATGGGCTGGGCCACGGCCTGGTCCTTCGACCGGCTCAGGCTCTGGCTGGAGCGCGGCATCACCCCGGAACGCGCCCTCCTGAACGCCGTCGCCGACGTCGCCCTGCGCCTGCTGGGCGTGACGGCGGCCGTCCTGTTCGCCCCCATGACGGCCCTCGCGGCCGCCGCGCTCGCGGTGATCCTGCCGCCGCTGCCGACTACCCCGGCGGCCCGCCGCTGCCTGCGAACCCCACCGGCACGCACGCGTGCGCCCCGCGTGCTCTCCACCCTCTCCACCCTCTCTCCCCTCGCCACCGTCAAGGAGCCGTCATGACGTCGATCTTCGAGACGGTGCTGGGCGACGACTTCCACCGGCTCCACCCGCAGCTGCGCCGCCGCTTCTCCGTGGGCCTGGCGAGCGGCGAGGCCTGCGTCGGGCGGGGCGTCATGGAGCGCGTCTGGCACGGCCGGGGTTTCGTGAAGCCGTTCCTCGCGGCCGGCGGCACCCGCAACATCCTCGTCCCGCGCCAGGGCCGCGACGTGCCCTTCGTGATCGAGAACGTGCCGTACGTCGACACGTACGGCCGTGAGACGGTGAGCTTCGTGCGCACCTTCGACCTGCCCGGCGGGCCCCGCCGCTTCGACGCCCAGATGGTCCTGAGCCCCAAGGGGGACCGGGTGCTCGACTATCTCGGCACGCACCAGCACCTCGCCAGCGACCTGTACTTCTCGGCCGAGGCCGACGGTTCGCTGGTGATCCGCTCCGGAGAGCACCGCTTCCGGGAAGGGCCGGTGGACTGCCGTGTCCCGTCGTTGATCGGCGCGGACGCCGAGGTGCGGGAATCCTACGACGACAAGGCCGAGTGTTTCCGGATCCGCGTCCGGGTCGTGAACCGGCACTTCGGGCCGCTTTTCGGCTACGAGGGGTCCTTCCGGGCCGCGTACACGGACGTCCGTGTGTGTGGGGTGCGGGCCGGGCTGCGGCCCGTCCGTGAGGAGGCGCGGGCGTGAGCGCGGGCAAGGACCCCGTGGCGGGCTCTGCGAAAGGCTCCGCCAAGGACCCCGCCAAGGACCCCGTCAAGGACCCCGTCAAGGACCCCGTCAAGGACTCCGTCAAAGGGCAGGAAACTCGGGAGAAGCTGCTCGAAGGGGCGTTGCGGACGCTCACGGAGCAGGGCATCGCCAAAGCGTCGGCGCGGAACATCGCCGCTGCGGCGGGCGTCAACCAGGCGCTGGTCTTCTACCACTTCGGTTCCGTCGACGACCTGCTCGCGCAGGCGTGTCGGCACGGGACCGAGCAGCGGGTGGCCCGCTACCGCGACCGGCTCGCCGGGATCGACTCCCTCGCCGGGCTGCTCGCCTTCGGGCGGGAGATGCACGAGGAGGAGCGGGACGCCGGGCACGTCGCCGTTCTCGGGCAGTTGCTCGCCGGGGCGCAGACGCAGGCGCGGCTGGCCGTGGCGACGGCGGCGGGGCTCGCGCTCTGGATCGAGGAGATCGAGAAGGTGCTGACGCGGGTCCTCTCCGCGTCGCCCCTCGGGGAGTTCACCGACCCTGTCGGGCTCGCGCGGGCGGTCGGGGCGTCGTTCGTGGGGCTTGAGCTGTATGAGGGGGTTGATGCGGAGGGTACGGAGCGGGCGTTGGCCGCGTTGGAGCAGTTGGCCCTTTTGGTGAGTGCCGTTGAGGAGCTTGGGCCTCTTGCGCAGCGGGCCGTTCGGCATCGGCTTCGTCGGTCTGCGCGGGCCTAGTCTCTTCTCCCTCTTCTCCGCTTGCCTGTGTGGTGGGTTCGGTCTTTCTGGGCCGCCGCTTCGCGGCGGATGTTTCCCACCCACCCACCCGTATCCCGGCGTCGGGTCGGCCACGTAGGGGCAGCGGGTGGGTGTATCCCCGCGTCCTGCCGGCCACGTTGGAGCAAGCGGGTGGGTGTTTCCCCGCGTCGGGTCGGTCACGTAGGGGCGAACGCCTCCGCAGCCTCCCCCGCCCGCCCGGAAACCCCTCGCACGGACGCGTCCAGGTCGACACCCCGGTGGAATTCCCCTTTTGTGGGGGTATCGGCTCGATCACCAGAACACTGGAGGGCGCTGTGCGGCAGCCGGAGGGCTACGACTACGACACCCACAGCACGCTCGCCGGACCGCTCACCGAGCCCCCGGGCGGCGGCGGGAACGGCGAGGGCGGCGGTTACCGGGTGCAGTACCGCAAGCTCCTCTCCAGTGAGCCTCACCGAATACGCGCCGTGCTCCTGATGACGCTGGCGCCCCTGCTCACCGGCCTGCTGCTCGTCTACCTCGTGTGGCCGACGCACTGGACCGAACGCGAGGGCGGCGAACGCTGGCTCATCGGCCTCGACATCACCATGCTCGTGGCGATCGGCCTGATCGAGCTCTTCATGCTGGTCAACGTCGTATCGATCGCGCACGCCACGATGGTCGCCCGCGACCCGATACCGGTGACCCCCGAAGAAGGCACCCGCGTCGCCTTCCTCACCACGTACGTCCCCGGCAAGGAGCCCCTCTCCATGGTCCGGGCCACTCTTGAGGGCGCCGTCCGGATACACCACAGGGGCCCCCTCCACGTCTGGCTCCTGGACGAGGGCGACGACCCCGCCGCGAAGGCCCTGTGCGAAGAGCTGGGGGTGCGCCACTTCACCCGCCTCGGCGTACCGGAGTGGAACCGCGACAAGGGCCCCCACAAGGCCCGCACCAAGCACGGCAACTACAACGCGTGGCTCGCGATGCACCACGCGGAGTACGACTTCTTCGCCTCCGTCGACACCGACCACGTGCCGCTGCCCAACTTCCTGGAGCGGATGATGGGCTACTTCCGCGACCCGGACGTGGCGTTCGTCGTCGGACCGCAGGTCTACGGCAACTACGAGACGCCGGTGACCAAGGCCGCCGAGTCCCAGCAGTTCCTCTTCCACGCGCTCATCCAGCGCGCGGGCAACCGCTACCGGGCGCCCATGTTCGTCGGCACCAACAACGTCGTACGCGTCAGCGCGCTCACCCAGGTGGGCGGCCTGTACGACTCGATCACCGAGGACATGGCGACGGGCTTCGAACTGCACCGGCGCCGCAATCCGGCCACCCAGAAGCACTGGCGTTCGGTCTACACCCCCGACGTGCTGGCCGTCGGCGAGGGCCCGGCGTCCTGGACGGACTTCTTCACCCAGCAGATGCGCTGGTCGCGCGGCACCTACGAGACGCTCTTCAAGCAGTACTGGAAGGCGCCCTTCACCATGCCGCCGGGGCGGCTGTTCTCGTACACGCTGATGCTCGTGTACTACCCGATGACGGCCGTCAACTGGCTGCTGGGCATCCTCAGCTGCGTCCTGTTCCTGTGGTTCGGGGCGTCCGGCACCCAGGTCGCGGCCTCCGTCTGGATGATGCTCTACAGCGACGCGGCCGCCCTCCAGATCGGCCTCTACCTGTGGAACCGCCGCCACAACGTCTCCCCGCACGAGCCGGAGGGCTCCGGAGGCCTCGCCGGGATGGCGATGTCGGCGCTCTCCGCGCCCATCTACGCCAAGTCGCTCGGCGCGGCCCTGGTCCGCCGCCCGAGCCGCTTCGTGGTCACGCCCAAGGGCGGCGACGCGAGCCCCGACCGGCTGCTGACCTTCCGCATCCACCTGTTCTGGGCGGTGCTCCTGGCGGGTTCGCTGGCCGCCTCCTTCGTGCTCGGCCACACGCACGCGGCGATGCGCACCTGGGCCGTCCTCGCGATGGCCATCTCCCTGGCACCGGTCGCGGTGTGGATCGGCACGGTCGTCAAGGAGCGCAGGGCGGCCCGCCAGGCCGGTCCGGAGCGCGAGGAGCGGCTGGAGGCCGGGCAGCCCGCGCCGGACGCCGAGGGCGAGCCGGCGTTCGCGACCGGCACGACGACAGGAGGGAACTGAGCCATGGCCTACCGGCCCTCAAGGCGTACGAGGAAGACACTCATCGGAGTCGGCGCGGGCGCGCTGCTCGTCGGACTGAACGCCCCGGCGGCGCTCTCCTTCGCCGAGGAGCAGTACTACGAGTACAAGATCTCCCGGCCCGGTTACAAGGCGAAGTACGGCTCCTGGAAGCAGGTCGACATCCCCAAGGAGTTCCGTACCAACGCCATCCACGCCGCCCTCCTGCACACCGGCAAGGTGCTGATCGTCGCGGGCTCGGGCAACGAGCAGAAGAAGTTCGACGCCGGGTCGTTCGACACGGTCCTGTGGGACCCGAAGAACGACACGTTCAAGAAGATCGAGACCCCCGAGGACTTCTTCTGCTCCGGACACGCCCAGCTCCCCGACGGACGTCTCCTGGTGGCGGGCGGCACCGCGCGCTATGAACTGCTCGACGGCGAGGTGGAGCGGGCCGGCGGCGGCATGCGCGTGAAGAACGAGAACCCCGACAAGGGCATACGCCTGAAGAAGGGCACCAAGTTCCGCTCGCCGTCCGGCATCGAGTACGTCAGCAAGTTCGACGTCGAGGTCCCGAGGGCCAAGCGGAACTACGAGATCACGTACTCAAAGTCCGGTGTGATGCAGCCGTGGAAGACGAAGGTCAAGGCGAGCGAGGCGCGCGTCTTCGTCGAGGCGGTCAGGCCGGGCGAGCAGTCGGTCAACGAGAAGTCGGCGCAGTACGAGATCGAGGGCCTGACCGGCAAGGAGGCCGACAACACGTACGGCATCGCCGAGAAGCTCGACATGGAGAAGCAGGACTTCCAGGGCATCAAGGCGGCGTACGAGTTCGACCCGAGGGCCGAGCGGTACATCCAGGTCGACCCGATGAAGAAGGCCCGCTGGTACCCGACGCTGGTCGGTCTGGACGACGGCAAGGTGCTCGCCGTCTCCGGGCTCGACGACGTGGGCGTGATCGACCCCGGGGACAACGAGATCTACGACCCGCGGACGAAGAAGTGGACGGACGGCCCCAAGCGGTACTTCCCGACCTACCCCGCGCTCTTCCTCACCAAGGGCGGCAAGCTCTTCTACCCGGCGTCCAACGCCGGCTACGGCCCCGCAGACCAGGGCCGTGAGCCGGGCCTGTGGGACCTGCGGACGAACAAGTTCGAGAAGGTGCCGGGACTGACCGACACCGACCAGACCGAGACGTCCGCGTCCGTGCTGCTGCCGCCCGCGCAGGACCAGAAGGTGATGATCATGGGCGGCGGGGGCGTGGGCGAATCCGACAAGGCGACGCGCCGCACGGCCGTGATCGACCTCAAGGAGGAGAACCCGTCCTTCAAGACCGGGCCGCGCCTGCCCCAGGGCACCCGCTACCTGAACAGCGTGCTCATGCCGGACGACACGGTGTTCACCTCCAACGGCTCCTCCGACTACCGGGGCCGCGGCGCCAGCAACATCCTCAAGGCGCAGTTCTACGACCCGAAGCAGAACGCCTTCCGCGAGGCGGCCGCGCCCAGGGTGGGCCGCAACTACCACTCGGAGGCGCTGCTCCTGCCCGACGGCCGGGTCGTCACCTTCGGCTCGGACCCGCTCTTCGACAACCAGCAGAACACCAAACTCGGCCACTTCGAGCAGCGCATGGAGGTCTTCACCCCGCCCGCGCTGCACCGGGGCGGCAAGAACCGCCCGGTGCTCGCGGACGGACCCGCGCAGCTGCCGCCGGACGGCCGCGCCACGTTCCGCACCGACCGCCCCGAGACCATCGCCTCCGCCCGGCTCATGCGGCCGAGCGCGGTCACGCACACGACCGACGTCGAGCAGCGCTCGATCGCACTGGGCGTGACCAAGGCCAAGGGGGCGGTGACGGTGGACGTGCCCCGCGGGGACGCGGCCCTGGTGCCGCCGGGCTGGTACATGCTGTTCGTCACCGACACGGACGGCACGTCCTCGGAGGCGAAGTGGATCCACGTGGGCCCGAAGGGCTGACCGGGTGGATCATGCGCGAGCGGACGGCTCACGTCTGAGCGGGGGCTCACGCCCGAGCGGACGGCTCACGCCTGAGCGGGCGGCTCACGCCTCCTTCTTCTTCGCGTTGCGCGCGAGGCCGAGGGCGTAGTCCGGCCACCACTGCCCCGCCGCCGGGCCGCCCCGGCACGGGCCGTCCGAGTCGCCCGGCCGCTTGATCCACAGGACGGCGTCCAGGAGCGGATCGCCCGTGCGGTCGGTGGGCGGGGTGCCGAGGCCCCGCCCCGGCGGGTTGCACCACGCGTCCCGGCGGCCGCCGGCCAGCGGGCCCCGGCCGTTGCGGCTGGTGTCCATGACGAAGTGCTTGTCACCGACGGTCGCCGACAGCGTGCGGCCGTACGCCTTGGTGACCTCGTCGCTCTGGAAGTTCGAGACGTTCAGCGAGAAGCCGTCGGCCTGGGCGACACCCGCCTGGAGCAGCGGCTCGGACAGTTTGTGCGCCTCGGTGATCCAGCCGGGGTTCCCCGCGTCGAGGTACACCTTGACCTTCGGCTGCCGCTTCAACCGCTGGATCGCCTCGGAGAGCAGCTGGTAGCGGTCGGCGTGGTACTCGGCCGGGGTGCAGCCGTCCACGATGTGCGGGACGGCGTCGGGCTCCAGGACGACCAGGGCGGGGGCGGAGCCGATCGCGTCGGCGAAGGCGTCCACCCAGCTCCGGTAGGAGTCGGCGCTGCTCGCGCCGCCCGCGGAGTGCTGACCGCAGTCGCGGTGGGGGATGTTGTAGGCGACGAGGACGGCGGTACGGCCCTCCTTGGCCGCGCCCCGGGTCGCCTCGGTGATGTCGTGCGCCGGGTCGTCCCCGGCCGGCCACACCGCCACGGGCTGCTCGGCGATCCGTCTGAGCGCCTCGGCGTCCTGGGTCCGGCCCTGGCGTTCCCACTCCGCGACCTGGCGCGCGGCGGGGCTGTCGGGGTCGACCCAGAAGGAGTGCGGCGCCCGCTTCGCCCGGGCGGTGGAGGGGCCGGAGGCGTCGGCGCCCGCGGACCTGGCGGAGTCCGCCCCGGACCCGGACCCGGACGAGCAGCCCGCCGTGAGCCCGATGGCGGCGAGAGCCGTGAGCGCGGTGAACGTGCGGAGCAGCCGATGCATCCAGACCCCTTGGGCGACGGTGACGATCAGTCAGCCCGGCAATCGTGACATAAAGAACTATTCACGCTCTTGTGCCACACCGCCCCCGGCGCTGAGCGCGGTCCCGAGCGGCGTGCACGTGTAGACCACCCGGTGCCCGTACCGGCGCGACACCAGCAGCCCGGCATCCCGCAGCGCCGCCAGGTGCGCCGACACCGACGACGGCGCGAGCCCGAGCCGCTCCGCCAGGCCCGAGGTGGTGTCCGGGGTGGCGAGCGCGGTGAGGACGGCCGCCCGGCCGCGGCCGAGGAGCCGCACCAGCGAGGCGGGCGTACGGCTGGCCGGCTCGGCCCACAGCCCCGCGATGCCCCGCACCGGGTACGCCACCGTCGGCTGCCACGGCGGATCGAAGCCGCTCACCACGTCCGGCCAGGAGAAGACGCTCGGGATCAGCACGAGACCCTGCCCCGACAGATCCCGCACATGCTCGTCGCGCCACTCCACGGTGAGCGTGCCGGCGTCCCACGACAGCCGCCGGTCCAGCTCCGGGAGCAGCCCGCCGAGGCCGACCTCCGCGAGCCGCCGCGAGTGGTGGGCGACGTCGGCCTCCAGGAGCGCGCGCAGCCTCGGCCAGACCGGCTCGACCAGCGTGTGCCAGGCGGTCTCCATGACGTCCGCGAGCTCCCGCACGGCGCCCGCCGGATCGGCCAGCAGCGCCCGGCCCTTCGGCGACGCGGCGGCGCCCGGGGTGCAGGCGAGTGCCCGCGCCATGTCCTCCGCCGCCGCCTCGGGGCCGGTCGCGCGGACGCCCGCGATCTCCTCGTCGAAGCGGGCGGCGGGACCGATCGGGGGCGGCCCGAGGAAGTCCGGGGCGTGCCCGCGCCGGGGCATCAGGAGCCACAGCGCGCTCAGGTCGATCTCCCGGCTCGCCGCGCGGATCTCGCGCAGCCACTGCGGGTGGTAGGCGTGGCGCTCGGGACGCTTGAGGGTGCGGACGGCCTCCTGGGTCTCCCACAGCGGCGACACCGCGAACCGGCAGCGCAGCAGGTCGTCCTGACCGAAGTGCAGATGGAACGGCACGCGAACCCCTCCCCGGGCGCCGACGACGCGTCTTCGGGCGCCGACGACGCGGTCCCGGACACCCCACGCGTCCCGCGCGCCGAAGATTCGTCCGGGCCCGAAACTCTAGGGCAGCGCGCGTCCCCGCGTGAGGCTGCGGCCATGGCCCCTGAACCGCCCCCGCCCCCGCCTCCGCTCCCGCCCCCGCCTGCGCCCCCGACCCCGCCCCCGACCACGGCCGGGTCCGCCGGCTACCTCCGGGTGCTCGCCGTGACCGAGTTCCGCGCCGTCTTCGTCGCGCACGCGTTCTCGCTGCTCGGTGTCGTCGTCAGCGAGATCGCGCTGACCGTCCTCGTCTACGGACTGACCGGATCACCGCTGCTCGGCGCACTCACCTTCGCCCTCGGCCTGCTGCCGTACCTCCTGGGCGGCACGCTGCTTGCCGGGATCGCCGACCGGTGTCCGCCGCGGCGGGTGCTCGTCCTGTGCGACGCGGTGTGTGCGGGGTGCGCGGGACTGATGGCGCTGCCCGCCACCCCTGTCGCCGCGCTGCTCGCGCTGCGCTGCGCCATCGCCCTCGTCGCGCCCGTCTTCAACGGCACCCGGATGGCGACGCTCACCGACATCCTCGGCGACGGCGACCTGTTCGTGCTCGGGCGCTCCCTGCTGCGGATCGTCTCGCAGAGCGCGGTCCTGGTCGGGTTCGGCCTCGGCGGCGTGCTCCTCACCCTGGTGTCCCCGCGGGGTGCCCTCGCCGTCACGCTCTGCACGTTCGTGTGCTCGGCGCTGGTGCTGCGGTGCGGGACGCGGCGGCGGCCCGCGCGCACCCGGGGCGGCGGGGCGCTCGTGCGGTACTCGCTGGGCGGCGCCCGGCAGGTGCTCGGCGACCGGCGGGTGCGGGCCCTGCTGCTGCTCTTCTGGGTGCCGCCCCTGTTCCTGGTCGCCCCGGAGGCGCTCGCCGCCCCCTACGCGGACGAGATCGGCGTCGGGGCCGGTGGTGTCGGACTGCTCATGTGCGCCCTGCCGGTGGGCACGGTCGCGGGCGAGCTCTGGGCCGGGTCGGTGCTGTCCGCCGCGGCGCGCGCCCGCCTCGTCCTGCCGTTCGCCTCGCTCACGCTGGTCCCGCTGACCGTGTACGCGGCCACGCCCGGCATGGTCCCGGCGCTGGCCGCGCTCGCGCTCGCCGGGGCCGGATCGGCGTACACGCTCGGCCTGGACCGATGGTTCGTCGAGGCCGTGCCCGAGGAGTTGCGCGGGCGCGCGATGACGGTGCACACGGCGGGCCTCATGACGATCCAGGGCGTCGGCATGGCGCTCGCGGGTCTGGCGGCCGAGTTCAGCGCGGTGAGCACGGTCGTCGCGGGCGCCGGGGTCATCGGCACCCTCTGCTGTCTCCTCCTGGCGCTGGAGGTGCGGCGCACGCGGGACCCGGGGGAGCAGGCCCGCAGCCGTACGCCGGAGGGTGCGGGGGAACATATGACCGAATCGCGAGACGGGGCTGACCAGCATATGACCGGCGGGTAAGGTCTTTGGCGTGCCGAAGCCGCTCAGCCTTCCCTTCGATCCCATCGCCCGCGCCGACGAGCTCTGGAAGCAGCGCTGGGGATCGGTCCCGGCCATGGGCGCGATCACCTCGATCATGCGGGCGCACCAGATCCTGCTCGCCGAGGTCGACGCGGTCGTCAAGCCCTACGGACTGACCTTCGCGCGGTACGAGGCACTGGTGCTGCTCACCTTCTCGCAGGCCGGCGAGCTGCCGATGTCCAAGATCGGCGAGCGGCTCATGGTGCACCCGACGTCCGTGACGAACACCGTCGACCGGCTCGTGCGCTCCGGCCTCGTCGACAAGCGGCCGAACCCGAACGACGGGCGGGGCACCCTCGCCTCCATCACGCCGAAGGGCCGCGAGGTCGTCGAGGCAGCCACGCGCGAGCTGATGGCGATGGACTTCGGGCTCGGGGTGTACGACGCGGAGGAGTGCGGGGAGATCTTCGCGATGCTGCGGCCGCTGCGGGTGGCGGCGCGGGACTTCGAGGAGAAGTAGGAGCGGCGGGGTCGGCGAAGATCGCGCAAATCGGGCGGTTACGCTCGGAGGCATGAAATCCAGCGTGCTGACCCGCTACCGGGTGATGGCCTACGTCACCGCCGTGATGCTGCTCGTGCTGTGCGCGTGCATGATCTTCAAGTACGGCTTCGACAAGGGCGAGGGTCTGACGCTCGTCGTGTCGCAGATCCACGGCGTGCTGTACATCATCTACCTGATCTTCGCCTTCGACCTCGGCTCCAAGGCGAAGTGGCCGTTCGGCAAGCTCCTGTGGGTGCTGGTCTCCGGCACGATCCCGACGGCCGCGTTCTTCGTCGAGCGCAAGGTCGTCCGCGAGGTCGAGCCGCTGATCGCCGACGGCTCGCCGCTCACCGCGAAGGCCTGATCCCCGCCGCCACGGGCAACCCGTGGCGGTCAGCCATCGACATTTACTAGGACGTCCTAGTAAATTCGGGGGTATGGACGCTGAAGCGATCGAGGAAGGCCGCCTCCGCTGGCAGGCCCGCTACGACAAGGCCCGCAAGCGTGACGCGGACTTCACCACGCTCTCCGGCGACCCGGTCGAGCCCGTCTACGGGCCGCGCCCCGGCGACACGTACGAGGGCTTCGAGCGGATCGGCTGGCCCGGGGAGTACCCCTACACCCGCGGCCTGTACGCCACCGGGTACCGGGGCAGGACGTGGACCATCCGTCAGTTCGCCGGCTTCGGCAACGCCGAGCAGACGAACGAGCGCTACAAGATGATCCTGGCCAACGGCGGCGGCGGGCTCTCCGTCGCCTTCGACATGCCGACCCTCATGGGCCGCGACTCCGACGACCCCCGCTCGCTCGGCGAGGTCGGCCACTGCGGCGTCGCCATCGACTCGGCCGCCGACATGGAGGTCCTCTTCAAGGACATCCCGCTCGGCGACGTCACGACCTCCATGACGATCAGCGGGCCCGCCGTGCCCGTCTTCTGCATGTACCTCGTCGCGGCCGAGCGCCAGGGCGTCGACCCGGGCGTGCTCAACGGCACGCTCCAGACCGACATCTTCAAGGAGTACATCGCGCAGAAGGAGTGGCTCTTCCAGCCCGAGCCGCACCTGCGCCTCATCGGCGACCTGATGGAGCACTGCGCGCGCGACATCCCCGCGTACAAGCCCCTGTCCGTCTCCGGCTACCACATCCGGGAGGCCGGGGCGACGGCCGCGCAGGAGCTCGCGTACACCCTGGCGGACGGCTTCGGGTACGTGGAGCTGGGCCTCAGCCGCGGACTCGACGTCGACGTCTTCGCGCCCGGCCTCTCCTTCTTCTTCGACGCGCACGTCGACTTCTTCGAGGAGATCGCCAAGTTCCGCGCCGCGCGCCGCATCTGGGCCCGCTGGCTGCGCGACGAGTACGGGGCGCGCACCGAGAAGGCCCAGTGGCTGCGCTTCCACACGCAGACCGCCGGGGTCTCCCTCACCGCCCAGCAGCCGTACAACAACGTCGTCCGCACCGCCGTCGAGGCCCTCGCCGCGGTCCTCGGCGGGACGAACTCCCTGCACACCAACGCCCTCGACGAGACGCTCGCCCTGCCCAGCGAGCAGGCCGCCGAGATCGCGCTGCGCACCCAGCAGGTCCTGATGGAGGAGACCGGCGTCGCCAACGTCGCGGACCCGCTCGGCGGCTCCTGGTACGTCGAGCAGCTCACCGACCGCATCGAGGCCGACGCCGAGAAGATCTTCGAACAGATCAAGGAGCGGGGCCGACGGGCCCGCCCCGACGGGCAGCACCCCGTCGGGCCGATCACCTCGGGCATCCTGCGCGGCATCGAGGACGGCTGGTTCACCGGCGAGATCGCCGAGTCCGCCTTCCAGTACCAGCGGTCCCTGGAGAAGGGCGACAAGCGCGTCGTCGGCGTCAACTGCCACGAGGGTTCCGTCACCGGCGACCTGGAGATCCTGCGGGTCAGCCACGAGGTCGAGCGGGAGCAGGTGCGGGAGCTGGCGGAGCGCAAGGCCGGACGGGACGACGCGCGGGTGCGGGCGTCGCTCGACGCCATGCTGGCCGCCGCGCGGGACGGCTCCAACATGATCGCCCCCATGCTGGAGGCGGTACGCGCGGAGGCGACTCTCGGGGAGATCTGCGGGGTGCTGCGGGACGAGTGGGGCGTCTACACGGAACCGCCCGGGTTCTAGCCGCAGCCGGGCGCGGCGTGACGGCGGGCGGGCCAGGTCTTCTGCCCGGGCGACGGGTGGGGCTACGGCGCGGGCAGGGCGAGGCGGAACAGGGCGCCGCCGCCCGGGGCCCGTTCCGCCGTCAGTTCCGCGCCGTGCGCGTGCGCGATCTGGCGGGCCATCGCGAGCCCCAGGCCAGAGCCCGGCAGCGCGCGGGCCCTCTCGGCGCGGTAGAAGCGGTCGAAGACGTGCGGCAGGTCCTCCTCCGCGATACCCGGGCCGTGATCGCGCACGGTCAACTCCGTGGCGCGCAGGGACAGCTCCACGGGGCTGCCCGGCGGGCTGAACTTGGCCGCGTTGTCGAGGATGTTGGTGAGCAGCCGGGACAGCCGCGCCGGTACGCCGGGGACGCAGAGGTCCGCCGCCTCGGGGGCGACGTGGAGGGTGAAGGGGATCGCGGGCCAGTGCTCGCGCGCCGCCTCCACCGCGTGCGCGGCCAGCGGGGCGAGCCGCACCTCCTCCACCAGGGGCTGCGGCTCCTCGTCCCTGGCCAGCTCGATCAAGTCGTTGACCAGGCCGGTGACTTCCCGCAGCTGCCGGCCGAGCGCCCCGGCCGCCCGCTCCCGCTGAGCGGCCGTCAACCGGTCGGCGCGGGCGAGGAGTTCGGCGTTCGTCCGCAGCGCGGTCAGCGGCGTGCGCAGCTCGTGGGAGGCGTCCGCGACGAGCCGGCGCCGGGCCGCGACCGACTCCTCCAGCTCGCCGAGCATCGTGTTGAACGTGGCGGCCAGCCGCGTGACCTCGTCCTCCCGACCGGTACGGCCCTTGCGGCCCTTGCGGCGGCCCTCGCGGGTCGGCGGGCCGGGCGGCAGCTCGATGCGGTGCCGGGCGTCCCGCGTGGCGGCGATGCGTTCGGCCGTGGCGGTGAGCCGGGTGATCGGGGCCAGGCCGGTGCGCGAGACCCAGTAGCCGCCGACCGCCGAGAGCAGGACGCCTGCGCCGCCCACCGCGAGCAGCAGCCCCGCCGCCTGGCGCACCCCGCGCTCGGCGATGTCGGCCCGCGACGCCACCTGCACCGCCACGCCCGAGCCGAAGGTGGTCGTGTACATCCGGCCCGGCTTCCCGCCGGGCAGCGTGAAGTTCGCGTAGTACGGGGCCCGCCGCCCCGACGCGACCGCGCGCGTCGCCCCGGACACGGGCAGCAGATAAGCCTCACCCGGGTCCTCGGCGGAGTCCGCGGGGACGATCTGCGAACACGCGGGCGCGCCGAGGAACCGGCACTGGCCGGTCAGCACGCCGGGGCCCTCGTCGCGGTTCTGCTGGGCGATGAGCGTCGCCGACTGGGCGAGGTTCTGGTCGAGCTGCTGATACAGCTTGAAGCGGATCACCACGAACGCGGCGACGCACACCCCGACCGCCACCAGCGCCACGGCCGCCGCCGCGGCCACCGCGAGCCGGGTGCGCAGCGGCCTGCGGCGGCGCCAGCGCGCACCGAGCCCGCGCCGGGCGCTCACGGGGAGCCCAGCCGGTAGCCGACCCCGTGCACGGTGTGGACCAGCCGCGGCTCGCCGCCCGACTCCAGCTTGCGGCGCAGATAACCGACATACACCGCCAGGGAGTTGGAGTCCGGGCCGAAGTCGCGGCCCCACACCGCCCGTTGGATCAGCTCGCGCGGCAGGACCTGCCCGGCGTTGCGCAGCAGCAGCTCCAGGAGGACGGCCTCCGTGCGGCTGAACTCGACGCGGCGCCCGCCCCGGCGGCCGGTGCGGGTGGCCGGGTCCAGGACGAGATCGTCGTACCTCAGGTCGTCGCCGTCGCCCGCGGGCGGCTCCGGTGACGCGCGCCGCAGCAGCGCCCGTACGCGGGCCACCAGCTCGTCCAGCGCGAAAGGCTTGACCAGATAGTCGTCGGCGCCCGCGTCCAGGCCGTCCACCCGCTCGCTCACCGAGTCCAGGGCGGTCAGGACGAGCACCGGCGTGCGATCGCCCGCGGCGCGCAGCCTTCGGCAGACGGCGAGGCCGTCCATGACGGGCATCAGCACGTCGAGGACGACCAGGTCCGGCTCCCAGCGGGCCACCGCCGTGAGCGCGCGATGCCCGTCGGCGGCGCCGTGCACCAGATGGCCCTCGACCGTCAGGGCGTCCTCGACGGCGGCCCGGACCTCGGGGTCGTCGTCCACCACCAGGATCTTGTGCGGCACCGGCTCACTCGCGCCCGGCGGGCCACCTCTGCTGGTCAGGCTCGTGAAGCTCATGGACCCACGGTGCCAAACGCGGCTCTTAAAACCCTCTTAGACGCCCTCGCGATGCTCCACTGCCATGCGAACCTCTCACTCCGGCCGCGCCGCGCCCCCCGCCCGCGCCGACCTCTCCGTGGTGATCGGGGCGGGCGGCACCGGGGGGCACATCTACCCGGGCCTCGCCCTCGCCGACGCGCTGCGCCGCGCCGTGCCGGGCGCCGTGATCTCCTTCGTCGGCACCGAACGGGGCCTGGAGAGCCGGCTGATACCGGACGCCGGATACCGCCTGCACACCGTCGACATGATCCCCTTCGACCCTTCGCTCGGCGCCCGCCGCTACCTGCTGCCCGCCGCGCTGCTCAAGTCCGGCGCCCAGTGCCGGACCATCCTGCGCGAGCAGGGCGCGCGGATCGCCGTCGGCATGGGCGGCTACCCCAGCGCCCCCGTCATCGTCGGCGCCCGCCTGGCCGGGCTGCCGAGCCTCATCCACGAGTCCAACGCCGTACCGGGCCGCGCCAACCGGTTCGCCGCCCGCCTCACCCCGAACATCGCGGTGGCCTTCGACCGCAGCCGCGCCCACCTGCCCGGCGGCGACCGCGCGCACACCACCGGCATGCCCATCGCCGCGCCGCTGGCCGCGCTCGACCGGGCCGCGCTGCGCGACGAGGCGCGGCACGCGCTCGGCGTACCGGCCGGGGCCCGGCTCGTCCTCTTCAACGGCGGCAGCCTCGGTGCGGCACGGCTCACCGAGGCGGCGGCCGGACTCGCGGAGCGGTGGCGGGAGCGAGGACGTCATGACGTACACCTCCTGATCAAGACCGGCCCGGCGGCCCTCGCCAAGACCCGGGCGCGGCTCGCCTCGACGGGCGGCGACGCCGTCGCCCGCGCCGTCCCCTACCTCGACCGCATGGACCTCTGCTACGCCGCCGCCGACCTCGTCGTGTGCCGCGCGGGCTCGGCGACCGTCGCCGAACTGGCCGCCACCGGCGTCCCCGCCGTCCTCGTGCCCTACCCGCACGCGCCCGGCGACCACCAGACCCACAACGCCCGGGTCCTGACCGACGCGGGCGCCGGACTGCTGCTGCCCGACGCCGAGACGACGGCCGACCGGCTCGCCGCCCTCATCGGGCCGCTGCTCGCCGACCCGGTGCGGCTCGCCGCCATGAGCGGCGCCGCGGACCCCGGGCCGCACGCCCGCGCCGCCGACCTGCTCGCCGAGCGGGTCCTGCGCCTCGCCCTCCCCACCCCTCACCTGGAGCACGCATGACCACGCCCACCGCCTTCTCCTGGCACGACCGCGCCGTCCTCGTCACCGGGGCCGAGGGCTTCATCGGGTCGACCCTCGTCGACCTGCTGCTCGCCCGGGGTGCGAAGGTCCGCGCCTTCGCGCATTACAAGCCGTACGCGGAGAAGGGGAACCTGGCGCGTCTCCTCGCCGATCCGCGTGTCGAGATGATCGCCGGGGACGTGCGGGACGCGGGGCGCGTGATGGACGCGGTCGCCGGGTGCGACACCGTCTTCCACCTGGCCGCGCTGATCGGCATCCCGTACTCCTACGACTCGCCGGGCGCGTACGTCCAGACGAACGTCGTCGGCACCGAGAACGTCGCCGAAGCCTGCCGGAGGCACTCCGTGCGGCGGCTGGTCCACACCTCCACCAGCGAGGTGTACGGGACGGCGCTGACGGCGCCCATCGCCGAATCGCACCCGCTCCAGCCGCAGTCGCCGTACTCCGCGTCGAAGATCGGCGCCGACATGGTGGCGCTCTCGCACTGGCACGCCTTCGAGCTGCCGGTGACGGTCGTACGTCCCTTCAACACGTACGGCCCGCGGCAGTCGGCGCGGGCCGTCATCCCGACGATCCTCGCCCAACTCCACTCGGGGGTACGGGAGATCAGGCTCGGGTCGCTGACGCCCACGCGGGACTTCACGTACGTCACCGACACGGCGCGGGGGTTCGTGGCGATGGCGGAGTGCGACCGGGCGCTCGGGCACGCGGTCAATCTCGGGGTCGGGCGGGAGATCTCCATCGGGGAGCTGGCGCAGGCGCTGATCGCGGCGTCCGGGCGGGAGGCGTCCGTGGTCGTCGATCCGGCGCGGGTGCGGCCGTCCGGGAGTGAGGTCGAGCGGTTGCTGTCCGACAATCGGCGGGCGCGGGAGTGGGTGGGGTGGGTGCCGGAGGTGTCCCTCGGGGAGGGGTTGCGTCGTACCTCTGCGTGGGTCGCCGGGAATCTTGGGCTGTTCGGGGTGGGGAGGTATCAGGTCTGAGGGTTCTGGCGGGGCGCCTGTTCTGGCGGGGCGCCTGTTCCGGGTACCTGTGCTGCCTCTGACTCCGGTGCCCGAGGTCATCCCCTGCCCCGCCGCTTCGCGGCGGATGTTTCCCGCCCACCCACCCGTTTGCCCGGCGTTATCTCCTGGGCCGCCGCTTCGCGGCGGATGTTTCCCGCCCACCCGCCCGTTTCCCGGCGTTATCCCCTGTGGCAGCGGGCGTCCGCCCCGGGCGGTCACCGTCCGATGCGGGGTAACGGGTGGGTGGGTGGGAAAGCATCCGCCGCGAAGCGGCGGGCCAGAAAGGGGGTCAGGGCCACCGGCCAGACCCGGTCGCCGCTGAGAGGCCGCTCAGGAGGAGGAGGGTGAAGCGGCGGGCCCACTCCTCGTCGACGGGCTCCGCGCTGACCAGCGCCCGATGCACCACCGCACCGGCGATCACGTCGAAGATGAGGTCGGCCGTGCGGCCGGCGGAGTCCGCGTCGGGCTCGGCCGGGAGTTCGCCCCGCGCCTGCGCCCGCTCCCGCCCCGCGAGGACCAGCCGCTTCTGGCGGTCGACGATGGACGCCCGGATGCGGGCCCGCAGCGGCTCGTCCGTCGTGGATTCGGCGACCACCGCCATCAGTGCCGTCTTCGTCTCGGGCCGGCCGAGCAGCAGGGCGAACTGCAGGACGACGCCCTCGATGTCGGCGGCCAGGCTGCCCCGGTCCGGCAGTTCCAGCTCGTCGAAGAGTTCCGCGACCGCGTCCACGACCAGTTCGCTCTTGCCCGCCCAGCGCCGGTACAGGGTCGTCTTGGCGACTCCCGCGCGCGTGGCGACGTCGCCGAGCGTCAGCTTGGACCAGCCCAGCTCGACGAGGCCCTGCCGGGTCGCCTCCAGGATCGCGGCGTCGGCGGTGGCGCTGCGAGGGCGCCCGCCGGTGCGGGCGGCGGCGGCGGTGGTGGGCGTACGGCTCTGCATGGCGGCGACCATACCGGTGGGTACGGCCCCGTCGGGGAGCCCCGTGCACACGGCAGTGAGGGAGATCACCGGCGCCCGCTACCCATGGCCAAGGCTCGGCGGTTACGCTACGACCCGTAGCGAAAGCTGACGGGGCGAGGGCGAGGACGAGCGGCGCAGACCGGACCTCGTACCCCCCGTCAGCGAGCGCCACGAGCGACAACCACGCAGCACGCACGAACGCACGACCGGCCCGGGGTGGGGACCCCGCGCCAACCGACGGTCCTCCTGCGGACCTTGGACCGTGCCCCCTGTGGCCCCGCAATCCGGCGGGGGGCCACGGACGGGCGTGGTTCCCGTACGGCTTGGGGGAGGATGTACTCATGCAGCCACGGAACATGTCCATGAGCGGAGTCGTCGACCTCGCCGCCGTCAAGGCGGCCCAGGAGGCCAAGGCGAAGGCGGAGCAGGCGCGCGCCGAAGCGGCCCGGCAGGGCGGAGGCGCGGCGGGTGCCGCGGTGTCCGCGTCGAGCCTGGTCATCGACGTCGACGAGGCGGGCTTCGAACGCGAGGTCCTCCAGCGCTCCACCGAGGTCCCCGTCGTCATCGACTTCTGGGCCGAGTGGTGCGAGCCGTGCAAGCAGCTCGGCCCCCTGCTGGAGCGGCTCGCCGAGGAGTACAACGGCCGTTTCCTGCTCGCCAAGATCGATGTCGACGCGAACCAGATGTTGATGCAGCAGTTCGGGATCCAGGGCATCCCGGCTGTCTTCGCGGTGGTGGCCGGCCAGGCCCTGCCGCTTTTCCAGGGTGCCGCCCCCGAGGCGCAGATCCGCCAGACCCTGGACCAGCTCATCCAGGTCGGCGAGGAGCGCTTCGGCCTGACCGGCCTCACGGTCGACCCGGGCGCCGAGGGCCCGCAGGCCGCCGCCCCCGCCGAGGTGCCCGCCGGTCCTTACGACGCCCTGCTCGAATCGGCCGTCCAGGCGCTGGACGCCGGCGATCTGGCCGGTGCCGTACAGGCGTACAAGAACGTGCTCAGCGACGATCCGGCCAACACGGAGGCCAAGCTCGGCCTCGCGCAGGCCGAACTGCTCCAGCGCGTCCAGGGTCTGGACGCGCAGCAGGTCCGCAAGGACGCGGCCGACCGGCCCGCCGATGTGGCGGCGCAGATCGCCGCGGCCGACCTGGACCTGGTGGGCGGTCACGTCGAGGACGCCTTCGGGCGGCTCATCGACACGGTGCGGCGCACGGCGGGCGACGACCGCGACGCCGCCCGGGTGCGGCTGCTGGAACTCTTCGAGGTCGTGGGCGCCGACGACCCCCGGGTGACGTCGGCGCGCACCGCGCTGGCCAGGGTGCTCTTCTGATCCGTACCCCTCGCCCCAGCTGAGAACTCCCTCCCCAGGACACGACAGTGGCCGTGATTTGCCAAAACTTGGTAAATCACGGCCACTGTTACTTGGAGTAAGTCGGGGGTGTTCCTCTGGGCGGGTTCGCCCGTTCATGCCCCGTTCTGCTCCCCGCCGTGGAGCCACCGTCCGTGGCCGACCGATACCGGGCGGTCGCGGATCGGTTATCGGGCCGTTACTAGCCAGTAATGACGCCCCTTGTGCGGGGGCCGAGAATGCACCACGATCGGCGACGCTCGGTCCGATGACCCGCAGTCCGACAGCCAGTCGGGAGCGGGCGCTTCGGGTCCCCACCGAGCGGACCGGCGACGCCGTCGCCGGTCGGGGACAGGGGGGTCTCTGCCGTCCCCGGCAGGGCCTGTCCATCGAGGTTGTGCGTGATGTGCGTCAGGCGCGACCAGTGGTTGTCGCTCGGGGGTGATCGCCGGTGATGCGTGGTGCGGTTCGCGCCCTGCCATGCGGGCGCTCTCCTTCCCGAGGACGTAGCACTTCTCCCATCCCTGCCCGGCTGTCCCGTCCGAGCGGGCGCAGTCAGGGCCGGAGATGTACGTCCGAGAAGGAGGAAAGTCATGGAATCCGTGGCTCGTGGCGGAACCAGATGGAAGCGGTTCGCCGTGGTCATGGTGCCGAGCGTCGCGGCTACCGCCGCGATAGGCGTCGCCCTGTCCCAGGGCGCGCTCGCGGCATCGTTCAGTGTGTCGGGTCAGCAGTTCAAGGTGACCGCCGACGAACTCAACGGCAAGGGGTTCGTCCAGTACGGCGCCTTGGACGTGGGCAAGTCGGGCAAGCATCCGGTGGCCGTCGTCGGTCTCGACTCGGCCAAGATCACCAACCTGTGTCAGTCGGTGGTCGTGCCCGTCCCGGTCTTCGGCGACGTGTCGATGACCCTCAGGGCCGGCCAGACCGGTTCCCCGAAGGTCATCGCCAAGAAGCTGTACATCGACGCCGACGACCTGAAGGCCAACGCGACCTTCCACAAGGTCGACATCGGTGTCTCGATCGACCAGACCACCAAGGGGCCGGGCCCGGCGAAGGGCGACCACTACGTCGAGGACTCGTTCGCGCAGCAGGCGGAGTCGGTGAAGTTCACCGATGTCCGCCAGCGCGCGTGGGCGACCACGGCCGGCACCTTCAAGCTCTCCGGTCTCGACATGTCGGTCAAAAAGGGCAAGCACGAGTGCTACTAGGGCCGTTGGCACCCCGATAGGGGACATGCGTTCCGGTAGGCACTCGCTGCTATGAACGGCCGGGCGCGGGGGCGCGACGGCACATCGACGGAGCCGTCCCCGTGCCCGCATCCGCATGACACACAGGACCAAGCCATTCCCGAGGAGCTGTACGACATGAGCGCCGAAGCGCAAGTGGGACTGGGCGAGATGCTCGGCCGGACGCGCCGATCGTTTTGGGGGTGGCGCGGCCGGCGCCCGTTCTGGGGTGGTCTGCTGACGATGCTCGGCGGCCTCCCGATCATGTACTTCCCTTACGCGAACCTCACGCTCGGCACGATGACCATCCGGATGGCGACCACCGCCGGCGCCGGATCCCTGATCATCGGCGTGCTGTTGGTCGTGCTCGGCCTGACCATGTGGTTCCAGCCGCACTCCCGGATCTTCGCGGGCGTCGCGGCGATCCTGCTCGCCCTGGTCTCCCTGGTGGTCTCCAACTTCGGCGGCTTCGTCATCGGCTTCCTGCTCGCCCTGCTCGGCGGCGCCCTCGGCGTCTCCTGGGCGCCCGCACGGCCCGCCGCCGCGGTGGCCCCGGGCGGGAAGGCCGCGGGCGGGGGGAGCGACGAGCAGCACGAGCTGCCGGGTACCAGCCCGGCGAGCGTCACGAACGGGAGGCACCGTGCCGGCTGACGAGGCGCGCCACGAGGGTTTCGCGGAGGAGCCCCGGGCGAGAGGGCCGCGTCACGCGGCGCCCAGGAAGCCGCTGCTGACCCGCCTCCAGGTGCCCGCGGGCAAGGCGATCGCGATCGCCGCGATGCCCACCGCGGTCCTGATGGGCATGGGGCTGACCCCGACGCTCGCGCAGGCGAGGCCCGGGGTGCCCGAGAACCCCTTCCAGGACGGCCCGTGCGTCACGGCGCCGGACAAGGAAGCGGACGCGGACGACAAAGCCGGCCAGGACGCCGAGGACACCGAGGACAAGGCGAAGGACGACTCGGCGAAGGACGACCCCGCGAAGGACGACGCGGACAAGGACGGGAAGGGCTCCGGCGAGCCGCCCGCGCCCGGGTCGCCCACCACCGGTGACGAGGGTTCCGGCGATCAGGGTTCCGGTGACCGGACTCCCGGCGACCGGGGCGCGGACGACAGGACCGAGCCGGTGCCCACGCCGTCGACCGGCGGCGAGAAGGACGAGGCCGACAAGCCCGCCCCGAAGCCGGCCCCCGAGTCCGGCCCGCGGTCCGAGCCCGAGCCGGGCAAGACCCGGAACCCATGGGACCCGCTGGGTCTCGGCGACGCCCTCAAGGACGTCTTCACGCCCGACGCGTCCGACGAGTCCGACGGGCCCGCCGCGAAGGAGCCGGACTCCGACGCGTCGGTCCCGGATGCCCCGGCCCCGACCCCGACCCCGGACAAGACCACGTCTGCCGAGGACCCGGCCAAGGGCACGGACAAGGACCCGGTCAAGGACGCCGCCGACAAGGTCGAGGACGGCGTCGAGGACGGCACGAAGGACGGCACGAAGAAGGCCGAGGGCACCACCGGCGAGGCGGCGGACGAGACCGCGGACGACCCGGCGGACGACGAGGCGAAGGACGAGCCCGAGGACCCGATGGCGCCGGACGCGAACGGCAAGAAGCCGTTCCCGTGCGTGGTCGAGAAGAAGGTCGACGGCGAGGCCGAGCAGACGCCCGTGCCGATCCCGAACCAGCCGTGGCACCTGGAGGCCACCTCGCTCAAGCTCATGGACGCCGACTACCAGGGCGTCGTGAACCTCACGATGGCGAACGGCAGAACCAAGCAGGCGCTGAAGTACGTCGTCCAGAAGACGGACATCGTGGACCTGCACCAGATCGTCGAGGGGCCGGGCGGCAGGACGTACCACGTCGAGGCCGCCAAGGGCTCCAAGTCCACCATCCGCAACGGCGCGACGACGATGTACACCGAGCGGATCTCGGGCAAGCTGTTCGGGCTCATCCCGATCACCTTCGACCCCGAGCACCCGCCGCCGCTGAACATCCCGCTGATCTACTTCACGGATGTGAAGGTCCAGCAGGCGGGCCAGTTCGGCGGTGACCTGACCATCCCCGGTCTCCACCAGTCGATCACCGACTGAGCCGTACGCAGATGAGGGCGCCCCCTGTCGCAGGGGGCGCCCTCATTTCGTACGGGGGTACGGACCGTCAGTCGCGGTCGATGCCGCCCAGGTGGTGCACCCGCACCATGTTGGTGGTGCCGGGGACGCCGGGGGGCGAGCCCGCGGTGATGACGACCGTGTCGCCGTCGTTGAAGCGGTTGAGCTTGATCAGCTCGGCGTCGACCAGCTCCACCATCGCGTCGGTGTTGTCGACGTGCGGCACGACGTAGGTGTCCACGCCCCAGCTCAGCGTGAGCTGGTTGCGGGTCGACTCGTCGGTGGTGAAGGCGAGGATCGGCTGGGCCGCGCGGTAGCGGGACAGCCGGCGGGCGGTGTCACCGGACTGGGTGAAGGCCACCAGCGCCTTGCCGCCGAGGAAGTCGGCGATCTCGGCGGCGGCACGGGCCACCGAACCGCCCTGCGTGCGCGGCTTCTTGCCGGGCACGAGCGGCTGCAGACCCTTGGAGAGCAGCTCCTCCTCGGCCGCCACGACGATCTTCGACATCGTCTTGACGGTCTCGATCGGGTACGCGCCGACACTCGACTCGGCCGACAGCATGACCGCGTCCGCGCCGTCCAGGATCGCGTTGGCGACGTCGGACGCCTCGGCGCGCGTGGGGCGCGAGTTGGTGATCATCGACTCCATCATCTGGGTCGCGACGATCACCGGCTTGGCGTTGCGGCGGCACATCTCCACGAGGCGCTTCTGCACCATCGGGACCTTCTCGAGCGGGTACTCGACCGCGAGGTCGCCGCGGGCCACCATCACGGCGTCGAACGCCGCGACGACGCCCTCCATGTTGGCGACGGCCTGCGGCTTCTCCACCTTGGCGATGACGGGGACCCGGCGGCCCTCCTCGTCCATCACCTTGTGGACGTCCTTCACGTCGTGGGCGTCGCGCACGAAGGACAGGGCGACCATGTCGCAGCCCATCTTCAGGGCGAAGCGCAGGTCCTCGATGTCCTTCTCGGACAGCGCGGGCACGTTCACGGCCGCGCCGGGCAGGTTGATGCCCTTGTGGTCGGAGATGACACCGCCCTCGACCACGATCGTCTTCACGCGCGGGCCGTCCACCTCGACGACGCGCAGCTCGACGTTGCCGTCGTTGATGAGGATCTGGTCGCCCTTGGAGACATCGCCCGGCAGGCCCTTGTAGGTGGTGCCGCAGATCGACTTGTCGCCGGGCACGTCCTCGGTGGTGATGGTGAACTCGTCACCGCGCACCAGCTCGACGGGGCCCTCGGCGAAGGTCTCCAGACGGATCTTCGGGCCCTGGAGGTCGGCGAGGACGCCGATGGCCCGGCCGGTCTTCGCGGCGGCCGAGCGGACGCGGTCGTACCGGCCCTGGTGCTCGGCGTGCGTGCCGTGGCTGAAGTTGAAGCGGGCCACGTTCATGCCGGCCTCGATCAGCGAGACGAGCTGCTCTTCGGAGTCGACGGCGGGGCCCAGCGTGCAGACGATTTTGGAACGGCGCATGGGGACGATCCTATCGGTTTGTTTCGCTTCGGAATATTCCGTCTGGTGGAATCTACAAATGGGCGGAAGCGCGCTCAGTCGTTGCGGTGTTTCGGCGCGGAGTCCGCATTATTCCGCCGAACCCTTTCCCACCAGCGCGTATGTCTGATCGGCGATCTCCAGTTCCTCGTCCGTGGGGACCACGGCGACCGCCACACGCGCGTACTCGGGTGAAATGAGCCGCGCTTCGTCGGAACGTACGGAATTCAGCTCCCCGTCGACCGCGAGCCCCAGCTCCTCCAGGCCCGCCACGGCCGCCTCGCGGACCGGCGCCGCGTTCTCGCCGACGCCCGCCGTGAACACCACGGCGTCCACGCGGCCGAGCACGGCGTAGTAGGCGCCGATGTACTTCTTCAGGCGGTGGATGTAGATGTCGAAGGCGAGCGCGGCCTCCTGGTCGCCCGCGTCCACGCGGCGCCGGATCTCACGCATGTCGTTGTCGCCGCAGAGGCCGATCAGGCCGCTCTTCTTGTTGAGCAGCACGTCGATCTCGTCCACGGACATCCCGCCGACCCGCGCCAGATGGAAGATGACCGCCGGGTCCAGGTCACCGGAACGGGTGCCCATCACCAGCCCCTCCAGCGGCGTGAGCCCCATCGAGGTGTCCACGCACTCGCCGGCCCGCACGGCCGTCGCCGAGGCGCCGTTGCCCAGGTGCAGCACGATGACGTTGACGTCCTCGGGGGCCTTGCCCAGCAGCTGGGCGGTCTTGCGCGAGACGTACGCGTGCGAGGTGCCGTGGAAGCCGTAGCGCCGCACGCGGTGCTCGTCGGCGGTCCGCACGTCGATCGCGTAGCGCGCCGCGGACTCCGGCATCGTCGTGTGGAACGCGGTGTCGAAGACGGCGACCTGGGGCAGGTCGGGACGGAGCGCCTGCGCGGTGCGGATGCCCGTGATGTTGGCGGGGTTGTGCAGCGGCGCCACCGGCACCAGCCGCTCGATCTCCTGGAGCACCTCGTCGGTGATCACGGTCGGCGCGGAGAACTTCAGACCGCCGTGCACCACCCGGTGGCCTATCGCGGCCAGCTCGGGGGAGTCCAGGCCGAGCCCGTCGGCGGCCAGCTCCCCGGCGACGGCCTTCAGCGCCGCCTCGTGGTCGGCGATCGGCTCCTCGCGCTCGCGGGGCTCGCCGTCGCCGGTCAGCGGGGTGTGCTTGAGCCGCGAGGTCTCCTCGCCGATCCGCTCGACGAGGCCGACGGCCAGGCGTGAGCTGTCGCGCATGTCGAGCAGCTGGTACTTCACCGACGACGAGCCGGAGTTGAGGACGAGGACGCGCGTAGCAGTCACGGATTTCGAGTGCTTTCTGTGGGGGTCAGCCGGCGGCCGGGGTCTGGGACTGGATCGCCGTGATGGCGACGGTGTTCACGATGTCCTGGACGAGCGCGCCCCTGGACAGGTCGTTGACCGGCTTGCGCAGGCCCTGGAGGACCGGGCCGACGGCGATCGCGCCGGCCGAGCGCTGCACGGCCTTGTAGGTGTTGTTGCCGGTGTTGAGGTCCGGGAAGATCAGCACGCTGGCCTGGCCCGCGACGTCGGAGCCCGGCAGCTTGGTGGCCGCGACCGACGGCTCCACGGCGGCGTCGTACTGGATCGGGCCCTCGATCTTCAGGTCCGGGCGGCCGGCCCGCACCTTCTCGGTGGCCTCGCGCACCTTGTCGACGTCGGCGCCCGAACCGGAGGTGCCCGTCGAGTACGAGAGCATCGCGATCCGCGGCTCGACCCCGAACTGCGCGGCGGTGGCCGCCGCCTGCACGGCGATGTCGGCGAGCTGCTCGGCGTTCGGGTCCGGGTTCACCGCGCAGTCGCCGTAGACGAGGACCTTGTCGGCCAGGCACATGAAGAAGACCGACGACACGATCGAGGCGTCCGGCTTGGTCTTGATGATCTCGAAGGCGGGGCGGATGGTCGCGGCCGTGGAGTGCACGGAGCCCGACACCATGCCGTCGGCCAGACCCTCCTGGACCATCAGCGTGCCGAAGTAGTTGACGTCGGCCACCACGTCGTACGCCAGCTCGACGGTGACGCCCTTGTGGGCGCGCAGCTGCGCGTACTTCCCGGCGAAACGGTCCCGCAGCTCGGAGGTCTGCGGGTCGATCAGCTCGGAGTCGGCGAGGTCCACCCCGAGGTCCGCGGCCTTCTTGCGGATCTGCTCCACGGGCCCGAGCAGCGTCAGGTCGCACACGCCCCGGCGCAGCAGTACGTCGGCGGCGCGCAGCACGCGCTCCTCGGTGCCCTCGGGCAGCACGACGCGGCGCCGGTCGGCGCGGGCCCGCTCCAGGAGCTTGTGCTCGAACATCATCGGCGTGACGCGGCCGCTGCTCGGCGTGGAGACGCGCCCCAGCAGGTCGGCGGTGTCGACGTACCGCTCGAAGAGGCCGAGGGCGGTCTCCGCCTTGCGGGGCGTCGCCGCGTTCAGCTTGCCCTCCAGGGCGAACAGCTCGGCGGCCGTCGGGAAGGAGCCGCCGGAGACGGCGACCACCGGGGTGCCGGGCGCGAGGCGGTCGGCGAGGGTGAGGATCTCCTGGCCGGGCTGCTCGTTCAGGGTCAGCAGGACGCCCGCGATGGGCGGCGTGCCGGCGCTGTGCGCGGCGAGGGAGCCCACCACGAGGTCGGCGCGGTCACCGGGGGTGACGACCAGGCAGCCCGGGGTCAGGGCGTTGAGGAAGTTCGGCAGCATGGCGCCGCCGAAGACGAAGTCCAGGGCGTCGCGGGCCAGCCCCGCGTCGTCGCCGAGCAGGACCCGGCCGCCGAGGGCGTGGGTGATCTGCGCGACCGTCGGCGCGGAGAGCGCGGCCTCGTCGGGCAGGACGTAGCAGGGCACGGGCAGCGCGGCCTTCAGCCGCTCGTGGATCTCGTCGCGGTCGGCGGGGGCCACCCGGTTGGTGATCATGGCGAGGACGTCGCAGCCCAGGCTGTCGTAGGCGCGGTGGGCGTTGCGCGTCTCGGCGTGCACCGACTCCGCGGTCTGGTTCTTGCCGCCGACCACGGGCAGCACCGAGGCGCCGAACTCGTTGGCGAGGCGGGCGTTGAGCGCCAGCTCGTCGGGGAGCTGGGTGTCGGCGAAGTCCGTGCCGAGGACCAGGACCACCTCGTACTCCGCGGCGACCCGGTGGAAGCGGTCGACGATCCGCGAGACCAGCTCGTCGGTGCCGCGCTCGGCCTGGAGCGCGGACGCCTCGTGGTAGTCCATGCCGTAGACGGTCGCGGCGTCCTGCGAGAGGCGGTAGCGGGCCCGCAGCAGGTCGAAGAGGCGGTCGGGACCGTCGTGCACGAGCGGCCTGAAGACGCCGACCCGGTCGACCTGGCGCGTCAGGAGCTCCATGACTCCCAGCTCGACGACCTGGCGGCCGTCGCCGCGGTCGATCCCGGTCACGTACACGCTGCGCGTCACGCGTGCTCTCCCCTTCTTCGCTGCCTGCTCGTCGCCGTCCGCCGGGGATCTGTGGGGTACCCCGAGTGAGCTGGACAAATTACCTGATATCGCGGCTGTGCCCTCTTGACAATACCTCCGCGGCTGGCTAAGCCGCCCGCCGGACCGAGGGCCCGCCGGCGGGGGGCGTGGGGCCTCTTCCCCGCCCCTGCCCCCGTATCGCCGCCCTATCGCACGGGCGTGCGTCGGACAGGTGTGAGCGGCGTCCCCCTTCCGGCCGTGGAACAATCGGACCGGCTCACAAGTACCAACAGCGAGCAGGAGACACAGCGCGATGCGTATCGGAATTCTCACCGCGGGCGGCGACTGCCCCGGCCTCAACGCAGTGATCCGGTCGGTCGTGCACCGCGCCGTGACGCACTACGGCGACGAGGTCATCGGCTTCGAGGACGGCTACGCGGGCCTGCTCGACGGACGCTACCGGCCCCTCGACCTGAACGCCGTGAGCGGCATCCTGGCCCGCGGCGGCACGATCCTCGGCTCCTCGCGCCTGGAGCGCGGCCGCTTCCGCGCCGCCTGCGACAACGCCAAGGAGCTCATCGAGAAGAGCGGCTTCGACGCGCTCATCCCGATCGGCGGCGAGGGCACCCTCACCGCGGCGGGCATGCTCGCCGACGCGGGCGTGCCGGTCGTCGGCGTCCCCAAGACGATCGACAACGACATCTCCTCCACGGACCGCACCTTCGGCTTCGACACGGCGGTTGGCGTGGCCACGGAGGCCATGGACCGCCTGAAGACGACCGCCGAGTCCCACCAGCGCGTGATGGTCGTCGAGGTCATGGGCCGGCACGCCGGCTGGATCGCCCTGGAGTCCGGCATGGCCGGCGGCGCCCACGGCATCTGCCTGCCCGAGCGCCCCTTCGACCCCGCCGACCTGGTCGCGCTGGTCGAGGAGCGGTTCTCGCGCGGCAAGAAGTTCGCGGTGATCTGCGTGGCCGAGGGCGCGCACCCGCTGGACGGCACGATGAACTACGGCAAGGGCGCGATCGACCAGTTCGGCCACGAGCGCTTCCAGGGCATCGGCACCGCGCTGGCGTACGAGCTGGAGGCCCGCCTCGGCAAGGAGGCCAAGCCGGTCATCCTCGGCCACGTCCAGCGTGGCGGCACCCCCACCGCCTACGACCGCGTCCTCGCGACGCGCTTCGGCTGGCACGCGGTGGAGGCGGTGCACCGCGGGGAGTACGGCAAGATGACGGCGCTGCGCGGCACCGACATCCAGATGGTGCCGCTCGCGGAGGCGGTCACGGAGCTGAAGACGGTGCCGAAGGACCGGATGGACGAGGCGGAGTCGGTGTTCTAGTCGCGCGGTCTCGCCGGGCGGCGTGGGTGGGGTGACAGGGGCGGTCCTTGCGCCGTCGGTTTGGGGGTGCCGGGGTCAGTCCTTGCGGTGCCCGGGGCGGACCAGGGGCCAGAAGTGCTCCAGGACGCGGTCCAGGTAGTCCCGGCCGGCCTCGCCGGAGGCGTCCGAGCCGGCGCCGCCGCCCCAGTTCAGCGTCCGCGCCATCCGGGACTGGTAGTCGTCGTACATCTGCCGCAGCGCGCCCTCGACGGGCCGCCGCTCCACCGCCAGCAGCTTGGCGACGGGCCGTACGTACCCCTGCCAGCGGGCGGTGACCGCGCTGCGCAGCAGCTCGGCGAGGTGCTCGGAGCGTCCGGTCACGGTCACGAAGTCGGGCAGTTCGAGCTCCAGGACGCGGGCGAGGGCGGCGGACTGCCGTTCGTTGCCGCGCCAGCTGCCGGTCTCCTCCATCCGCAGATACGCCTGGATCTCCACGCCGGCCTGCCGCGCGAGGTCCTCCGGCGCGAGCCCGCGCGCGAGCCGGTGCTCCCGCAGGGTGCGCGCTGCGCCCATCAGCTCACCGGGCGAGCACCAGAGCGTGGCCGCCAGCGCGCTCAGCTCGACGGAACTGGGCGAGGCGAGCCCGCGCTCCCAGGCGGCGACGGTGTCGGCCGTGACGTGCGTGAGCCCGTAACCGGCCCGCATCCCGTACGCGACATGCCCGTGCGCCATCCCCAGCGCCTCACGCAGGCGCCGGGCGGCGGGGAAGTTGAAGGGGGGCGTGGGCTGGTGCGCTGACTGGCTCGGTTGGCTCGATTGCACGGGGCACACCGTAGGCGCCTGCGGGGGTGGCGACTACGGTGCGTTCCTACGAGGTTGCGGATTGGTGGGAAGGTACGGGGTCGGCCGTGCCTTGCAACGGGCACATTGCCGCAGAGGTGCCGCACGGACGAAAAGCGACGTTCCCCGGCCCTCGGGTCGCCGCGATCACGCCCCGAGCAGGTGCTCCAGCGCATGCCCGTACTCGCGGAAGCGGGGGCGTGCCTCCGGGCGGGCAGGTGAATCGGGCAGCAGGAGACCGGCCAGGAAAGCGACCCGCCACATCCTGTACACGGCTCGCGTGGCGGTGTCCGCATCGCCGTCCAGCGCCCCCGCGACCAGTCCCGTCGCGATCCGCAACGCCTCGGCGATCGATCCCGCGCCCCGCGCGACCTCGGGGCCCCGCGCGATCGCCGCGTCGACCAGCGCCTGGAGAAGCCGGGCCAGCTGCAGATCCGCGCCGACGCGGCTCATCCGCCGCACCGCGGCGGGCTCTTCGAGCCGAGCGGACACCTCTTCGTACCCGGCGGACCACATCAGCAGGGACGGAGCCGCCACGGGGTGATCCCTCGTATATCCCAGCTCATCGAAGAGCGCCATGACCGGCTGCGTGAAGTCACCGACGTCCCGGATCGTCTCCAGCAGACGCGTCACGTCGTCCTGCCGCTCCGACACGAACTCGCCCACGGAGACGTCCGCGAGCGACCAGGTCCCCGTCGCGGCGACCGCGCCGATCTCGATGATCCCACCGAGTGGCCCGAAGACGGCACGGCCCAGGACGCTTTCCGACATGTTCAACCTCAACTACCCTGCCCGACTCAGAAGTTACCCATGAAGTGCTGCATGATCGCCTCCCCCTGCGGCAGCACGCGTGGCCCGCCGTTGTTGAGGACGTCCACGCCCTCGGGGGTGTTCACAAAGTACTCCGGCAGGTTACCGGCGGGCCCGCTGTGGTTGCGCAGCACACTGTCGGCGAACTCCCGCGGGACCTCGACCCGTACGACATGGCCGGAAGGGCCCGCGTACTGGGTGGCGGCCCTGTTGAAGTCGTCGGTCAGATAGACACCCGCGTCCGGCGTGTAATCGCGCTGATCCCTGATGGACTGGGGCAGAGAGAACTGATCCCCGTGCCAGTTCTGCGAGCCGTGGTAAAGGACGACGGTGTCGCAACCCGAGAGGCCGAACGGGTCGATTTGCCGGAACGGATTGGTGACGTACCCGTAAGGGTCGGGTGCCGGTGCCAGGCCGAGTGGATCGAGCGTGCTGTAGCGGGCGGTTTCCGGGTCGTAATAGCGCTGATAGTTGTAGTGCAGCCCCGATTCCGGGTCGAAGTACTGGCCGGGAAAGCGCAGCGGCGTGTACGCACTGCTGCGGGCCGGCCAAGTGGTGAGGCCCCAGACGGTCCTGCGGGCCTGCCACGCGGTCGTCCCTTGTTCGTCGACCAGTTCCGTAGGCGTGCCGACGAGGTCGGTGACGATGGCGAAGAAGCGGGAGTCGATCTCCGCCTGGTCGGTCGGGTCGATGAGCCGCTCCGTCTGGGCGATCGGCCGCAACCCGTCGTAGTCCCAGGTCAGAGCGACATGGTGCGGCACACCCCGGACAGTGGTGAGCTGTTCGGCGACGAGCGGGCCGTCCCAGGTGAAGTCGGTCCGCTCCACCACGTCCGTACCGCCGTCGGCCAGGCGCACTTTCGCGGTGCGCCGGCCCAGCGGGTCGTACGCATAGCGCCAGACCGTTCCGTCGGGCGTGGTCACCGAGGTCAGCCGGTCCTCGGCGTCCCAGGTGTAGTGCCAGACGTCGGGTTTGCGCGACAGCCGGGTCTTGCGGCGGAGCACCACACGGCCGGCTTCGTCGTACTCGTAGCGCACCGACCCCGCGCCGGTGAGGCGGTTGCCCGCATGGGCGCGGGCCCCCCGCGCCTCTTGACCGGGGTGGTGGTCGGGCCAGTCGGCCGCCGACTGGCGGCCTGCCTCGTCGTACGCGTACGTCTCCGTCCAGTCCTGTGCCCGGACTCCGGTGACCCGGCCGGCCGCGTCGAGCCCCAGGGTGACCTCGCCGAGGTACGGATCGGTGACGCCGACGAGGTGACGGTCCGGGCGGTAGTCGTAGCCGCGGCGCAGGACGGTGCTGTCCTGGGCGGCCACCGTCTGTTCGAGCGGTCGGCCGAGTGCGTCCCAGGTCTGGGTGATCGCCAGGGAATCGCCCATGACGCGTCCGGTCTCGCGGCCGCACGCGTCGTACGAGAACGCCATGGCATGGCCCGACGAGTCCAACGCGCGTGGCCGGCCCACCGCGTCATGGCTGTGGTGGGCCAGGGCGCCCGTCGGCGTGGTGCGCCGCACACGCCGTCCCATGGCGTCGTAGGCGAAGGAGAGCGCTCGGCCGTTGACGCGCTCGGTCAGTACCCGGCCGTTCCTGTCGTGCTCCCAGGTCACCTCGCAATCGGGTCCCACGGCTCGGACCAGACGGCCCGCCGGGTCGTAGGCGAAGGTGCTGACCTGCCCGTCGACGTTCTTGGCCAGCGGCCGGCCCAGCGCGTCATAGGAGAGAGCGACTGTCTGCCCGGCCGGGTTCGTCCGCTCGACCAGACGACCCGCCGCATCTCGCGTGTAGCGGGTCAGCCGGTCGTCGAAGTCGCTCTCGGCCACCAGATGCCCGGCGGCGTCATAGGTGTAGTCCCAGGTGAGGCCCAGGGGGTTGGTGACCTGGACGAGCCTCAGCGAGGCGTCGTGGCCGAATTCGTGCCGCACTCCGTCCGGGCCGGTGCGCGCGCGGACCAGGTCGAAGTGCGTGTATTCGTACGTGGTGGTCGCGCCGTCCGCGTTCGTGTGGCGGACACAGTTGCCCTCCCCGTCGTACTCCCACGATTCCTGAGAGCCGTCGGGGGCCAGCACGCGGGATATGCGGCCCTCGACGGTCCACCACATGCGGGTCGTCGCGCCCATCGCGTCGGTGGTCCGGGTGAGGCGGCCGAACGCGTCGTAGGTGCGGTGGGCGCGTTCTCCGAGCGCGCTGGTGATCTCCGCGTGCAGTCCGGCGGCGTTGCACCGGACGGTGGTGGTGGCGCCGAGCGGATCGGTGACCGAGGTAGGGCCGCCGGTCTCGTCATAGGTGAACCGCGTGGTCGCGCCGTCGGGGCCGACGAGTTCGAGACGGTTGCCCCGCTCGTCGTACACGTGCTCCCAGCATGCGCCATCGGTCGTCACCACCCTTACGGGCAGGCACAGTTCGTTGTACTCGGCGTGGGCCTCGGTGCCGTCGGCACGGGTGACCGTGAGGGGCTGTCCGTAGGCGTTGTTGGTGAAGGACGTGGTGTTGCCGAGCGGGTCGGTCCGGGACAGCAGGTGGTGGTGCTCGTCGTACGTGCTCCGCGTGACCGCGCCGTTCCCGTCGATCTCTCCGACGACCTGGCTGTTGCTGTTGACGAGGAAGCGGCTGACGGTGCCCTGGGCGGAGGTCACGGTGGTGACGCGGAGGCCGGGCCAGGCGGGGTCGGCGCCGTCGTAGGCGAACGTATGGGTGAGGTGCCCCGCCTGGCCGCCCTGGGCCACGCAGCGGTCCCGGTGGTCATAGGTGTAGTCGTAGCGGCTGTGGTTGGTGTCGGTCCACGAGGTGATGCGCAACCGCTCGTCGTAGGTGAACCGCTGTGGCTTGCCCGACGAGTTGACGACCTCCGTGAGGTTGCCGTCGGTGTATCCGTACTTCTTGACGACGGCGTCCGCGCCGTCGGTGCCGCCACCCGCGAGGCGGAGCTCCGTGAGACGTCCGTCCTCCACCCGCAACTTGAGGTGATAGCCCCCGGAATGGCGCAAAGCCGACGGAGTGCCGTGGTCGTCGTATTCGAAGTCGACGGCGTTTCCATTGCGGTCGCTGACGCGCTCGATGAGCGCGACACCGCCTTCGGGGACGGAGAATCGGTGGTGGAGTCCGACCAGGGGGTCCTCGATCCGGAAACCCCCGTCTGGTAGCCGCGTCAGAGGACGTCGGGGGCCGGACTCGGGCAGGACGGGCTGATCGGGCGAGCCGGGGTGGGGATAGGCGAGGAGCAGGCCGTCCTCGGTGAGGAAGACGATGCCCTCCTCGTCGACTTCGAGATGTTGGTCGAGGGTGGAGGACCAGGACGGGCCGAACCAATGGCCGCTGCGGTAGTCGGAGGCGGCGCGGCGGGTGAACGCGAAGGGGAGGGTGCCGGGGAGGTCGATGTCGGTCTGCGTCAGGAACATCTGTCCGGTGGCCGCGTCGACCGGGTCGCCGCAACCCTTGACCTTGCTCTTGACCCGGTTGTAGGCGCCCTTCGCGCCGTTGGTGAGCGTCGTGCGGCCGGACTTGGCGAGTCCGCGGACACCGTTGGCCATCCCCTTGAGGCCCATCGCCTTGAGGCCCTTCATCCCCTTGGCGAGTTTGGCGGCGGTGGTGATGCCCTTCATGCCGGGGACGCAGTCCATGGCGGCGAAGGCCACGTCCATCAGGCCTGCTTGGCCTTTTCGGTATTTGTTGAGGGTGTCGGCCAGGACGATCGCGCCGGCGATGATGACGATCGCGGCGAGGATGGGGCCGCCGACGATCATCGCGATGATGCCGACCACGGCGACGACGACCTTGCAGACCGCGACGATGCTGTCCCAGTTGTCCGAGACCCAGTCGCCGATCTCCTCCCACCACTTGCGGTTGCGGATACCGGCGTCGGACGCCTCGTCGATCTTCCGCTTGGCCGCCCCGGCCGCCTCCTCGCGCATCTTGCGCGCGTCGGCGGCCATCTTCTTCGCCGCCTCCAACGCGCTCTTGGCCGCGTCGACATCCCCCTGCGCGGACTTCTGGGCCTTCTCGGCGGAGGCGGCGTTGCGGGTGGCGGCCTTGACCTTGTCCGGGTCGGGCTGGGGCACGTCCTTGCCCGCGCCCTTGTCGTCCTTGTACTTGTCGGCCTCCTTGCCCGCCTTGTCCATCCAGGAGTCGGCCGAGGTGAGGCGGGACGTGGCGGAGGACAGGTCGGCCTGGGCCTCGCGGCCCTTGACCAGGGCCTTGTCGGCCAGGGCCTGGGCGCGCTCCAGCTGTGGCCAGTACGCGGCGAGCGCGTCCCCGGCCATGCCGTAGGACTTCTTGAGCTTCTTCAGCTTCTCGGGGGCCTTCTCGAACTTCTCCGTGAAGGCCTCGGCCGTCTTGCCCGCCCAGGTGAGGATCGCGTCCTCGCCCGCCATGCCCTTGATGTCCCGCAGCACCCTGCCGACGTCGTCGGAGAAGTCGTGCAGGTCCTTGGCCAGCTTGCGCACCCGGTGCGGATCACCCGGCGTCGGATCCTTCTCCAGATCCAGGACATGCCAGTCCTTCGGTCGATGACCCCCCACGTGATGTCCCCCGTACCTGCCGTGACTTCAGCAACCACACGCTCGGACGAAACTATCGAATGCGAGTGCGGTCGTGAAGCTCGGGGCGGGGCGCCGTGCGGGCACCGTCACCGGCGCGTCGGTTCGAAGCCCGCGTCCACCTTGCCGACTTCGGCCCACTCGGCTCCCTCGCGGCGGTCGAACCACACCGGGCGCTGCCGTGCCGAGCGGCGCTTCTCGAAGGAGACGTCGTCGAGGACACCGTTCACGGAGACGTGCTGGATCTCGCGGTCCAGGGTGTGGCGCAGCGAGACGGCCGAGGTGGCCGAGGTGGCCGAGGTGTCGGCGGGCGGGAGCTTTGCGAGGGCCGCGGCCAGCGCCGTGGCGCCGTCGTACAGCTCCTGGTTGCCCCGCGCGGGGAGGTTGTCGTCCGGTTCGCCCGTGTAGTTGCGGGTGCGCAGGACGCCGGCCGGGACGTCCTTGTCCCGCGCCTTGGCCCTGGCCCGGTCCTCGGAGTCGGCGCAGGTGCCCTCCGGGTCGGCCTGCGTGAGGACGGGGCCCTTGAAGCCGTCGGCCCGCAGCGCCTTGGCCCAGACGTCGGCCCGCGTACCGGTGGGCACCACGACCGCGTCCGCCCGCGCCGCCGCGACCACGGCGGGGATCCGCGCCGCCTTCACCTTGCCGGGCTCGACGTCCAGCGCCTTCGTGGTGAGCCCGCCCCTGCGCAGCGCGGTGCCGATGCCGTCCTCGCGGTCCGCCCACAGCTTGCCCTGCGCCAGGAGCACCCGGCGCGCCGTCGTCTCCGCGCGCAGATAGCGGGCCATCGCCTCGCCCTGGCGGGCCTCGTCCGCCGGGATCGCGAACGCCCCGTCGGCATGGGCGTACTCCGCGCACGTGCTGATCTCCGGCAGGAACGCCTCGTCCGTGTCGTGCACCCAGGCGAAGTCCGCGGTGTCGCCGACGACGGCGAGCATGCCCGGGTGGCCGGCGAGCAGCTCGCGCGAGGTGGTGTCCGGGCCCGCCGTCACCGGCACGACACGGAAGCGCGCGGCCCCCTTGGCGCCGAGGGTCTCGGTGAGGGCCGACTTGACCGTACGCAGCTGCTGGGTCCTGAAGGCGTCCAGCTCCGCCTTCTCGTACGAGTCCGGGTCCGGGCCCGCGTCCGTCCCCCGGGGGTTGCCCACGTGCCGGTAGCTGTGGGCGACGCCGATCTCGAGGACCGCCTCTTTGCCGTCGGCGCCCAAGGGCGTCCCCGACGTCGAACCGGCGTCCGACGCGGTGAGGGCCTGCACGCCGAAGCCCACCGGGATGCCGACCGCGAGAATCAGGGCCGAGGTGAGCAACAGACGCCTGCGGGAGCGGCGGCCGGGGCCGGGCGCGAAGGGGACGGTGGTCTGCCCGAGCGGGGTGGAGGTCTTCCCGAGGGACGCGGACCGCTGCGCGCGAGGGAGCGCGGGCCGGGTGTGCGCGGTCGCGAGTGAGGGCGGTGCCGCCGGTCGCGGGCCCGGGTCCTGGACCCGCACGGTCGGGGTTCGGGGCGAGGACGACGTAGGGACCGAGTCCCAGGGCGCGGAGGGCCCGCCTTCGGCGGCGTCCGGGCCCGGTGGCCGCACGTCAGCGTGGGATGACGAGTCGAACGGCACCAGACCCGACGGCGCCGCGTCGGCGTGGGCGGGTGACCCGGCACCCTCCGGGCCCCTCTCCGGTGCCGGTGCCTTCTGCGAGGCCGCCTCCGCGTCCGGCGGCAGCGACCGCGCCGCCGTCAGGATCCGGTCGAGCGTCGTCGCCGCGTCCGCCGGGCGGTCATCGGGGTCCTTGGCGAGGAGGTCGAGGACGAGGCGCTCCACGGGCCGCGTCACCTCGGGGCGCGCCGCGCTCGGACGCGGCGGCGCGTCGTTGACGTGCTGGTACATCACACCGGCCGCCGTACCGGTGAACGGGGGCCCGCCGACGAGGAGTTCGTGGAGCACGCAGCCGAGCGCGTACAGGTCGGTGCGGCCGTCGCCCGCCTCCTGGCGGAACCGCTCCGGCGCCAGATACGGCACGCTGCCGAACGGCAGCTGCCCCGTGTGCGTCAGGCGCGAGTCGCCCGCCGCCCGCTCGACGAACGTCGCGATGCCGAAGTCCACGACTTTCGCCGTGCCGTCCCGCGCGACCACCACATTGCCGGGCTTGATGTCGCGGTGCACGACGCCCGCCGTGTGCGCCACGTCCAGGGCGCGGCACACGTCCGCCGCCCAGCGCAGTGCCTCCGCCACCGGTACGCGCACGCGTTCGCGCAGGATCTGGTCGAGCGAGCGGCCCTGCACCAGGGCCATCACCAGGTACGGGGTGCCGTCGCCGTCCGCGCCGTGGTCGTGCACGGCGACGATGTGCGGGCTGTCCAGGGCGGCGGCGGCGCGGGCCTCCTGGCGGAAACGGGCCAGGAGCTGCGCCCGCTCGCCCTCGTCCGCCGACGCGGACGGCACGAGGAGCTTGACCGCCACCTCGCGGTTCAGGCTCCGGTCCCGGGCCCGCCAGACCTGGCCCATGCCGCCCGCGCCGATCGGCGCGAGCAGCTCGTACCGGCCGTTCAGCAACCGTCCCCGCACGGCGTTCCCCCTTCGACGCCGATGATCCTAACGGCGGCCGTTCCCCCTACCGGTTGACGGACTGGATCTCCTGGACGACCACGTCCTGCTCCGCGCCGAACTCGCCGTCCGGGAGCGGTCGTTCGCCGTCCACGCCCGTCCCCGTCCAGCGGATCTTCCAGGTGACCGTCGCTTTCAACGGGTACGAACCGTCTCCCGACGACCGCAGGTACTTCACACCGCAGGGCGGGGTCTCCTCGGCCCTGCCCTTGGCGTACGGGGTGCCGATCTTGTCGCCCACGAGGTCGCAGACGCCGGACGCGGGATAGGTCTCCGCGTCCGGTGTGCCGGGGTCGATCCTGAGGGAGACGGGTTCGGCGGTGGTCGTGGCCTGGATATTGAGCACCTGGACCCGGGCCGTCACCGACACCGGCTTGAACTCGGTGCCGTCCAGCCACGCCCACGTCGGCAGGTTCACCTTCGTCCCGGCCTCTGGGGCCAGGGACACCTTGGTGCCGGGGACGCGGATCCTCGCGTAGGCCAGCTTCGCCAGGAGCTCCGGGTCGATGGTGGGGAGGCCGGCGGGGGGCGGCTCGTTCTCGTCGACCCAGAAGGTCTCCTTGTTGCACTTGTCCCAGCCGGGCGGGTACGTCTTGTTGGGGAAGCCCGTCCACCAGTAGCCCTTGCCGGCCTTGTCGAGGTTGAAGTTCTTGTACGGGCCGCCCTCGACGTACCGCTTGCGCTGCTCCAGGTCCCACGAGTGGCCCGTGGAGTCCACCGCCCAGACCGCCTCGCGCTCCTTCTTGAACTGCGCGGGCGTGTAGGCCGGCCCGTACCAGCAGGGGGGCGGGCTGTAGTCGCCCGTCGGGGCGATGGTTCCGGACCTGGGTCCGGAACCGTTCTTGGACTCGTCGTAACTGATGCCGCCGGCGGTGGCCGTCAGTGAGCCGTCACCACCGTCCTCGGTGGGGCCCTGGGCGCTGCCGTTGGTGGTGCCGCCGTGGCCCGTGCGCGCTGACGCGGGTCCCGGCAGGAGCAGCGCCGCGGCCAGCACCATGGTCCCGGCGGCTATGAGCGGTGCCCTTCTCACGGCTGGCATGTGGCGTTCCCCCGGTCGGATGTGGTCGTCTCGGTGATCCAGACGCCTTGATCGTTCCTGTGCAGTCGGCTGCTGTAGAGCACGAAGTCGTCCCTGGAAGGCGCGGCTGCCTCGGCGGTCTTCCCCGTCTTGAGGCTCTTGTTGTGCGCCTTGCGCTGGTCCTCGCAGTAGACGAGGCCTGCCGTCCTGCTGCCCGTCACGTCCACCCGCGCGTTGTAGAAACGCTTCACGCCGGTGATCCGGTCCTTGTACTCGACGTACTCCTCGACGAACTTCTGGCTGCCGGCCGCCGCGTCGCCCTCGGAGTAGAAGCGGTAGGCCCTGTGCAGCGGGTCCTGCTCGGCGATGGCCATGTCGACGGCCTTCACGTACTGCTCGGTGTCGGCCAGCACCGCGTCCTTGTTCTTGTCGCCCGTCTTGGCCCACTCGAACTCGTACGTCAGATCCGCGGGCAGCTCGATCTCCGGCCGCTTCGCCGCCGCGTCCGCGGGCTCGCTCGGGGGCGCGGACTTCTTCTCGCCCCCCTGCTCCGCCCCGGCGATCTTGTCGTCGTCCCCGGAGGGTTTCTCGTCGCCGCCGCAGGACGTCAGCAGCAGGGCCGCGGTCGTGGTGAGCGCGGCCGTCGCGAGGCGGAAGGGGCGGTTCACTGTCGGCTCCTGGCAGGTGGGGGAGGGGGGCGCGGGCTCAGCACGCTAGTGCGGGGCGGGGCCCGATACCAGGGAGATGTGCCGTCACGAATGGGGCGCGAGGGACGTATCGGAGCGAAGGGATGTCACAGTTCTGTGCCCGCCCTCAGCCCTTCACCGCCCCGCCCAGCGCGAAGCCCCCGCCCAGGCGGCGCGAGACGAGGACGTACAAGAGGATCACCGGGGTCGAGTAGAGGACGGAGAACGCGGCCAGCTGGCCGTAGACGACCGTCCCCTTGTTGCCGAAGAAGTCGTTGATGCTGACCGACGCCGGCATCTGCTCGGGGGTGAGCAGGAGCATGAAGGGGACGAAGAAGTTGCCCCACATCATGACGAACGAGAAGACCGTCACGACCGCCACCCCGGGGCCCATCAGGGGGAGGACGATCCGCAGCAGGGACTGGAGGGACGAGGCGCCGTCCGTCCACGCCGCCTCCTCCAGCTCCTTGGGGACGCCGTCCATGAAGTTCTTCATCAGCCAGATGGCGAAGGGGAGTTGGGACGCGGCGAAGAAGAAGATCGTGCCCTGCATCGTGTCGATCAGGTCGACCTGGACGAACAACGCGTACACCGGGACCATGATCGCGGTGATCGGCAGGCTCGTCGCGAAGAGGACCGTCAGCATGAAGGGGCGGTTCAGGCGGGAGCGGTAGCGCGAGAGGGGATAGGCGGCGAGGGCCGCGCAGACCACCGTGAGCAGCGTGCCGCCCCCGCACAGGAGGAGGCTGTTGAGGAGCGGCGTGAAGGTGATCTCGGGGGTCAGGACCTTGTCGTAGTTGTCCGGGGTGAGGCCGTCGGGGAGGCGTACCCGCAGGTCCGCCTCCGGGTCGAAGGAGGACAGGACCACCCAGGCGAGGGGCAGCACGAACGCCGCCGCCACGACCAGCAGGCCCGCGTCGGCCGCGAGACGGTGCTTCCTGCGCCGCGAACGCGCGGTGCTCGCACGCTTGGTGAGGGCCACTCAGACCTCCGTACGCAACAGGCGCATGTAGACGAGGGAGAACAGCGAGCCGACCAGGAGCAGGAGCAGGGCCACCGCCGTGCCGTACCCGATCATGCTCTTCTGGAAGGCCTGCTCGTACATGAACAGCGGCAGGGTCTGGCTGCGGTTTCCCGGGCCGCCGCGTGTCATCACCCAGATCAGACCGAACACGGAGAGCGTCTGGAGGGTGTTGAGCATGAGGTTCGTGCCGATCGAGCGGCGGATCATCGGCAGCGTGATGTGCCACATGCGGCGCCAGCCGCTCGCGCCGTCCATCTGCGCCGCCTCGGTGATTTCCTGGGGGATCTCGTTGAGGGCGGCGGAGTAGACCAGCATCGAGAAGGCCGTCCCGCGCCATACGTTCGCGAACGAGACGGCGAGGATCGGCAGGGTGAACAGCCAGTTCTGGGACGGCAGATGGAGGAAGTCCAGGACGGCGTTGAGGGTGCCCTCGCGGCGGAAGAAGGCGTAGAGGAGGAAGCCCGCGACGACCTCCGGCAGCACCCAGGCCGTGACGACGATCGCGCCCGTGAGGGTGCGGACCGGCTTCGACGCGCGCTGCATCAGGGAGGCGAGGGCCAGGCCCAGCGTGTTCTGGCCGATGAGGGAGGACAGGACCGTGAAGACGAGGGTGAGCCAGACCGCGTTGAGGAACCGTTCGTCGCCGAACGCCTCCCGGAAGTTGTCGAACCCGACGAAGCTCGACTCGGCCTGGCCGGTCAGCTGGAGGTCGGTGAAGGCGATGTAGGCGCAGTACGCGATCGGCCCCGCGAGGAACAGGGCGAGCAGGACGACGGCGGGGGAGACGGGCAGGGCCCTGAGCAGGCCCCGCCGGGTACGGGCGCCTGTGCGGCGGACGGGCGGCGGCGGTGGTGGTGGCGCGTCCGGCCCCGGCGCCGTCTTGGCGACGCCACCGGGGGGAGCGGGGGGCACGGTGGTCATGTACGGGCACTCGCTCTCTGGTACCGGTGGCGGGCGGTCACGGGAGGGATGGCGTGCGGTGCCGGCACCGGTGACCCGTTCGCCGGGGTGGGCGGCACGGTTCTTCGCGCCGGCGCTACCGGCGGGGTGCCCGGCAGCCGGGTGCCCGGACGGCGGGCGTCAGGGCGGCCCGGCGTCGGGGCGGTCGGGGGGCGGCGCTACTTCTCGATGACCTCGCCGTCCGTCGCCGACTCGACCTCCTCGTCGTAGCCGTTCGCCGCCTCCTCCACCGAGCTGTCGCCCGTCGTCACCGACTCCATCGCCTCCTGGATCGCGGTCGAGACCTTCGGGTACGCGGGATACGCGGGCCGGTAGTGGGTCGTGGCGACCAGGTCGGTGAAGAACTTGATGCCGGGCTGCGCCTTCACGTACGAGGGGTCGTTCGCGACGTCCTCGCGGACCGCGATGCCCGAGTTGGCGACGTACCACTTCTTGGCGTTGGCCTTGGTCTGCATCGTCTCGATGAACGCGAAGGCCAGGTCGGGGTTGCTCGCCCTGGCCGGGATGGCCCAGGTCCAGCCGCCGGACATGCTCACCTTGCCGGGCGCCTGGCCGTGCTGCGTCGGCATGGGGGCCAGGCCCAGCTCACGCGACCACGCGGGCCACTCGTGCCCCGCGCCCTTGCCCCAGTCCTGCGGCAGCCACGAGCCGTCGAGGGCGATGCCCAGCTTGCCCTCGGGCAGCAGCTCACCGCGCACGCGCGTCGCGAAGTTGGGGTCGAGGGCGTCGGAGACGTCGGGGCCGAGCTTCTCGTCGTAGACCGTCTCCACGAACTTCAGGGAGTCCTTGAAGCCCTTGCCGCCGGTGACCCACTTCTTCGCCTTCGGGTCGTACAGCGGGTCCTCGCCCGTCCCGTAGGCGAGCATCTGGAAGCCCTGCATGGTCGCCGCCTCGCCGGCCGGCTTCCCGGTGTAGACGTTCAAAGGGGTGACGCCCGGGACCTTCTTCTTGATCGTGCGGGCCGCGTCGAGGACCTCGTCCCAGTTCTTCGGCCGCCAGTCCTGCGGCAGCCCCGCCTTCTTGAAGATCGCCCTGCTGAACCACAGGCCGCGCGTGTCCGTGCCGTCCGGCACGCCGTACGTCTTCCCGTCGGCCGCCTTCGCCGCCGCCTTGGCCGTGTCGATGAACTGGTCCCAGTCGTCCCACTTGTCGAGATAGGGGTCCAGCGGCTTCAAGTACCCGCTCGTGATGTCGGAGTTGATGAGGAACGTGTCCTCGTACACCAGGTCGGGCGCGGTCTTGGGGGAGCGCAGCATCTGCTGGAGCTTCGTGTAGTACTCCGAGTCCGGCGCCTTGATGGGCACCAGCTCGACCTTCTTGCCGGGGTTCGCCTTCTCGAACTGCTTCTTGACGTCCGTCAGGAACGTGTCCATGACCCGGATCTCGTTGTCCGTGGACTGCTTGTACGAGACCTTCACCGTGTCGGGGTCGTCGTCGGCGCCGCCGCCGCACGCGGTGAGGGTGCCGGCGGCCAGCAGGGCGGTGGCGGTGAGCAGCAGCGGGGTGGTGGTGGGACGCACGGGCACGACCTCCTACAGCGCGGGGTGCAACGCGGAGCTGCCCGGTGAACGTAAGGGCGCGCTCGGAGCAAGGTCAATGCCCGTGCCACGGATGGGCGTTGACGCCCGTCATCCACCTGACAACGTTGTTATAGGACTACGTCGGCGACGCGCCCGGAGCGGGAGGCCGCTCCGTCGCCGTGAGCCACCGGTACACCAGCTCCGGGCGCCCGACATGGCCGTACTGCGGGCTGCGGGCCGCGCGGGCGGTGTCGACCAGGTGTTCCAGGTAGCGCCGCGCGGTGATGCGGGACAGGCCCGCCGCCTGGGCGGCCGCGGTGGCGGTCAGGCCCTCGGGGGCGGCCCGCAGGGTGCGTATGACGCGTTCCAGGGTGGGTCCGCTGAGGCCCTTCGGCAGCGCGGCCGGGCCCGGGGCGCGCAGCGTGGCGAGCGCGCGGTCCACCTCGTCCTGACCGGTCGCCTCGCCCTCGGCGGCGGCCGTGCGGAACTCCGCGTACCGGGTGAGGCGGTCGCGGAGGGTGGCGAAGGTGAACGGTTTGAGGACGTACTGGACGACGCCGAGGGACACGCCCTCGCGGACCACGGCGAGATCGCGGGCCGAGGTCACCGCGATCACGTCCGCGGGGTGGCCCGCGGCGCGCAGGGAGCGGGCCAGTTGGAGGCCGTGCCCGTCGGGCAGGTGCAGGTCCAGCAGGATCAGGTCGACGGGGGTGCGGTCCAGGACGCGGCGGGCCTCGGCGGCGGAGTGGGCGGGCCTCGCGACGGCCTCGAACCCGGACACGCGGTTGACGTACAGGACATGGGCGTCGGCCGCGACGGGATCGTCCTCGACCACCAGTACGCGAATCACCGCCCCGCACCTCCCCGACTGCCGAGCTCGACCTCGGACGGCGGCACGGCTGACCCGGGTGCTCCGGGTGCTCCGGGTGCCCCAGCGGCCCTGGCAGTCCCGGCCGCCCTTGCAGGCACGGCAGCCCCGGTGGTCCCGGCCACCCCGGCAGGCACGGCAGCTCCGGTGGTCCCGGCAGCCCCGGCAGGCACGGCAACCCCGGCAGCCCCGGCAGGCACGACCGCCCCAGCGGCCCCGTTCGCCCCAGTGGTCCCGGCAGGCACGTCCGCTCCGGACGACACGGCGGCCCCGGATGACACAGTGCCCCCGGCCGGCCCGGCAGCCCCAGCGACCCCGTCCGCCCCAAACGCCAGCGTCACCTCGAATTCGGCGCCGCCCTCCGCGGAACCCCGCAGGGTCAGCGTGCCGCCGTTGCGTGTCACCGTCTGGTGGACCAGGGCGAGGCCGAGGCCGCGGCCCGTCGCCGCCTTGGTCGACCAGCCCCGCTCGAAGACCGCCTCCCGCAGGCCGGGGTCGACGCCGGGGCCCGTGTCCGCGACGCGCAGCAGGAGGCCCGTTCCGTCGGCGCGTGCCGTCACCGTGACCCGGGCGGCCGGGGAGCCCTGCGCCGCGTCGACCGCGTTGTCGATGAGGTTGCCGAGGACCGTCACCAGGTCGCGGGAGGACAGGGATGCCGGGAGCATGCCGTCGTCGATGCTGCTGTCGGCGGAGACGACCAGCTCCACGCCGTGCTCGTTGGCCTGCGCCGCCTTGCCGAGGAGCAGTGCCGCGAGGACCGGCTCGCTGACGGCGGCCACCACCTGGTCGGTCAGCGCCTGCGCCAGTTCCAGCTCGGCGGTGGCGAAGTCGACGGCCTCCTCGGCGCGGCCCAGCTCGATGAGGGAGACGACGGTGTGCAGCCGGTTCGCCGCCTCGTGGGCCTGCGAGCGCAGCGCCCGCGTGAAGCCGCGCTCCGAGTCCAACTCGCCGGTGAGCGCCTGGAGTTCCGTGTGGTCGCGCAAGGTGACGACCGTGCCCCTGCGCTCGCCGCCCGAGACGGGGGAGGTGTTGACGACCACCACGCGGTCGGCGGTCAGATGCAGCTCGTCCACCCGGGGCTCGGAGGCCAGCAGCGCTCCCGTGAGGGGCGCGGGCAGCCCCAGCTCGGCGACATTGCGGCCCACGGTGTCGCCGGGGACGCCGAGCAGCTCCCGGCCGGCGTCGTTGATCAGCGCGATGCGCCGCTGCCCGTCGAGCATCAGCAGTCCCTCGCGCACCGCGTGCAGCGCCGCCTCGTGGTAGTCGTGCATCCGGCTCAGCTCGGCCGCGTTCATGCCGTGCGTGCTGCGGCGCAGGCGCGCGTTGACGACGTACGTGCCGATGCCGCCGAGGACGAGCGCGGCCGCCGCGACACCGAGCAGGGCGAGGAGCTGGCCGCGCGCCTTCTCGGTGATCTCCTCGATGGTGATGCCCGCGGAGACCAGGCCGATGACGCGCCCCTCGCCCGCCTCGCCCGCCCGGATCGGCGTGACCACCCGCACGGAGGGGCCGAGGGTGCCGGTGTAGGTCTCCGCGAAGGTCTCGCCGCGCAGCGCCCGCGCCGTGTGGCCGAGGAAACGCTCGCCGATGCGCCGCTCGTCGGGGTGCGTCCAGCGGATGCCGCGCGGATCCATGATCGTCACGAAGTCGACGTCCGTGTGCCGCTGCACCCGGCTCGCGTACGGCTGGAGCCGCTTCGAGGGCTCGTCGTCCTCGCGTATGGCCTCTCGTACCGAGGGAGAGTCCGCGACCGCCCGGGCCGCCGCGGTCGCCTGGTGGCGCGCCGCGTCCTCCGCCTGGCGCTTGTCGCTCAGATAGGTGAAGAGCGCGCACCCGGCGACCACGGCCGTGACCAGCACGATCTGCATCGCGAAGAGCTGGCCCGCCAGGCTGCGCGGCAGGCGGCGCCGACGGGGTGGGCGAGTGCGGGGCATGGTGCCAGTCTGCCTCGTCGCCCCGCCGTCGTATAAGTGCGAACTAAATGAACGCAAGGGTGACCGCCCTCACAGGCCGGGAGATAGTCGCCGGGATCCCAGGACGTGAGCCGCACGCACTGCGGGCACCACAACGCCGACGTCGTCGTTCAAGGAGGGCCCCGTGACCAGCACGGCCGACCCGCACATGGCACCCCCCGCCCGGCGGGACCGCACGCACTACCTCTACATCGCCGTCATCGGCGCCGTGCTGCTCGGCATCGCCGTCGGCTTCATCTGGCCGGACTTCGCCAAGGAGCTGAAGCCGGTCGGCGCCGGCTTCGTGAACCTCATCAAGATGATGATCTCGCCGATCATCTTCTGCACGATCGTGCTCGGCGTCGGCTCGGTCCGCAAGGCCGCCAAGGTCGGCAAGGTGGGCGGGCTCGCGCTCGCGTACTTCCTCGCCATGTCGGTCGTGGCGCTCGCCATCGGCCTCGTCGTCGGCAACATCCTCCACCCGGGCTCGGGCATGGACCTCACCGAGTCCGTGAAGGGCGCCGGCCACAGCGCGGCCGACGAGGCGGACAAGGGCCTCGTCGACTTCGCGCTCGGCATCATCCCCAAGACGCTGGTGTCCGCCTTCACCCAGGGCGAGGTGCTCCAGACGCTGCTCGTCGCGCTGCTCGTGGGCTTCGCCCTGCAGGCCATGGGGCGCTCGGGCGCGCCGGTGCTGCGCGGCATCGAGCACATCCAGAAGCTGGTCTTCCGCGTGCTCGGCATGATCATGTGGGCCGCGCCCGTCGGCGCGTTCGGTGCGATGGCCGCCGTCGTCGGCGAGACCGGCGTGGACGCGCTCAAGGCGCTCGCCACGATCATGGTCGGGTTCTACGTCACCTGCGCCCTGTTCATCGTGCTCGTCCTCGGCACGCTGGTGCGCCTGGTGGCCGGGGTCAACCTCTTCAAGCTCCTGAAGTACCTGGGCCGCGAGTTCCTGCTGATCCTGTCGACCTCGTCCTCGGAGTCCGCGCTGCCGCGGCTCATCGCGAAGATGGAGCACCTCGGGGTCAGCCGTCCGGTCGTCGGCATCACCGTCCCGACCGGCTACTCCTTCAACCTCGACGGCACCATGATCTACCTGACCATGGCCTCCCTCTTCATCGCCGACGCCATGGACCAGCCGCTCGGCATCGGGGAGCAGATCTCGCTGCTGCTGTTCATGATGATCGCGTCCAAGGGCGCGGCGGGCGTGTCCGGTTCGGGCATCGCGGTCCTCGCGAGCGGCCTCCAGTCGCACAAGCCCGCCCTGGTCGACGGGGTGGGCCTGATCATCGGCGTCGACCGCTTCATGAGCGAGGCCCGCGCCCTCACCAACTTCGCGGGCAACGCGGTGGCCACGCTGCTGATCGGCACGTGGACCAAGGAGGTCGACAAGGAGCGGGTCACGGCCGTCCTCGCCGGGCAACTCCCCTTCGACGAGCGTACGTTGGTGGACGACGGCCACGATGGCCGCCACGACTACGACGGCCACGACGGCCCCGACCCGCGCTCCCCGGAACCCTCGGCGCCGGAGCGGCGCAGCGAGGGCGGCAAGGAGCCGGCGACGGTGTGACCGGGGCGACCGCCCGCCGGCGGCCCGTCACGCGGGCTGCCGGCGGGCGGTGACGCGTGCCCCGGTGCGGGGAGCTAGCAGGCGTCCACGTACCAGACGGGGCCCCAGTCGCCGTACGCGTCCTTCGAGGGCGCACCCGGGGTGGTGTAGATGAGCTGCTTGGCCTTGTTGTACATCTTCGCCTTGGTGCCGGCGGACTGGTTGTTGTACCAGGAGCCGCCGCTGTTCAGCCCGTCGGGGATCTCCTGCATGTAGCAGTCCTTGAACTTGAACGCCAGGCGCTTGAAGTTCGCGTCCTTGTAGCCGCAGAAGTAGTACTTCGGACAGTCCGCCGGGGCCGCGGTCGCCTTGACCCGGCCCTGGTCGGCGGCGGGGGACGCCTGGGCCGCGCCCACCGCCGTCGTCAGGGCCATCAGGGCGCCCGCCGCCACGGCGGCGCGGCGCAGTCGGGTGCGGGTGGAGAAGAGACGAGACATGGGACCACTTCACCTTTCCGGTCATCGGCACTTCCGCGGAAGCCGCGGTGTGTGTGCCGAGACGCTATGGCGAAGGGGCCGGCCGGGTCGTCCCGCAGCGGGTTGATGTACCTGCGCAACCCACGTATCAGCCGGGCCGGTTGTACAACGAGAGCGGTACGCGGGCTCCACCGGCAGGAGTCCGCGACCGGGCCAGGGACGGGTCTCGGAGGGCGGACTCACCGGCGACGGGAACCGCGGCGCGGCCTACGGCAGATGCGCGATGATCTCCCGCGCGCGCTCCACCGGGACGCCCGCCGAGAGCAGGGCCGTCGACGCGGCGGCCCGGCCCGCGTCCCCGGGGTCGAGGAGGCCGTCGTTGACGGCCTCCATCAGGCCGAAGAGCTGCTGTTCGTGGACGTAGGCGAGGGCGGCGGGCGGCAGGGACGAGGTGAAGGAGCCGTCCGACAGGCCCGCCCGCAGGACGTTCACGCACTCCTTGCGGACCGGGGCGAGCCGCTGGCGGATGCCCTCCATCGCCACGCTGCGCTGGGCGAGGCCGACCAGCAGGCGGTAGCCGTCGGCGATCTCCCAGACGGCGACCATGGAGTGGGCGAGGGACGCGGCGGGGTCCTCCGACTGGGCCCGCCCGGAGGCGTGGGCGGCGGCGACCGCCTCGACGGCGCCGTCGAGGAGCGCGCCGACCAGGGCCTCCCGGCTGGGGAAGTGCCCGTACACGGTCCTGCGCACGACGCCCGCGGCGCGCGCGATCTGGTCCATGGACGCGTCCGGATCGCGGAGGAGTTCGGCGAGGGCGACCTCCAGGATGCGGCGGCGGTTGGCGTCGGCTCGGCTCATGGGCTCCATTTTGCACGCGGCCCGGCGACGGCGGACCCGCGGCCGTTTTGCACAGCTGTGTGCAATGGCGTAAATTGCACATGGGTGTGTAATTGCACAGTGCTGTGCAAGGTCACCGGAAAGCAAGAGACGCACAGCGGCAGGGAAGGGTGAGACTTCGGTGGCTCTAGTCATGAAGCAACCGGTCGAGGAGATGAAGGGGCCGTACGCGCGCCGCTGGTGGGCGCTGGGGGTGCTCTGCCTGAGCCTGCTGATCATCGTCATGGCGAACACGGCGCTGACCGTCGCCGCCCCCGACATGACCAAGGACCTCGGCCTCTCCAGCTCCGACCTCCAGTGGGTCATCGACGGCTACACCGTGCCGTACGCGGCGTTGATGCTGCTGCTCGGCGCCATCGGCGACAAGTACAGCCGGCGCGGCGCGCTCGTCCTCGGCCTCGTCGTCTTCGGCGGCGGAGCCGTCGCGGGCTCGCTCGTCGACAGCTCCGGCGGGGTCATCGCGGCCCGTGCCGTCATGGGGCTCGGCGCGGCCATGATCATGCCGGCCACCCTGTCGCTGCTCGCGGCGACCTTCCCCAAGGGGGAGCGGGCCAAGGCCATCGTGCTGTGGACCGCCACCGCCGGCCTCGCGATCGCCGCGGGTCCGCTGGTCGCGGGCGCGCTCCTGGAGGACCACGGCTGGTCCTCCACCTTCCTGATCAACGTGCCGGTGGCCGCCCTCGCCATCGTCGGCGCCTTCGTGCTCATCCCGCCGTCCAAGGCCGGGCACCACGACCGCATCGACTACGTCGGCGGTCTGCTCTCCGTCGTGTGGACCGGCGCGCTCGTCTACATGATCATCCAGGGACCGCACTTCGGCTGGGACGCCAAGGCGATCTCCGCGGCGGTCGTCGCGGGCGTGGGCCTGCTGGCCTTCGTCGCCTGGGAGCTGCGCCACCCGCACCCCATCCTGAACGTCCGCCGCTTCCTCGACCGCCGCTTCGCCGGCTCGAACCTCGCGGTGGCACTGTTCTTCCTCGCGGTCTTCGGCGCGTTCTACTACCTCACGCAGCACCTCCAGTTCGTGCTCGGCTACAACCCGCTGGAGACCGGCGTGCGCATGCTGCCGCTCGCCGGCGCGGTCTTCGTCGGCTCGGCGCTCACCGGCCTGTTGACCCCGCGCGTCGGCATGAAGATCACGGTGTCGGCGGGCATGGTCGCGGGCACGGTGGCGCTCGCGCTGCTCACCCGGGTCGACGCGACGTCCTCGTACGGGGACTTCGTGGCCCCGCTCATCGTCCTCGGCCTGGCCATCGGCCTCGCGCTCTCGCCCTGCACCGACGCGATCATGGGGGCGTTCCCGGAGGCCGAACTGGGCGTCGGCGGCGCGGTCAACGACACCTCCCTGGAGCTGGGCGGCTCGCTCGGCATCGCCATCCTCGGCTCGGTGCTGGCCAGTTCGTACTCCGCCAAGCTGGAGGACGCGGCCGCCGCGTCCGGCACCAAGCTGCCCGCCGGCACGCTGGACACCGCCCAGGACTCGGTCGGCGCGGGCTACGCGGTCGCCCAGGGCATCGGCGACAAGGCGCACGCGACAGCGGAGCGGGCGGCCCACGCCGGCTCCCAGCAGCAGGCGGCCCAGCTCAAGGGGCAGGCCGAGCAACTGGCCCAGGGCGCGCACAAGATGGCCGACGCGGTCGGCTCCGCGTTCTCCGACGCGGTGGCGCACACCAGCATGGTCGGCGCGGTGATCCTCGGCGTCGGCACGGTCCTCGTGGCGGTGCTGCTGCCGCGCAAGGACCGGGACGCGCCGGCGCGGACCGACGAGGCGGCGGCCGAGCCCGCCACCGCCGGGGCGGGCGCGAAGAAGTAGCGCCACCGCCGGCCGCTCGCCGGAGAAGGACACCGCCGCCGGGGCGGGGAGACACACCTCCCCGCCCCGGCGGCGTGTTCCATGACGCCCGAAGAGGGCTGTGGTCAGGAGTTATGCTGCGCCGCACGTACATGGGGAGGGGACGCGTCATGGGATTTCGCAGGCTGTTCGCGTGGGGGAGCAGGGACGGCGACCAGGAGCCGCCGGAGATCGACACGCAGATCACCACGGTCGCGGTGACGCCCGGCCGGTCCGTCGAGGGGGAGGTCTTCCTCAAGGGCGGCGGCCACGGGCTGAAGATCGACCACCTCAACCTCGATGTGGTCGCCAAGGGTTACTACTACGACGGCACGGTCACGGACGACGAGGTGACCAGCCTGACCACGGGCCGCTACGAGATGACCGTGGCGCCCGGCACCGAGGAGCGGGTGCCCTTCAGCGGCACCCTGCCCTGGGAGTGCCCGGTCACCGAACTCCGGGGCCAGGCCCTCGGCGTCGACGTGTCGCTGACCACCCGCCTGGCGTGGGAGTCGGAGTCACCGGTCAGGGACGTCGACTTCCTGCACATCTCGGCGCCGCCGGTGTACGAGGCGGTCCTGGACGCGTTCGGCGAGGCGGGATATCTGGTCGACGGCTCGCAGTTGCTCGACGAGTACATCCCCGACGTCGAGGCGCGCAGGGGCCTGCACCAGGTCTTCTTCCTGAGCGCCCCCGCCCCGGGCACGGGCCGCTTCGGGGAGCTGGAGGTCGTCTTCCTCCAGAACGTCGTCGGCGCCCTCGTGTACGTGCGACGCGCGGCCCGCTCCACGTTCGAGTGGTCGAGGAAGCCCCCGTCGCGCACGTTCGCGGTCGCCCACCACGAGGTGGGCGAGGCCGACCTCACCGCCCGCGTACGCAAGGCACTCGACCAACTGACCCTCCTGGACGGCTAGCCATGCCCTCCGGCACCCGGTGCCCGGCCTGCGCGCTGACCGACGGCACGGCTCCCCTCCCCGACGTCGTGGAGGCGTTCTGTGCGCGGGTGCGAGGGGTCCTCGGGGGCTGAGCGGGAGCTTCGTTCGAAGTCGTCGCTGAAATTCGTTGACACCACTCCGGGTGGAGTACTACGTTCTAACCACTTCAGTCGCAGTACAACGAACATCGTGCTCACCTCGACCCGCCGCCACCGCGCCCCAGGAGCCCACTTGCGCAAGCTCGTCTACTTCATCGCCGTCAGCCTCGACGGATTCATCGCCGGGCCCGACGGGTCCGACCCCACCGGCCCCGACGGCTTCTGGCCCGTCAGCCAGGACTACGTCCAGCACCTCGCGCAGACGTACCCCGAGACCCTCCCCGTCCAGGCGAGGCAGGCGCTCGGCATCACCGCCGAGGGGGAGCACTTCGACACGATCCTCGAAGGCCGCAGGACGTACATGATCGGCGTGGACGCCGGCTTCCCCGACTGCTACCCGCACCTGAAGCACTACGTCTTCACCCGCACCCTCACCGAGAGCCCCGACCCCGCCGTCGAACTCGTCGCCACCGACCCCGTCGCCAAGGTCCGCGAGCTCAAGCGCGAGGAGGGCAAGGACATCTGGCTGTGCGGCGGCGGCGAACTCGCCGGGGCGCTGCGCGGCGAGATCGACCGCCTGGTCGTCAAGCTGGCCCCGCTGACCCTGGGCTCGGGCACGCCGCTGTTCTCGGCGAAGACCGCCTTCGAGCCCACGCTGTACGAGCGCTCCGACACCGTCCTCCTCGACAGCGGCACCCTCTTCCTCACGTACGACAAGACCACCCCGGGCGAGACCGCCTAGCCGACGGAACCGGTCTCCGGCCGGCGCCCCTCTCCCGCCGCCGCCGCGAGCAGGACGTCGGCCGGCTCGTCGGGGGCGGAGAGCATCGGCGGACTAGGGCGTGTTTCGAAAGTAGCGTCGTCCGCCCGCAGGGCGGGCCTGGCGGCGTCTGGTGCGTGCGCTCGCAAGGCGGAGGGTCGCCCCGATACTGGTGGTATCGGGGCGATCCCGACAACGCGGCGAGGGTGCGTGCCAGGCGTCGCCAGGTAGACGGGACTTTCGAAACACGCCCTAGGCGACGTAGGACGCCCTCTTCGCCGTGGCCACCGCCTTCTCCCCGTCCGCCGCGGTCAGCCTCCCGGCGGTCACCCAGGAGTCGACGGTGGCGCGGACGTGCCGGACGAGCGCCGTCTTGCTTGCGAAGGGTGCCGCCGACCAGACGGCGTCGAGGAGCGTCGTGCCGTCGGGTCCCTTCGGGTTGGCGACGCCCGAGTCGGTCCCGCCGAACACCACGTGGGGCTCGGTCCGCCGGAAGTAGGCGTGCGTCGGGTCCTCGGTGCCTTCGAGGAACGGCGCGAACTCCACGCCGTCCAGGGTGAGATGGAGTGGCTTCCCGGCGACGGGCGTGAAGGTCGGCAGCAGGTCCCCGGAGAGCGCGGCACCGCGGTAGAGGCCGAACCGGAGGTAGTCCTTGCCCCGGTCGCGGGCGACGAGGTTCACGGGGCCGTAGAACAGGGTCTGGATGTCCGGGGCGTCGGGGCACGCTTCCGTACGCAGCCGGAACGGGACGGTGACGCGCACGGTGTCGCCGTCGCGCCAGGTGCGCGACAGGGAGCGGTAGCCGCCCGCCGCCGTCGCGGTCGTCTTCGTCCTCCTGCCGTTGACGGACACGGCGAACCCGCCCGTCGCCCACGCGGGCACCCGCAGCCGCAGGTCGAAGGTGGCGGTGGCGCCCCGGACGGTGAGGGTGGTGCCCTGCTCCCGAGGGAAGTCGGTGCTCTGGGTGACGGTGACGCCCTTGGCCGCCCAGGTGAGCGTCGAGGGGCTGTAGAGGTTGACGTACAGGGCCGAGCCGTCGGCCTGCTGGAAGTAGATCGAGTCCTGGTACTTGGTGGCGCTCTCCAGGCCCGTGCCCTCGCAGCAGGTGGTGCCCTGCTTGGGCGTGTAGTCGCGCACTTGGCCGGGCGTCAGCCCGATGAAGTACGTGACCAGGGGCTTCTCGGCGTCGGCCGTGTCCTGCTTGGAGCCCAGGATCTGGTTGTACAGGGCCCGTTCGTAGTGGTCCATGTATGCCGGGTCCTGCTCGTGGAAGAACAGCGCGCGGTCCAGCTTCAGCAGGTTGTACGCGCAGCACGTCTCGGCGGTGGTGTCGCTCAGCGTGCCCGCGATGACGCCGCGCGCCTTCCAGAACTCCCCGGTGCTGGTACCGCCGATCCCGTACATCCGGGTCGGGACGACCATCTTCCAGAAGTTCCGCGCGGCGTCCAGGTAGCGCCGCTCGCCGGTCTCGTCGTACAGCCGCAGCAGGCCGGTGAAGACGGGGATGTGCTGGTTGGCGTGGAGCCCGTCGAGGGTGTCGGTGCCCGCCGCGCAGGCGTCGATGAGCCTGTCGAGGTCGAACAGGCGGGCCAGGGCGAGGTGGCGGCCCTCGCCGGTGACCGCGTACAGATCGCAGATCGCCTCGACGATCCCGCCGAACTCCCCGCTGGAGAAGATGCCCCACATCCGCTGCCGGACGGCGTCGGGCAGCGGGGAGAGCCGCGCGTACATCCAGTCGCACAGGCCGGACGCGAGATCGAGGGCGCGCTCGTCGCCGACGTGCAGGTACGTGTCGAGCAGCCCGCGCAGGATCTTGTGGGCCGTGTAGTAGGGCGCCCACACCACGTGGTAGTCGGGGCCGGTCATCGACTCCAGGGTGATGAACTGCGTCTCGGGGTACGCCGCGAGGAACCCGGGATGGCTCGGGCCGCCCCAGGTGCGGCGCAAGGCGGCGGTCCGGTCGCGGCCGGACGCGTCGGCGAACCTGCCGCCGCCGCTCTCGTCGAAGGCGTACGAGGCGAGGTCGCCGCGCCCGGCCGGGGTCCGGGCGGCGGGGGCGTCCTGGAGCGCGGCGATCTCGGCGGCGGTCAGCGCCCGCGACCAGAGGTCGACGGCGTCGAACGAGCCGGCGAACACGGGGTCGCCGGGGAAGTGGGACCGCCCGAGCCAGTGGTCCTTCAGGGGGCCGAGCGCCGCCGGACCGAGGGTCATCGCGGTGTTCTCGGCGACCTGCGCGCCGTCGACGTAGAGCCTGCCGGTGCCGCCGGTGAGCGTCACCGCGAGGTGGCTCCACCGGCCCAGGGGCAGGGGCGCGGTGCCGACGAGGGACTGCTCGCCGCCGGGGCCCCTGGTCGTGACGGCGAACCGGGGCACGCCCTCGGCGTTGCGGGCGGCCAGGTAGAGGTAGCGGGTGGTGTCGTCACCGCAGTCGAGGACGCGGGCCCAGGCGGCGTCGTGCGCGGGCCTGACCCAGGCCGAGAAGGTGAGCGCCGGGCCACCGCCCAGCACCCCGGAGGGCAGGTCGACGTACTGGTGGGAGCCTCGGACATGCGTCGGCGCCGTGCCGAACCTCCCCTCGCCGCGCAGGAGTTCGGGCTCCGCGCGCAGCGCCGCGCGGACCTCCATGAGCGCGCCGGTCATGTACCGCACCTTGTCGGCGTACGCCGCGTCGCCGGTGCCGGCGTAGGCCTGGGAGAGCATGGTCAGGAAGTGGCCGGTGTAGTGGCCGCGCAGATTGCCGTTCGCCTCGCCGTCGAGGCCTTCCCAGCCCCCGGGGGCCACGGCGCCGCGGGTGGAGAGCCCGGCGTTGGCGCGGAAGACCTGGAGCAGCCGGTCCACGTCGTAGCCCCGGCCGTGGTCGAGCATCAGGGCGCGCTTGGCGGTGAAGACGCCCTCGCGCAACGCCACGTCCTTGAGCGCGAAGGGCCGCACCACCCAGGCGGCGGGAGCGGCCGGCGCGACGCCCGACGCGACCTCCGGCGCTGCTCCCGGGGCGGCCGTGGCGCGGCCCGCGCCGAGGCAGGACAGGGCGGGCGCCGCCGCCGCGAGGGCCGCGGCACGCAGGACGGCACGTCGGGCGGGTGAGGACGCGGGGCGGGGAGAGGGCGCCATGGGGGTCTCATTCCTCGGCTGCGGATCGCGGTCACGTACGTTCGAAATTTCGTACATAGTTCGTATGGTCGAGCAGACCGTAGGAGCGGGACGGGCATACGTCAATGCCGGGGACGGGTAAGGACGTTGTGGCCGGCCCGGGGGCGGCGCGCACCGCCCGCCACCCTCGGACCGTCCGTGGCGCCACGTGCTAGGGCCGCGTCCACACCGCCACGCGTCAGGGCCGCGTCCACACCGCCACGCGGTCGACCAGCATCGAGTGGCCCGGTTCCGTCGTGGGCGTCGGGGTCGCCCGGCCCGCGACGCCGTCCGGGAACCCGCCGCCCATCGCCACGTTCAGCAGGAGGAAGTAGCCCTGGTGCCCGGTCATGTCCTGCCAGGTCCGTGCCGAGAAGCGGTTCTGGCCGAGGGTGTGGTAGCGCTCGCCGTCGACATACCAGCGCAGTTGGTTCGGGGTCACGGAGCGGTCCCACTCGAAGCGGTACGTGTGGAAGCCCGACTGACAACTCGTGCCGGGGCAGGGGCGGTTGGCGCCCAGGCCCTGCGTCTCATTGCAGTCCCCGCCCGGATTGACGCCGCAGTGCAGCACGCCCCACACGGAGTTGACGCCGTTCACGTTCTCCATGACGTCGAACTCACCGATGGAGGGCCAGTTCTGGTAGTTGCCGCGATAGGGCGAGCCCAGCGCCCAGAAGGCGGGCCAGTAGCCGAGCGCCTTGTCGCCGGAGACGTCCGGCATCCTGATGCGCGCCTCGATGGCCAGGGTGCCGCCCGGCGGCGCCTTGAAGTCGGAGCGCCGGGACTCGATCCGGGCGGAGGTCCACTTGCCCGAGGCGTCACGGCGCGGGGTGATCCGCAGGTTGCCCGTCCCGTCGGTGCTCAGATTGGCGGGGGAGTCGGTGTACTCCTGGATCTCGCCCGTTCCCCAACGGTCGGGGCCGCCCGGGTAGTTGTGGCCGAGGTCGACCTGCCACCGGTCGGCGGCGGGTGCGGCGCCGGCGGGCCCGTTGAAGTCGTCGCTCCACTTCAGCGACCAGCGGGGAGCGGCGGAGGCCGCGTCACCGCGTGCCGTCCCGGGCAGGAGGAGCGCCCCGCACAGTCCGACGGCGGCCAGCGCGGCCAGGAGGGGGGTCGGTCTGCGGCCGCGGTGGGCCGCCGAGGATCGCGGGGCGGGGGTCGTGCTCATCGGGCACCTCCGTGGGGGCGGGAGTGTGGCGGTGAGAGCGCTCTCAGAATGATGCTGCTGGTTTTGTAGTTGTGGACGGGCGGCGCGTCAATGGCCACGGTGCGTCAACTTCCCGAAGGGGCACGGCTTTCCATGGGTGCACGGCTTTCCGTGGGCGTCCGGTTTTCCGTGGGCGTACGGTGGACGGATGAGCGCCCTGGACGATCCGGCCCCGGCAGGGGTGAGCGTCGACTTCTGGTTCGATCCCGTCTGCCCGTACACCTGGATCACCTCGCGCTGGCTGCGCGAGGTGGAAGGGGTGCGGGACGTCTCCGTGCGGTGGCGGGTGATGAGCCTGGCCGTGCTGAACGAGGGCCGGGAGAGCGACCCGGAGGACCCCGAGGGGCAGTACGGGGAGTACCTGCGGGCGCACGGCAGGGTGTGCGCCGCGGTGCGCGAACAGCACGGCAACACCGCGCTCGGGCGGTACTTCGACGCCCTCGGCCGGCACATCCACGAGCGGCGGGACTGGTCGGGCACGACGGCCGCGCTCGCCGAGGCGGGCCTGCCGGCCGCCCTGGAGGCCGCCGCGACGACGACGGAGTACGACGCGGCCGTACGGGCCTCGCACCAGGAGGGCATCGCCCTGGTGGGCGAGGACGTCGGCACCCCGGTGCTCGCCGTCGACGGCGTCGGGGCGCTGTTCGGCCCCGTCGTGTCACCGGCCCCCCGGGGCGAGGCGGCGGGCCGGCTGTGGGACGGCGTGGTGCTGATGGCGGGCGTGGAGAGTTTCTACGAGTTCAAACGGGACTACGGGCGGCCGGACTTCACCTGAGGACCACCGGCGGTGGCCGCCCGGACGGTCCTCCGCGATGCCTCGGGTCGGCGGTCATCGGGTCGGCCGGTGCTCCGGCCGGGTGGGGGCAGCCGCGTACGGCGGGTGCTGCGGGTGCGGCTGAGGCTGCTGGTACGGCGGATACGGCTGGTGGCGCTGCTCCGGGGTGTGCGGCCCGGCCGTGACGCGGGACTCGTCCGGTGCGTACGGCTCGTACGGCGCGTACGGCTCGTACGGCTCCTCCGGAGTGTGGTGGTGGTCCGGCGTCCGTCCCGACCTGCGCGGCCACCACAGACCGCGGCCCAGCATCGCGGCCAGGGCCGGCACCAGCACGAGGGAGAGCACGAGCGCGGACAGGAGGATGCCGAGCCCGGTGGCGAAGCCGATCTCCCGGGTCGCGGGGCTCGCCGCCAGGGCGGCGAAGGAACCGGCCAGCACGAGGCCGGCCGTGGCGATGGCGGGCGCGGTGTGCCGTACCGCTTCGGCCACCGCGCGCCGGGCCGGCACCGGCTTGCGCATCTCCTCCCTGATCCGGTCGGTGATCAGGATGTTGTAGTCCGTGCCCAGGGCGACGACGAAGAGGAAGAGCACCAGGGGCAGCGTGAACGAGACACCCGGCCGGTCGAGTCCGTGCTGGAAGAGCAGCGTGCTCGCGCCGAGCGTGGCCAGGAACCCGAGCCCCACGGCGATCATCAGCACGACGGGGGCGAGCAGCGAGCGCAGCAGCAGGAAGAGGATCACCGCGATGAGCAGGGCCGCGACCGGGAACACCAGGCGCAGGTCCTTCTCCACGGCCGTCGAGATGTCGGCGAAGACCGCGGCCGTGCCCGTGACGTAGGCCTCGGTGCCCTTGGGGGCGGTCCGCGCGGCCGTCTCCCTGATGGGCCCCGAGACCAGGTCGCGCGCCTGCTGCGAATCGGAGCCGACAGTCAGGAAGAGGTCGACCCGCGCGGCCGTGCGGTCCTTGCTGAGCACCGGCTCACCCACCTCGCCGACACCGTCCGCCTCGGCCAGGGAGCGGGTCATGCCGGTGAGCGAACCCCCCCTGATCTCCGTGCCGTTCGTGCTGCGCACGTACACGCTGTGCGGGTCGGACACGCCGGCGGGCAGGCTGCGGGAGATCCGCTCGGCGGTCCGGACGGCGGCGGTCTCGTGCCCGCCCTGCTGGTCGTAGCTCATCTTCATGCCGAGCGCGCCCGCGCCCAGCGCGCCGAGCAGCACCAGGGCGCCGAGGGCGTACCGCAGCGGCCGGCTGCTCACCGCGTGTCCCAGGCGCGCGGCGAGGCCGCCGGCGCGCTCCTTCTTCCAGGCGCGCGCGGGCCAGAACATGCCGCGCCCCAGTACGGCGAGGAGCGCGGGCATGAGCGTGAGGCCGGCGAGGAGCATCACGAGCACGGAGACGGCGATCGCCGGGCCGAGGACCCGGAACTGCCCGAAGGAGGCCAGCCCCAGGGTCGCGAAGGCCGCCACGATCGTCAGCGCCGCCGACGTGATCGCGCCGCCCACCCGCCCGGTCGTCTCGGCGACGGCCGTGCGGGCGTCCTGCCCGGGGTGCTCCCGCAGCTGTTCCCGGAAGCGGAACATGAGGAAGAGGAAGTAGTCGATGCCGATGCCGATGAGTACGACGCCGATCAGCGAAGGCGTCGACGCGTCGAGGCCGATGCCGAAGAGCTTCGCCGCGCCGACCACGGCGCCCGAGGCGACCCCGCCGATCAGCGCCACCGCGATCAGCGGCACGAACGCGGCCGCGGGGGAGCGGAACACCAGCACGTTCAGGAGGACGATGAAGCCCATCGTCAGGCCGGAAACGATCTTCGCCGTGTCCTCCTCGGCCTCCGTGTCGTCCACGACGGAGGCGATGCCGCCGGTGAACCCCGCCCGCAGATCCGCGTCGGCGAACGCGTCCTTCGCGGCGTCGCGGAACCCCTTGTAGACGCCCTGCACCCCCGGGTCCTGTGGATTTCCGTCGAGGGAAACGGTGAGGAGCCGGAAACTCCTGTCGGGGGCCACGGCCCCCGCCGTGACGCGCGGGGTCTGGGAGTGGTCCTTCATCAGCGGTTCGGGCTTCGCCGCGACGATCCGCTCCCGGCCCAGAGCGGCGGCGGTGTCCGCGATGCGCCGCTGGTCGCCCGCCGTGAGCCGTGCGCCGTCGGCCCTGGCGACGAGCACGGTCAGGGCGTTGGGGTCGGGTCGCGCGCCGAATTCCTCCTCGGCGACACGGAGGGCCACCGCCGAGTCGTACGTCTTCGGCAGGAAGTCCCCGGCCCGGGAGTCGGTGACGTCGTACATCATCGCGTTCCCCACGAACGACAGTGCCGTTCCGAGAATCGTCCAGACGACGATGGTCATCCAGCGGTGCCGGACAGAGAAGGAGGTGAGCTTGCGGATCATGCCAGAAGGTCATCACGCGGCGCCCCTTGGGGGCGTCGGCCGTGGGAAGGGGACGCACCCGTGACCGTGGTCCGGTGTCCGGCCGCGGGCAGTACTCCGGTACTGGGGGAAAGAACGGCCACCGCGCCGAATCCGGGTGCCGTCGGGCGGGGTGTAATGGTGTGCGGGGACGGGACATCGCGGCCCGACGGAATCTCGACCTGGAGGCGGCCGGATGGCCCGTGACTTCTTCCCGCCGGTACCGCCCACGCGCGGGGTGCGGCCGACGCCGGGGGACGCGGTGGTCGCCGTCCTCGCCGTGGCGCTCGACCTGCTGGCCTACTTCGCCCCCGGCGAGGAGTCCACGGGGGCACCGGTCACCGTGCTCGGCGTCCTGCTGGTCACCGTCGCCCTGGTTCCGCTGCTCTTCCGGCGCCACCACCCCGGGCAGGCGTTCGGCGCCCTCCTCGCGGTGCAGCTGGCGGGCAACCTGGGGCTCGTCGTCGACCCGGGCGAGCCGATGTCGAACACGTACGGCGCGGCCGTCACCGTCGGGCTCTACACCGTGGCCAAGTACAGCGGGCGGCGGGCCGTGGCGCTGGGGGTCGCGGCCACCGCGCCGGTGCAGCTCGCGCGGTACTGGCACCACGACGTGGGCTCCATCGGCATGGGCGTCACCGACGTCCTGGTGACGCCCTGCCTCCTCGTCGCCGTCGGCCTGGCCGTACGGCAGTGGCAGTGGCAGCTCGACATCAACCGCAAGCTGCTCGCCGACCGCGCGGTGACCGAGGAGCGCCGCCGCATCGCGCGGGAGCTGCACGACATCGTGGCCCACCACATCACCACCATGTACCTGATGTCCGGCGGGGCCAGGTCGACCCTGGACCGCGACCCCGAGACGGCCCGCGAGGCGCTGGTGACGCTGGAGGAGTCCGGCCGCACGGCGCTGCGTGAGATGCGGCAGCTCCTCGGGGTGCTGCGCAGCACCGACACCCTGGAGGAGGCGCCGTCGGAACCCCAGCCCGGGGTGGACGGCATCGAACGGCTCGTCGCCGCCTCGCGGGCGGCGGGCCTGCCGGCCGAACTCCACGTCACCGGGCGGCCCCGCCCGCTGCCGATGTCCGTGGGGCTCACCCTCTACCGCGTCGTGCAGGAGGCGCTGACCAACGCCCGCAAGCACGCGGGGCCCGCCCGCGCCACCGTGCGGCTCGCCTACCTCCGGGACCGCGTCACCGTGGAGGTGACGGACGACGGCGCCGGGACCGGCCGGGCCCCCGGCGCGGGGGTCGAGGGCAGCGGATACGGTCTCCTCGGCATGCGGGAACGCATCGCCCTGCACGACGGTTCCCTGCGCGTCGGCCGCCGCGCGGAAGGCGGCTTCGAGGTCTCCGCGAGCGTGCCACTGCCCACCGACGCGAACGGGGCCGACCCGTCCGCGTTCGGCCCGAACGGGGCCGACCCGAACACAGACGTGACCGACACACGCGAGAAGGGCAGGACGCCGTGACTCCACCCACCGAAGCCGTCCCGGGGGCCGAGCCGCAGCCGGAGTGGGGCGGGGCGTCCGGGCGGATCACCGTGCTCATCGCGGACGACCAGCCGCTCGTGCGCCGGGGCCTGTCGCTGATCCTGCGCTCTGACCCCGCCATCGAGGTCGTCGGCGAGGTGGGCGACGGCGAACAGGCCATCGCGGCGGCCCGCGAACTGCGCCCCGACGTCATCCTGATGGACATCCGCATGCCGGTCCTCGACGGCGTCCGGGCCACCGAGCACCTGGCCGCCGAACTTCCCCGGTGCCGGGTCCTCGCGCTCAGCACCTTCGACATGGACGAGCACGTGGTCAGCGCCCTGCGGGCCGGTGCGTCCGGGTTCCTGCCCAAGGACGTCTCCCCGGAGGAACTGGTGGCCGCGCTGCGCACCGTCCACCGCGGCGAGGCCGTCGTCGCCCCCCGGCTGCTGACCCGGCTGCTCGCCGCCTTCGTGACCCCGGCCCCGGCCGCGCACCCGCCGGCCGGGGACCTCTCCGGGCTCACCCCGCGCGAGGTCGAGGTGCTGCGGCTGATCGCCGTAGGCCTCGACAACGCCGAGATAGCGCGGCGCATGGCGATCGGCGTCCAGACCGTGAAGAACCACGCCACCGGCCTCTTCGCCAAGCTCGGTGTCCGCGACCGCGCGCAGGCGGTCATCGCCGCCTACGAGTCGGGGCTGGTCAGGGCGGGCCGCAGCGACCAGGGCCGGCCCGACGGGCGGCGCTGACCACGGCGGTACGCGGGTACGTGGGCCCGTCGCGCGCCGCGCGGCTCACCCCGCTTGGGGGCGAACCGTGTGCGGGTACTGCTCGGCGCGGCCCTGGAAGGCCAGGATCGCCGGGTTCTGGACCGTGCCGCCGCGGATCTCGATGGCCCGGCGGATCGTGTGGTCGCCGTCCCAGCCGGCCGGCCCCGCGAGGACCGTCCGCAGGAACGGCATCAGCGCCTCGCTGTTCTCCCAGGTGGCCGCGTCCCACAGGTAGGAGGGGCTGTGGTCCACGGCGTAGTGGTGGACGTGGTCGCCGACGGTGAACATCGGATCGTCGAAGGTCGTGGGCCGGGCCCAGGCGAAGCCCATGCCCTCGTCGCAGGAGACGTCGATGACGAGGGTGCCGGGCGCGAGCTTCGGCAGGTCCTCCTCTATCAGGAACATCAGCGGCGCCGCGGTGTCCTGGAGCACGCAGTTGACGATGATGTCGTGCCCGGCGAGGAACTCGGCCAGCGGCTGCGGGCCGTCCTCGGTCAGGACGACGCTGCGCCGCGGGTCGAGGGTGCCGTCGGCCTCGTCGTGGTCGAACTGCACGATCCGCGCGGAGTGGATCGGTGAGCTGACGGCGGTGACGCCGCGCGCGGTCAGCACGTCCACGTCGTGCACGCCCAGCGCGCTGAGCGCGGTCACCGCGCCGCGGGCGGTGGCCCCGAAGCCGATCACCACGGCGCGCCGCCGGCGCCCGTAGTCACCGGTCGCCCCGATCAGCTGCATGGCGTGCAGCACCGACGAGTAGCCGGCCAGCTCGTTGTTCTTGTGGAAGACGTGCAGGCTGAAGCCGCCCTCGCGGGTCCAGTGGTTCATCGCCTCAAAGGCGATCACCGTGAGCCTGCGGTCGATGGCGGCCTGGGTGACCTTCTCGTCCTGCACGCAGTGCGGCCACCCCCACAGCACCTGCCCGTCCCGCAGTTCCGCCAGATCCTCGTGCGAGGGCTTGGCCAGCAGGATGACGTCACACTCCGCGATCAGCTCCTCGCGGGAGCGGAATCCGGCGACCCAGGGGGCGAGTTGCCGGTCCGGGACACCGAAGTGCTCCCCGTAACCGGTCTGCAGGTGGATGCTGGGCCGCAGATCGGCGTCGACGCGCTCGAAGTGCGCCGGGTGGATCGGCAGGCGGTGCTCGTTCTCTTTGCGGGTGTGCGACATGATTCCGAGCTTGAGCTGCTGCAAAATACCCCTTTGATTACTCCCTGTTTAACACACCTGTGCGTACCGGGAGCGCCTCGCCGGCAGACAAAATCATTGCTTTGCAGCCAAAATTTGACGATTCTCTCTATTTCCAGACATTTGATCATCCTTTGGTGTGCGCGGAGCCTCGCTCGTCCCTACGTTGGGGGGTGCCGGGCGGAGATTCTCTCCCCCTGGAAACCGAAGGAAGTGCACCATGCGCACCATGCGCGCCACGGACACCGCACGAACCTTCCTGGTCGCGGCCATCGCTGTCGCGGGCCTCGCTCTCACCCCCGCCCTCGCCTCCGCCCAGCCGGGCTCGGGCGGCACACAGACCCGTACCGCTTACGGCGCCCCCGGCGCCAACGGCGCCAACGGGATCGGCACCTCCGGAGGCATCGGCGGCCTGGGCGGCACCGGTGGCGCCGCGGGCGCCAACGGCAACGGCGGCACCGGAGGCGCCGGCGGCAACGCCAACGGCACCTCGAGCGTCGGCGGAGCCGGCGGCACGGGCGGCGCCGGCGGCGCCAACGGCAACGGCGGCAACGGCGGCTATGGCGGAGAGGCCAAGCTCGGCGGCACCGGCGGCAAGGGCGGCGTGGGCGGGGTCGGCGACGCCGGCGCCGGTATCGCCGGCGGCAAGGGCGGCAACGGCGGCGCCGCCATCGTGAGCGGCGGCCACAAGGGCGGCCTGGGCGGCGCCGGCGGCGCGGCGAGCCCGGTGTGCCCCGGCAAGCCCGGCGGCGACGGCACCGCCGCCACCGCGACCGCGGACGGCACCATCGGCGCCACCGGCGCCGCGGGCAAGACCACGCTCCCCTGCTGAACACCCGCACAGTGAGCGAGCGCCCGGCCGGGACCTTCGGCCGGGCGCTCGCCCGCCGCCCCTGGCCTTGACGCCCACGTCAAGGATTACCGTCGGGGCATGCGAATCGGCGAGCTCGCGGCGCGGGCGGGGACGACCACGCGGACGCTGCGCTACTACGAGTCGCGCGGGCTGCTTCCCGCGCGGCGCACCGGCAACGGCTACCGCACCTACGACGAGGACGACGTGCGGCTCCTGGAGCAGATCAGGACGCTCCAGGGCTTCGGCTTCGACCTGGAGGAGACGCGGCCCTTCCTGGAGTGTCTGCGCTCGGGGCACCCCGAGGGCGACTCCTGCCCCGCCTCGCTCGCCGTGTACCGCCGCAAGCTCACCGAACTGGACGCGCTGCTCGGGGAGTTGAACGCGGTGCGCGCACAGGTCGGCGCGCAGTTGGCGCGCGCCGAGGCAGCGCTCGAAGGCGGCCTCGGGCCGCGCTGCGAGATGACGGGATGAACGGCACGCGGAGCGACAGGACAAGGGGTGTGGCGAAGTGAAGGCAGCAGGTGTGGCCGAGGTGACGGACGCGGACTTCGAGACGGAGGTGCTGCGGGAGGCGGACCGCCCCGTGCTCGTGGAGTTCACGGCGGACTGGTGCGGCCCGTGCCGGCAGCTGGCGCCGGTGCTCGGCGAACTGGCGCGGGAGGAGGCGGACCGGCTCAAGATCGTGCAGCTGGACGTGGACCGCAGCCCGCGCGCCGCGATCGCCTACCAGGTGCTCGCCGCGCCGACGATGATCGTCTTCCGGGACGGTGAGCCCGTGAAGCAGCTGGTGGGCGCGCGGGCCAAGCGCAAGCTCCTGGCGGAACTGTCCGACGTGCTCTGAGGCACAAGAGAAATGCCCCGGACGAATTGACGTCCGGGGCATTTCTCTGCGTATATTGGACTCTTTCGCGAAGCTCTGGCCATTGGGGCGCGACAACTTCACGAAAAGCTTTATACGAGCACTGTAACGGGCAAGGGGCTGAATTGTCAACCGAGGAATTGCGGGAAGAGCAGCAATTCGTCTCCGGGCTGTACGCGCGCCTGGACGCGCTGCGCGCGGAGGCCGAGGAGGCCGTGCGGGCCTCGTTGTCGCAGGTCGGCAACGGTCTCCAGGCGCGTCTGGAACGTGACGTCCTGGTGGCGGAGCAGTCCGGACTGCTCGCCGCCTTCGACACGGGGGAGAACGGTCTGTGCTTCGGCAGACTCGAATTCCGCGACGGCCGCGACCACCACATCGGACGCATCGGAATCCGTGACGCCGACCCCGAGCGCACACCGCTGGTGATCGACTGGCGTGCCGATGTCGCCCGCCCCTTCTATCTCGCGACGGGCCACACGCCGATGGGCCTGCGGCGCCGCAGGCACATCACCACCAAGGGGCGCGAGGTGACCGCGCTGCACGACGAGATCCTCGACCTCGGCGACCCGACCCGCACCGGGCACGAGGGCGCCGACGCCGACGAGGTGCTGCTCGCCGCGCTCGACTCGGCGCGCACCGGCCGCATGCACGACATCGTGCAGACCATCCAGGCCGAACAGGACCGCATCATCCGCGCCCCGCACCGCGGCGTCCTCGTGGTCGAGGGCGGTCCGGGCACCGGCAAGACCGTCGTGGCGCTGCACCGGGCCGCGTACCTGCTGTACGCCCACCGCGAGCTGCTCGCCAAGCGGGCCGTCCTGATCGTCGGCCCCAACCCCGCCTTCCTCGGCTACATCGGCGAGGTCCTGCCCGCGCTCGGCGAGACGGGCGTCCTGCTCTCCACGGTCGGCGAGCTGTTCCCCGGCGTGCGGGCCACCGGCACCGACACACCGGAGGCGGCCGAGGTGAAGGGCCGCGCTCAGATGGCGGAAGTGCTCGCCGACGCCGTACGCGACCGGCAGCAGACCCCCGAGCCGGGTGCGGCGATGATCATCCGGCACGACGACGGCGACCTGATCCTGGACTGGACGATCGCCGACCAGGCGCGCGAGGCGGCCCGCGCCGCGGACGTGCCGCACAACCTCGGCCGCCCGCACTTCGCGTTCCGGATCATCGACGCGCTCACCGCGCAGCTCGCCGAGCGCATCGGCCACGACCCCTACGGCGGGCCGAACTTCCTGGGCCCCGACGACATCGCCCAGCTCGGCAAGGCCATCGCGGCCAGCGCCGAAGTGCACGCCGCCATCGAGGAGTTGTGGCCCACCCTGACCCCGCAGGGCTTCGTCGCCGACTTCCTGGAGGAGCCGACGGGGCTGAGCGAGCAGGACGCGAAGGCGATCCGCCGGCCCCACGACGCGCCCTGGACGCCCGCCGACATCCCGCTGCTCGACGAGGCGGCGGAGCTGCTCGGACACGACGACAGCGCCGAGCGGGCGGCCGCCGAGGCCGAGCGCGCCAAGGAGATCGCGTACGCCCAGGGCGTCCTCGACGTGTCGCGGGCCTCGCGCACCCACGAGTTCGAGGACAAGGACGAGGAGGACGCCGAGGTCCTGCTCGCCCACAACATCATCGACGCCGAGCGGATGGCCGAACGGCACGAGGAGGCCGACCACCGCAGCGCCGCCGAGCGCGCGGCGGCCGACCGCACCTGGGCCTTCGGGCACATCATCGTCGACGAGGCGCAGGAACTGTCCGCGATGGCGTGGCGGCTGCTCATGCGCCGCTGCCCGACCCGCTCCATGACCCTGGTGGGCGACCCCGCGCAGACCGCGGAGGCCGGCGGCTGCGGCTCGTGGGAGGCCATCTTGCGGCCGTACGTCCAAGACCGCTGGGAGTACACCCGCCTCGGCGTCAACTACCGCACCCCGGTGGAGATCATGGAGGTGGCCGCCGAGGTGCCGCGCGCCGCGGGCGACGTCGACTTCCGGCCGCCCAGCTCGGTGCGCTCCACCGGCGTACGCCCCTGGGCGCACCGCGCCGACGACCTCCCCGGCGCCGTGGCGGACGCGGTCGCGGCCGAGGCCGGAAAGGAGGGCCGCCTCGCGGTGATCGCCCCGCGCGAACTCCACCCGCGGCTCGCCCCGCGCCTGCCCGGCGTGACGGCCGGCGAGAGCCCCGACCTGACACGGCCGGTCGTCCTGCTCGACCCGCGGCAGGCCAAGGGCCTGGAGTTCGACACGGTCCTGGTCGTCGAACCGTCGCGCTACGGCGCCAGCGACCTGTACGTGGCCCTGACCCGGGCCACGCAGCGCCTCGGCGTGCTCCACGCCGAGGAGCTGCCCGCCGCGCTCAAGCAGGTCGCAGCCACACCGTGGCCAGCGGCGGCAGGGTGAGGCGCAGCGACGCGGGACGCCCGTGCGAGGCCACCGGTTCCGGCTTCAGCGGGTCGGGGTGGGTGACGCCGCTGCCGCCGTAGCGGGCGTCGTCCGTGTTCAGGATCTCCTGCCAGGCCGGGAACTCGTCGGGCACGCCCAGGCGGTAGGCGTGCCGCACGACCGGTGCGAAGTGGGAGACGGCGAGCAGCGGGACGCCCTGGGCGTCGTGGCGCAGGAAGGCGAAGACGTTGTCCTCGGCGGCGTCGCCCTCGATCCAGGCGAAGCCGCCGGGGTCGGTGTCGCGCTGCCACAGGGCGCCCTCGCGGCGGTAGACCGTGTTGAGGTCGCGCACGAGGTCCCGTACGCCCCGGTGGTCGGGCTCCGCGCCGTAGGCCGGGTCGAGCAGCCACCAGTCGGGGCCGTGGGCCTCGGACCACTCGGCGCCCTGGGCGAACTCCTGGCCCATGAAGAGGAGTTGCTTGCCGGGGTGGGCCCACATGAAGGCCAGGTAGGCGCGGTGGGTGGCGCGCTGCTGCCACCAGTCGCCGGGCATCTTGGAGACCAGCGACCGCTTGCCGTGCACCACTTCGTCGTGGGAGATGGGCAGGACGTAGTTCTCGCTGTAGGCGTACACCATCGAGAACGTCATGTCGTGGTGGTGGTGCTTGCGGTGCACCGGCTCCTTCGAGACGTAGCCGAGGGAGTCGTGCATCCACCCCATGTTCCACTTCAGCCCGAAGCCGAGCCCCCCGAACCCGCCGGGTCCCTGGTGATGGGTGGCGCGCGTGACGCCGTCCCAGGCCGTGGACTCCTCGGCGATGGTGACGACGCCGGGATTGCGGCGGTAGACGGTGGCGTTCATCTCCTGGAGGAAGGCGACCGCGTCGAGGTTCTCGCGGCCTCCGTGGACGTTCGGCGTCCACTGGCCGTGCTCGCGGGAGTAGTCGAGGTAGAGCATCGAGGCGACGGCGTCGACGCGCAGCCCGTCGATGTGGAACTCCTCGCACCAGTAAGTGGCGTTCGCCACCAGGAAGTTGCGCACCTCCTTGCGGCCGTAGTCGAACTCCAGGGTGCCCCAGTCGGGGTGGGCGGCGCGGGCGGGGTCCTCGTGCTCGTACAGGGGCCGCCCGTCGAACTCGGCGAGCGCCCAGTCGTCGCGCGGGAAGTGCGCGGGCACCCAGTCCATCAGGACGCCGATCCCGGCCCGGTGCAGCGCGTCCACCAGGTACTTGAAGTCGTCCGGGGTGCCGAGCCGGGACGTCGGCGCGTAGAAGCCGGTGACCTGGTACCCCCAGGAGCCGCCGAAGGGGTGCTCGGCGACGGGCATCAACTCCACGTGGGTGAAGCCGAGATCGGCCACATAGGCGGGCAGCTGCTCGGCGAGCTGTCGGTAGGTCAGGCCGGGTCGCCAGGACGCGAGATGCACCTCGTACACGGAGAACGGCGCCTCATGCGCGGGACGCTCCGCCCTGTGCGCCAGCCACTCCTCGTCGTGCCACTCGTGGTGCGAGGCGTGGACGACGGAGGAGTTCGCGGGCGGGGTCTCCGTGTGGCGGGCCAGTGGGTCGGCGCGCAGCGTCTTCGAACCGTCGGGCCGGGTGATCTCGAACTTGTACGGCTCGCCCTCGCCGACCCCGGGCGCGAACAGCTCCCAGACGCCGGTCCCGCCGAGCGAACGCATCGGGAAGCCGGTGCCGTCCCAGAAGTTGAAGCCGCCGACGACCCGTACGCCCCGCGCGTTGGGCGCCCACACGGCGAAGCGGGTGCCGCTCACGCCCTGGTGGACCATCGGCCGGGCGCCGAGGGCCTCCCACAGCCGCTCGTGCCGCCCCTCGCCGATCAGATGCAGGTCGAAGTCGCCGAGCGAGGGCAGGAGGCGGTACGCGTCGTGGATCTCCAGCTCCCCCTCCTCGTACGTGACGCGCAGCCGGTAGTCCTCGGGGGCGGCCGCAAGGGGCAGTACGGCGGAGAAGAACCCGTCGCCGTCGTCGCGCAGCTCGGCGCGCAGGTCCTCGGAGACCACGGCGACCGCCCTGGCGTAGGGCCGCAGGGCCCGGAAGGCCGTGCCGCCGGGCACGGGATGGGCGCCGAGGACGCCGTGCGGGTCGTGGTGGGTGCCGGCCAGGAGGCGGGCGCGGTCCTCGTCCGGCACGGGGGACGCGGCGACGGCGGTGACCGGACGGGCCCCCGCCTTCCGCGGCGCCCGCGGACTCTTCGCGCCACTCGGCACCGCCTGCGAGGTCTTGGACGCCTGCGCGGTCTTCGCGGTCTTGGTCGCCTTCGCGGCCTTGGTCGTCTTGGCCGGCTTCCGGCTCGGGTCGCTCTTCTGGCGCGTGCCGCTCGTCGCCTTCTTCTGGGCCGGGGTCCTCGCCGTCGCCTTCCGCGTTCCCTTCGGGGCGGTCGTCCGCTCGGCGGGGTCCGGTTCCGGGCTGCGGGGCGGGGGCGGGGCGGGAGCTGCGGCGTCGGCGGACGGTTTGCGGGAGCGGGGGGTCACGGGAGGAGCCTCCTGGCGGAAGGGGGTGGTCAGTGCGCGGCGTCGGTGGGTCCGTCCCCGGCGAGCCGGCGGGCCGCGGCCAGCGGGACGGGGAGCCAGTCGGGGCGGTGCCGGGCCTCGTAGAGGACTTCGTAGACCGCCTTGTCCGTCTCGTGGGCGCGCAGCAGCACCGGGTCCGTACGGGGATCGCGGCCCGCGACCTCCGCGTACCCGACGCAGAACGCGGCCCGGCAGTCCGCGGCCCACCGCGCGGCCCACGGCTCGCGCGAGCAGGCCGCGTAGTCGAAGGAGCGGAGCATGCCGGCGACGTCGCGGGCCGTGGGCTGCGGCATGCGGCGCTCGGCGAGCGGGCGCGCGGGCTCGCCCTCGAAGTCGATGAGCGACCAGTGGCCGGCGGGGGAGCGCAGGCACTGCCCCAGGTGCAGATCGCCGTGGACGCGCTGGGCGGTCCACGACTGGCCCTCGCCGCCGAGGTCGGCGAGCGCCTTGTAGGCGGTGAGCAGCCCGGGAGCGTACGGCCGCAGCGCGGGCACCGCCTGCGCGGCCGCCGTCAGGCGCTGCGCCATGCCGTCGGCGATAGCCTCCACCTGGGCCCGGCCCAGGGTGACGGTCGGCAGCGCGGTGGCGAGCGCCGCGTGCACCTCCGCCGTGGCCCGGCCGATGGCCCGGGCCTCGCCGACGAACTCCTCGCCCTTGGCGAGCATGCGCAGGGCCAGCTCCCAGCCGTCCTCGGCGGCGGCGAGATAGGGCTGGAGCACCCCGAGCCCGCAGGCCTCGCCGGCCGCCGCGCCCGCGCCGGACGCCAGATCGGCGAGGAACCACGCGGCGGGTGCGGGCACCCGCTCGCAGCCCTGCCGGGCGAGGTGCAGCGGCAGCTCCAGATCGGGGTTGACGCCGGGCACGACGCGACGGAACAGCTTCAGGATAAACGTATCGCCGTATATGACCGAGGAGTTGGACTGCTCGGCGGCGAGCAGGCGCGGGGTCAGGCCGGAGGCTATCTCGGTGGCCATGTCGCGTTCGAAGCGGAGCACGCCGTGCCGGCCGGGTATCCGCAGCCGCTCCAGGAGCAGCGCCGCGAGATGCGGGTCGTGCAGCGCCTCGTACACCGTCCGGCCCGCCAGGGGCCCGTCGGTGACGTGCCCGATGAGGGCCTGGGCCAGCTGCGGCGGCAGGGCGTCGCGTACGCCGATCAGCAGCTGGTAGCAGTCACCGGGCCGTCCGCCCGCCGCGCCGGAGGGGGTGACGTCCTGCGGGGGGACGAGGGGTTGGCGCACCCGCAGGAGCACGTGCAGCAGCCGGGTCGGTGAGCTGTGCGGCAGCAGCTCGGTGACCGCGACCGGCTCGAAGTCGCTGATGGGGCGGCCTTTTCCGGCGAACCACCGCTGTCGCGGCAGCCATTCGCGCAGCAGTGGGTCGAGCGAGGCGAGCAGCGCGGTGGCGTGCGCGGTGGGGCGGGTGGCGGCTTCCGACATGGCGTCGCGTCCTTTCCGCGAGGCGGACAAGGCAGGGTGCGGGGGTGCCGGTCGTGCGTAGGGGTGCCGGTCGTGCGTAGGGGTGCCCAGGGCGGGGCGGGGGAAACCGCCCCGCGCGGGCGTGGCGCCGCCCGGGCCTACGACGGTTCCTGGCGCAGCCGGAACCAGTAGAAGCCGTGCCCGGCCAGGGTGAGGAGGTAGGGGAGATCGCCGATGGCCGGGAAACGCACCCCGCCGATCAGCTCCACCGGGTGGCGTCCGTTGAAGGCTTGTAGATCCAACTCCGTGGGCTGGGCGAAACGCGAGAAGTTGTGCACGCACAGCACGAGGTCGTCGCCCTCTTCCCGCGTCGCGGGCGCTTCGCGGAGGAAGGCGAGGACGGCGGGGTTGGAGGAGGGGAGTTCGGTGTAGGTGCCCAGGCCGAAGGCGGGGTTCTGTTTGCGGATCTCGATCATCCTGCGGGTCCAGTGCAGGAGGGAGGAGGGGGAGGACATGGACGCCTCGACGTTGGTGACCTGGTAGCCGTAGACGGGGTCCATGATGGTGGGGAGGTAGAGGCGGCCGGGGTCGCAGGAGGAGAAGCCGGCGTTGCGGTCGGGGGTCCACTGCATGGGGGTGCGCACGGCGTCGCGGTCGCCGAGCCAGATGTTGTCGCCCATGCCGATCTCGTCGCCGTAGTAGAGGATCGGGGAGCCGGGCAGGGACAGCAGCAGGGCGGTGAAGAGTTCGATCTGGTTGCGGTCGTTGTCCAGCAGGGGGGCCAGGCGGCGGCGGATGCCGATGTTGGCGCGCATGCGCGGGTCCTTGGCGTACTCCGCGTACATGTAGTCGCGCTCTTCGTCGGTGACCATTTCCAGGGTCAGCTCGTCGTGGTTGCGCAGGAAGATGCCCCACTGGCAGCCGGAGGGGATGGCGGGGGTCTTGGCGAGGATCTCCGAGACGGGGTAGCGCGATTCGCGGCGTACGGCCATGAAGATGCGGGGCATGACGGGGAAGTGGAACGCCATGTGGCATTCGTCGCCGCCCTTGGTGTAGTCGCCGAAGTAGTCCACGACGTCCTCGGGCCACTGGTTGGCCTCGGCGAGCAGGACGGTGTCGGGGTAGTGGGCGTCGATCTCGGTGCGCACGCGTTTGAGGAAGTGGTGGGTGGCGCGCAGGTTCTCGCAGTTGGTGCCTTCCTCCTGGTAGAGGTAGGGCACGGCGTCCAGGCGGAATCCGTCGATGCCCAGGTCCAGCCAGAAGCGCAGGGCGGAGATGATCTCTTCCTGGACGGCGGGGTTGTCGTAGTTGAGGTCGGGCTGGTGGGAGAAGAAGCGGTGCCAGTAGTACTGCTTGCGGACCGGGTCGAAGGTCCAGTTGGAGGCCTCGGTGTCCACGAAGATGATGCGGGCGTCGCTGTAGGCCTTGTCGTCGTCGGCCCAGACGTAGTAGTCGCCGTAGGGGCCCTGGGGGTCGGTGCGTGAGGCCTGGAACCACGGGTGCTGGTCGCTGGTGTGGTTCATGACGAAGTCGATGATGACGCGCATGCCGCGCTGGTGCGCGGAGTCGACGAACTCCACGAAGTCGGCCAGGTCCCCGAACTCGGGCAGCACCGCCGTGTAGTCCGAGACGTCGTAACCCCCGTCACGCAGAGGGGATTTGAAGAAGGGGGGCAGCCACAGGCAGTCCACACCCAGCCATTGCAGGTAGTCGAGCTTGGCGGTGATGCCTTTCAGGTCGCCGATGCCGTCGCCGTTGCTGTCCTGGAAGGAGCGGACGAGGACCTCGTAGAACACGGCGCTCTTGAACCAGTCGGGATGACGGTCCTTGGCGGGCGTGTCCTCGAAGGTGTCCTGGACGGGCTCGTTGACGATCATGGTGTGGGTGACCCTCCGATCAGCGGTGAGGACGGTCGCAGGACGCGGAGGACGTGCGCGGGTGCGCGGCCCGGCTCCAGGCGCACATAGTTGGTCCTGCCCCAGTGGTAGGTCTCGCCGGTGAGCTCGTCGCGCACCGGCACGGACTCGTGCCAGTCGAGGCCGAGTTGCGGCATGTTCAACGACACCGTGGCCTCCTGGGTGTGGTGGGGGTCGAGGTTGGCCACCACCAGAACCGTGTTCGAACCGTGCGCGTCCGCGGCGGTCTTCGAGTAGGCGATCACCGCGTCCTTGTCCGTGGCGTGGAAGTGCAGGTCCCGCAGTTGCTGGAGGGCGGGGTTGGCCCGCCGGATCCGGTTCAGCGAGGTGATGAGGGGAGCGATCGTCTCGTCCCGCAGCACCGCCGTTTCCCAGTTGCGCGGCCGGAGTTGGTACTTCTCCGAGTCCAGGTACTCCTCGCTGCCCGGCGCCGCCGCGGTGTTCTCGCACAGCTCGAAGCCGCTGTAGAGGCCCCAGGTCGGCGAGAGGGTGGCGGCGAGCACGGCCCGCACCTCGAAGGCCGGGCGCCCGCCCTCCTGGAGGTAGGCGTGCAGGATGTCCGGGGTGTTCACGAAGAGGTTCGGACGCAGGAAGTGCGCGGACTCCGTCGCCAACTCCGTGAGGTAGTCGGTGAGTTCCTCCTTGGTGTTGCGCCAGGTGAAGTAGGTGTAGGACTGCTGGAAGCCGATGGCCGCGAGGGTGTGCAGCATCGCGGGGCGGGTGAAGGCCTCGGCGAGGAAGATGACGTCGGGATCGGTGCCGTTGATCCGGGCGATGACCTCCTCCCAGAACACCACCGGCTTGGTGTGGGGGTTGTCGACGCGGAAGATCCGCACCCCGTGCCCCATCCAGAACCGCAGCAGCCGCTCCGTCTCCGCCACCAGCCCCGGCAGATCCCGGTCGAAGGCGAGCGGATAGATGTCCTGGTACTTCTTCGGCGGGTTCTCCGCGTACGCGATGGAACCGTCCGCCCGCTGCCGGAACCACTCCGGATGCTTGTCCACCCACGGGTGGTCCGGCGAGCACTGCAACGCGAAGTCCAGCGCGACCTCCAGACCCAGCTCGCCCGCGCGCCGCACGAACGCGTCGAAGTCCTCCAGGGTCCCCAGGTCGGGGTGGACCGCGTCGTGGCCGCCCTCGGGCGAACCGATCGCCCAGGGCACACCCACGTCGTGGGGGCCGGGGGAGAGCGAGTTGTTCGGGCCCTTGCGGAAGGTGCTGCCGATCGGGTGGATCGGCGGCAGGTACACCACGTCGAAACCCATGTCCGCGATCGCCGGCAGCCGCTCGGCCGCCGTGCGGAACGTCCCCGACACCGGCGGCGCGCCCTCCCGCACGACGGCACCCTCCGAACGCGGGAAGAACTCGTACCAGGAGCCGAACAGCGCCCGCCGCCGCTCCACGACCAGGGGGAACTCCGGTGAGGAGGTGACCAGTTCGCGCAGCGGGTGGCGGGCGAGGACCGCGTCCACCTCGGGGGTGAGGGCCGCCGCGAGGCGGGCGGCCGGGGGGCGGCCGGTGTCGCGCAGCGCCTGGGCCGCGTCGAGCACGGTGGCCCGTTCGGCCTGGGGGACACCCGCGGCGGCGCGTTCGTGGAGGCGGGCGCCCTCTTCCAGGACCAGGTCCGTGTCGAGGCCCGCCGGTATCTTGATCCGCGCGTGGTGCCGCCAGGTCGTGAGCGGGTCGCCCCAGGCCTCCACGGCGTACGTCCAGCGCCCCTCGGCGTCCGGCGTCACCTCCGCGCCCCACCGGTCGGTGCCGGGTGCCAGCTCCCGCATCGGGGTCCAGGGTCCCGGGCGGCCCCCGGGGTCTCGCAGGACGACGTTGGCGGCGACCGCCTCGTGGCCTTCGCGGAAGACCGTGGCGCTCACCTGGAACGTTTCGCCGGGCACGGCCTTCGCCGGTTTCCGGCCGCAGTGGACGGCCGGCCGGACGTCCAGAACGGGGATGGTGGGTTGCGGGGTCGAGCCAAGTGGCATGTCTGACCGCTCCTGTCCGCGTGCACGGATACGGGGGTGGGGAGAGGTTCCGCGGTGCGTGCCGGCCGCGTGGGCCGGAGTGCGTACCGCAGGAGCCTTCCCACCCCTTCCGGGTGGGCAATCCGGCGCTTTGTTAACTACTAGTGCGTAACGGCACGGGCAAGACCGGCCTCGGCTGACGGAGCGGACCGGGTCCGAAAACACACTCTTTGGTACGGGCCAGGCGCATATGCCCCGGGTATTCCAGGGGCGGGAGAGCCCTGAACGGCCGCATCCGGTCGGGGGAGGGGTGGCCGTGCGCGGTTGTCCGAAGGGGTGTTCGGCCGCTCGGGACAGGTCGGCGCGCACGCGTCCGTGATGGCCGAAAACGCACCCTCGGGTTCAGCGGTGTGAACGGGCGGGGGCGCCGAGCGGCAGGACCGGCGGCCATCGGGCCGGTCCGCGACGGCCGTGCCGGGGCCTCGGGGCCCGACGCGTCGGCGCCCGCGCGGGCGATCGGCCGGGCGGGTGAGAGACAGGACGCGACCAGGCCGCGGATCACCACGGGCGCCGCCCCGCGGCCGGGGGGCCGCCGCTCCGTGCGCCCCCTGCGCCGTGGTGGTGCACGGCGGGCCGCCGCTACCTTCGTGTCGCGCAGGTCGACATGTGCCCCATCCCCGTGTATCTCCGTGCATCCCAGAGAATCCCCGCGAAGGTGGAGACCGTGAAGGCAATCCGTCGTTTCACCGTCCGTCCCGTCCTTCCCGACCCCCTCGGCGCGCTCGCCGAGCTGGCCCGCAATCTGCGCTGGTCCTGGCACCCGCGCACCCGTGAACTGTTCCGGTCCCTCGACCCGGCGCTGTGGGAGGCCTCCGGCTGCGACCCGGTGCGCCTCCTCGGCGGCGTTCCCCCGGCCCGGCTCGCCGAGCTGGCCCGCGACGAGGACTTCCTGCGCCGGCTGGACGAGGCCGCCGAGGAGCTGCGCGAGTACGTCACCGGAGAGCGCTGGTACCAGGAGCGGGCGGGGGCGTGCGACCAGCTCCCGCGCGCCGTCGCCTACTTCTCACCGGAGTTCGGCATCACCGCCGCCCTGCCCCAGTACTCCGGCGGCCTCGGCATCCTCGCCGGCGACCACCTCAAGGCCGCCAGCGACCTCGGCGTACCGCTCATCGGCGTCGGGCTGCTCTACCGGCACGGCTACTTCCGCCAGACCCTGTCCCGCGACGCCTGGCAGCAGGAGCACTATCCGGTCCTCGACCCCAACGAACTGCCCCTCTCCCTGCTCCGCGAGGCCGACGGCACACCCACCCGGGTGGCGCTCGCCCTGCCCGGCGGGGGCTCGCTCCTCGCCCATGTGTGGCAGGCCCAGGTGGGGCGCGTGCCCCTGCTGCTGCTCGATTCCGACGTGGAGGAGAACGGGCCCGGCGAGCGCGACGTCACCGACCGGCTCTACGGCGGCGGCAGCGAGCACCGGCTGCTCCAGGAGATGCTCCTCGGAATCGGCGGCGTACGCGCCGTACGCGCGTACTGCCGGCTGACCGGCCACCCCGAGCCGGAGGTCTTCCACACCAACGAGGGGCACGCCGGATTCCTCGGCCTCGAACGCATCCACGAACTGTCCTTCCAGGGCGCCGCCTTCGACACCGCGCTCGAAGCCGTCCGCGCCGGCACCGTCTTCACCACCCACACCCCCGTGCCCGCCGGCATCGACCGCTTCGACCGCGAGCTGGTCGCCCGCCACTTCGGGCCCGGCGCCGAACTGCCCCGCATCGACGTCGGCGACATCCTGCGCCTGGGCATGGAGACCTACCCCGGGGGCGAGCCCAACCTCTTCAACATGGCCGTCATGGGCCTGCGTCTGGGCAGCCGCGCCAACGGCGTCTCCACCCTGCACGGCGCGGTGAGCCGCGAGATGTTCGCGGGCCTGTGGCCGGGGTTCGACCCCGAGGAGATCCCGATCACCTCCGTCACCAACGGTGTGCACGCCCCCACCTGGGTCGCCCCCGAGGTCCTCGCGCTCGGCGCCCGCCAGATCGGCGAACGGCGCACCGAGGACGCCCTGTCCGTGGGCGGCTCCGACCGCTGGGACGCGGTCGCCGACATCCGGGACGGCGACATCTGGGAGCTGCGCCGCACCCTGCGCGGGCAGCTCGTCGACGAGGTCAGGCGGCGCCTGCACGCCTCCTGGCGCCAGCGCGGCGCGGCCACCGCCGAACTGGGCTGGATCGACGACGTCCTGGACCCCGACGTCCTCACCGTCGGCTTCGCGCGCCGCGTGCCCTCGTACAAGAGGCTGACGCTCATGCTGCGCGACCGGGACCGGCTCATGGAGCTGCTCCTGCACCCCGAGCGGCCCCTGCAGATCGTCGTCGCGGGCAAGGCCCATCCGGCGGACGACGGCGGCAAGCGGCTCATCCAGGAGCTGGTGCGCTTCACCGACGACCCCCGGGTGCGCCACCGCGTGGTGTTCCTGCCGGACTACGGCATGGCGATGGCGCAGAAGCTCTACCCGGGCTGCGACGTGTGGCTGAACAATCCGCTCCGGCCCCTGGAGGCGTGCGGCACGAGCGGCATGAAGGCGGCGCTCAACGGCTGCCTCAACCTCTCCGTCCTGGACGGCTGGTGGGACGAGTGGTTCGAGCCCGACTTCGGCTGGGCCATCCCCACGGCGGACGGCGCCGCCACCGACGAGGACCGCCGCGACGACCTGGAGGCCGCCGCGCTCTACGACCTCCTGGAGCGCCGCATCGCCCCCCGCTTCTACGAGCGGGGCCCGGGCGGGCTGCCCGACCGGTGGATCGAGATGGTCCGCAGGACGCTCACCCGGCTCGGCCCGAAGGTCCTGGCGGGCCGCATGGTCCGGGAGTACGTCGAGGAGCTGTACGCCCCCGCCGCCCGCGCCCACCGCGCGCTCGACCTCACGGCCGCCGCCGAACTGGCCGCCTGGAAGGCCCGCGTGCGCGCCGCCTGGCCGCGCGTGGCCGTCGACCACGTGGAGGCGACGGCCAGCGGCGCCACCGCCGAGCTCGGCGCCACCCTGTCCCTGCGCGTGCGCGTGCACCTGGGCGAGCTGGCCCCGGAGGACGTGGAGGTCCAGGCGGTCGCCGGCCGGGTGGACCCCGAGGACCGCATCACCGGTGCCACCCCGGTGCCGCTGAAGCCGGCGGGCGGGACCGACACGGAGGGCCGCCACGTCTACGAAGGGCCGCTCGCCCTGGACCGCACGGGCTCGTTCGGCTACACGGTGCGCATCCTGCCGGCGCATCCGCTGTTGGCGAGCGGCGCCGAGCTGGGGCTGGTCGCGGTGCCCTCGCAGGCCACGGGCGAGGCGGCCGGGGTCCTGCTGCGGTGAGGGGAAGCAGGTGAGGTGACGCGGAAGGGGGCGGCATCCCGCCGGATGCCGCCCCCGTTCACCGGAGTGCTACTTGACGTTGACGCCGGCCCAGGCCGCCGCCACGCGCTTGTGCTCGGTGGAGGTCGCGCCGTACAGGTCCTTCGCGGCGCTCAGCGTGCCCTTGCGGGCCGCCTTGTAGTTGGTGGTCGAGGTGAAGTACCTGGTCAGAGCCCGGAACCAGATCTTCTCGGCCTTGGCGCGCCCGATACCCGTGACCTTGGAGCCGTCGAAGGTCGGCGAGTTGTAGGTGACGCCGTTGATCCGCTTCTTGCCGCTGCCCTCGGACAGCAGGTAGAAGAAGTGGTTGGCGATGCCCGAGGAGTAGTGGACGTCCACGTTCCCGGCGCGGGAGTTCCAGCTGTCCAGGGAGCCGCCGTCCTTGCTCGGCTTGTCCATGTAGCGCAGCGGCGTGCCGTCGCCGTTGATGTCGATCTTCTCGCCGATGAGGTAGTCGCCGACGTCCTTGGGGTTCTTGGCCTTGAACTCCACGGCGGTGGCGAAGATGTCCGAGGTGGCCTCGTTGAGGCCGCCGGACTCACCGCTGTACTCCATGTTGCCGGTGGCCGAGGTGACGCCGTGCGTCATCTCGTGGGCCGCGACGTCGATCGAGGTGAGGGGCTTCTTGTTGCCCTCGCCGTCGCCGTACGTCATGCAGAAGCAGCTGTCGTCCCAGAAGGCGTTGACGTAGTTGTTGCTGAAGTGGACCCGCGAGGTCGCACCCTTGCCGTCACCGTTGATGCCGCTGCGGCCGTGCACCGACTTGTAGTAGTCCCAGGTCAGCTGGGCACCGTAGGCGGCGTCGACGGCCGCGGTCTGCGTGCTCGTGGGCTTGCCGTTGCCCCAGATGTCGTTGGCGTCCTTGAACAGCTTGCCGCCGCCGCTCTCCGCGTGCTTCAGGTCGAAGGTGCGGTGGCCGCCGCGGGCCTTGTCGGTCAGCTCGTAGCCGCTCGCGGTCTTCTTGGAGCCGACGGTGACCTTGCCGCTGTACTGGCTGTTGCCGGTGCCGTTCTCGATGTCCTGGTACTCGTACAGCTTCTTGCCGGTCGCGGCGTCCGTGATGACGTGCAGCCTGCTGGGCGTGCCGTCCTTCTGCACACCGGTGACGACCGTCTCGTGCGCGAGGACGGGCTTGCCCGTCGCGGCCCAGATCACCTTGCGGGGCGTGCCCGCGTCGGCCTGCGCCGTCTTCGCCTTGGCGGCGGTGGACTCGGCGGACTTGGCGACCGTGGAGCGGCTGAGGCGCGCGTCCGTGGAGGCGACCTTGACGGACGCCTCGGTCGCCTTGGTGACACCCTTCACCTTGCCGCTCGCGGCGGTGTGCACGACGAGGTCGCCGCCGAGGACGGGCAGGCCGTCGTAGGTGCGCTCGTAGCGGGTGTGGGTGGTGCCGTCGGGGTCCTTGACGACATCGCGGACGACGAGCTTCTCCTTGGCGCCGAGACCGATCCGCTCGGCGGTCGCCGATCTGTCGGCGTGCGCGTCCGCGAGGAGGCCCGCGCGGGCCGACGCCGAGAGGGCGCCGGGAGCACCGGAGGACTTGGTGTCCTGGTCGGTCTGGGCGGAGGCACCGGTGGTCAGTCCGGTGGTGAGCAGCGCTCCGGCGGCCACGGCGGTGGCGATCGCGAGTGTCGAACGCTTAACGGATATCCGGGATGTCACGCAGGCTCCTTCTGTGGGGACCTGGGTGGCATGGAGGGCCCCCCAGGGCACGAAGCGTGCCATTTGGGCCAGGTACATGTCAGTGGTCTGCCTGGATGTTGGCCGGAAATCGTCCGTTGAGCGATGGTCAACATACGTAATGCGAACAGAACGTGACGAAGTGCGGCCCGGAACACGCGCGCCGCCCCGGGGAGTCGATCACCCGGGGCGGCGGCGTGTCACGGTGCGACGCGGAGTCTCACTCCGCGGGGGAAGGGCTTACGGGAAGGTGACCTTCCAGCTGTTGATGTAGCCGGTGTCCTGCGCGGCCTTGTCCTGGACCTTCAGCTTCCAGGTCCCGTTGGCCACCTCCGAGGAGGCGTTGACCGTGTAGGTCTCCTTGACGTTGTCGGCGGAGTCCGAGCTGCTGGTCGCCTTCAGCGGGTAGATCGAGCCGTCGGGGGCCACCAGGTCGACCTGGAGGTCACCGCGCCAGGTGTGCACGATGTCGACGCCGACCTTCAGGGTGCTCGGCGCGTTGCCGGTGCGGCCCGTGACGGTGACCGGCGAGGTCACCGCGGCGCCGTTGTCCGGGATGGCCACGTCCGCGGTGTTCTCGAAGGACGTGCCGCCGGGCTCCTCGCCGCCGGGGCGGGCGCCGACGTTCACGGCGGCCCAGGCGTGGGCGACCGCCTTGTACTCGGTGCTGGTCGTGCCGTACAGCTCACCGGCCGCCGCGAGCGTCCCGGTGCGGGCCGCCGCGTAGTTCGTCGTGCTGGTGAACTTCGTGGTGAGCGCCTTGTACCAGATCAGCGACGCCTTGTCCCGGCCGATGCCGGTCACGGGCAGGCCGTCGGAGGTCGGCGAGTCGTACGAGACGCCGTTGATCACCTTCTGGCCGCTGCCCTCGCTGAGCAGGTAGTAGAAGTGGTTGGCGACACCGGACGAGTAGTGGACGTCGATGTTGCCGATGCCCGAGTACCACGAGTCCTTGGAGCCGCCGTCCTTGCTCGGCTTGTCCATGTAGCGCAGCGGCGTGCCGTTGCTGTTGATGTCGATCTTTTCGCCGACGAGGTAGTCGCCCTTGTCCGTCGCGTTGTTCGCGTTGAACTCGACGGCCGCCGCGAAGATGTCCGAGGTGGCCTCGTTCAGGCCGCCGGACTCGCCGCTGTAGGTCATGTTGCCGGTCGCCGAGGTGACACCGTGCGTCATCTCGTGCGCCGCGACGTCGATCGAGGTGAGCGGCTTGGAGTTGCCCGAGCCGTCGCCGTACGTCATGCAGAAGCAGCCGTCGTCCCAGAAGGCGTTGACGTAATTGTTGCCGTAGTGGACCCGGGAGTACGCGCCGACGCCGTCACCGCGGATACCGCTGCGGCCGTGCACGTTCTTGTAGTAGTCCCAGGTCAGCGCGGCACCGTAGTGGGCGTCGGCGCCGGCCGTCTCCAGGTTGGAGGGCGAGCCGTTGCCCCACACGTCGTCGGCGCCCGAGAAGAGGGTGCCGGTGCCGGAGGTGCCGTGGTTCAGGTTGTACGTCTTGTGGCCGCCGCGCCCGGTGTCGGTCAGGGTGTAGTTCGACCCCGACTGGGCGGTGCCCAGCGTGACCTGGCCGCTGTACTGCGTGTTGCCCGTGCCGTTCTCGATGCCCTGCCACTGGAAGAGCTTCTTGCCGGTGGCGGCGTCCGTGACGACGTGCAGCTCGTTCGGCGTGCCGTCGTGCTGCAGGCCGCCGACCACGGTCTCGTAGGCGAGGACCGGCTCGCCCTTGGCCAGCCACACGACCTTGCGCGGCGCCCGGTCGGTGTCGGTCTTCTTGGAGCCCTCGGCCTTCGCGGCGCTCAGCGCCTGCTTCTTCGCGGCCGCCGCCGTGACCTCGGCGCTCATGTCGATGCCCTTGAGCTGCGCCTTGGCGGCCTTGGTGACGCCCTCGGTCCTGCCCGACTTCGCGGTGTCGACGACCAGGTCGCCGCCGAGGACGGGCAGGCCCGCGTAGGTGCGCTCGTAGCGGGTGTGGACCGTGCCGTCACGGTCCTTGGTGACGTCGCGGACGACGAGCTTCTCCTTGCCGCCGAGGCCCAGGTCCTTGGCGGTGGCCGCCTTGGTGGCGTTGGCGGTGCGTATGAGCTCCGCGCGCTGGGCGGGGGAGAGCTTGACGGCGAGCGCGCCGGGGTCGACCTTGCCGAGCTTCTGGACGGGGGCCTTGGCCGCGGCCGTCCGCGGGTCGTCGGCCGAGGCGGGGCCCGCCTGGACGGCGACGGCCAGCAGGGCGGCGACGGCGGAGAGGGCGCCCACGGCGGTCGCGCGGGTACGGACTGAGCGGCGGGGGGAAGCGGATCTGCGGGAGGTGTTTCGCAACACGGACTCCTTCTGCGCGGCCGCGGGTTGCGCGGCCAGAGCTACCGGGCGGCTGGATCGCCGTCCGGGCAGTGCGGGGGCGGTACGCAGAACTGGGCGGTGCACAAGAGGTATTGCGTGAAGAGAGACCGTCGCCTTGTTGAAAGCCGTGCGGCGGTCGAGGGGAAGAGTGACACCGGAGCCCGGTTCCTGTCAGGAGCGCATCAAGAGTTGGCTGGAATCAGTCCGTTGGCCGGTGGCGCGAGTTCGCTATCCGGAGTGGGGGCGGACCTTGGGGTCTCCGGGGGAAAACGGTTTCCCGGGAGCGGCTTGAATCAGCCGCTCCCGTGGCCGAAGATCGGCGCCCGAGTGCAGCCGGGGGCTGGGACCTGTCGGGCGTACGAGCGCGGAGGCGTCCCCCGTGTGCCGGGGCGCGCGGGGCTCGCCGGCGGCGGGGGAGGGTCAGGCGGCGCGCGGCCCGTGCGTGCACCGGGGCTTGTGCCGTGGGCGCACCGAGGCTTGTGCCGTGGGCGTGAGGGCGGGCGGTTATCCGCCCGCGTCGATATCACTCCGGGTTGTCCGGCGCCGGGGGCCCGTCGACTGCGGTGGCCCGATTACGGCTGACCGCCCTGGATTTCAGCTGGCCGCCCTGGATTCCGGCCGGTCACCCCGGATTCCGGCCCGCCGCCCCCCGATTTCGGTCGACCGCTCGGGTTACCAGTCGCCGTGTCAGATTACGGTCAGCCGTGCGGGATTGTGGTCGGCTGGGTCGGATCACGGTCGGCCGTGCCAGTCGAGGCAGACGACCACGGCGTCGTCCTCGGCGTCGGGAGAGGCGCGATGTCCGACCACTTCCTGGAGAATGGCGCGGGGCACCTGGGAGGGCGGCAGGAGCCGGGTGTCGTGGATCGCGCGGACGAGGGCTTTCTCGCTGTAGCGTTCCCCGCCGGGCGAGGTGACGTCGTAGACGCCGTCACTGACGAAGAGCAGACGGTCCCCGGGCTGGACGTAAAAGCGCTGGGCGTTATAGGGAGTGTCTTCGAACATCCCCAACGGAAGTTGCGCTTCCAGTTCGAGCTGCTCGGCTTTCCCCTGCCGCAGGAGCCACATCTTGGGTGAGCCGGCGTCGACGATCTCGGTTTCCCCGGTGGTGAGATCGAAGCGCAGGAGCAGCGTCTCCAGGTAGGCGGCGCCGTGATAGTGCCCGTAGACGGCCTGGTCGGCCAGGTAGGCCTGGTCGGACAGGGAGAGTCCGGCGCGGCGGGCGTTGCGCAGGGCGTTGACCGCGAGGTTGGTGAGCAAGGAGGCCTCGATGCCCTCGCCCATGCCGTCGGTGAGGGTGAGGGTGAGGTGGTTCGCGGTCGCCGACCAGTCGAAGTTGTCGCCGTAGATCGCGTACGCGGGCTCCAACTGGGCGCCCAGGGCGTACGCGGGGCGGGCGCAGGAGCGCCCGGGGAGCAGCTGCCACTGCATCTCGGCGGCGAGGGTGAGCCGGTTGGCGCGCCGGGCCTGGAGGTACAGGTCGGTGTCCCGCTCGGCGACGACGATCGCGTGCCCCAGGATCTCGGCGATGTCCTGCAGCTCCGCCACCGCCTCGGGAGTGTGGCGTTCGGCGGGCACGCGGACGGTGAGCACCCCTATGCGGTCCCCGCGCACGCTGACCGGCAGGTGCACGCTCACCAGGGCGGAGAGCGGGTCGGTCTCGGCATAGGGCTCCTGCGCGCCGAATGCGCGGCCGGGGGCGCTGGCGTTCACGGGGATCGGTTCCACCGTGTAGGGGAGCGCATTGACCGGTTGCAGTATGGTCATCGCGTAGTCGGCCATGAGCAGGTTGACGGAGACCGCAGCATAAAGGTCGGTGATCAGGTCGTGCGCCGCTTCGAGAAGAGCGTGCGGCTCCGCTCTGCGCAGTGCGCGCTCCATGTCCCTGGTTCTGTCCACCGTCGGGTTACCGCCTATTCGGGAAGCAAGTAAAAAGAGGGGGCCGGACTCATATGTCGCAGCGTCTGACGGGGCCGCTGTCAGATATCCCAGTGGAAAGCGCGCATTCCGAATCCGTGGGCGATGACCGGGAGGCCGCCGCCCAGATGGTCCGCGAGGTCACCGAACTGCTCGAAGTGCTCTGGAACCGGGGCCGGGATTCCGTGTCGACGGCCCCTGTTTCATCATCGCAGCTGAGAGCCCTTTATGTGCTGGATCACGCCGGGGGCATCAATCTGCGCACGTTGGGCGAGGTGCTGGGCTCGGCGCCCTCGTCGGCCAGCCGGATGTGCGACCGCCTTCAGGCGCTGGGCTTCATCGAGCGTTCGCTCAGTTCGACCAGCCGGCGTGAGGTGACCCTGCGCCTGACGGGCCGCGGGCGGACCTATCTGGCCGACCTGCAGGCCCGCCGCGAAGCGGCGCTGACCGAGCTGATCTCCGCCATGGACCCCGCCGCCCGTGCGAGCCTCACCCGCGGCCTCGTCGACTTCGGCAGGGCCGCCGATCGCCTCGCGCCGCGTACACGGGAAACGGGCAGGTCGCAGGGGACCGCGTGACCGGCCCTTCGACCGCGAGACAGCCTGTTCAACCTGCACCGTTCCTTTCGGCGTGACGGCCTGAGTGCGCTTCAGGGGCTCCGGTCGGCCCGCCGGCGCCCGGATCAGACTCTTTCCTGACCTCCACAGTTGTCAAACGGAAAGTATTGCCGGAAGGCAAAAGTTGGACCGAGTGCGGTTCGGGTCACGGCTCACCGGTGTCCAGATGGTGCAGCAGCTCCTCGCGCAGGATGGCGAGGGCCCGCAGGAGGGGGGCGTGGCGTCCCGCCGGGAGCCGCAGCGCCGTGGCGACGGCGTGCAGGGACTGTGTCCGGTGGGTGTGCAGCCGCTCGCGGCCCCGGGGGGTGAGGGCCAGGACGAGCCTTCGGTGATCGCGGCTGTCGGTCTGCTTGGTGAGCAGGCCGGTGGCCTCCAGGCGTCCGCACAGGCGGCTCGCCGTGGCCGGCGTGATGCGCAGCGCGCGGGCGAGTTCGCCGAGGGAGGGGCGGTCGCGCTCCTCGACAGTGTTCAGCGCCAGCGCCGTCAGGCGCGGCATGTCGGGGGTGCGCAGCGCGGCCCGCTCCGTGAGGGCGACCAGGATGGCGGCCACCTCGGCGGCGTGCTGCTCCTCCGTCGAGATGGTGTGGTCGCTCGTGCGTGGTGGTGCCGCCTCGGTATCGCCCATGGTCTTTCGCGTGGGTGCGGGGTGTTCTTCCTCTCGCTGCTGCCCCGCCCGGACGACCGCATACGCGGGACGGACCTTCCGTCGCTCATTTACCCTCGGCTAACATTTGCCGCACGGCAATAATCGTGGAGGCTGGGGATGCGCATCGACGAGCGTGCAGCCCGCCGGCAGGTGGGCACCGCGTTGCGGGAGCACGCCGACAAGGTCACCGACCACTGGGTGCAGCTTCAGCTGGAGCAGGCCATGCCGGGCTCGGGGATAACCGAGGGCGAACTTCGGGAGGAAGCGGACGCGCTGGTCGACCAGCTGCGCGCCGGCCTCGAGACCGACCTGACGGCGGACCGGGTGGTGACCGAGCATCCGGGCCTGCGGCAGGCGGTGACCGAGCTGTCGCTGCGCCGTGTGCGAGCCGGAGCGACGCCGACGGCCACGGCACTGGCGGTGCTGGCACTGAAGGAGGCGCTGCTGGAGGCGGTGCGGTACGGGGCGCCGGGGGCGGCGGAGTACGGGGCGCCGGAGGTGCTTCCTCCTCGCCCGCCTCGACCCCGCCACCGGCCGTCTCTGCCTCGCCAACGGCAGCCACCCGCCGGCGCTCCTCGTCCGCGAGGACCTGACGGCCGAGTACCTGGAGGTGCGCGGACGCGGCGTCGGCTACCCCTCGCCGGGCAGCGACCGCGTCCTGACCACGACGCTGCACCCCGGCGACCTGCTCCTGCTCTACACCGACGGCCTCACCGAGAGCCGACGGGACCCCCTGGAGGGAGAAGTGCGCCTGGTCGAGGCCGCCCGCCGCCACCACCCGCACCCCACCGGCCTCGTGCCCAGCGCGATCGCCGCGGACATGCTCGCCGACACCCTCCACGACGACGACACCGTCGCCATCGCCGTACGCCTGCTCCCGCCCCCGCCCCCGGGGTGAGGAGCGGCCGCGGCGAGCGGGGGACGCGGACCGCCGCTCAGCTCACCACGCTCTCCCGCCAGGCGCGGTGCAGGTCCGCGAACGAGCCCGTGCCCGCGATGAGCTGGTCCGGGGTGCCGTCCTCCACGACGCGGCCGTGCTCCATGACGAGCACCCGGTCGGCGATCTCCACCGTGGAGAGGCGATGGGCGATCACCACGGCGGTGCGGCCGCGCAGCACCGTGTGCATGGCGCGCTGCACGGCCCGCTCGCCGGGGATGTCCAGGGAACTGGTCGCCTCGTCGAGGATCAGCACCGCAGGGTCGGCGAGCAGCGCCCGCGCGAAGGCCACCAGCTGCCGCTGCCCGGCCGAGATGCGGCCGCCCCGCTTGCGTACGTCGGTGTCGTAGCCGTCCGGCAGCGCGGTGATGAAGTCGTGGGCGCCGATCGCCTCGGCGGCGCGTTCGATCTCCTCGCGGGTGGCGTCGGGGCGGCCGATGGCGATGTTCTCGGCGACCGTCCCGGAGAACAGGAACGCCTCCTGCGTCACCATGACGACCCCGCGCCGCAGCTCGGCGACCGGAAGCTCCCGCAGGTCCACGCCGTCGAGCAGGACGCTGCCCTCCGTCGGGTCGTAGAACCGGGCGAGCAGCTTGGCCAGCGTGGACTTGCCCGCGCCGGTCGAGCCGACCACCGCGACCGTCTGCCCGGCCGGCAGCGTCAGATCGAAGCGGGGCAGCACCTCGCCGCCGGTGCGGTAGGCGAACCGCACCCCGTCGAAGCGGACCTCGCGGCCCGGCCGCGCGGAGCGCAGCGCGGGCAGCGGACGCGCGAGGGACGCCGGCGGCTCGGGGACGGTCGGGGTCTGGGCGAGCAGACCCGCGATCTTCTCCAGGGACGCGGCCGCCGACTGGTAGGAGTTGAGGAACATGCCGAGCCGGTCGATCGGGTCGTAGAGCCGCCGCAGGTACAGCACGGCCGCGGCGAGGACACCGAGCGCGAGCCCGCCGTCCGCGACGCGGTGCGCGCCCCACAGGACGATCGCGGCGACGGCGATGTTCGCGACGAGCCGGGAGCCGATGACGTAGCGGGCCATCTCCAGGATGGCGTCGCCGTTGGCCCGCTCGTGGCGGCGGTTGAGCACCGCGAACTCCGCGTCGTTGGCCCGCTCCCGGCGGAAGGCCCGCACCGGCCGGATGCCGTTCATGGTCTCCGCGAACTTCACGATGACGGCGGCGATGGCGGTCGAGCGGACGCGGAACATCGCCCCGGCCCGGCGCTGGTAGAGCCGGATGAGGAGGTAGAGCGGCACGAACGACGCCACCGCGAGCGCGCCGAGACCGAGGTCCAGCCAGAGCAGCATCGCCGAGATGCAGAGGAAGGACAGCAGGGTGGTGACCAGTTCCTGGAGCCCCTCGCCGAGCAGTTCGCGCAGCGACTCCACGTCGGTGGTCGAGCGGGAGATGAGCCGCCCCGAGGTGTACCGCTCGTGGAAGTCGACGCTGAGCGCCTGCGCGTGCCGGAAGATGCGGCCCCGCAGGTCGAGCAGTACGTCCTGGTTGACGCGGGCCGAGGCGACGATGAAGGCGTACTGGAGGGCGCCGGCGGCGCCCGCGCAGAGCAGATAGCCGACGGCGACCGCGATCAGCGGGCCGTGGTCGCCGTCGCGCACCGCCGGTACGCCGCGGTCGATGGCGTACGCGACGAGCAGCGGCCCCGCCTGCACGACGGCCTGCTGTACGACCAGCAGCACGGCGGCGAGGACGACGCGGGCGCGCAGCGGCGCGAGCAGGGAGCGCAGGAGCGCGCGGGTGGCGTGGGGCGGTGTGGGCAGGTCGTCCTGGTCGAAGGGATCCCCGGTGCCGCCGCCCGTCCCGGACGCCGGTGCCTTCACCCGGCCCCGCGGCCGAATCCGCGGCCAGGACCGCGACTGTGCTTGGGCTTGTGCTGGTGACTGTGGCTGTTCTTGCGGCTGGGGTTCCGCCCGACCCGGTGTCGGTGTCTCCTCCGGGTCCGGCTCGGCGCCGCGTGACGTGGACGTCGACGAGGTGGTCATCGGGCAGCCTCCTCGGCAGTGTGGCCGATGGGGTGGTCGGCATGGTTCCCGCCGGGGTCTGTCGGGGTTTCCCCTACGGTCCTGCCGCCGGTTTCCGCGGGGTCTCCCGCACCGGCCTGCGTACCGGACGCCGCATCGGCGCCCGCGCCGGGCTCCCCGGCCTCGGTGCCCGACATCAGCCAGGCGTACTCCGCGTTGTCCCGCAGCAGTTGCTGGTGGGTGCCGACGGCGGCGACGCGCCCGCCGGACAGCAGGGCGACCCGGTCGGCCAGCTGCACCGTGGAGGGGCGGTGGGCGACGATCAGCGCGGTCGTGTCGGCGAGGACCCGCCGCAGCGCCGCCTCCACCAGCGCCTCCGTGTGGACGTCCAGCGCGGACAGCGGGTCGTCCAGGACCAGGAAGCGGGGCCGGCCCACCACCGCGCGGGCCAGGGCGAGACGCTGGCGCTGACCGCCGGACAGGCTCAGCCCCTGCTCACCGACCTGCGTGTCGACGCCCTGGGGCAGGGCGTGCGCGAAGTCGGCCTGGGCGACACCCAGCGCATGGCGCAACTCGGCGTCACCGGCGCCCTCTTCGGCCCCCATCAGGACGTTCTCCCCGACGGTCGCCGAGAACAGGGTCGGCTCCTCGAAGGCGACCGCCACCAGGGTGCGCAGCCGTTCGCGGTCCATCGCCGCGATGTCCTCGCCGTCCAGCGTCACGCGCCCGCCGCTCACCTCGTGCAGCCGGGGCACCAGCGCGGTCAGCGTCGTCTTGCCGCTGCCCGTCGCACCGACCAGGGCCATGGTCTCGCCGGGCCGGATGTGCAGGTCGACGCGGCTGAGCACCGGGGGCGCGTCCGGCGGGGCATCGGGATACCGGAACTCCACCCCCTCGAACCGCATCCCGCCCCCGTCCGAGGACGCGCGCGGGGGGAGAGGGGAAGGGGCGGCGGCGGTCGCCGGGGAAGGCCGCTCCGGGGCCACCGGCACCTCCGGCTCGGCGTCCATCACCTCGAAGTACCGCTCCGTGGCCGTCGCCGACTCCTGGCTCATCGCCAGCAGGAAGCCGATCGACTCCACCGGCCAGCGCAGCGCCAGCGCCGTCGACAGGAAGGCGACCAGCGTGCCCGTCGACAGGTCGCCGTCCGCGACCCGCACCGTGCCGAGCACGAGTGCCGCCCCGATCGCGGCCTCGGGCAGCGACATGATCACCGCGTAGATCGCCGCGAGGATCCGCGCCTTGGCCAGCTCCGTGCCCCGCAGCGTGTGCGACAGCTCGCGAAACGCCCGCGCCTGACTGCGGTGGCGCCCGAAGCCCTTGATGATCCGGATGCCGAGCACGCTCTCCTCGACGACCGTCGTCAGATCACCGACCTGGTCCTGCGCGCGCCGCGCCACCGCGGTGTAGCGCCCCTCGTAGTACGCGCAGACGACGACCATCGGCACCACGGGCGCGAGCAGGACCAGTCCGAGCGTGAAGTCCTGCCCGAGCAGGATGATCACGCCGACGACAATCGTCACGCTGTTGACCAGCAGGAACGTCAGCGGGAAGGCGAGGAACATGCGCAGCAGCATCAGGTCCGTCGTGCCGCGCGAGAGCAACTGCCCCGAGGGCCACCGGTCGTGGAAGGCCACCGGCAGCCGCTGGAGGTGGCGGTAGAGATCCGCCCGCATCGACGCCTCCACGCTCGCCAGCGGCCGGGCGACGAGCCACCGCCGCAGCCCGAAGAGCAGCGCCTCCGCCACGCCGAGCCCGAGCAGCAGGAGCGCCCCGAACCACACCCCCGCCCCGTCGCCGTCGGCCACCGGGCCGTCGACCAGCCACTTCAGTACGAGGGGGAAGACCAGTCCCGTACAGGAGGCGACGACCGCGACGAGCGCCGCGACGATCAGGCGGGTCCGGACCGGTCGCACGTACGGCCACAGCCGCAACAGCGTCCGGACGGTGGAGTGTTCGGAGCGTTCCGTGGTGGGGGCATCTGATTTCGGCATCAGGGGCGAGCCTACGGATCGCCACTGACGGCGCCCACCGAGTTTCGGCCCGGACCGGCTACTTCGCTGGTCCTAGTCCGGTGGGTCCGACGCCCCCGCCGGCCCTCAGGCCTGCTGCCAGAGCGCCGGCGTGTTCGGCGGCTCCCAGCCCGGCTGGGCCTGGTGCGGCTGCAGGCACGTGTAGGTCGAGCCGCCGTACGTGACGGTGTCACCCGCCGCGTACACCTCCCCGGCCGCCCAGGTGCCGCCCGGCTCGGGATCGCCGGGCCCGGGGCCCGGGTCGCCGCCGCCCGTGGTCCGCAGCGTGAGCCCGAACTGCTGGAGCAGCGGGTTGATCGGCTGGTGGAAGGTCGTGCCGCCGCTGGAGCAGTCGCCCGAGCCGCCCGAGGTGACGCCCTGCGCCTGGCTGCCCGAGATGTACGAGCCGCCCGAGTCGCCGGGCTCGGCGCAGACCGTCGTCCTGGTCACCCCGTTGATGGTGCCCTCGGGATAGGTGACGCTCGTGTTGTGCTGCGAGATCGTGCCGCAGTGCCACCCCGTGGTGGAGCCCGACCGGCAGATCGACGCACCCACCGGGGACTGCGTGGAGCCCCCGACGCCGATCCGCTGGCCGCCCGGGCCCTTCACGTACGGGGTGGCGGTCCACTGGGTGTTCGTGGCGACCCAGGCCATGTCCCTGCCGGGGAAGACGGACCCCTGGAACGTGCCCTGAGCCACCCGGTTGTAGCCGGTCGTCGCGGTGCCGGCGCGCCCGCAGTGGCCCGCCGTCGCGAAACCCTGCTGCGTGCCCTTGGTGACGGGGAAGCCGATGGAGCAGCGGCCACCCCCCATGTAGTAGGCGTCGCCGCCCACGAGGTCGTACAGCGGGCGGGGCCGCTCCTTGGTCCTCTCCACGCGTACGAGGTCGGCGTCCACGCCGGCGGCGGAGACGAGGGAGGTGGCGGCGGCGGTCCTGACGGCACGCACCACGACCGCGTTGGAACGCACGTCGACGTACCAGACGGGCGCGTCCCGCGTGTCCTTCTTCTTCGCGGCCCGGTCCAACGCGGCCTTCGCGGCGTCGAGTTCGGCGGTGGAGTGCGGTACGACCCTCGCTCGTGCCCCGCGTGCCTCGATGGCGGGGACGTCCGCCGCGTCGGTGGTGGCCACGGTGAGCGTCCGGGACGTGGCGCCGTGCACCCAGGCGCCCGCGAAGGAGCGGCCGAGTGCGAGCCGCAGGGCTCCCGCGTCGGCGCCGGCCTCGGCCTCGTGGGCCAGCCGGGCCTCGGCCTGCGCCGACGTGAGGCCGAGGTCGCGCCGCATCGCCGTCAGGACGCCGGGAGAAGTCGTGCCGACGGCGGCGCTCGCGGCGGGGGAAGACGCCGGGGAGGTGGCGGGAGCGGACCGGGCGGCCGCGAGGCCGGGCAGGCCGGCGATCACCAGGGCGGTGCCCGCGAGGGCCGTCGCGGCGCGTCTGTGGGGGAGGGGGAGCATGCGGACTCCTCGGGGCGAGGGGGGAGGGGGGTGCGGGGGTTCGCCCCACACCGTAGAGCGCTCAACTTCCCTGGCCCAGCTGCCAATCACCCCCGGTACCCGACGTTATGACCCCCGCCCCGCTCCCGCTCCGTGTGCCCCTCCCGCCCGGCTGGGAGCGCCCGTCCCGCCCCCGCTCCGTATGCCCCTCCCGCCCGGCTGGGAGCCCGCCCTGCTGCCGCTCCGCGGCAGAATCTCCCACCCACCCACCCGTTTACCCCGCATCAACCAGCACAGGAAAACCCCCCGCCCCTACGCCCACCCCCCGACGCGGAGCAACGGGTGGGTGGGTGGGAAACATCCGCCGCGAAGCGGCGGGCCAGGGGCACCCGCACCCCCGGAGACGGCCCCCGTGGGAAACATCCGCCGCGAAGCGGCGGGCCAGGGACACCCGCACCCCCGGAGACGGCCCCCGTGGGAAACATCCGCCGCGAAGCGGCGGGCCAGGGACACCCGCACCCCCGGAGACGGCCCGCGTGGGAAATATCCGCCGCGAAGCGGCGGGTCAGGGCACCCGCCCAACCGCCCCGGGGCGAGGCCAGGGCACCCGCCCAACCGCCCCGGGGCGAGGCCAACCCGCCCAACCGCCCCGGCGCGAGGCCGGCTACCCCGCCCCGCCCCCCGCCCGAGGGGCCGGCGCCGCCAGCCACGCCGCGTAGCTGTCACTGCGGGCCACCGCCTCCCCATGCGCCGCCCGCGCCTCCGCGAAGACACCCGCCGCACGGTCATGCGCCGGCCCCGCCGGATGCCAGCCGAGCACATGACGCCAGTACAGCGGCGTACCCGCGAGCGCCCTCGTCACCAGGCCCGGCGTCGGCGGGAACGTCGCCCGGCACAGTCCCACCGCCCGCCCCACCTGCACCAGATGGACGCAGGACGCGACATCGGTCTCGTACACCCGCGAGGGCGTGAAGCCCGCCCGCGCGCACGCCGCGGTGAAGCAGTCCCCGAAGCAGCCGTCCCCCGGCACGTCCGTCCACGCCTCGCCGGCGAGCTGCGCCAGCTCGACCTCGGGGCGGCCGGCCAGCGGATGGCCGGTGGGCAGCATCACGAAGACGGGATCGCGCCCCACCTCGCGCCACCTCAGCAGCTCGCTCTGCGGCGGCGCGGCCGCCCCGCACGTGCCCACCAGCGCGAAGTCCAGCCGCCCGGCCACCGCGCGGGCCGCGATCTCCCGCTCCGACCAGGAGGTGTGCGTGGAGAGGGCCGCCCCGGGGTGGGCGGCGGCGAGCCGGTCCACCAGGGCGCCGAGCAGCGGCCCGTGCGTCCCGCCGAGCCGGAACCCCGCGCCGCCCTCCCAGGCCCGCGCGAGCCGCTGCGCCTCCTCCCGCAGCCCGCTCACGGCGGGCAGCACGACCCGGGCCCGCGCCAGCACGAACTCGCCGAGCGCGGTGGCCCGCACCCCCTGCCGCCCCCGCTCGAACAGCGTCCCGCCGAGCGCGCGCTCGATGCGCTTCAGCTGGGCGCTCAGCGCCGGCTGGGCCAGCCCGAGCGCGGTGGCCGCCTTGGTGAGGCTGCCCGCGTCGGCGATCGCCCGGATCGTCTTGAGGTGCCGCAACTCCAGGTCCATGAGCCGAGCTTGGGGGCGCGGGCGACGCCTGGGCAATACGTAGGTCCGGACCAGCCCTGTCAGGTGGGGCGGACCCGCAGCAGCCACACCGCCCGCCCCGGCACCGTCACCGCGGCCCCCGCCCGGTGCACGGTGCCCGGCGGCGCCCCCTGCTCCTCCAGCGACGTGTCCACGACGACCTCGTACGACGACGCCCACGGCGGCCCCGGCAGCACGAAGCACGCCGGACGCTCCCCCGCGTGCAGGACCGCCAGGAAGCTGTCGTCGACCACCGGCGCCCCCCGGGCGTCCCGGCCGGGTATGTCCCGCCCGGACAGATACATGCCGAGCGTCGCGGCCGGCGCGAACCAGTCGGCCTCCGTCATCTCCGTGCCCCGGGGCGTGAACCAGGCCAGGTCCCGCAGGCCGTCCGCCGAGTGCGCGCGCCCGGAGAAGAACGCCCGCCGCCGCAGCACCGGGTGCCGGTGCCGCAGCTCGATCAGCCGGGCGGTGAGCGCGAACAGCTCGCGCCAGCCGGGCTCCTCCCGCAGCCCCCAGTCCACCCAGCTGGTCGCGTTGTCCTGGCAGTACGCGTTGTTCGAGCCTGCCTGCGTGCGCCCCATCTCGTCGCCCGCGACGAACATCGGCACCCCGGTGGACAGCAGCAGCGTCGTCATCAGATTGCGCAGCTGCCGCCGCCGCAGCGCGGTGACGTCCGCGTCGTCGCTCTCGCCCTCCGCCCCGCAGTTCCAGGAGCGGTTGTCGTCGGAGCCGTCCCGGTTCCCCTCGCCGTTGGCCTCGTTGTGCTTGCGCTCGTAGGTCACCAGGTCCCGCAGCGTGAAACCGTCGTGCGCCGTCACGAAGTTCACCGACGCGTACGGCCTGCGCCCGCCCCACGCGTACAGGTCGCTGGAGCCCGAGAGCCGGTACCCCAGATCCCGTACGTCGGGCAGCGCGCCCCGCCAGAAGTCCCGCACCGCACCTCTGTAACGGTCGTTCCACTCCGTCCACAGCGGAGGGAACGCCCCCACCTGGTAGCCGCCCGAACCCACGTCCCACGGCTCGGCGATCAGCTTCACGCGCCGCAGGACCGGATCCTGCGCGATCACCGCGAGGAACGGCGAGAGCATGTCGACGTCGTGGAAGGACCGCGCGAGGGCCGCCGCCAGATCGAAGCGGAAGCCGTCCACGCCCATCTCCGTCACCCAGTACCGCAGCGAGTCCGTGATCAGCCGCAGCACGTGCGGCTGCACGACCTGGAGCGTGTTCCCGCAGCCCGTGTAGTCCGTGTACCGCCGGGCGTCGCTGGGCCGGAGCCGGTAGTAGCCGCGGTTGTCGATGCCCTTGAGCGACAGCGTCGGGCCCAGCTCACCGGCCTCCGCCGTGTGGTTGTAGACCACGTCGAGGATCACCTCGATCCCCGCCCCGTGCAGCGCCCGCACCATCCGCTTGAACTCGCCGACCTGCTGCCCCGTCGTCCCCGACGCCGCGTAGGCCGCGTGCGGCGCGAAGTAGCCGATGGAGTTGTAGCCCCAGTAGTTCCGCAGGCCGCGCCGGAGCAGATGGTCCTCGTGCGCGAACTGGTGCACGGGCAGCAGCTCGACCGCCGTCACCCCGAGCCGTACGAGGTGCTCCAGCGCCGCCGGGTGCGCCAGACCCGCGTACGTGCCCCGCAGCTCCTCGGGAATCTCCGGATGCAGCTTGGTGAAGCCCCGTACGTGCAGCTCGTAGATGACCGAGTCCGCCCACGGCGTCTTCGGCCGGCGGTCGTCCGCCCACTCGTCGTCCGGCGCGTCGTCGTGCACCACCACGCCCTTGGGGACGTACGGGGCCGAGTCCCGCTCGTCGCGCACGGTGTCCGCCACATGCTGCTGGGGCCAGTCGCGCACATGCCCGTACACCTCGGCGGGCAGCGTGAAGTCCCCGTCCACCGCACGCGCGTACGGGTCCAGGAGCAGCTTCGCCGGGTTCCAGCGGGCGCCCGTCCACGGGTCCCAGCGGCCGTGCACCCGGTAGCCGTACCGCTGCCCGGGCCGCACCCCCGGCACGAAGCCGTGCCAGATCTCGTGCGTCAGCTCGGTCAGCGGGCAGCGTGTCTCACCGCCCCGGGCGTCGAACAGGCACAGCTCCACCGACTCCGCCCCGCCCGCCCACAGCGCGAAGTTGGTGCCCGCCACCCCGTCCGGCCCCACCCGGAACCGGGCACCGAGCGGCGTCGGCGCCCCCGGCCACACCGGCCGCGCGGGCACCGCGCGCGCGGTGGGCCGCCGGTTCCCGTTCACCGCCGGCGCCGGCCGCTCGGGCGCGGCGCGCCCCTTCGCCCGTGCCTCCCGCACTGCCCCTTGCTCGGATGCGCTCGACACCTGTCAGCCTCCCGCGGCCTCGTCGGCCGACGCTCGAAGAAGGGCATACGGCGTCCCGGCCGCGGCTCCCCCTACGTCGTCCTCCCCACTGTTCTGCCCAGCGCGCGGGTCGCACTCACGTTTCCCCGGGCGGCGCCGGTCGTTGGGCCCCACGTGAGACAGGTTGCGAGGCGCGCACGGCGCGCAGGGGCCGCGCTGGCCGCGGCGGTGACATGGGCAGGCCTGCTGGCCGGGGCGGCGGGCTGCGCCGGCGGGTTCGACGAGGTCCTCGGCAAACCGCGCTCGCCCGCGGACGTGATCCGGGTGACGCCCGACGACGAGAGCAAAGGGGTCAAGCCCGACGAACGGCTCCAGGTGCGGGTGCCCGGCGGCCGCCTGGAGTCGGTCAAGGTGGTCCGGACGCAGGACGCGCGGCAGTTCGACGTGCCCGGCCGCATCGACGCCGACGGCACCACCTGGCGGCCCCTGGACAAGGGCCCGCTCGCGACCGCCGCCACCTACAAGGTCGACGCCGTCGCCCTGGACGGCCACGGCCGCCGCGCCGCGCGCCACACGACCTTCCGCACGGCCGTCCCCGCCGAGCGTTTCGTCGCGTACGCGTCGCCGGAGAACCGCTCCACGGTCGGCACCGGCATGATCATCTCCCTGGAGTTCAACCAGGAGGTCGTCGACCGCGCGGCCGTCCAGCGCGCCATCGAGGTCACCGCGCGCCCCGCGGTCGACATCCGCCCGCACTGGTTCGGCAGGAGCCGGGTCGACTTCCGCCCCGAGAAGTACTGGAAGCCCGGCACCAAGGTGACCGTCGGCCTGCGGCTGCGCGACGTCCAGGCCGCGCCCGGCGTCTACGGCCTCCAGGACAAGACGTTCACGTTCACCGTCGGCCGCCACCAGGAGTCCCTGGTCGACGCCGCCGAGCACACCATGGAGGTGCGCCGCGACGGCGAGCTGATCTCCACGGTGCCGATCACGGCGGGCGCCCCCAAGACACCCACGTACAACGGGAAGATGGTGGTGACGGAGATGCTGGAGGTGACCCGCATGAACAGCCGCACCGTCGGCTTCGGCGGCGAGTACAACATCCCCGACGTGCCGCACGCCATCCGCCTGACGAGCTCCGGCACCTTCCTGCACGGCAACTACTGGGCGCCCGAGGCCCCCGGCGAGACCAACGTCAGCCATGGCTGCGTCGGCCTGCGCGACGTGAAGGGCGGCAGCTCCAAGACCCCCGCGGGCTGGTTCTTCGACCGGACCCTCATCGGGGACGTCGTGGAGGTGGTCAACAGCGATGACAAGAAAGTCGCTCCCGACAACGGCCTCGGCGGCTGGAACATGGAGTGGAAGGACTGGGTGAACAACGGCTGAACGAGGTCCCTCCGCACCCCACGCGCAGTTGGAACGCAACGGTGACATTGGCGGGGAGTCATCGCCCGGAGCCGTGTGGTTATCTATCGCTTGCGCGTGTCCGAAACGCGCAGGTGCACTGGGGTGCGGGCCTGGATCCAGGCCGTGCGAGGGGAGACAACATCGTGAACGGGCGACCGATATCGGGGACGTCGGTTGGCGCGCGCACGCGCGCGCGGCGAAGGGGCGCCAGGGGCCTGACGGTGGCGCTGTCGGGGGCGGCGCTGCTGATGGTGGCGGCGTGCGGCGGGGGAGGCGGCTCGGACGCGGGCGGCGACGGCAAGGACGCGGCGGACAAGAACGCGCCGTCGACGGCCGTCGTGACGATAGCCCCCAAGGACGGTTCGAAGTCGGTGGCCACCAGCGGCGCCCTGAAGATAGCCGCCGACAAGGGCAAGCTCTCCCAGGTCCGGGTCGAGGACGGCAAGGGCAACCCGGTCCCCGGCAAGATCACCTCGGGCGGCACGGCCTGGACGCCCGCGCACCACCTCGCGGCGGCCACGAAGTACAAGGTCCACGCGGTGGCGAAGGACTCCGAGGGCCGCGCGTCGGCCAAGGACACCACCTTCACCACGCTCACCCCGCAGAACACCTTCATCGGCCAGTTCACACCGGAGGACGGCTCGAAGGTCGGCGTCGGAATGCCGTTCTCGGTCAACTTCACGCGCGGCATCACCGAACCGGAGGCCGTCGAGAAGGCCATCGAGATCAAGACGGAGCCGTCCGTGCCGGTCGAGGGCCACTGGTTCGGCAACGACCGCCTCGACTTCCGCCCGGAGAAGTACTGGAAGGCCGGCACGAAGGTCACCGTCAAGCTCAACCTCGACGGCGTCGAGGGCCGCCCCGGCGTCTACGGCGAGCAGACCAAGACGCTGAAGTTCACCATCGGCCGCAGCCAGGTCTCCACCGTCGACGCCAAGACGCACCAGATGAGGGTCGTCCGCGACGGCGAGCAGATCAAGAAGATCCCGATCACCGCGGGCGCGCCCGGCACCACCACGTACAACGGCCAGATGGTCATCAGCGAGAAGCTCCAGGTCACCCGGATGAACGGGGAGACCGTCGGCTTCGGCGGCGAGTACGACATCAAGGACGTCCCGCACGCGATGCGCCTGTCGACCTCCGGCACGTTCATCCACGGCAACTACTGGTCGGGCGGCGCCTTCGGCAACACCAACGCCAGCCACGGCTGCATCGGCCTGAGCGACGTGCGCGGCGGCTACAGCAAGAAGACGCCCGCCGGATGGTTCTTCGAGAACTCGCTGATCGGTGACGTCGTCGTGGTGAAGAACTCCGCGGACAAGACCATCCAGCCCGAGAACGGCTACAACGGCTGGAACATGCCGTGGGAGCAGTGGAAGGCCTGACGCCACCCCCGTTACGGAGTGAGTGAGGGCCCGGCGCACTGTGACCAAGTGCACCGGGTCCCTCGGCGTTAACTGCCGCTAACGTGCCTGTCATGACTGCACACCTCGAAGTCGCCGAAGGCGTCGGCACGATCCGCCTCGACCGCCCCCCGATGAACGCCCTGGACATCGCCACCCAGGACCGCCTCAAGGAGCTGGCCGCCGAGGCCACGCGCCGTGACGACGTGCGCGCCGTGGTGATCTTCGGCGGGGAGAAGGTGTTCGCCGCCGGCGCGGACATCAAGGAGATGCAGGCCATGGACCACGCGGCGATGATCGCGCGCTCCGGGGCCCTCCAGGAGTCCTTCACCGCCGTGGCCCGCATCCCCAAGCCCGTCGTCGCCGCGGTCAACGGCTACGCGCTCGGCGGCGGTTGCGAGCTGGCGCTCTGCGCGGACTTCCGCATCGCCGCCGACAACGCCAAGCTCGGCCAGCCGGAGATCCTGCTCGGCCTCATCCCCGGCGCGGGCGGCACCCAGCGCCTGGCCCGCCTGGTCGGCCCGGCCAAGGCAAAGGACCTCATCTTCACCGGCCGCCAGGTCAAGGCCGCCGAGGCACTCGCCATCGGCCTGGTGGACCGCGTGGTGCCCGCCGCCGAGGTGTACGAGCAGGCCCACGCCTGGGCCGCGCGGCTCGCGCGCGGGCCGGCCATCGCGCTGCGCGCCGCCAAGGAGTCCATCGACGCGGGTCTCGAGGCGGACATCGACACGGGCCTGGCCATCGAACGCACGTGGTTCGCCGGTCTGTTCGCCACCGAGGACCGGGAGCGGGGCATGCGGAGCTTCGTCGAGGAGGGGCCGGGCAAGGCGAAGTTCCTCTGAGCGGTTTCGTTCGAACTGCCTTTCTGTTACGCCCAGTTGGGTCTTCCCGGTCAGCTCGGGCCGTCCCTCTAAGGGGCGGTTCGCGGGTGCCCTGACGAAAACTCCTCTCCCTCCGGCCCAGGCCGCGAGGGATCACCCAGGAGCGGCGGTCGCCGCAGGTCAGGGCCGCTCTCGCGGCTCATTTCTGCCGCTGGCATATGCCTACTCAACCCCCCGGAACGGTTGGTTCCGGGGGGCTTATTCCTTCGGAACGGCCCCGGCGGGCACGCCGGGCGGCCATGATGGGGGGATGGCGGGGCTGGAGGGTTACGAACGGCCGCGGCGGCAGCCGAGTGCGACCGCGGGACGCTGGTCGCCGGCGGTGGAGGACGAACACGCGCTGAAAGCGCTGGAGTTGTTCGGCAATCCGACGGACGCGGAAGTGCCGCTGCCCTCGCGCCCGGAGTCGGCCGCCATCGCGCGCCGCCTCGCCCAGGTCGTCGTCCTGCGCCACTGGCACCTCTCCGCGAAGCTCACCGAGGACGTCGTCCTGCTCGTCTCCGAACTCGTCGGGAACGCCGTGCGGCACACCGGGGCCCGCGTCTTCGGGCTGCGCATGCACCGGCGGCGCGGCTGGATCCGCGTCGAGGTCCGCGACCCCTCGCGCGGTCTGCCCTGTCTGATGCCGGTCCAGGAGACGGACCTGAGCGGCCGCGGCCTCTTCCTCGTCGACAAGCTCTCCGACCGGTGGGGCGTGGACCTGCTCCCGCGCGGCAAGACGACGTGGTTCGAGATGCGGGTCGCCGACCGCTGACGTCCGCCCCCGGACACGCGAAAGCCCCCTGCGGGCCACGGTCGGGCACGGCGGGGGCTTTCGGGAAGCGGCGTGGACGAGGGGGTGTGACCACGGCCGCCGGACGACCTGAGCCCGGGTCAATGGGGGTCGCGTCCCCGACTATGGCAGACGGGGGCCGACGATCCAAAACCCCCTATCCGGGCATATAGGGACAAGAAGTGACAGTTTAGAGGTGAATCCTTGGTGAGATGGGACACCTGCCTGGAAAACGGTGGACGAGCGGCGGCTACGACTGGCGATAAGCAAGGCCTGCGGTGGCTCCCGAACGGGCGGCCTCCCGGCTGAGCGAGGGTGCGAAGCGGGTCAATCACCGCGAATCGCCCACCAGGCCCATTAAATGGTCGCGTGACAGCGCATGCGAGGGCCGCGGGCCTCCCGGACCAGGAACCGCCGAACGCGAGGGCCGACACGGGTGGCCCGCCGGCCCCAGCCATGCCGCCCATCTCCGCCACACCGCCCGCCCTAGCCGGCCCGGTGGCCCCAGTCACCCAGCCCGCGCCGCCCGCGTCGGCCGCCCTGCTGGGCTCAGCGGCGCCGCCTGCCCCAGTAGTCCCGCTCGCCTCGACCGCGCCGCCCACCCCGGCCGCCCCGCTCGTCTCGGCCGCGCCGTCTGCCCCCGTCATGCCGGTCGCCCTGTCCGGGCCGCCCATCCCGGCCGAGCCGCAGGGCTCAGCCGTGCCGCTCGATCTGTCCGCGCCGCCCGCCCCAGCTGCCCCGGTGGACCCAGCTGTCCCGTGCGTCTCAGGCTCGCCCCAGTCGCCCCCGCCCGGGCGGCGTGGGGTGCTGTGGGGCGGGGTGTCGGTCGCTGCCGCGGGTGCCGGTGTCGCGCTGCTCGGTGGGTGTGGGAGTGGGCGCCCGAGGGTGCCCGCGCGGGAGCGTTCGTCCGTGGCCAAGGCGCCGCCGGCCGCCCCCGCGCCGCGTCGTTTCCCCGATCTGCCCGGGCAGATCGAGCACGGGCCCCGCAAGCGCCCGGAGGTCGCCCTCACCTTTCACGGGCAGGGCGACCCCGCCATCGCGAGGGCGCTGCTCGCCGAGGCGGAGCGGGCCGGCGCCAGGGTCACCGTGCTCGCTGTCGGCGGCTGGCTCGACGCCCACCCCGACCTCGCCCACCGCATTCTCGACGGCGGCCACGACCTGGGCAACCACACCCTCCACCACCTCGACGTCAACGCCATGCCGGAAGCCGACGCCTACGCCGAGATCACCGGCTGCGCGGAGCGGCTGCGCCGCCTCACCGGCTCCATCGGCACCTGGTTCCGCCCCTCGCGGGCCCGCACGGCGACCCCCCTCGTCGAACGGCTCGCCCACCGCGCCGGCTACCCGCACGTCCTGTCCTACGACGTCGATTCCCTCGACTTCACCTCGCCGGGCGCCCCGGCCGTCACCCGCAAGATCGCCGCCGAGGTCCGCGCGGGATCCGTGGTGAGCCTGCACTTCGGGTACGCGGACACCGTCGCCGCGCTCCCCGCCGTCCTGCAAGAACTGGAACGCCGCGGCCTGCGCGCGGTGACGACCACGGAGCTGCTGACCTGATGTCCCGCATCGCACTGAACCTGACCACCCGCGCCGCCGCCGTCCTCGCCGCGGGCGCGGTGCTCGCCGCCCTCGCCGGCTGCGGCACCGACGAGCGGTCCGACGAGGCCCTCGGCACCAAGGGCGCCCGCGAGCCCGCCAGGCCGAAGGCGATCCGCGGCCTGCCCGGCATGCCGCCGGTCCTGGACCCCAAGGACGCCTACGCCGCCGACCGCCCGAACGCCCTGGCGCCCGTGGCCAGGAAGTTCCTGTCGCGCGTCTACGTCCCGAACACCGAGTCCGACACGGTGTCCGTCATCGACCCCGAGAAGTTCAAGGTCGTCGAGACCATCAAGGTCGGCGACCAGCCCCAGCACGTCGTCCCCTCCTGGGACATGAAGACGCTCTGGGTCAACAACGACCTCGGCGACAGTCTCACCGCCATCGATCCGGTGACCGGCAAGCCGGGCCGCACAGTCGAGGTCTCCGACCCCTACAACCTCTACTTCACGCCGAACGGCAAGCACGCCGTCGTGATGGCGTCCATGGACCGCGAGCTGGTCTTCCGCGACCCGAAGACCATGAACCGCGTCAAGACGGTCCCGGTCACCTGCGCGGGCGTCAACCACGCCGACTTCTCCATGGACGGGCGCTACTTCATCGTCTCCTGCGAGTTCTCCGGTGAGCTGCTCAAGGTCGACACGGAGAAGATGGAGGTCGTCGGCCAGCGGAAGATCCCCTTCAAGGGCGCCATGCCGCAGGACGTGAAGATGTCCCCGGACGGCAAGACCTTCTACGTCGCCGACATGATGGCGCACGGCATGTGGGTCCTCGACGGCGAGAAGTTCACGGAGCCGAAGCTGCTGCCGACCGGAAAGGGCTGCCACGGCCTCTACGTCAGCCGCGACTCCAAGGAGATGTACATCTCCAACCGCGGCGAGGGCACCATCTCCGTCTTCGACTTCCCGAAGAACCGGCTCACCAAGAAGTGGAAGCTCTCCCGGGGCGCCAGCCCCGACATGGGCGGTGTCTCCGCGGACGGCAACACCCTGTGGCTGTCCGGGCGCTACGACTCCGAGGTGTACGCCATCGACACCCGCACCGGGGTCGAGCTGGGCCGCATCCCGGTCGGCAGCGGCCCGCACGGCCTCGCCGTCTACCCGCAGCCGGGCCGCTACTCACTGGGGCACACCGGCATCTTCCGTTGACAGATGGACGGTTGACGGTTGACGCATGCCGACACCGGGCACAAAAGGGGCAGTTCGCAAACCCCCCCACCGTACCCTCGCCCACCGGAGGCCGTCATGCTGCGCGGCATCGATGTCAGCTCCCACCAGACCACGTTCGACACCGACGGCCTCTGCTTCGTCTTCGTCAAGGCGACGGAGGGGCGCTCGTACGTCAACCCGAGACTGGCCGAGCAGACGAAGCTGGCCCGCGACGGCGACTGCGTCGTCGGCTACTACCACTTCCTGTGGCCGGGGAACATCAAGGCCCAGGCCGAGTACTTCGTCGCCAGGGCCCCCGAGAAGAAGGGGGACCTGCTCGCGGTGGACTGGGAGTGGACGGGCGACCACACCCGCGCGACCAACGGCGAGAAGGACCGCTTCATCCGGGAGGTGAAGCGGCTCCGTCCCGACCACCGGGTGCTGCTCTACTGCAACCGCGACTTCTGGCTCAACCACGACACGACGTCGTATGCCGGCGACGGCCTGTGGATCGCCGACTACGTGAGCGCCGGGAAGCCGCGCATCAAGGCGCCGTGGACGTTCCACCAGTACACGTCGTCACCGGTGGACAAGAACGTCGCCCGCTTCGAGAGCGAGGACGCCCTGCGGGAGTGGGCCTCGCCCTAGGGCGCCGCGGCGTCCCGGCGGAAAGGTCAGGCGCGCCACTCGGCCGTGCGCTCGGGGGAGGCCGCCCGCAGGGCCTCGCGGATCGCCTCGACGCCGCCGGTGTTGCCGTACACGGGAGTCCCCGGCTGCTGGCGCCACGACTCGTCCTGGCCGCCGTTGTCGACGGTGTCGAAGCCGAGTTCGTCGAGCAGATCGCGTACGACCTTCTTGGCGGCGTCGTCGTCACCGGACACCGGCAGGGCGACGCGGTCCGGGGCGCCCTGGGGCCGCGGCTTGTCGAGGATGTCCTGGGCGTAGGTGCCGTTGAACGCCTTGACGACGGAGTGGCCGATCTGCCGCTCCGTCCAGCGGCTCTCGGTCAGGCCCTCCTCGATCTCGGCGATCCTGCCGTCGCGCTGCTGCGGGTAGTAGTTGCCGGTGTCGATGACGACGACGTCCTTCGCCGCTGCGTCCAAAAAGCCCTTGGGCAGGTCCGGGACCGCCTTGAGGGGGATCGTCACCACGACGACCTGCGCGCCGCGCGCGGCCTCCTCCACCGGGACGGGCGTCGCCCCGGTCTCCTCGGCGAGGGCGGTCAGGGTGTGCGGGCCGCGGGAGTTCGCGACGGAGACGTCGTGACCGAGAGCGGTCAGGCGGCGGGTGAGGTTGCCGCCGATGTTGCCCGCGCCGATGATGCCGATCTTCATGACTGCCCCTTTGGTGATGCGCTGCCGTACCGGTTGGCCCACCGCGTGTTTCGGCGGGCCAATGCGTATACGGAGGTAACCTCCGGAAGCGCGGGGGTATTCCGGCGGGGCCGCCGGATCGCGGGCGCAGGCACCCCCGGACACGGCGAGGGGCCCGGCGCACGAATGCGCCGGGCCCCTCCGGCCGCGACTGCTTGTTCAGGCTCGACTACTTGTTCAGGCTCGCCCAGAACTCGTCAAAGGACAGCCGCTTGTCCGCGTCCACGTCCTTCGCGCCGATGACGGCCTCGGCCACCGTCTCGGTCATGTAGAAGTCGCCCATCTTGGCCATGGCGCTCTTCCACTCGGCCGCCGTGATGAAACCGTCGCCGTCCGCGTCGAACTGGTCGAACGTCCTGCGCGCTTCCTCGATGTCCGCCACCGGATCCACCCCTTCTCAATGCACTACTGACGGGGGTCAGGGTAACGGCCGCCCCTGGTCCGGCTCACAACGAGTGCTGTGCCCGGGCGACCAGCCAGTCCCGGACCAGCTCGTCGTTGGGCGATTCGAGCAGCGCGAAGTGGTCGACGGGCAGCCGGTCCACGGCGGCGTCCGGCAGGATCTCCCGCCACTGGCCCAGCGCCCGCCCGCCGGTCCACGGCTCGTCGCCGCCGGCCGCCACGGCGGTCGGGCCGCGGCGGGCGTAGTCGATCTCGCCGCCCGTGTCGCCCTGGAGGATGCGCACGGGCAGCCCGCCCGGCTCACCGAGGACCAGGCCGTCCAGCACCCGCGCGTTCGACTCGTACACCGCCCAGGCGTCCTCGATCTCCCGCTGCCCCGCGTCCCGCGCCAGGGTCCCCGCGTCCTTGGCCGCCGCGGTGACCGCCGCCAGGTCGAACCCGCCGGACGCGTCGACGAACCGCTCCGCGGGCACCGGGATCGACCAGCCGACCCGCACGAAGATGTCGAAGGCGTCCCGCACGCTCACCCGGTGCGCGCCCGGGTCCGGCGGGTCGATGAGCAGGGCCCGCACCGGGTCGCCGAGCCGGTCGCGCAGCCGGCGGGCGACCTCGTAGCCGAACACGCCGCCCAGCGAGAACCCGGACACGCAGACGGTGCCGTACCCGTCGACGCCGCTCGCCAGCAGCACCTCGGCCAGCCCGTCGGCGAGGGCCGCCATGCCCTTGCCGGACAGTTCCGGCGGGGTCTCCATGGCCCACACGGTGTCCTCGGGAGGCAGCAGCCTGGACAGCGACGCGTAGCGCGTGACGGCGCCGGACAGCGGCGGCAGGAAGACCCACAGCCTGTCCTCGCCCGCCGGACGCATCCGCACCAGCGTGGTGCCGGTGGTGTGGTGCGCGGTCGGGATCCCCTCGCGGCGATCGGTCAGCAGGCGCACCAGCGCGTCGAAGGACGGCGTCCGGTACAGCTCGGCGGCGCGCACCTGCACGCCGAGCCGGTCGCGCACCTGGGTGATCAGCTCGATCGCCCTGACCGAGTCGCCGCCCACCGCGAAGAAGCTCGCCGACTCGTCCTCGGGCGGGCTGCCGAGGACCTGCCGCCACGCGAGCCGCAGCTGCGCGGCGACATCCGCCGGGTCGGCGCCCTCCTCGGCCTCCGGGGCCGTCAGGCTTCGGGCGCGCTCCAGGAGCGCGGCCTGATCGACCTTGCCGCGCGACGTCAGCGGGAACTCGTCCACCACGCTCACCCGCGCGGGCACCATGTAGTCGGGCAGGGAGTCGGCCAGCCGCCGCGCGATCACCGCCGCCGGATCCGTCCCCGGCGCGCGGCCCGCGTCCAGCCGGACGAACGCGGCGAGCAGCCGGCCGCCGGCCCCTTCGTACGGCACGACCACCGCGTCGAGGACGAAGTCGATGGCCAGCAGGCGCGAGACGATCTCGCCGAGTTCGACCCGGAAGCCGCCGTTGACCTTGACCTGCGCGTCGAAGCGGCCGTGCAGGTCGTAGCCGCCGTCGGGCCGCGCCGTCGCCACGTCGCCGGTGCGGTAGGACCACTCCCCGTCGAGCAGGTGGAACGCCGGGGAGGACGCCGCCCGCCCCAGATAGCCGCGGCCGACCGCGACGCCCTGGATGACGAGGCCGGCCGAGGTGCCGTCCTCGCCCAGCGGTTCGAGGCGGAACCGGACACCCTCGATCGGCGCGCCGATCGCGATGGCGTCGCCGGGCAGCAGGTCCCGGTAGCAGACGACGACGGCCGTCTCGGTGGGACCGTAGCCGTTCACCACGCGGGTGCCGCCCGGCGCGACGACCGCCCAGGACGCCACCGCGCGCCGCGTCGGCGCCTCGCCGCCCGCCATCACCAGGCGCAGCTCCGGCGCGGTGTGGCCGGCCGACCCGGCCAGCTCGGCGCCGAACCGGTTGAACACGCCCGTCGGCAGGCTCAGCACGGTGATGCCGAGGCGGCGGCAGTGGTGCAGGAACTCCTCGGCGCCGCCGTACACGAACGTCTCGTCGCGGAAGACGAGTTCACAGCCGACGGCCAGGGACGTGCAGATCTGCTCCAGCGCGAGGTCGAACGCGATGGAGGAGAAGAACAGCCGGGTGTCGGCCGAGGTCAGGCCGTACCAGTCGATGGTGCGCCGGACGTGGTTGTCCAGCGCGGCCTGCTCGACGACGACGCCCTTGGGCACTCCCGTCGACCCCGAGGTGTAGGCGACGTACGCGGCGGGCGAGGTGCGCCGGACCAGCCGTTCGTCCAGCGGCGGGCCGGGCCGGGGGCCGCGCGCCGGGCCCGCCCCGGTGATCAGCGCGGCCGGCCCGCAGTCGTCGATGATCAACTGCTTGCGGGCCTCGGGCAGATCGGGCTCCAACAGGGTGAAGGCCGCACCCACGCGGCTGACCGCGGCCATCGCCACGACCGTGTCGAAGCCGACCGGCAGGTCGATGACCACCACGCTCTCCGGTCCTGCCCCCAGGTCGCGCAGCCGCTCGGCCAGGGTGTCCGCGGCCGCCGCGAGGTCGCGGTAGCTCAGCCGGTGATCGCCGCGGGACAGCGCGGTCCGCTCGGGACGGTCGATCGCGTGCGCGGCGATCGCGGCGTACAGCGTGGCGCCGGTTTCCGAAGTCATCAGGCGTTCACCTTTCGCGAACTGGGAGTGGGGGAGGGGGCCTTGGCGGTGGCGGGCAGCAGCACCAGGACGGTGATCGCGGCGGCCGAGGCCACCACCGCGCCGACGATCCAGGCGATGAGCAGGCCGGAGCCGACTCCGTCGGTGAACCACGCCGTGGCCCCTCCGGCGCCACGGGCGATCAGGGCGTGGCCCTCGGTCACGGACGCCGCCGCGCCCCCCGGCAGGCCGGGCACCGAGTCGACCCGCGCCCGGTAGCCGGCGGTGAACACCAGGCCCATCACGGCGACGCCACCGGCCCCGCAGATCTGCTGGAACATGGCGTTCACGGACGATCCGACGCCCGCGTCGGAGGGCCGCAGGCCGCTGACGATCAGCGTGAGCGCGGGTCCGACGGACAGTCCCATGCCGAGCCCGCAGCACAGCAGCCCCGCCGCGAGCAGCGGATAGCGCAGATCGAGGGCGGCCAGGGCGCAGCAGGCGCAGCCGAGGGCGCCGAGGCCGAGCCCGATCGCCACGGCGGCCTTGGCCCCGACCCGCGCGACGACCGCGACGCAGGACAGGGAGGCGACGGTCAGCCCGATCGCCAGCGGCAGCAGCCCGGCGCCGGCGAGCAAGGGGCTCCAGCCCAGGCCGTACTGGGTGAACTGGCCGGCCAGGAACACCGTGCCGAACAGGGCGAAGAACAGTCCGGACATGGCCACGACGGCGCCGGTGAACGTCCGCTCCCGGAAGTAGCCGAGGTCGAACAGCGGCCGGTCGGTGCGCCGTTCGTGGACGGTGTAGCCGACCAGGGTCAGCAGACCGGCGGCGCCGAGTCCGAGCCGCAGCAGGCCGGGAAGCCGGTCGTCGGCGGCGAAGATGATCGCCGAGGCGAACACCGCGACCCCGGCTAGCAGCAGCAGCGCCCCGACGGGGCTCGGGCGCTTCCCGGTGGGCACCGGCTCCCTGCGCCGGATGAGCGTGGCCGTGCCGGCGAGGGCGATCGCGCCGACCGGCACATTGATCAGGAAGATCGATCCGTACCAGAACCGGGTCAGCAGCAGCCCGCCGAGCACCGGGCCGATGGCCACCCCGAGCCCCACGACGGCCGGCCACAGCGCGAGGACGCGCCGCCGCTCGCCGTCGGTCAACTCCGCGGCGAACAGACCGAAGATGCTCGGCACGATGAACGCGGCGCCGATGCCCATGCCCGCGCGGGAGAGCACCAGCGCGAGCACCGAGGGCGCGAACGCGCCCAGCAGCGAGGCGGCGGTGAAGACGGTGAGGCCCACCGCGTAGGAGCGGCGGGCCCCCATGCGGTCGACGGCGCTGCCCGCGACGATGAGGGACGACGCGAAGACCAGCATGTAGGCGTCGATGGCGAGTTGGACGTCCGGCGTGCCCGCCCCCAGCGAGGCCGAGATGCGCGGCACCGCGGTGTTGATGATGGAATTGTCCGCGGAAACCATGAACAGGCTCAGGTAGGCGGTGGCCACGACACCGAACGTGCGGGATGTCATTTCTGGCCGATTTTCTGCCGGCGACATGTGGTTCTCGATCTTCTCTCATGCCCGCGGCGAGGCGTCGGCAGGCATTCGGGTGGCATCCACGCGGAGTGGATATGCCGGGCGGCTGAATCGAGAAGTGTCGGCGTTCCGCGTCCCGGCAAGGGGAAAGTGTGGGGTGGCTTTCCGGGTGATGACCTTGTGAGCCCCCGACGCGCAAGCTATTTTCAGCTCGCCTGTTTCAGACGCTAGCAGTCGGCCTCGAGGAAGATCAATCCCGGGTGGCTGGGATCACACGGTGTCCACTCCCGTGCGCGGCAAGTGGATGCGGCTGGTTCCCCGGGTCCGTGGCCGGGGCGTACGGCGTTCACCGCCCTCGGGTGAACAGGCCGAAAACAGTGGGCACTCACAGGTTTCGACGCAGGTTTTGACTCTGCCTCAAATTCATGGACAACGGTGAAAGCGCGGGGGTTAACTTCCCAGCCGAGGCGTGGAATTCACTTTCTCCAAGGAGCGTAAATGACTGTCGAGGCCGCCATCGGGACCAGTTGGACCATCACCCCGGAGTTCGTGTTCACGGACGCGGAGCGCGAGGCCTTGGAGTCCGCGCTCGCCGGTGTCACGGCGAACCCCTATCGCCTTTACGAGGCCCACCGCTTCCAGGTGGGTCAGCTCATATCCACCGACGCCGTCCCGGCCCGCTTCCGTGCCTACGTCGACTCGCTGGCGACCCGCGACCGCGCCACCGAGCCCGTGGTGGTCCTGAAGAACGTGCCCCACGACCGCGACGTACCCGTATTCGACTTCGACCAGCCGGTGCGCTCCAAGTACGAGCTGAAGAAGACGTTCGTCGCCGAGGGGTTCCTCGCGCTGTTCGCCCAGCTGGCGAACACCCCGGCCATCGGATACGTCAACGTCAACGACGGCGACGTCTTCCAGGACATCTACCCGCAGCGCCGGCTGCAGAGCAGCCAGTCGCAGAAGGCGCTCAACCAGATCCACTTCCACAAGGACCTGGCCAACCACTTCGTGCGCCCGGACCAGGTGTACATGGTCGGCATGCGCAGCACCCCGGTGAACGAGGTCTACACGTCGTTCGTCCGCAACATCGACGTCATCGCCTCATTCACCGAGGAGGAGCTGGCGCTGCTGCGCTCCGCCGAGTTCTACACGCCCTTCGACGACCTGAGCACCATGGGCGGCGGCCGGGTCGAGCTCGGTGAGGCGGACATGCACCCGATCATCGGCGGGCGCGGCCCGGAGGACCTCCGGTTCTTCGAGAACCGCACGGTGGGGGTCACCGACGCCGCCAAGGCCATCGTGCCGAAGGTCGCCGAGACCCTGCACAAGCTCAAGCAGCGGGTGTTCATCGAGCCCGGCGACTTCGTGGTCACGTACAACAACCACACGATCCACGCCAAGGAGGTCGTCGAGGTCGGTGACCCGGAGGCGCTGCAGACGCGCTGGATCATCAAGACGGTGAACGTGGACGACATGGCCCCCCACAAGGAGCACCTGGTCCCCGGCACCGACCACCTGATCAACGGCTGACCGGCCCCGGCGCCCGGCCGGCGCCCCGGCAAGGGGGCGTCCGGCCGGTGGTCGCGGCGGCGTCGCGGCCGTCAGAACAGCTGCGGGAGCATGCTCGTCTCCGCCGTGACGTGCGCGGTGAGGAGCGCCGAACCGACGGGCGTCAGGACGTGCTTGACCGCCTTGCCGATGCGGTGCGTGGCCACCAGGCCCCCGTTGCGCAGCGCGGACACGTGCACCGAGGCGGTGCCCGCGCTGACGCCGAGCCGGTCCGCCAGTTCCGTGGTCCCGCAGCCGGCGCCGATGTTCAGCAGCGCCGCCGCGCGGCCGCGGCCGAGCAGCGCGCCGAGCCGGGTGGGGGCGACGGCCTCGTCGTCCCAGATCCGGCGGTGGCCGGAGGCGGGGTAGGTGATCACCGACCCTCCCGCGCCCGTCAGGAGCACGCGCGTGCGCTGGAACACCGAGGGCACCAGGATCAGTTCGCGCTCGCCGCCCGCGGGCTCGCCGCGGACCTCGCGCACGGTGACCCCGGGCAGGCTGTCGACGACCTGGCGGACGCCGTACGCGGCGAGGTCGTGCGCGCGCAGCGCGACATCCGACTCCAGGGCGGTCCTGATCCGGGGCCAGTCCTCGGCGAGACACTCCTGGAAGAACTCGCGCACCGGCCCCTCCATCGGCCCGAGAGCCGCGAAGTCGGTCTCCTGGCGGCCGGCCCCGCCCCGCTCCCGCAGCGCCAGCCGGCCCGCCGCGAGCCGCATGTGGCGCTGGACCGCGGAGGGGGTGAAGGCGTGCCGCTTGCCGAACTTCGGGCCGCGCGGGCGGCGGCCGAGCGCGGCCGGGTACTGGCCGCACAGGAGTTCGGCCGCCGCGAGGACCTCCAGGAGCGGCGAGACGGAGAAGCGGCATCGGGACAGCTCGCGCGCCGAGATGCCGAGGGTGATCCGGTCACCGCGTTCGCCGCGGTCCCGCGGCGGGCGAGCGGGCGTCGAGCGGGTCGGTGCTTGTGCTGCGGTCCGCTGACTGATCAGCGGAGGCTGAGCGGCGATGGACATCCGGTGTGGTCTCCCCCCGACCTTCACGGCTTGGTGCTCCCGGCGCTGTCACCGGGGCTGTTCTTGTATGGAGATGACGTTGACGAGCTTGTGGAGCTGCTGGACGACCTGCTCCAGCGGGCGCTCCTCCACCACGTCGACGACGATCGTCATGTGCGAGGTGGTCGGTTCGTCGGTCGGTCCCACCGACAAGGAGTCGATGTTGAAGCCGCGGCGCGAGAAGAGCCCGGCGATCCGGGTCAGGGCACCGGCCTTGTTCTCGACGCGGACGGAGAGTGTGTGCTTCGACATGGCGTTCCTACTCCTCGTCGTCACCGAAGTCGGGACGGATGCCGCGGGCGGCCATGATGGCGTCGTTGGAGGTGCCGGCCGCGACCATCGGCCACACCATCGCGTCCTCGTGGACGATGAAGTCGATGACCACGGGGGCGTCGTCGAGGGCCATGGCCTTCTCGATCGTCGCGTCCAGCTCCTCGGGCGTCTCGCAGCGCAGCGCGTGGCAGCCCATGGCCTCGGCGAGCTTGACGAAGTCCGGGACGCGGGTGCCGCCGGGCGCTCCTTCGGCCGCCTTTCCGCCGGCGGCCTTTCCGGCGTGCAGCACGGTGTTGGAGTACCGCTGCCCGTAGAAGAGGGTCTGCCACTGGCGGACCATGCCGAGGACGCCGTTGTTGATGATCGCGACCTTGATCGGGATGTTGTTGAGCGCGCAGGTGACCAGTTCCTGGTTGGTCATCTGGAAGCAGCCGTCGCCGTCGATCGCCCAGACCGTCGCCCCGGGCTCGCCCACCTTGGCGCCCATCGCGGCAGGCACGGCGTAGCCCATGGTGCCCGCGCCGCCGGAGTTGAGCCAGCTGCCCGGCCGGTCGTACGTGATGAACTGGGAGGCCCACATCTGGTGCTGGCCCACACCGGCCGTGAAGATCGTGGAGTCGTCGGTCAGCTCCCCGATGCGCCGGATGACCTCCTGCGGGGAGAGGCGGCCGGCCGGGGCCGGCTCGTGGCCCAGCGGATACCTCGCGCGCCAGTCGTCGAGCAGCTTCCACCAGGCGGTGAGGTCGGCCGCGGTGCCCTTCGGCCCTTCGCGCAGGGCGGCGACGAGGTCCACCAGCACCTCGCGGGCGTCCCCGACGATCGGCACGTCCGCGAAGCGGTTCTTGCCGATCTCGGCGGGGTCGATGTCGGCGTGCACGACCTTGGCGTGCGGCGCGAAGCTGTCCAGCCTGCCGGTGACGCGGTCGTCGAACCGCACGCCGAGGGCGACGATCAGGTCCGCCTTCTGCAGCGCCGTCACGGCCGCGACCGTCCCGTGCATGCCGGGCATCCCCAGGTGCTGGGGGTGGCTGTCGGGGAAGGCGCCGATGCCCATGAGGGTCGTGGTGACCGGGATGCCGGTGAGTTCCGCCAGGGTCCGCAGCTCGGCGCAGGCCCGTGCCTTGAGGACGCCGCCACCGACGTAGAGCACCGGGCGCTCGGCGGCGGCGATCAGCCGGGCGGCCTCGTGGATCTGCTTGCTGTTCGGCCTGGTCGTCGGGCGGTAGCCGGGGAGCCGGTGCTCGGCCGGCCACCGGAAGACCGTCTCCTTCTGCAGCGCGTCCTTGGTGATGTCGACCAGGACGGGCCCGGGACGGCCGGTCGAGGCGATGTGGAAGGCCTCGGAGATCGCCCGGGGAATGTCGTCCGGGTCGGTGACCAGGAAGCTGTGTTTGGTGATCGGCATGGTGATGCCGCAGATGTCCGCCTCCTGGAAGGCGTCCGTGCCGATCGAGGAACTCATCACCTGGCCGGTGATCGCCACGATGGGCACCGAGTCCATGTAGGCGTCGGCGATCGGGGTGACCAGGTTGGTGGCGCCCGGACCGCTCGTCGCCATGCAGACGCCGACCTTGCCGGTGGCCTGCGCGTAACCGGTCGCGGCATGGCCCGCGCCCTGTTCGTGCCGCACCAGGATGTGCCGCACCTTCGTCGAGTCCATCAGCGCGTCGTACGCCGGGGTGATCGCGCCGCCCGGTATGCCGAACGCCGTTTCCGCGCCGACGAGTTCGAGGGATCGGACGAGGGACTGGGCGCCGGTCATGGTCCCGGATTCAGGCGTGGAGAGGGGTATGTCTGCGAGCTGGTTCATCAATTCCGGATTTCTTCTTGGTGCCGCTTGGGACGGGCCCGGGGCCGGGGATGGCGGTGACGGGGAGGCGTCACCGGGTGCCCGGGGAAAAGCGGCGGGATATGCCAAGAACGAAAACCCGCGAGAGAGGCGCAGGGTATGCGCTCAGGCCTCGGGCGTGCGGTCCGACGGAGCGGGACCGTCGGTGTGCGTGATGCGTATCCGCTGGTGAGCGGAGCTTGATCATAGGCACAGCGGTCCGTGGAGCGACAGTGCAATCTCGAATAATGAAGGTAAAGAGATTGTTGAATGCACGTTTCTTGAAGGGGGCTCAACCAGGGTGCGAACTCGCTGCGTTGGCGCCCCGGCCGAGTCATCTCCCCTGCCGGATCAGTCGAGTTCGGCGGCGAGGCGCCGACGGTCGATCTTGCCGTTCGCGTTGGTCGGCAGCCGCTCGGCCCAGATGAACCGGCTCGGCACCATGTACGGCGCCAACTTGACGCGCAACTCCTTGGTCAGTGCGGCGGGCGGGGTGCGCTCCCCGGTGTAGACGGCGATCAGCCGACCGCCGTTGCCGCCCGAGGCCTGGTGCACCACGACCGCGTCCTCGACGCCCGGCGCCGCCCGCAGCTTCGCCTCGATCTCCGGCAACTCCATGCGGTAGCCGCGGAACTTGACCTGCTGGTCCAGTCGGCCCCGGTGGACGAGCACCCCGTCCTCCTCCACCGAGACCACGTCTCCGGTGCGGTACCAGTCGCTCGCGGCCGGCTCGTCCCCCGTCGGCGGGTGGAAGCGCCCGGTGTTGTCCGACGGGTCGAAGTAGCCGTCGAACCGCTGCGGGCCGCGCACGCACAACTCGTCGTCCAGCAGCGTGTACTCCATCGCGGGATGCGGCGTGCCGATGGGCACCGAGCCGTTGCTCGTCGTCGGCCACTGATCCCGCTCGGCGGGCAGCCGGTACGAGGTGACGGTCACCGTCAGCTCGGTCGGGCCGTACACGTTGTCGATCGTGCTGCCCGGCGCGGCGTCGGCCCACACCCGGGCCTGCTCGAAGGTGAGCTGCTCGCCGCCGAACAGGCTCCGGCGCAGGCCGGGCATCGCGCCGGGCGACAGCAGCTTCAGCCGGTTCGCGAGCGTCACGACATAGGGCACCGAGAACCAGTGCGTGATCCCCCGGGCGCCGACGAAGGCGGCCGGGTCCAGGACCTCGGCGGCGCTCGGCACCACGAGGGCCGCGCCACCGGCCCAGCACACGAACAGGTCGAACACCGACATGTCGAAGGTGAGGTCGGAGATCTGGGAGAACCGGCAGCCCGGCGCGCTCTCGTACCGGTCGACGTGGTGCCGTACGTAGTCCACGACGTTGCGGTGGCGGATCGGCACCCCCTTGGGGCGCCCCGTCGAGCCGGACGTGAACACGATGTACGCGACGTCATCGGCGCTACCGGCGCAGGGGCCCGGGGCGGGGCCCGTCGAAGGAGCCGTCAGCGTGCGATCGCTCTCCACGAGCGTCGCCACCGAAAGGCGCTTGGCCGACTCCCTCGCGGCGGCCACCACGGCCGCGTCCAGCCCCTCGTCCACCAGGAGCAGCCCGAGCCCGGCCTGTTCGGCGATCGACTCGATACGCTGCGGCGGGAACTTCGGGTTCAGCGGCACCACCGTGGCACCCCTGCGCAGGATCGCCAGATACCCCGCGTAGGCGGCCAGGCTCCGCGACGCCAGCAGCCCGACGCGTGCGCCGGGGCCGACGGTGAGACGGCCGGCGAGGCCGTCCACGACGGCGGCCAACTCGGCGTAGGTCAGGACGTGTTCGTCGACCTCCAGCGCCGTCTCGGCCGGGTGCCGGCGGACGGTGTCGAGAAACGACGCGTACAGCGTGCTCATGCGGATGCGGTGTCCTTCCCAGGAGCGGTTTCATGACGCAGCAGCAGCGCCGAGAAGAGGCCGGAGGCGAGCACGAGCGCGCCGAACGCGACCCAGCCCGTGCTGCCCGCCGCGACCACGAGGACCATGGCGGTCGGGCCGGCGATCTCCGTCGCCGGTGTGGACATGTCGAAGGTGGTGAGGTACTCGGCGCGGCGGTCCACCGGCGCCAGGTCGAACGAGATCACCCACCAGCTCGCGGTGTCGGCCATCTCCCCGAAGCCGACCAGGGCGGTCCCCGCGCACAGCAGCAGCGCGGCCGTCCCCGCCCCGACGTGCGAGGCCAGCGCGAACCCCGCCATCCCCACGCAGGTCAGCGCGCAGCTGACCAGCAGGGCGCGCCGGGCGGCGACGAGATGCGTCACCCGCGCGGAGATCGCGACCTGGAACAGCACCACGAGGAGCGTGTTGACCCCGAGCAGCAGTCCCGCGATCCAGCGCGGCGCCTCGGTCTCGGTGACCACCCACAGCGGCAGGCCCACGGTCAGCACCCCGGACGCGACGATCCCGCAGACGCTGCGCAGGCCGGTCAGCGTCATGTACCGCACGTCGCCGAGCGCCCCGTGCCGCGTCGTCGCGGCGGGGGGTGCCGTGCCGGGCAGCCCGGCCTCGATCCGCGCCACGAGCGCGGCGCTGACGAGGAAGGTCAGCACGTCGAAGAGGAAGGCCGCCTGGAAGGCGGACCGGCCGCCCCCGGCGATCGCGACCGCGGACAGGCCCGCCGCCGCGGTGAAGCCGAGGTTGCCGAGCGCGCGGCGGATGCCCAGCACCTCGGTGCGGGCCTCGTCCGGCACCGCCTCCGCGATGATCACCTGGTACATGGCGTAACGCCCGGCCTCCGCCACGCCGTTGAGGATCAGCAGGGCGCCGAGCGGCACCACCCCGGAGGTGAAGGGCAGGACGCCGATCAGCACCGCGCGGATCAGGTTGGAGCCGATGGCGTAGCGGCGCGCGCCGATCCGGGGCATCAGCCGGCGGGCCGGCAGGGTCGCGAGCAGGCCCCCGGCCGCCGCCAGCGTCAGACAGCCGGCGACCTCGGCCTTGGTCAGACCGGCCGGGCCGACGAGGAACAGGGTCAGCAGACCGAGCGCGATCCCGTTGCCCGCGGAGTCGATCAGCGCCTGCCGGGCCAGCGTGCCGCGGGCGCCCGGCCTGCCCAGCTCGGTCAGCCAGCCGGGCAGCCGGCCGCGGCCGGGCGGGGGTGGGGCGGCGGCGTCCTCGACCGACGGCGTGAGGGTCATCTACCGCGCCCCGACTTCACCGGCGAGCAGGTCCGCCGCCGCTATCAGCCAGCGGGCGATGGTCGCGTCGTTCGGCGCCTCGAGGAGCTGGAAGTGTTCGAGGCGGATGCCCCAGCAGTGGCCGGCGTCGAGGGCCGGGGCCCAGGCCGGTTCCGGCGCGCAGGGCGCCCACACGGTCTCCGTGGCGCCCGGCACGCTCTCGTCGGCGGCCACGCTGCGGAGCATGGCCCGGCGGTCGTCCGGGTGGTGCCGCACCGGCTCCCACCCGCCGAGGATCGCGGCGTTGGCGGCGTACACCTCCCACGCCTCCTCGACCTCGTCGGCGCCCGCGTTCTTCGGCAGGGTGCCGGCCTCGGCCGCGGCGGCGGCGACGGCCGCGAAGTCCCGCTCGCCCGCCGCGTCGATGAACTCGGCGGGCTCCCGGGCCGTGATGCGCCAGCCGACGCGCACGAACACCTCGAAGGTGGCGGTGAGCGACAGGGCCGGGTCGCCGGGGGAGGGCGGGTCGATCTGCAGCGCCGACACCCGCTCGTGCCCGATCCGCGCGGCGAGGGCGGCGGCGACCTCGTGGGCGAAGACACCGCCGAGGGAGTACCCGGCCAGCACGATCTCGTCGAAGTCCGTCGCCCCTTCGCCGATCAGGGCGTCCGCCAGGCCGTCGGCGACGGCCCGCATGCCCTCGCGCGAGAGGGCCGCCGGGGTCTCGCAGGCCCAGACCGCGTCGGCCAGCGGCAGCAGGCGCGCCATGCTCGCGTAGCGGGTCACGGCGCCGGACTGCGGCGGCAGGAAGCACCACAGGCGGCCCGCGCCGGCGTTGCGCAGCCGCACGACGGTGCGCCCGGTCGTGTGGTGGGCGGCCGGCACGGAACCCTCGTCGATCAGCAGCGCCGTCACCAGGCCGGCCTGCGACGGGGAGCGGTAGACGTCCTGGATGCGCACCGAGAGGCCCAGCTCCTCCTGGAGGTGCTCGATCATCTCCACGGCGGCGAGCGAGTCACCGCCCACCTCGAAGAAGCTGACGTCCGCCGACTCGGGCTCCTCGCCCAGCACCTCGCTCCAGGCCCGGCGGACGGCCTCGGTGACGACGGCCTCGGCCGAGGGGGTGTTCAGGGTGGTGACGGTCACGCGTACCTCCAGGTGATGTGGCGATCGATGTGTCGTTCCACGGCCGCCGAGCGGTGCGCCAGCTCGTCCAGGTCGGCCGCCTCCAGCCATACGTCGACCACCCGGCCGATCGAGCCGCGCCGCCAGTCGACGGCGGAGCCGGGGGCGAGGACGCGTCCGGCGCCGAAGACGCCCGGCATCCGGCGCAGGTCGGCGAGGCCGGTGATGCCCTCGACCGCGGTCGCCGCCATGGGGGGCTGCACCCACCGGACCATGGCCACCTGCTCGGCGGGACGGATCAGTTCGGCCACGCGCGCCGCCTTGGCGCCGGCGGCGATCTCGACGGCGAGGCTCACCACGTCGGCCACCCCGGCCCGCGGGACCAGGCGTTCCAGTGAGCCGCCGAGCCGGCCGTTGACCTCGATGACCTGCGGGCCCTTCGGGGTCACCTTGATCTCGGTGTGGGTCAGGCCGGTGGTCACCCCGAGGGCCCGCACCGCCCGCAGGGCCAGCTCACGGACCTCGGCGCCGAGGTCCCCGTCCAGGGTCAGGGGGTGGACCAGGCCGCGTTCGCGCACCGGCGGTGCCAGGGGCAGCCGGCCCGTCATGCCGAGGCAGTGGGCCTCCCCGTCGGCCAGGGCGTGCTCCACGGACAGATAGTCGGCGAGCCACGACCCGGGCAGCCGGCCGGCGCCGACGATCGCCTCTTCGAGGACGTAGCGCCGGCCGGTGACGAGGTCACCGGTGTGCGCCCGCAGATCGGCGAAGCTCTCCAGGTAGAAGGTGTCCCGGCTGGAGGCTCCCGCGTCGGGCTTGAGCACCGCCGGGTAGACCGACTCGGCGAGGTGCGCCGGCAGGTCGCCCTCGAACGAGAACGCGGTGGTGGAGACGTGCCCCGCGCCTTGTTCGTTGAGCCGGCGCCGCTGGGCGGCCTTGCTGGTCAGGAAGGCGCAGGTGGCGGCGGTGTGACAGGGCAGTTCGAAGTGGGCGCCGATCCAGGAGGCGAGCGGCAGCAGCACGTCGACGAAGGCGACCACGCCCCTGGGCCGGTACCGCTCCAGCTCGGTGAGCAGCGCCGCGTCCCCCTGGCTGCCCGAGACCACCGGCCCCAACTGCCCCAGCAGGGACAGCACGGTCGGGGGCAGCGGCTCCGCGGGGTCGACGACGAAGACGGCACCGCCGAACGGCGCCGCCGCTCCGGCGATCCGGTGCGGGCTGGCCGCGCCATGAGCGTACGGAACGATGATCACTGGCAGTGGCCCCCATTGCGCTGCCTGGGCCCGATCTCGCGGGCGGTGATGACGGTGCCGCGTCACGGGCCGGGTACTGAATGCCGGCGACAGGCGAGAACGTAGCAGCAGCTTTTGAGGAAAACAGCCGGATGTCTCGCTTTCCGAGACGGTCTTCCCGACGTTTTGAGGGAGAGCCAAAAGGATGGCGGCCGGGTGGCCCGGCGGCCCTGCGGACGGCGTCCACCGATCCGGGGGAACGCCATTTCCCTCTCATCAGGCGCCGGAAAAGGAGGCCTTTCCGAGAAAAGAGCGCGTACGTGGGGCGGAGTCCGCGCACAGTGAATTCGAGATGTCCCGTCGTCGACCGCGACGACGGGATCACCTCGCGGAGCGCCTCAGCACTCGATGATGTTCACCGCGAGCCCGCCCCGGGCCGTCTCCTTGTACTTGACGGACATGTCGGCGCCGGTGTCCTTCATGGTCTTGATGACCTTGTCGAGGGACACCTTGTGGGAGCCGTCGCCGCGCATCGCCATCTTGGCGGCGGTGACGGCCTTCACGGCCGCCATGCCGTTGCGCTCGATGCACGGGATCTGCACGAGGCCGCCGACCGGGTCGCAGGTCAGGCCGAGGTTGTGCTCCATGCCGATCTCGGCGGCGTTCTCCACCTGCTCGGGGGAGCCGCCGAGGACCTCGGCGAGGGCGCCCGCCGCCATCGAGCAGGCGGAGCCGACCTCGCCCTGGCAGCCGACCTCGGCGCCGGAGATGGAGGCGTTCTCCTTGAAGAGCAGGCCGATCGCCCCGGCCGCGAGCAGGAAGCGGACCACGCCGTCCTCGTCGGCTCCGGGGATGAAGTTCATGTAGTAGTGCAGGACGGCCGGGATGATGCCCGCGGCGCCGTTCGTCGGGGCGGTCACGACGCGGCCGCCGGCGGCGTTCTCCTCGTTGACGGCCATGGCGTAGAGCGTGATCCACTCCATGGAGCGGGCCTGCGGGTCGCCCTCGGCGCGCAGCTGGCGGGCCGAGTTCGCCGCGCGGCGGCGCACCTTCAGACCGCCCGGCAGGATGCCCTCGCGGGACATGCCGCGGGAGACGCAGGCCTGCATGACGCGCCAGATGTCCAGGAGGCCTTCGCGGATCTCCTCCTCGGTGCGCCAGGCCTTCTCGTTCTCCAGCATCATCGCGGAGATGGACAGACCGGTCTCCCGGGAGAGCCGCAGCAGCTCGTCGCCGGTGCGGAAGGCGTACTTCAGGACGGTGTCGTCCGGCACGATCGGGTTCTCGCCCGAGCCGCCCTCCTGCTCCAGGACGGTCTCGTCGACGACGAAACCGCCGCCCACGGAGTAGTACGTCTTCTCCAGGACGAGGGCGCCGTCACGGTCGTACGCGAAGATCGTCATGCCGTTGGCGTGGTACGGCAGGGCCTTGCGGCGGTGCAGGACCAGGTCCGTGTCGAAGTCGAAGTCGATCTCGTGCACGCCGAGCAGGCTGAGGCGGCCGCTGCTCTTGATCGCCTCGACGCGGCCGTCGGCGGACTCCACGTCGACGGTGCGGGGCGACTCGCCCTCCAGGCCGAGCAGGACGGCCTTGGGGGTGCCGTGCCCGTGGCCGGTGGCGCCGAGCGAGCCGTACAGCTCGGCCCGTATCGCGGCGGTGTGGGCCATGAGGCCCTCGTTCTTGAGGCGGCTCGCGAACATGCGGGCGGCCCGCATCGGGCCGACCGTGTGGGAGCTGGACGGGCCGATGCCGATCGAGAACAGGTCGAAGACCGAGATGGCCACGGGAGACTCCAATGGTTTTGGTGGACGCCCCGTCCGCCGGGGTGGTGCGGAGACCGGGGCGTGCGCCGGGCATGAGCGGGGGCACCGCGCTCACTGTGTTCAGTTCCAGTGTGCGCGGTGCCCCGGAGTTACGTACGAAGGAAAGCGTACGAAATCACTACAGGCTGGGGTACAGGGGGTGCTTGTCGGCCAGGGCCGAGACCCGGGCCTTCAGGGCGTCCGCCTCGAAGCCGGGCTTGAGGGCCTCGGCGATGATGTCGGCGACCTCACGGAAGTCGTCCTCCTGGAAGCCGCGCGTGGCGAGCGCCGGGGTGCCGATCCGCAGGCCCGAGGTGACCATCGGGGGGCGCGGGTCGTTCGGGACCGCGTTGCGGTTGACCGTGATGCCGACCTCGTGGAGGCGGTCCTCGGCCTGCTGCCCGTCCAGCTCGCTGTCGCGCAGGTCCACCAGGACCAGGTGCACGTCGGTGCCGCCGGACAGGACGTCGACGCCGACGGCCTTCGCGTCGTCCTGGACCAGGCGCTCGGCCAGGATGCGGGCGCCGTCCAGGGTGCGCTGCTGGCGCTCCTTGAACTCCTCGCTCGCGGCGACCTTGAAGGAGACCGCCTTGGCCGCGATCACGTGCTCCAGCGGGCCGCCCTGGAAGCCGGGGAAGACCGCGGAGTTCAGCTTCTTCGCGAAGTCCTTGTTGCGGGCCAGGATGATGCCGCCGCGCGGGCCGCCCAGCGTCTTGTGCGTGGTGGAGGTCACCACGTCCGCGTGCGGCACCGGGTTCGGGTGCAGCCCGGCGGCGACCAGACCGGCGAAGTGCGCCATGTCGACCCACAGGTACGCGCCGACCTCGTCGGCGATCCGGCGGAACTCGGCGAAGTCCAGCTGCCGCGGGTAGGCGGACCAGCCCGCGATGATCACCTTCGGGCTGTTCTCCTTGGCCAGGCGCTCGACCTCGGCCATGTCGACCAGGCCGGCCTCGTCCACGTGGTAGGCGACCACGTTGAACTGCTTGCCGGAGAAGTTCAGGCGCATGCCGTGGGTGAGGTGGCCGCCGTGCGCCAGGTCCAGGCCGAGGATCGTGTCGCCGGGCTGGGCGAGCGCGAAGAGGGCGGCCTGGTTGGCGGAGGCGCCGGAGTGCGGCTGGACGTTGGCGTACTCGGCGCCGAACAGCTCCTTGACGCGCTCGATCGCGAGTCGCTCGGTGACGTCGACGTGCTCACAGCCGCCGTAGTAGCGGCGGCCGGGGTAGCCCTCGGCGTACTTGTTGGTGAGGACGGTGCCCTGGGCCTCCATGACGGCGACCGGAGCGAAGTTCTCCGAGGCGATCATTTCCAGGGTCGACTGCTGGCGGTGCAGCTCGGCGTCGACGGCGGCGGCGACGTCCGGGTCCAGCTCGTGCAGAGGGGTGTTCAGAAGCGACATCGGGATGATCCTTAGCTGCCGGAGAACTCGGTGTACTCGTCCGCGGAGAGCAGGTCCTTCGGCTCCTCCGCGATCCGGACCTTGAAGAGCCAACCGCCCTCGAAGGGAGCCGAGTTCACCAGCGACGGGTCGTCCACGACGTCCTGGTTGGCCTCGACGACCTCGCCGCTCACCGGCGAGTACAGGTCGCTGACGGACTTGGTCGACTCCAGCTCGCCGCAGGTCTCGCCCGCGGTCACCGTCTCACCGACCTCGGGAAGCTGCACGAAGACGACGTCACCGAGCGCGTTGGCCGCGTGCTCCGTGATGCCCACCGTCGACACGCCCTCTTCGGCGTCCGACAGCCACTCGTGCTCCTTGCTGTAGCGGAGCTGCTGGGGGTTGCTCATGACCTGAATTCTCCTGTACGCGGGTGGGTGCTGCGGAACGGGAAAGGTGTGCGGGGGGTCACTTCCGGCGCTTGTAGAACGGCAGCGCCACGACCTCGTACGGCTCGTGCGTACCGCGGATGTCCACGCCCACGCCGGGCGTGCCCGGGGCGGCGTGCTCCGCGTCGACGTACGCCATCGCGATCGGCTTGCCCAGCGTCGGGGAGGGGGCGCCGGAGGTGACCTCGCCGATGACCTGGCCGTCCGCGACGACGGAGAAGCCCGCGCGCGGCACGCGGCGGCCTTCGGCGACCAGGCCGACCAGCTTGCGCGGCGGGGCGCTCTCGGCGCGCTCGGCGGCGGCCGCGAGCGCCGCGCGGCCCACGAAGGTGTCGGCCTGCGAGGTCTTGTCGAACTTCACCACCCGGCCGAGACCGGCGTCGAAGGGCGTGAGGGCGGCGGTCAGCTCGTGCCCGTACAGCGGCATGCCCGCCTCCAGGCGCAGCGTGTCGCGGCAGGAGAGGCCGGCCGGCACCATGCCGGCGGGCGTGCCCGCCTCCATCAGCGCGTTCCACAGCTTCTCCGCGTCACCGGGGGCGACGAAGAGCTCGAAACCGTCCTCGCCGGTGTAGCCCGTGCGGGCGATCAGGGCGGGGACGCCCGCGACGGTGCCGGGCAGGCCCGCGTAGTACTTCAGGCCGTCCAGGTCGGCGTCGGTCACCGACTTCAGGATGCCGGGGGACTCGGGGCCCTGGACGGCGAGCAGCGCGTAGGCGTCGCGGTCGTCGCGGACCTCGGCGTCGAAGCCCTCGGCGCGGGCGTTCAGCGCGTCGAGCACGACCTGGGCGTTGGAGGCGTTGGCGACGACCAGGTACTCGCTCTCGCCGAGGCGGTAGACGATCAGGTCGTCGAGGATGCCGCCGTCCTCGGCGCAGATCATGGTGTAGCGGGCGCGGCCGACACCCACCGAGCCGATGTTGCCGACCAGCGAGAAGTTCAGCAGGTCGACGGCCTCGGGGCCGGTGACGGTGATCTCGCCCATGTGGGAGAGGTCGAAGAGGCCGGCCTTGGTGCGCACGGCGTTGTGCTCGTCGCGCTCGCTGCCGTAGCGCAGCGGCATGTCCCAGCCCGCGAAGTCGGTCATGGTCGCGCCGAGCGCACGATGCACGGCATCGAGGGCGGTGAGGCGGGGGGCAGTGCTCATGAGGGAACTCCCAGGGCATGACGGGCGAGGTCGATCCTCCCCATCTGTCATCGGAACCTGAGAGGTTCGCCGCGAGCGTCCCGACATGCGGGACGGACGGCTTGCACCTTGGGTGGAGCCGGCATGCCGGCTCGCTTTTCAGATGTGCCTCGCCCGCGCGGTACGGGGCCTGAGAGATTCAAGGGAGGGACTTGCTCCTTCGGCGCCCCGGGCCCATGCGTGCTGGTCCGGGAACTCTCCCGCGCGGATTCAAACGGCCGGTATGGAGTTGGCGCGCACATCATTGCACGCGGCGGGGGCCAGGGGGACTGGTGGTCCGGCCGCGTGGGGTCCGGCGCGGGCTCCGGAAATTTCCCTTGTGCCGCATTACCTTCTCTTTACACTTGCCGGGGAAAGCAGTACGTGACCGCTATGGGGAGGCCGATCACGGTGCGCAGCAGGACGAGCGTCCACGCCATGACCACGGGGATGGCGCTGCCGAAGCAGGCTGCCGCCCCGGCCCGGGAGGGCTGCGGCCCGCTGCCCGTGCCCGTCGTCCGGGACCTGCGGCAGCGGGCCGGGCACAGCCCCCACCGCCTCACCTTCGACGAGGGCGACCTGGTCGTCGTCTCCGGGCTGCCCGGCGGCGGGAAGTCCACGCTGATGCGCCAGGCCGTCACGGGCCCCCGCGTCGACTCCCAGGACACCCGCGACGCGTGGGCCGCCCGCATGCCCGCCCCGCTGCCGTACGCGCTCTACCGCCCCCTGGTCCGCCTCGCGCACTACGCGGGCCTGCGCCGCGTCCTGCGGTCCGGCGCCGGCGTCGTCGTGCACGACTGCGGCACCCAGCCCTGGGTGCGCCGCTGGCTGGCCCGCGAGGCCGCCCGACGGGGCAGGACACTGCATCTGCTCCTGCTCGACGTGCCGGCCGACACCGCCCTCCAGGGCCAGCGCGAGCGCGGCCGGGGCGTGTCCCGGTACGCCTTCGCGCGCCACCGCAGGACGGTCGGCCGGCTGGTCGGCGCCGCCGAGCGGGGCGACCTGCCGCGCGGCTGCGGGTCGGCGGTGCTCCTGGACCGGGCGGCGGCACAGGTGCTGCGGGCCGTCTCCTTCGACGGCCGGGGGATCGCCTTCGACCGCTGAGGGCGGCCGACGTTAGGGTTCAGCCGCAGGCTAAGCGGTCGCGAGCAGGGGTTGGACAGATGAACTTTCCGGCGCAGGCACACGCCCATCCGTACGGGGGATGGCCGGGCAACGAACTGGAAGAGGTCCTCGCGGCCTGCCTCGGCGCCCCCGTCCCGGCGGGCGGCCGCATCGTGGAGGTCCTCGGCCGCAGCCACCTCTGGGTCCCGCTGCCGAACGGCGGCGGCCCCGACAGCCGCACCCTGGACCTGCCCACGCTGGAGATCGACGGCCAGGCCTACGTCCCCGTCTTCACCTCCGAGCAGCAGTTCCGCCAGGCCCTCGGCGACGCGGCGGACCGCATGGGCTGCACGGTGGCGCCCGCCGTGGAGTTCGCCCGGGGCCTGCCACCGCAGCTGGGCATCGCCCTGAACCCCGAGGGCACCGTCGGCGTCCCCCTGCCGCCGGCCGCCGTGGCCGAGCTGTGCCGGGCGGGGCGCACCCCGCTGGACGGGCCGACCACCGGCGGCCGGGTCCGCCTCTTCGAGCCGGACTGGCAGGAGGACCCGGTGGACTTCCTCGCCGCCGCCGCCGGGGAGTTCGAGGCGACGGGCGTCGTCCTCACCGCCCGCCGCTGCTTGGCCGCCGTCGAGACGGACGAGCCGACCCTGTTCGTCGGCGTCGAACTGGCCACCTGGGAGGGTCCGGCCCGCGAGCTGCCGATGGAGGCGCTCGGCCGCGCCCTCGGCCGGGTCCCGGTGGCCTGGCCGGTCAACCTCGTCCTGCTGGACGTGGCGCAGGACCCGGTGGGCGACTGGCTGCGCGCGAAGGTGCGGCCGTTCTTCCAGCGGCACGCCTGAGCCCGCGCCGGTCGGGGCGCGATGGGAAGCGCGTACGTCAAGTCCGCGCCCGCCTCGCCGCTTAAGCTGGTTCCATGGCCCGGCCGGGGCGGTGCGGGTTCGTAGTGAAGGGGCGGTAACGGGTGAGTGCGTCGGGCACGGCTGCGGCCGATGGGGCCTCCCCTGGACGAGCTGGCTCAAGTCCTCGGGGACAGGTCGAGCAGATGCTGCGCCAGGTGACGCCGGGGCGCTACGACGCGTACGAGGCACTGCTGCGCGCGCTCGCCGCCGACCAGCTGTGGATGCTCCTGTGGCACGGCCAGGCCGGCTCGCCCGACGCCCAGTACGGCACCATGGAGGTCGAGGGCCTCGGCTACGCCCCCTGTGTGACCTCCGCCCAGGAGCTGTCCGCCAGCGGCTGGAACCGCAGCTACGAGGTGGTGCGCGGCGTCGACGTCGCCCGCACCCTCTACCCCGACCACTACGGCCTGTGGCTCAATCCGCACGCCCCCGGCGGCGGCGTCGGCATCCCCTGGCTGGATCTGCGCCGCATCGCCACCGGCCTCGACCTGCTGCCCGCCGGACCGCTCAGGCTGACCGAGCCGAGCATCGAGCTGCCCCAGTTCTACGCCCTGTTGACGCAGAACGCGCACCGCACGCCCGTCGTGCGCTCCCTACGCCGCGCCTGGGTCCAGCCCGTGCTCGGCGCGCCCCACCTGGCCATCGGCCTGGACGTGTACGACACCTCGCCGCCCTCGGTGGAGGCGGTGCGGGCGATGATGCGCCAGTCCATCCCCGCCGTGCCGGAGGGCCTGCCCGTCTCGACGGTCGCGATGTCGGACGACTACGACCCGGTCACCCTGTGGCTGCGGGCCAACGCCCGCCCCTTCTACGACCGCGAGGCCCAGGCGTCCCCCGCCCCGGCCGGCGGTTACGGCTACCCCGCGCAGTACTGAACAGCGCGAACGGACGCGATGTCCGTTCTGATGCGGGTGGGGCCCTATGGTCGCCCGTGAAGCGTTGCACCCCAACTGCCCCGTGTTCGACCCTCGTTCAGCCGCGTCCGGATAACGGAACACCTCGATCAGCATCACGGTTGCGCATCCATTCACCAACAAGACTGGTAACAGCTCGCAGCCTGGATGAAGACTCCCGCTCCAAGGGGCCTTCGCCCCTGTGCACGACGGACTGATCACGTCGCTACAGCGGCAAGTGCGGGCCGGTCACCACCGGTTGAGAGGGGTCCCTGCCACGATGACGGCACCATTGCATGACACACCTGCGGACGCGGACCCGACCGAGGACGTCGCTCCCGCAGTTGGTGCAGGGGTGAAGAAGGTCGAGGGCCGGTCCCTCAAGCAGATCGCCTGGAACCGCCTGAAGCGGGACAAGGTCGCCCTCGCGGGCGGCATCACCGTGGTGCTCCTGGTCCTGGTCGCCGTCTTCGCGCCCCTGATCGTGAGCCTGCTCGGGCACCCGCCCAACGACTTCCACCAGGAAGAGCTCGACGAGCTGACCAACCTCCCCAAGGGCGCGCTCGGCGGCATGAGCGGCGACTTCCTCTTCGGCGTCGAGCCCAACAAGGGCCGCGACGTCTTCAGCCGCATCGTCTACGGCGCGCGGATCTCGCTCCTGGTGGCCTTCCTCGCCGCCATCGTCGCCGTCGTGCTCGGCACCCTCTTCGGGATCATCGCCGGCTACTTCGGCGGCTGGATCGACGCGCTGATCAGCCGGGTGATGGACGTACTGCTCTCCTTCCCGCAGCTGCTCTTCATCATCTCCCTCGTCTCCGTCCTGCCCGACGACCTGCTCGGCCTGACCGGCTCCAGCGTGCGCGTCGCGATCCTGGTCCTGGTCATCGGCTTCTTCGGCTGGCCCTACGTCGGACGCATCGTCAGGGGGCAGACCCTCTCGCTGCGTGAGCGCGAGTACGTGGAAGCGGCCCGCAGCCTCGGCGGCGGAAAGCGTCACATCCTCTTCCGCGAGCTGCTGCCCAACCTGGTCGCCCCGATCACCGTCTACGCGACGCTGATGATCCCGACCAACATCCTCACGGAGGCGGCCCTCAGCTTCCTCGGCGCCGGTGTCCGGCCGCCCACCGCCTCCTGGGGCGGCATGCTGCGCGACGCGCTGGAGACGTACGAGCACGATCCGATGTTCATGGTCTTCCCGGGCGTGACGATCTTCATCACGGTCCTGGCCTTCAATCTCTTCGGTGACGGGCTGCGCGACGCGCTCGACCCGAAGGGGACGCGCTAGCGGTCCCCGACCGACTTGCCCCTGCCGCATGTCAGGTGGCTCTATCCATGGTTCTCCGGCAGCTCAAGGCCAGGGACCGCGAATCTCGGAGGTTACGAGAAAATGCCCACAGTTTCCTCGAAACGACGGCTCACCGCTGGTGCGGCCCTCGTGGTCGCGGCGCTGGTGACCACCACGGCGTGCGGCGGCGGTGACGGTGACGACGGCGACTCGAAGGGTGCCGGCTACAACGCGGCGCTCGACAAGGTCGCCAACCCGTCCAAGAAGAAGGGGGGCACGCTGAGGATGGTCGGCAAGCAGGACCTCGACTCGGCCGACCCCCAGCGCGCCTACTACGGCATGTCGTGGGACTTCATGCGCTTCTACACCCGGCAGCTGGTGTCCTACGACACCAAGCCGGGCAAGGCGGGCACGAAGCTGGTCCCGGACCTCGCCACCTCCACGGCGAAGATCTCCGACGACGGCAAGACCTACACGTACAAGCTGCGGGATGGCCTGACCTGGGAGGACGGCTCCAAGCTGACCTCCAAGGACATCAAGTACGGCATCGAGCGCTCCTGGGCGACGGACACCATCACCGGTGGCCCCGGCTACATCCGCCAGGCCCTCGACCCGGACAAGAAGTACCAGGGCCCCTACAAGGACAAGGGCGGTCTGAAGGCGATCCAGACGCCCGACGACCAGACCATCGTCTTCAAGCTGCCCAAGCGCAACGGTGACTTCGAGCAGTTCCTCGCCATGCCTTCCGGTTCGCCGGTGAAGGAGGCCAAGGACACCAAGGCGAAGTACACCGCGCGTCCGTTCTCCTCGGGCCCGTACAAGTTCCAGGAGTACAAGTCCGGCAAGAAGATCGTGCTGGTGCGCAACACGGCCTGGAAGAAGTCCACGGACCCGATCCGCGCGGCGCTGCCCGACAAGGTCGACGTGACGATCTCCGCCAACCTGGAGGAGAACGACAAGAAGCTGATGGCGGGTGACTACGACGTCGACATGAACGGCACGGGCATGACCCAGTCCGGCCGTGTCACCGCCGTGCAGAAGCACCGCGACAGCGTCGACAACATGCACACGTCCTTCGTGCGCTACGTCGCCCTGATCCACACCGCCAAGCCGTTCGACAACGCGCACTGCCGCAAGGCCGTCTTCTACGGGACCGACTTCGCCGGCCTGCAGCAGACCCGCGGCGGCAAGGTGGCGGCCGGCGACATCGCCAACAGCACGTTCCCCGTGGCGATCCCCGGTCACAGCGACTACGACCCGTACGGCGTGCTTGAGCGCAAGGGCAAGCCGGACGCCACCAAGGCCAAGGACGAGCTGAAGAAGTGCGGCAAGCCGAACGGCTTCTCGGCCAAGCTGACCGCCCGCAACAACAACCCGGGTGAGGTCGACGCCGCCGAGGCGCTCCAGGCCCAGCTGGAGAAGGTCGGCATCAAGGTCGAGGTCGAGTCCCTCGACGGCGCCGACTCCGCCAGCATCACCGGCTCGCCCTCCGTCGTGAAGAAGCGCGGCTACAGCATGCAGATGAGCGGCTGGGGCCCGGACTTCCCCTCCGGCCAGGGCTACGCGCAGCCGCTGTTCGACAGCCGTTACCTGATCGACAACGGCAACTACAACGAGTCGCAGATCAAGGACAAGAAGATCGACGGGCTCTTCGACAAGGCCATCGCGGAGACCGACCCGGCCAAGGCCGGCGAGATCTACAAGCAGCTCGACAAGCGGATCCTCGACAACGCCGACTGGATGCCCTTCCTCTACGAGAAGAACATCACCTGGCGCGGACCGCGACTGACCAACGCCTACATGTCGGACGCCTACAACGGCCGTTACGACTACGTCTCGCTCGGCGTCACGAAGTAACACCCGGAACACCGGGCGAGGCACCATCCGTCCGGGCACCCGCAGTTGATTGACCCACCGCCGCCGCATCCCGCCAGTCCGAAGGGCAGGTGATGGCCCCGGGCGGCGGCCGGGACCCCTCACAAGGGGGTCCTGGCCGCCGCCGGGCCGCGCACAGTGCTTGCTTACCTCATCCGGCGCCTGATCGCCGTCATCATCATGGTGCTGGTCGTACTGCTCGCGACCTTCACCGTCTTCTTCATGCTGCCCAAATGGGCGGGACAGGACATCGCCGTCCTCTTCGCCGGCAAGGCGTCGGGTGCCGAGCAGCTCGAAGGCATCCGCGTCAAACTGGGTCTCGACGACCCCCTGCTCGTCCAGTTCTGGGACTTCGTCAAGGGCATCCCGATGGGGCGCGACTACGTCAACGGCAGTGACGTCACGCACTGCCCGGCGCCCTGCTTCGGCTACTCCTTCCGCACCGAGGCCCCCGTGTGGGAGACCCTCAAGGACGCCCTGCCCGTCACCGGCGCGCTCGCCGCCGGCGCGTGTGTGCTCTGGCTCGCCGGCGGTGTCGCCACCGGCGTCGTCTCCGCGCTGCGCCGGGGCACCGTCTGGGACCGGGCCGCGATGACCACCGCCCTCGGCGGCGTCTCGCTCCCCGTCTTCTTCACCGGCATGATCGCGATGGGCGTCTTCGTCCACAACCTCGGCTGGGTCAAGATCGCGGACAGTCTCAGCACCGACGACTCCGCCGGTGTCTGGCTCCAGACGCTGATCCTGCCGTGGATCGTGCTGGCCTTCCTCAACGCCGCCATGTACGCCCGCCTCACCCGCGCCACCATGCTGGAGGTGCTCGGCGAGGACTACATCCGCACCGCCCGCGCCAAGGGCCTCGGCGAGTCCGCCGTCATCCGCAAGCACGCGCTGCGTTCCGCGATGACGCCGATCCTCACCGTCTTCGGCCTCGACCTCGGTGTCCTGATGGGCGGCGCGGTCCTCACCGAGTCCACGTTCAACCTGCCCGGGCTCGGCCTGGAGGCGGTCAGGGCCATCAGCAGCAAGGACCTGCCCGTCATCCTGGGCGTGACCCTGTGCGCGGCGCTCGCCATCGCCGTGGCCAACCTCGTCGTCGACCTTCTGTACGCCGTCATCGACCCGCGAGTGAGGCTGGGATGACCGAACTGTCCAAGAGCGGGGCCGCGGTGAACGAGCCCGTCACCGACTCGCCCGCGCCCTCCGCCTTCCTGGAGGTGCGCGACCTCAAGGTGCACTTCCCGACCGACGACGGCCTGGTCAAGTCCGTCGACGGGCTCACCTTCTCGCTGGAGAAGGGCAAGACCCTCGGCATCGTGGGCGAGTCCGGCTCCGGCAAGTCGGTCACCTCGCTCGGCATCCTCGGACTGCACACCGCCGGCCAGTACGGCGCCCGCAAGGCGCGGATCTCGGGGGAGATCTGGCTGGACGGCAAGGAGCTGCTGGGCGCCGACCCCACCGAGGTGCGCAAGCTGCGCGGCCGCGAGATGGCGATGATCTTCCAGGATCCCCTCTCCGCGCTGCACCCGTACTACTCCATCGGCAAGCAGATCGTCGAGGCGTACCGGGTCCACAACGCCGTCGACAAGAAGACCGCCCGCAAGCGGGCGATCGAGATGCTCGACCGGGTCGGCATCCCGCAGCCCGACAAGCGCGTGGACAGCTACCCGCACGAGTTCTCCGGCGGCATGCGCCAGCGCGCCATGATCGCCATGGCGCTGGTCAACAACCCCGAGCTGCTCATCGCCGACGAGCCGACCACCGCCCTGGACGTCACCGTCCAGGCGCAGATCCTGGACCTCATCCGGGATCTGCAGAAGGAGTTCGGCTCCGCCGTCATCATGATCACGCACGACCTGGGCGTGGTCGCCGAGATGGCCGACGAGCTGCTGGTCATGTACGGCGGCCGGTGCGTCGAGCGCGGCACCGCCGAGAAGGTCTTCTACGAGCCGCAGCACCCGTACACCTGGGGACTGCTCGGTTCGATGCCCCGCATCGACCGCGAGGAGACCGAGCGGCTCATCCCGGTCAAGGGCTCCCCGCCCAGCCTGATCAACCTGCCGAGCGGCTGCGCCTTCAACCCGCGCTGCCCCTACGCGGACATCCCCAAGGACCAGATCACCCGCACCGAGCGCCCCGAGCTGCGCCTGGTGGCCGAGGGGCACTACTCCGCCTGCCACATGTCGCGGGACGAGCGCACCCGGATCTGGACCGAAGAGATTGCGCCGAAGCTGTGAAAGACGACGTGAAGGGCCAGGGCCAGGAGATGACGATCCCGGCGCAGAGCGAGACCTCGCCCGAGCCGCTGCTCAAGGTCGAGGGCCTGGTGAAGCACTTCCCCATCAAGAAGGGGCTGCTCCAGCGCCAGGTGGCGGCCGTGCAGGCGGTCGACGGGCTGACCTTCGACGTGCGTCCGGGCGAGACGCTCGGCGTGGTCGGCGAGTCCGGCTGCGGCAAGTCGACGATGGGCCGGCTCATCACCCGGCTCCTCGAACCGACCGGCGGGCGCGTCGAGTTCGAGGGCACGGACATCACGCACCTGAACACCGCGAAGATGCGTCCGTTCCGCCGTGACGTACAGATGATCTTCCAGGACCCGTACTCGTCGCTGAACCCCCGGCACACCATCGGCACGATCGTCGGCGCGCCCTTCAAGCTCCAGGGCGTCAAGCCCGAGGGCGGCGTGCGCAAGACCGTGCAGGAGATGCTGGAGCGCGTCGGGCTCAACCCCGAGCACTACAACCGCTACCCGCACGAGTTCTCCGGCGGTCAGCGCCAGCGCATCGGCATCGCGCGGGCGCTGGCGCTGCGGCCGAAGCTGGTCGTGGCGGACGAGCCCGTCTCGGCCCTGGACGTCTCCATCCAGGCCCAGGTGGTCAACCTCCTGGACGACCTCCAGGACGAGCTGGGCCTCACGTACGTGATCATCGCGCACGACCTGTCGGTCATCCGGCACGTCTCGGACCGCATCGCGGTGATGTACCTCGGCAAGATCGTGGAGCTGGCGGACCGCAGGGACCTCTACTCCACGCCGATGCACCCGTACACCAAGGCGCTGCTGTCCGCCGTGCCGGTGCCCGACCCCAAGCGGCGCGGCACCAAGAGCGAGCGCATCCTGCTGCGCGGCGACGTGCCCTCGCCGATCGACCCGCCGAGCGGCTGCCGCTTCCACACGCGGTGCTGGAAGGCGACGGAGATCTGCAAGACGAAGGAGCCGCCGCTGATCCCGCTCGCCACCGGGCACCAGGTGGCGTGCCACCACCCGGAGAACGCGGCGGACCAGGCCCCCGAGGACACCACGCTGCTGGCGGCCGCCAAGGAGGCCATCGAGGTGGTGAGGGTGGCCCCCAAGGCGGACGGATCGACCCCGGATCAGCCCGCCACGAAGACGGCAAAGCCGCTCGCGAAGCCGACGGAGGCCTCCGCGAAGTCGACAGCGCCTCTTGCGAAGCCGGTGGAGACCCCGGCCGAGCCGGTGGAGGTCCCCGCGAAGTCGGTGGAGCCGCTTGTGCAGCCGGTGGAGACCCCGGCCGAGCCGGTGGAGACTCCCGCGAAGTCGGCGGAGACCCCCGCCGAGCCCGGGGAGGCCCCCGCCAAGTCTGCGGAGATCCCCGCCGGGCCGGCGGACACCCCCGCCGAGTCGGCCGAGACCCCCGCCACGTCGGCTGAGGCCCCCGCCAAGTCCGTGGAGCCGCCCGCGGAGTCGGCGGGCAAGTAGGAGGCCCCGGAGGGAGGGCGCGCGATCGGCGCGTGCCCTCCCTCCGCCGTGTCGGCGGCGAGCCGACCCCGCTCACTCCGTGACGCTCCAGCGCCCCACTTCCCGGTACGCGGAGTCCTGGACGGCCTCGCCGTCGCCGGGCGTCAGCGCGTAGTGGCCGAGGTTGCCGCCCCAGTACCGCAGGATGCGGCCCAGTTCCTCGGCGGCCCTTCCCTCGAACGCGTTCTCGCCCATGTCGACCTCCAGCACGAACTTCATGGCACCTCACTTCACTCGTCCGTCGCACCTGCCTTGCCTGCCTTCAACCGTGTCATTGAAGTTCCAGTGGGGACTTTCGGACGACAGCGCGAGGCGGCACAGCGAACAGCCGCACACGAACCCTCAACCGGGGCCGAAGCCGGCGACGAGGCAGGGGTGGCCCCGGGTAAGAATGGCGCGTGCTCCAGGATCTGTTCAGCCCCTCCGTCCAGCACGCGCTCGACATCGTGGGGATCTTCGTCTTCGCGATCTCCGGCGCGCTGCTCGCCGTGCGCAAGAACTTCGACGTCTTCGGCATCGCCGTCCTCGCCGAGGTCACCGCGCTGGGCGGGGGACTCTTCCGCGACCTGGTCATCGGAGCCGTCCCGCCGGCCGCCTTCACCGACCTCGGATACTTCATCACCCCGCTCTTCGCGGCCGCCCTGGTCTTCTTCCTCCACCCGGAGGTGGAGCGCACCCAGCTCGCGGTGAACGTCTTCGACGCGGCGGGCCTCGGGCTCTTCTGCGTGTCGGGGACGACCAAGGCGTACGACTACGGCCTCGGCCTCACCGCGTCCGCCGCCCTCGGCCTGATGACCGCGGTCGGCGGCGGCGTCCTGCGCGACATCGTCGCCAACGAAGTGCCCTCGCTGGTCCGCTGGGACCGCGACCTGTACGCCGTGCCGGCCATCGTGGGCGCGGCGATGGTCGCCCTGTGCATCCGCTTCGACGAGCTGACCGCCTTCACCAGCGGCCTCGCCGTCGTGACGGCGTTCGTCCTGCGCCTGCTGGCGCTGCGCTACCACTGGCGGGCACCGCGTGCCTGGCACCGGCGCTCCACGGCGGTGGAGGCGGACGTGGAGGAGACGCCGTAGCCCGAAAAGCTACCGCTCAGTAATTGGGTGTTGTACCTTGCTGCCATGGCAACGGCAGCTTCGGACACCTCGGCAGCCCCCCTCCCCGCGGCGGCGCCCGCCCGCATCGGCGACAGCGAGTTCGACCGCGACACCGCGGTCACCCGGCGCGAGCCCGGCGTCTACGACACCGAACTCTCCGCCGGCTGGACGATCATCAGCGCCGTCAACGGCGGCTACCTCCTGGCCGTCATCGGCCGCGCCCTCGCCGACGCCCTGCCGCACGCCGACCCGTTCACCATCTCCGCGCACTACCTCACCGCGTCCCGGCCCGGCCCGGCCGTGGTCCGCACGGACGTGGTGCGCGGCGGCCGCTCCCTCTCCACCGGACAGGCCTCCCTCTTCCAGTACGACGAGGAGGGCCGCGAGGTCGAGCGGATCCGCGTCCTCGCCTCGTACGGAGACCTCGACGCGCTCCCCGACGACGTCCGCACGAGTGCGGAGCCGCCCGCGATCCCGCCGCTCGACCAGTGCTTCGGCGCCCAGGACGCTCCCGGCCACCGCCCGGTGCCCGGCAGCTCCGCCATCGCCGACCGCCTCTTCCTCAAGCTCGACCCCGCCACCCTCGGCTGGGCGCTCGGGCAGCCCTCCGGCAAGGGGGAGATGAGGGCCTGGTTCGGCCTCGCGGACGGCCGCGACGCCGACCCGCTGTCGCTGCTGCTCGCGGTGGACGCGTTGCCGCCCACCGCCTTCGAAATGGGCCTCACCGGCTGGGTGCCCACCGTGGAGCTGACGGTGCACGTGCGCTGCCGCCCGGCTCCCGGACCGCTGCGCGTCGCGATCACCACGCGCAACCTCGCGGGCGGCTTCCTGGAGGAGGACGCCGAGGTGTGGGACAGCGCGGACCGCCTGGTCGCGCAGTCGCGCCAGCTGGCCCGCGCCCGCCTGTCCTGAACCGCCGGGCGGGCAGACCCTCGTACCGGAGCCGCCGCGGCGGGCAGACCCTCGTACGGGATCCTGGACGGCGTGAAAGCTGACCGGCTGCTCTCGATCCTGCTGCTGCTCCAGACCCGCGGCCGGGTGCCCGCGCGCGAACTGGCCGAGCGGCTGGAGGTCTCCGTTCGCACCGTCTACCGGGACGTCGAGGCCCTGTCCGCCTCCGGTGTCCCGGTCTACGCCGAGCGGGGCCGGCACGGCGGCATCGAGCTGCTCGCCGGCTTCCGCACCGACGTGACGGGGCTGACCGCCGACGAGTCGCGCGCCCTGTTCGTCCTCGCCGCACGGGGCGCGCACGCCGCGCTCGGCCTGGACCGGGCGCTCGGCTCGGCGCTGCGCAAGGTCATGGCCGCGCTGCCCGAACCGCACCGGCCCGCCGCCGAACTGACCGGCCGCCGCATCCTCGTCGACGCCTCCCGCTGGATGGCGGGCCCCTCGGCCGGCGGGGAGCTGGCCGCGCTCCAGGACGCCGTCTTCGCGGACCGGCGCCTGCGGCTGCGCTACCGGCACGCCGGGGGCCCGCGGCCAAGGACGTACACCGTCGACCCGTACGGCCTGGTGTCGAAGGCCGGCGTCTGGTACCTCGTCGCCGACCGGCGCGGCGCCCCGCGCCTGTTCCGCGCCGACCGGATCGGCTCGGCCACCCTCACCGAGGCCCCGGTCCGGCGCCGCCCCGGCGTCGAACTCGCCGAGGTGTGGGCGCTGTTGAAGGCGCAGGTGGAGGAGCGCCCCGGCGGCATCGAGGTGACGGCGCGAGTGCGGCGCGACCGCTACGACCTGTTCCTGCGCCTCAACGGCACCGCGTTGGCCCACCCGCCCGAGGACGACGACGGCACGGGCGAGTGGATCACGGTCCGTCTGGCGTACGAGTTCCTGGGCGCGACCAAGACGCTGCTGCCCTTCGCGGACACGGTCGAGGTGCTCTCGCCGCCCGAGGTGCGCGCCGAACTGGCCCGGGCCGCCGCGGCCGTCACCGCCCTGTACGCGGCGGATCAGCCCGGAGGAAACGGGCCAGCTCCGCGCTGAGTTCGGCGGGCGCGTCCTCCTGTACGAGATGCCCCGCGCCCTCGATCAGGCGCAGCCCGGCGCCGGGGATCGCCGCGGCCAGCTCGTGGGCGCGCGCCACCGGGATCCAGGTGTCCTCGGCGCCCCAGCAGATCAGCACCGGCAGGTCCAACTCCCCGTACCTGCCCTGGATCTCGTCGGTGTAGCGCTGGTCGTTCTGCTCGATCTGCCGGTAGAAGGCGGGCCTGCCCTCCGCCGTGCACCAGGGGGCCACCAGCCGGTCGAGCACCGCGGGGTGCAGGCCGCGGTGGGACGCCGAGCCGACGTAGGTCCGTACGAGCGCCTCGTGCAGGTGGGGCGGCAGCTGCGCGAAGACGCCGGCGTGCGCGCCGAGGAGCCGGTAGGTGGGGGTGCCCCAAGGGGCGAGGGCGACCGGGTCGACGAGGGCGAGGCGGTCGTAGCGCGCGCCGTGCAGGAGGTGGGCGCGCAGGGCGACGCAGCCGCCGAAGTCGTGCGCGAGGACGGCGGGCCGCTCAAGGCCCCAGTGGTCGAGCAGCTCGGTCAGGACCCGGCCCTGCGCGGCGAGCGAGACGTCCTGCCCGTCCCGCATCTCGGAGGCGCCGTATCCGGCCAGGTCCCAGACGTACACGCGGTGTTCGCCCGCGAGGGCGCGGGCGACGGCCCGCCAGACGTACGACGAGAAGGGGGTGCCGTGCACCAGGACGACGGGCGGGGCGCCGACGGGCCCGAGCGCGGCCCAGCGGACGGCGCCCGAGGAGCCGGCGAAGGTGCGGTCGAGAATCCAGGCGTCACCGGCGTTCGTCATGACCGTAGAGCTTAGTTGCCCCTTACTTCAGACGTCCAGCCAGTGGCGGCGCCCGAGGCTGACCAGGCGCAGCCGGCGCCGCGCCGTGGCCGCCACCCGCTCGGCGGCCGCCGGGTCGCCCTGCGCCTCCAGGAGGGCGGAGGCCGTCATCACCATGTGGTCGACGTACATCCCGGCGAGCATCAAAAGGTCGTCCTCGGCCCAGCCCGCCGTCCCCGGCTCCCCGGCGAACTGGTCCTTCACCTCCTGGGCGAACAGCGCGAGCTGGCCGTTTATCGCGGCCCGCACCGCCTGCACGCCACCGTGCTGCTCGCGGGCGATGAAGCGGACATGGGCGGGATGGGCGCGGACGTACGCGGCGATCAGTTCGACGGTGGCCGCGATGCGCTCCTCCCCGTCGTCATCCCCGGCGCGCTCACCCGTCGCGGAGAGCAGCGCGGTGAGCGCCAGATGCAGGCTGCCGAGCGCCTCCTCCACCAGCGCAACACCCAGGTCGGCCATGTCCCGGAAGTGCCGGTAGAAGGCGGTGGGGGCGACACCGACGGCGCGGGTGACCTCGCGCAGGCCCAGGCTGGACAGGCTCTGCTCCTCCAGCAGCCGCAGCGCCGCGTCGAGGAGCGCCTGCCGGGTCCTGCGCTTCTGGGCCTGCCGGACGCCGAGGGTGTGACTCATGCCATGCAGTTAACAACTGTTCTCCGAGTTTGGAAAGCGCGGGACGGAGTACCCTGAAAGTCAGTGAACAGTTGTTACCACAAGCGTTCACCGAATCGGGCCCGTGACGGTCCGGTCGCCGATTGGAGAGGGATCTCATGCTCTTCCTCGTCGCCGCCCTCCTGCTGCTGGGTGTCGCCATGGGTTCCGTGGCCCACACCCCCCTGCCGGTGACGCTCGTCGCCGCCGCGGTCATCGGGGTGTGGCTCGTGGTCTTCGCGCTCCGCGAGCGCCGCACCCACCACCACTGAGCGGCCCTCATCCCAGATCCGTGCGGCACCACGACCCGTAAGGAGTCGGACCATGGCACTCACCACCCAGCACCGCACCGGACCCGCCACGGACCGGAGCGTCGAACGCCCCGCCGACCGCACCCCGCGTCAGGCCGTGGAGGCCGCCCCGCCGCGCCCCACCGGACGCCGGGACACCGACGGCATGGCCGTCGCCTCCTTCGTCTGCGGCCTGCTCGGACTGCTCGTCCTGAACATCTTTCTCGGCCCCACGGCGATCGTCCTCGCGGGCCTCGCCCTGCACCGCGGCACCGCCCGAAAGGGCCGCGCCCTGCTCGGACTCGGGCTCGGCGTGGCCGACCTGGCGGTCCTCGCCGCGCTGGTCGCGATGGACGGCACCGTGTCCTGGGGTCTCGCAGGCTGATACCGCCGGGGCGTCCGGGGCCGTACGGCTCGTAGAATCGTGCGCACCATGGCCTACCTCGACCACGCAGCGACCACTCCGATGCTCCCGGCAGCGATCGCGGCGATGACCGCGCAGATCGCCGTCACCGGCAACGCCTCCTCGCTGCACGCGGCGGGCCGGCGGGCGCGCCGATCCGTCGAGGAGGCCCGCGAGACCCTCGCCGAGTCGCTCGGCGCGCGCCCCAGCGAGGTGGTCTTCACCTCCGGCGGCACCGAGGCCGACAACCTCGCCGTGAAGGGCCTGTACTGGGCCCGGCGCGACGCGGAGCCGGCCCGCACCCGCGTCCTCGCCAGCCCCGTCGAGCACCACGCCGTCCTCGACGCCGTCGACTGGCTCGGCCGGCACGAGGGCGCCACCGTCGAATACCTCCCCGTCGACGCCCACGGCCGCGTCCACCCCGACGCGCTGCGCGAGGCGATCGGACGCAACCCCGACGACGTCGCCCTGGCCACCGTCATGTGGGCCAACAACGAGATCGGCACGATCCAGCCCGTCCGCGAACTGGCCGACGTGGCCGCCGAGTTCGGCGTGCCGCTGCACGCCGACGCCGTCCAGGCCTACGGCCAGATCCCCGTGGACTTCCAAGCCTCGGGGCTCGCCGCGATGACCGTTTCCGGCCACAAGATCGGCGGCCCCTACGGCATCGGCGCGCTGCTGCTCGGCCGGGAGCACAGCCCCGTGCCCGTGCTGCACGGCGGCGGCCAGGAGCGGCACGTGCGCTCCGGGACGCTCGACGTGCCCGCCGTCGCCGCCTTCGCCGTGGCGGGGGAGTACGCCGCCGAGCACCGCGAGCGGTTCGCCGCCGAGGTCGGCGCCCTGCGGGACGAGCTGGTGGCCGCCGTCCGCGCGGCGGTCCCCGAGGCGATCCTCGGCGGCGACCCGTCCCCGGCGGGCCGGCTGCCCGCCAACGCGCACTTCACCTTCCCCGGCTGCGAGGGCGACTCCCTCCTGCTGCTGCTCGACGCGCAGGGCATCGAGTGCTCCACGGGCTCGGCGTGCACGGCGGGCGTGGCCCAGCCCAGCCACGTCCTGCTGGCCACGGGCACCGACCCCGACCTGGCGCGCGGCACCCTGCGCTTCTCCCTCGGCCACACGTCCACCAGGGCGGACGTCGACGCCGTCGCGGCGGCGATCGGCCCCGCGGTGGACCGGGCCCGCACGGCGGGGCTCAGCTAGGACTTCTTCTTCCGCTGCCCCGGGAGCTTCCTGCCACCGTCCCGGGCGGCGCGGACCAGGCGCAGGTACCGGTCCCAGTCCCAGTGCGGCCCCGGGTCCGTGTGGTCCGTGCCCGGCACCTCCACGTGCCCGACGATGTGCTCGCGGTCCACCGGGATGTCGTACCGCTCGCATATTCCGGCCGTGAGCCGTGCCGACGCGGCGTACATCGCGTCGGTGAACGAGGACTTGTCGTCGACGAACCCCTCGTGCTCGATGCCCACACTGCGTTCGTTGTAGCTCCGGTCGCCGGCGTGGAAGGCCACGTCCAGCTCGCGGATCAGCTGCGCCACATGCCCGTCCTTGCGCACCACGTAATGCGCGGCGGCCCCGTGGCCGGGGTCCTTGAAGACGCGCAGCGCCGTCGCGTACCCGCCCTGGACGACGTGGATGACGACGCGGTCGATGGCGTAGTCGTCGGGGCGGTTCGCGCGGCGCCAGTTGTAGTCCGAGGCAGCCGTCCACTGCGCGCCCCGGGCGTCCACCTCGCCCTCCTCGCGCCTCTTCACCACACCGGGCATCCGCCACCACAGCCGCCCCAGGTCGTCCCCGGCGAACACCGCCGTGCCGGCGGCGGCCGCACCGCCGCCGATCAGCAGGGTGCGCCGGCTGACTCCGCGGCGTCCCGGTCCGCGCCCCTCTGATTCCCCCATGTGCTCGTCAACGCTTGGCGGCGGGCGTCCGGTTCCCGCGGGCCCGTACTCTGTTAGGGCTATGACTTTCACCGAGACCCCGCAGCCTCCCCAGCGCCCCCTCCGTGTCCTGGCCGCCATGTCCGGCGGCGTGGACTCCGCCGTCGCCGCCGCGCGCGCCGCCGAAGCCGGACACGACGTGACGGGAGTGCACCTCGCCCTCTCGGCGAACCCCCAGTCGTTCCGCACGGGCGCCCGGGGCTGCTGCACCATCGAGGACTCGCGCGACGCCCGCCGCGCCGCGGACGTCATCGGCATCCCGTTCTACGTGTGGGACCTCGCCGAGCGGTTCCGTGAGGACGTGGTGGAGGACTTCGTCGCCGAGTACGAGGCGGGGCGCACCCCCAACCCGTGCCTGCGCTGCAACGAGAAGATCAAGTTCGCCGCGCTGCTCGACAAGGCCCTCGCCCTCGGCTTCGACGCGGTCGTCACCGGCCACTACGCCAAGGTGATCGTCCGTGAGGACGGCACCCGCGAGCTGCACCGCGCCTCCGACATGGCCAAGGACCAGAGCTACGTCCTCGGCGTCCTGGACGACCGGCAGCTCGCCCACGCGATGTTCCCCCTCGGTGACACCGTCACCACCAAGGAGGAGATCCGCGCCGAGGCCGAGCGCCGGGGCCTCGCCGTCGCCAAGAAGCCCGACAGCCACGACATCTGCTTCATCGCCGACGGCGACACCCAGGGCTTCCTCGCCGCCCGCCTCGGCAAGGCGCAGGGCGACATCGTGGACGAGTCCGGGACGGTCCTCGGCAGCCACGAGGGGGCGTACGGGTACACCATCGGCCAGCGCAAGGGCCTGCGCATCGGCACCCCGGCCCCCGACGGCAAGCCGCGCTACGTCCTGGACATCTCGCCGGTGGACAACACCGTGACGGTCGGCCCGGCCGCCGCCCTGGACGTCACCGGCCTGACCGCCGTCAGGCCCCGCTGGTGCGGCGCGGCCCCCACCGGCCCCGGCACGTACACGGCGCAGCTGCGGGCCCACGGCGGCGAGAGCGAGGTCTCCGCCGAGCTGGTCGACGGCGAACTGCGGGTCTCCTTCACCGAGCCCGTCCGCGGCGTGGCCCCCGGCCAGGCGATCGTGCTGTACGACGGCACGCGCGTGGTCGGCTCGGCGACGATCGCGACGACGGAGCGGGTGACGGCGGGCGTCTGACACCCGCCGCCCCACCCGCTCACCCGGCGGCTACGCGGCGACCCGGAGCACGATCTTGCCCCGCGTGCGGCCCTGCTCGCCGTGCGCGTGGGCCTTGGCCGCCTCCTCCAGAGGCAGCACCGTGTCGATCTCGACGCGGAGCTTCCCCTCGTCCACCAGGCGGGCGATCTCCAAGAGGCCCAGGCGGTCCGGCTCCACGATCGTCCAGCCCGCGTGGACGCCGTGCTCCCGCGCGAGACCGGCGTCCGGCAGGCCGCCGGGGTCCGGCAGCGTCACCAGGTGGCCGCCGGGACGCAGGACCCGAAGGGACCGTGTGCCGTACTCGCCGCCCACCCCGTCCAGGACGACGTCGACGTCGCTCACCGCCTCGGTGAAGTCCACGCACGCGTAGTCCACGACTTCGTCCGCGCCGAGGCCGCGCAGGAAGGCGTGCTTGTCCTCCCGCGCGGTCCCGATGACGTACGCGCCCCGGGCCTTGGCGATCTGCACGGCCAGGTGCCCCACACCGCCGGCCGCCGCGTGGATCAGCACCCGCTGCCCGGCCCGCAGCCCCGCCGTCTCGACGAGCCCCTGCCACGCGGTGAGCGCCGCGAGCGGCAGGGCGGCGGCCTCCACGTGGGACAGGCCCACGGGCTTGGGCGCGAAGCGCCGCGCGGGCGCCACGACGTACTCCGCGTAGCCGCCCGCCTGCTCGGGGAAGCGGGGCATGCCGAAGACCTCGTCCCCGGGGGAGTACAGGGTCACTCCGGGGCCCACCTCCTCGACGACGCCCGACACGTCGTAGCCGAGGATCGGCGTGTCCCCCCAGCTGCCGAAGGCGCCCTCCGCGCGGGTCTTCCAGTCGACGGGGTTCACCCCCGCCGCGTGCACCCGCACCAGGATCTCGGTGAGGCCGGGCTCGGGACGGTCCACCTCCACGGGGAGCAGGTTCTCGGGGGCGCCCCAGGAGCGGGGGCTTACGGCACGCATCTTCATGGTCATCCTCTTGGAACTCCGGACCGGTTCTTCTGCCGGGCCGGATCTTCTGCCGGAACGGCTGGAGGACCCAGAGTGCGTCGGGACCGGCGGGCGCGGTGCTGGCAGTTTGGCCATGATGTGACAGGATTCGGCCATGACTTCTCCTGGCGGCCGGCATCGGGTGGCGGTCTTCGCGCTGGACGGGGTGTACGCCTTCGAGATGGGCATCCCGCCCCGGATCTTCGGGGCCGCCCAGGACGCCGGCGGACACCCGCTGTACGACGTCGTCGTGTGCACGGTGGACGGCGGGCCGGTGCGGACCGACGCCGGGTTCGAGGTGGCGGTGGAACACGGCCCCGAGGCGCTCGCCGCCGCCGACACGGTCGTCATCCCGCCCACCGAGCGGCTGTGCGGCGGCACGGACGAAGGCGTCCTGCCGGGCCCCCTGGCCGCCGCGCTCGCCCGGGTGCGGCCCGGCACACGCTGGGTGTCGCTCTGCACCGCCTCGTACGTCCTGGCCGCCGCCGGGCTGCTCGACGGGCGCCCCGCGACCACCCACTGGAAGGAGGCCGACCACTTCCGGCGCACCTTCCCCCGGGTCGCGCTCGACGAGGACGTCCTCTTCGTGGACGACGGCGACATCCTGACGGCGGCCGGCGTCGGCGCGGGCATCGACCTGTGCCTGCACCTGCTGCGCCGCGACCACGGCACCGCCGTCGCCCACCGCGTCGCCCGCTTCTGCGTGGTCCCGCCCTGGCGCGAGGGCGGGCAGGCGCAGTACATCGAGCGGCCCGTCCCCGCGCCGACGCTCGCCACGACGGCCGCCACGCGCGCGTGGGCGCTCGAGAGGCTCCACGAGCCGCTGCCGCTCGGCGAGCTGGCCGCCCACGCGCGCATGAGCCTGCGGACCTTCACGCGCCGCTTCCAGGAGGAGGTCGGCATGCCCCCCGGCCGCTGGCTGACCGCCCAGCGCATCGAACTGGCCCGCCAGCTCCTGGAGTCGAGCGACCTGCCCGTGGACGTGGTCGCCCACCGGGCCGGATTCGGCACCGGCAACTCACTGCGCCAGCACATGCGCGCGGTGCTCGGGGTCTCCCCGGCCGCCTACCGCAAGACGTTCGCCGGCGCCGGCGGGTGACCTACCTAACCCTGCGGCGGGACCACCTGTGCCTCGTAGAAGCAGTAGTGGTCCTTGACGGCGGCCACCTCCGGCTTCGGCTCGGGGTAGGCCCACACCGCGTCCTGCGCGCCCGGCAGCGACCAGTAGGAGGCCGTGCCCTTGAACGGGCAGTGCGTGCTCGTCGCGGACGGCGTCAGCAGGTCCGTACGCACGTCCTCCGGAGGCAGGTAGTACCGCACGGGACACCCCGTCTCGCGCAACAGCAGCGGGCGGCGGCTCTCCGCGACGACCTGCCCGTCGTGCACCACGCGCACATGGTCCGTGCCCTGCTCGACAGTGATCCGGTGTCCCTTGGCCACGACGTACCTCCTCGACAGGCGCCTTCCCCTCGGACCGTACCGTGAGCACATGGATATTTGCGTCTTCCTCTCCGCCGCCGACCTGGACGAGCGCTACACCCGCCCCGCCAGGCAGTTCGCCGAACTGCTCGGCAAGGGAGGCCACACCCTGGTGTGGGGCGGTTCGGAGAGCGGCCTGATGAAGGTGGTCGCGGACGGTGTCGAGGAGGCGGGCGGGCGGCTGGTGGGTGTCTCCGTCGACTTCCTCGCGGCCAAGGCCCGGGCCGTCGCCGACCCCCACGAGATGGTGATCGCCCGCGACCTCGCCGAGCGCAAGGCGCTCCTCCTGGAGAAGGCCGACGCGATCGTGATCATGGTCGGTGGCACCGGCACCCTCGACGAAGCCACCGAGATTCTGGAGCTGAAGAAGCACGGCAAGCACACCAAGCCGGTGGTCCTGCTGAACTCCGCCGGGTTCTACGACGGCCTCAAGGAGCAGTTCCGCCGCATGGAGGACGAGGGTTTCCTGCCCGTACCCCTCACCGAACTGGTCTTCTTCGCCGAGGAGCCCGTCGGCGCCCTGGCCTACCTGGAGGAATCACAGGGCACGCGGTGATGCGAGCATGGCGGGTATGGCAACACATGTGATCACCGGGGCCGGCTCCGGCATCGGAGCGGCCGTCGCCCGCCGCCTGCACGCACGCGGCGACGAACTCGTCCTCCACGCGCGCGACGCGGGCCGCGCCAAGGAACTGGCCGCGCAGTTCCCCGGCGCGAGCACGCTCGTCGGCGACCTCGCGGACCCCGACAGGCTCTCCTGGGCCTTCGGCCACCAGTCGCTGCCCTCGCGCGTGGACTCCCTCCTGCACATCGCCGGCGTCGTCGACCTCGGCCCGGTCGGCGACCTCACCCCCAAGGCCTGGCACCACCAGCTCAACGTCAACCTCGTCGCCCCCGCCGAACTGACCCGCCACTTCCTGCCCCAACTGCGCGCCTGCCAGGGACACGTCGTCTTCGTCAACTCCGGCGCCGGCCTGAACGCCCACGCCGAGTGGTCCGCGTACGCCGCCTCCAAGCACGGCCTGAAGGCCCTCGCCGACTCCCTGCGCCAGGAGGAGCACGGCAACGGCGTGCGGGTCACCTCCGTCTACCCCGGCCGCACGGCCAGTGCCATGCAGGTCAAGGTCCACCAGCAGGAGGGCAAGGACTACGACGCGTCCCGCTGGATCGACCCCGAGTCCATCGCCACGACGATCGTCATGGCCCTGGACCTGCCGCGCGACGCGGAGGTCAACGACCTGACGGTGCGGCCGGGACGATGAGCGACACGATGACCTGGGGCCCGGCGACCGGCGTCGGGTCCCTGCCCGGCGGGGACGCCCGCGAGGCCGCGAAGACCGTCACCGGCAGCTTCGCGGGCCCCGGGGAGGGCATCCCCCACCTCGCCGAACTGCCCGCGCGCGGACCCGGCGCCGACATGATCGGCCGCACCGCCGGACTGCTCGTGGACCTGTACGCGCGCGTGGAGCCCAGCGGCTGGCGCGTCGGCGACCGCCCCGGCCGCGACACCAAGCGGGCCAGGGCCTGGCTCGGCGAGGACCTCGACGCCCTGGAGGAGTTCACCCAGGGGTATCAGGGGCCGCTCAAGGTCCAGGCCGTCGGCCCCTGGACGCTCGCCGCCGCCCTGGAGCTGCGCAACGGCGAAGTGGCGCTCTCCGACCCGGGCGCCTGCCGTGACCTCGCCGGATCCCTCGCCGAGGGCCTGCGCGAGCACCTCGCCGACGTGCGCCGCAGGGTCCCGGGCGCCCAGGTGGTGCTGCAACTGGACGAGCCCTCGCTCATCGCCGTGCTCCGCGGGCAGGTCAGGACGGCGAGCCAGTACCGCACCCACCGCGCCGTGGACCGCCAGAGCGTGGAGGACACCCTGCGGGACGTCCTGGCCGTCCAGGGCGAGGGACCGACCGTCGTCCACTCCTGTGCGCCGGACGTGCCCTTCGCGCTGCTGCGCCGCGCCGGGGCCCACGCGATCTCGTTCGACTTCTCGCTCCTCACCGAGCGTGACGACGAGGTGATCGGCGAGGCGGTCGAGGGCGGCACGAAGCTCTTCGCCGGTGTCGTGCCGGGCGTGAACGGCCCATTGTCGGACCCTGCCGGTAGCGTCATGGGTGTCAGGACGCTGTGGCGCAGGCTGGGGCTGAATCCGGGATCACTCGCGGAGTCGGTCGTACTCACTCCGTCGTGCGGACTCGCGGGGGCTTCCCCCGCGTACGCCCGCGCGGCACACGCCCACTGCGTCAAGGCGGCGAGATCGCTCGCAGACAACCCTGAGTAATTGGGTATGACGTAACGGGAGGACTTTTACGGTGGCTGTCGAACAGCAAGGCTCCGTGCCCGCCGAGGCACGGGATCAGCATGCCCAGCTGGCCGAACAGATCGAGGAGCACCGCTTCCGGTACTACGTGAAGGACCAACCCGTCGTCAGCGACGCGGAGTTCGACAAGCTCCTGCGCTCCCTGGAGGCCCTGGAGGAGGAGTACGCGGAGCTGCGGACACCGGACTCGCCCACCCAGAAGGTCTCGGGGGCGTACGAGACGGAGTTCACGGCGGTCGAGCACCGCGAGCGCATGCTCTCCCTCGACAACGCCTTCGACGACGCGGAGCTGGCCGCCTGGGCCGACCGCGTGGCCAAGGACGTCGGCTCGCCGGGCTACCACTTCCTGTGCGAGCTGAAGGTCGACGGCCTCGCGGTCAACCTGACGTACGAGGACGGCAGGCTGACCCGCGCCGCCACCCGCGGCGACGGCCGCACCGGCGAGGACATCACGCCGAACGTCCGCACCATCGCGGACATCCCCCAGCGGCTCAAGGGCGACCGCGTGCCCGCCCTGGTGGAGATCCGCGGCGAGGTCTTCTTCCCCATGGAGAAGTTCGAGGAGCTCAACGCCCGCCTGGTGGAGGCGGGCGACAAGCCCTTCGCCAACCCTCGCAACGCCGCGGCGGGCTCACTGCGCCAGAAGGACCCCCGCATCACCGCGACCCGGCCCCTGCACATGGTCGTGCACGGCATCGGCGCCCGCGAGGGCCTCGACATCGACTGCCTCAGCCACGCCTACGAGCTGCTTCACGAGTGGGGCCTGCCCACCGCCCGGCACAACAAGGTCGTCGACGACCTCCAAGGCGTGCGGGACTTCATCACGTACTTCGGGGAGAACCGCCACTCCGTGGAGCACGAGATCGACGGCGTCGTCGTCAAGCTCGACGAGATCCCCCTCCAGGGCCGCCTCGGCTCCACCTCGCGCGCCCCGCGCTGGGCCATCGCCTGGAAGTACGCCCCGGAGGAGGTCAACACCAAACTGGTCAACATCCGCGTCGGCGTCGGCCGCACCGGCCGCGTCACGCCGTACGCCCAGGTGGAGCCCGTCACGGTCGCCGGCTCCGAGGTGGAGTTCGCCACCCTGCACAACCAGGAGGTGGTGAAGAAGAAGGGCGTCCTCATCGGCGACACGGTCGTGCTGCGCAAGGCCGGTGACGTCATCCCGGAGATCCTCGGCCCGGTGGTGGACCTGCGGGACGGCACCGAGCGGGAGTTCGAGATGCCCGCCGAGTGCCCCGAGTGCGGCACGGCGCTGCGGCCCATGAAGGAGGGCGACATCGACCTCCGCTGCCCCAACGCCCAGACCTGCCCGGCCCAGTTGCGCGAACGGCTCTTCTACCTGGCCGGCCGCAAGTCCCTGGACATCGAGAACTTCGGATACGTCGCCGCGGCCGCGCTGACCAGACCCCTGGAGCCGGCCGAGCCACCGATCCTCGACGAGGGCGACATCTTCGACCTGCGGATCGAGGAGCTGCTCCCCATCAAGTCCTACGTCCTCGACCAGGACTCCGGCCTGCCCAAGCGCGACCCCAAGACCGGCGAGGAGAAGGTCGTCACCTTCTTCGCCAACCAGAAGGGCGAGGCGAAGAAGAACACCCTCGCCATGCTGGAGAACATCGCGGCGGCCAAGGAGCGCCCCCTCGCCCGCGTCCTGACCGGCCTCTCGATCCGGCACGTCGGCCCGGTGGCCGCCGAGGCGCTGGCCCGCGAGTTCCGCTCCATCGACCGGATCGAACAGGCCACCGAGGAAGAGCTGGCCACGACGGAAGGAGTGGGGCCGGTCATCGCGGCCTCCCTCAAACAGTGGTTCGCCGAGGAGTGGCACCGCGAGATCCTCCGCAAGTGGCGGGCGGCCGGGGTGCGCATGGAGGAGGAGACGAGCGGCGAGGACGAGGGTCCCCGCCCCCTGGCAGGCCTCACGGTCGTCGTCACCGGCACGCTGGAGCACTACACCCGGGATGGCGCGAAAGAGGCGCTGCAGAGCCGTGGCGCGAAGGTGACGGGTTCCGTTTCGAAGAAGACGTCCTTCGTCGTCGTGGGGGACAACCCCGGCTCGAAGTACGACAAGGCGATGCAGGTGAAGGTTCCGGTTCTCGACGAGGAAGGCTTCGTCGTGCTGCTGGAACAAGGACCGGACGCGGCGCGGGAAGTCGCGCTTCCGACCGAGGAGTAGCGGTTGAAGGCCACCCGTTCGGCGCATACCAGATGCATACGGGTGGCCGGGTCGCATTCGGGCAACCGTGGGCGACCGCTGCCCGTGGAAGCCTTCCGCGGCCTACTGTTGAGAGGTGCGCCTGCCGGGCCCCGCCGCGAACGGGGCATCTCCTGCTCGACAAGAGCTCGGAAGGGGGCATCCCCCGCTCGGCACGAGTCCGGGAGTTGTGCGGCCCTCGCTCGTTCGGAGCGCGGGGACGGAAGTTCCGGGCCCGGCCGCCTTTGGGCCGAGTCCGTTTGGCGTGGGCACCGCCGGCTGTGAGAGGGACGGGAATGGAACCGACCGAGAGCGCCGCCCCGTACTCACCGCTGCGCGCGCGCCGGTGGTGCGCGCCGGCCACCTGGCTGCGCGGCCGGCGGACCGTACCGGCCGCCGACCCGGGCCTCGCGAGCGGACCCGGCTGCGGCGCGCTGAGCACCGCCATCGAACCCCGTGAGCGGGCCTGGACCTCGCCCACCTCCGGATGCGGCACGGAGAGCGCCGTGGCCATGGCGGGCGGCCCCACCGAACAGGACCCCCGCGACCCCTGGCCCCTGCTGCCCCTCCTGGTCGTCGCGGCAGCCGCGTTACTCCTCGGCACCGGCTTCTTCCAGGCCCTCACGGGCCGGCACACGCTGTTCCCCGCCGGGGCGACCGGCTGGTCCCTCGCCGTCCTGACCGGCCTCATCGTCGGCCACCTCGTCGCCCTCGGCCGCGACCGCTGGTGGGGCGGCACGGGCTCCGGCGGGGCCCTCACCGTCGCCGTGCTCCTGCTGTACGGGTGGGTGCCCGCCGGCCTGGTCAGCCTCACCGTCGTCGTCCTGGTCGGCGTCGCCCGCAGGCACCGCCGGCGCCAGGGCGTGCTGCACGGCGCGGTCGACCTCCTCGGCATCGGCGCGGGCGCGCTCACCCTGGCCGCGTTCGGCACGGCGCCGACCGCCGAGTCGCCCTGGCTGCCCGAGACCTGGGACCTGTACACCGCCCCCGAAGTGGCGCTGGTCGCCGTCGCCTACCTCGTCGTCACCCGCGTCCTGCTCTGGTACGTCCACGCGCCGCGCACCGGCGCCCTGCCGACCGTCACCCGAACGGCCCTGGTCAGGCAGGGCCTTCTCGGCATCGCGCTGCTCGGCATCGCCCCGCTGATCTGCGTGGTGGCCGTCTCCCTGCCGATCCTGCTGCCGCTCTTCGCGATCCCGTTGGTCGCACTCGACTCCACCCTGTGGATCGCCCGCGCCCGGGCCGAGGAGCAGCTCAGGGACCCGCTCACCGGACTGCCCAACCGGCAGTGGCTCCTGGAGCGGACCTGGACGGCCCTCGACGACGCCGAGCGGATCGGCGCGCGCTCCGCCCTGATGCTGATCGACATGGACCGCTTCCGGTCCGTGAACGACACCCTCGGCCATCTCGCCGGGGACCGGCTGCTGCTGCAGATAGCGGACCGGCTCCGGCTCGCCCTCCCGCACGGCGCGGAGGCGGCCCGCCTCGGCGGCGACGAGTTCGCCGTGCTGCTGCCCATCGCCGACTCCACCACGTCCGCCACGCGCGTGGCGCGGCAGCTGGTGGCCGCGCTCGGCTCACCGCTCGACCTCGACGGCCTCACCCTCGTCCTGGAGGCCAGCGCGGGCCTCGCCGTCTTCCCCGACCACGCGCTCGACGCGGAGGGCCTCCTGCGCCGCGCCGACGTGGCGATGTACCAGGCCAAGCGGGACCGCACAGGCGTCGAGGTGTACGAGTCCAAGCGGGACTCCAACACCCCGGACCGCCTCGGCCTGCTGGGGGACCTGCGCCGGGCGCTGGACGCGGGCGACGTCGAACTGCACTACCAGCCCAAGGTCCGCTTCGACGGCAAGGTCGAGGGCCTGGAGGCGCTGGTGCGCTGGGTGCACCCCGAGCGGGGGAAGGTGCCGCCGGACGAGTTCATCGCCATCGCCGAGTCCTCCGGACTCATGCCGCACCTGACGGAGTACGTCCTGGAGTCGGCCCTCGGCCAGGTGGCCAAGTGGCACGCCCAGGGCCTCAAGGTCCCGGTCGCCGTCAACGTCTCCCCGCGCGACGTCCACACGCCCGGTTTCGCCGGGTCCGTCGCGGCGCGCCTGGCCCGGCACGGGGTGCCCGCGGGGGCGCTCCAGCTGGAGATAACGGAACACGTGCTCCTGGAGGACCCGCAGCGCGCCGCGGACACCCTGGCCGGGCTCACCGGCCACGGGGTCAAGATGTCCCTCGACGACTTCGGCACGGGGTACTCCTCGCTGGTCCACCTGCGGCGGCTGCCCGTCAGCGAGCTGAAGATCGACCGCTCCTTCGTGGCCCGGCTCGCCATCGACGAGGAGGACGCCTCGATCGTCCGCTGCACGGTGGACCTCGCCCATTCGCTGGGCCTGCTCGTCGTCGCCGAGGGCGTCGAGGACGACGAGACGTGGGAGCGGCTGCGGGACCTCGGGTGCGACGCGGTCCAGGGGTGGCTGGTCGCCGCCGCGATGCCTCCGGAGGAGACGACCGCCTGGCTGCGGGCCCGCGGCTCACGCGGCTGGCGCCGCCCGGCGGACGTCGCGGCGGAGGCGGCGGCGCTCGCCGAGGGCTCCGACGTGGGGGAGTCCTCGGGGCACGTGGTCAAGTAGCCCGAGACCCCGGGGTACCGGGCGGGCGCAGGCGGCAGGCGGCAGGGCAGCCCTTGAGGCGCGGCGAGAGGCCCCCCGCGGTCGGCCGCGGGGAAACCGTTTAACGGCCACACCACCTCGACCCATAGGATTGGCCCCACAACCCGCAAACTCACCCCTGAGGATCGCCGCATGCCTGGCATCACGCGCGAGGAGGTCGCCCACCTCGCCCGCCTTGCACGTCTGGAGCTGAAGGCCGAGGAGCTCGACCACTTCGCCGGACAGCTCGACGACATCATCGGCGCGGTCGCCCGCGTCTCGGAGGTCGCCGACCAAGACGTACCGCCGACCTCGCACCCGCTGCCGCTGACCAACGTCATGCGCGCGGACGAGGTCCGTCCGTCGCTCACCCCCGAGCAGGCGCTCTCGGGCGCCCCCGCCCAGGAGCAGCAGCGTTTCAAGGTGCCGCAGATCCTGGGGGAGGACTAAGAACATGACGGACATCATCAAGCTCACCGCCGCCGAGATCGCCGCGAGGATCGCCTCCGGCGAGCTGACGGCCGTCGAGGTCACCGAGGCCCACCTGGCCCGCATCGACGCCGTCGACGAGAAGGTGCACGCCTTCTTGTACGTGGACCGCGAGGGCGCCCTCGCGCAGGCCCGCGCCGTCGACGAGAAGCGCGCCCGGGGCGAGAAGCTCGGCCCGCTGGCCGGCGTGCCCGTGGCGCTCAAGGACATCTTCACCACCGAGGGCATCCCGACCACGGTCGGCTCCAAGATCCTCGAAGGCTGGATCCCGCCGTACGACGCGACGGTCACCAAGAAGCTGAAGGCCGCCGACGTCGTCATCCTCGGCAAGACCAACATGGACGAGTTCGCCATGGGGTCCTCCACCGAGAACAGCGCCTTCGGCCCGACCGGCAACCCCTGGGACCTCACCCGCATCCCCGGCGGCTCCGGAGGCGGCTCGGCCGCCGCCCTCGCCGCCTACGAGGCCCCCCTGACCCTCGGCACGGACACCGGCGGCTCCATCCGCCAGCCCGCGGCCGTCACCGGCACGGTCGGCGTCAAGCCCACCTACGGCGGCGTCTCCCGCTACGGCATGGTGGCCTTCTCCAGCTCCCTGGACCAGGGCGGCCCCTGCGCCCGCACCGTCCTCGACGCGGCCCTGCTGCACGAGGCCATCGCCGGGCACGACGAGCTGGACTCGACGTCCATCGACGCCCCGGTCCCGCCGGTCGTCGAGGCGGCGCGCAACGGCTCCGTCCAGGGCATGCGCGTGGGCGTCGTCAAGCAGTTCCGCGGCGAGGGCTACCAGGCCGGTGTCGTCCAGCGCTTCGACGAGTCCGTCGAGCTGCTGAAGTCGCTGGGCGCGGAGATCGTCGAGCTGGACTGCCCCTCCTTCGACCTCGCCCTTTCGGCGTACTACCTGATCGCGCCCTCGGAGTGCTCCTCGAACCTCGCCCGGTTCGACGCGATGCGCTACGGCCTGCGCGTCGGCGACGACGGCACGAAGTCCGCCGAGGACGTCACCGCGCTCACCCGCGAGGCCGGCTTCGGCGACGAGGTCAAGCGCCGCATCATCCTGGGTACGTACGCGCTCAGCTCCGGCTACTACGACGCGTACTACGGAAGCGCCCAGAAGGTCCGCACGCTCATCACCCGCGAGTTCGAGGCGGCCTTCGAGCAGGTCGACGTGATCGTCTCCCCGACGACGCCGACCACGGCCTTCCCGATCGGCGAGCGCGCCGACGACCCGATGGCCATGTACCTGGCCGACCTGTGCACCATCCCGACCAACCTGGCGGGCAACTCCGCCATGTCGCTGCCCTGCGGTCTCGCGCCGGAGGACGGCCTGCCCGTCGGACTGCAGATCATCGCCCCCGCCATGAAGGACGACCGCCTGTACAAGGTGGGCGCCGCCGTAGAGGCCGCCTTCGTGGAAAAGTGGGGGCACCCGCTGCTGGAGGAGGCACCGTCACTGTGAGCGCACTGAACAAGGCCAAGGGCTTCAAGAAGTCCAAGACCGGTACGTATCTGTCGATCGGCACCACCGCGTTCGGCGCGGTCTCCGTGCTCAAGCAGGCCAGGCTGGCCCGCACCGAACACGACACGCTCCGCCTCGTGGACGCCGTCGTCTCCGCTGCCGCCATCGCCACCGGCGTCGCGCTGCTCCTGCGGGAGCTCAAGCGCCTCGGCGACGACGACGTCCTGCTGGGCTGAGAGGGAAAGTTTCACCGTGACTGTCACTACCGACCTGGTGTCGTACGAGGAAGCCCTCGCGACGTACGACCCCGTCATGGGCCTCGAGGTCCATGTCGAGCTGGGCACCAAGACCAAGATGTTCTGCGGCTGCTCGACCACCCTCAAGCAGGGCGCGAACAGCCAGACCTGCCCGACCTGCCTCGGCCTGCCCGGCGCGCTGCCGGTCGTGAACGAGATCGGCGTCGAGTCGGCCATCAAGATCGGCCTCGCGCTGCACTGCGAGATCGCCGAGTGGTGCCGCTTCGCCCGGAAGAACTACTTCTATCCGGACATGCCGAAGAACTTCCAGACCTCCCAGTACGACGAGCCGATCGCCTTCAACGGCTATCTGGACGTCCAGCTGGAGGACGGCGAGGTCTTCCGCGTGGAGATCGAGCGCGCCCACATGGAGGAGGACACCGGCAAGTCCACCCACGTGGGCGGCGCGACGGGCCGCATCCACGGCGCCTCGCACTCGCTCCTGGACTACAACCGCGCCGGCATCCCGCTCATCGAGATCGTCACCAAGCCCATCGAGGGCGCGGGCGAGCGGGCCCCCGAGGTCGCCAAGGCGTACGTCGCCGAGCTGCGCGAGCTGATCAAGGCGCTCGGCGTCTCCGAGGCCCGCATGGACAAGGGCCAGATGCGCTGCGACGTGAACCTCTCCCTGCGCCCCAAGGGGCAACGGGAGTTCGGCACGCGCAGCGAGACGAAGAACGTCAACTCGCTGCGCTCCGTGGAGCGCGCCGCCCGCTTCGAGATCCAGCGCCACGCGGCGGTGCTCTCCTCCGGCGGCACGATCCTCCAGGAGACCCGCCACTTCCACGAGGAGGACGGCTCCACGACCTCCGGCCGCATCAAGGACAACGCCGAGGACTACCGGTACTTCCCGGAGCCCGACCTGGTCCCCGTGGCCCCCTCGCGGGAGTGGGTCGAGGAGTTGCGCGCCGGTCTCCCGGAGCTGCCGCGGCTGCGCCGCAACCGGCTCCGCGAGGAGTGGGGCATCTCCGAGCACGACATGCAGTCGATCCTCAACGCGGACGCCATCGGCCCGATCGTCGCCACCATCAACGCGGGCGCGGACGCCGCGTCGGCCCGCAAGTGGTGGATGGGCGAGCTGGCCCGGCACGCCAACGAGCAGGGCGTGGACCTCGGCGCGCTGCCGATCACGCCGGAGCACGTCGCCCGCGTGGCGGAGCTGGTCGCCGCGGGCGACCTGAACGACAAGCTGGCCCGCCAGGTCATCGAGGCCGTCCTGAAGGGCGAGGGCACGCCGGACGAGGTCGTCGAAAAGCGCGGCCTGAAGGTCGTCTCGGACGAGGGCGCGCTCACCGCCGCCGTCGACGAGGCCATCGCCGGCAACCCGGGCGTCGCGGACAAGATCCGCGGCGGCAAGGTCGCCGCGGCCGGGGCGCTGGTCGGCGCGGTCATGAAGGCCACCCGTGGCCAGGCCGACGCCGCCCGCGTCAAGGAGCTGATCCTGGAGAAGCTGGGCGTCAGCGAGGGCTGAGGCTCTCCACCGTCCGCGTGAGGGGGCGGCGCACCCGACAGGGGCGCCGCCCCCTCACCCGTACCCGCACGTCCGGAGGGATGACGCTCATCCGGTCCCGCGCGCTGCGAACGGCTCGAAGAACATGTGCTCCAACGGGTCCTGGTCCGGGCGCAGTCCGGGGAAGCCGGCGGTGCCCGGTCCGTCGCCGCGCAGCCAGTTCAGCAGCGTCCCGGTGAAGTTCCCCGGCAGCGGCGGCCCCTGGTCGGCGTGCCGTGGGTTGACGGCGACGCGCCACTGGTCGGGCTCGCCCTCGGTGCACCAGCCGATCACGTCCCCGTCGATGGTCGAGGCGAACGGCAGGAAGCCGCCGGGCTCCGGCCAGGCGGGCAGGGGGTAGTACTCGGGGTGCGCCTCGCGCAGGGCGCGGTAGCCCTCCAGCATCTCCTCGGCGCCGGCCGCGAGCCCGCAGCGGCCCTCCAGGTCCAGGGGAGCGGGCATGTCCAGCCACCAGCTCCAGTTCCCCGCGCCGTACCGCTCGGTGAGGGCCGTGAAGTCCGCGGGGAGCCGGGTGCCGAGCCGGGTGAAGACCTGCTCCCACGTCCCGGTGCCCAGATGGGGCGTCAGGGGCGGGGGTATGAGCGCGGTGACCGCCGCCAGGCCCTCGCCCTCGGTGAGCGCGGAGTGCTGGCGCGCGTCCACGTACGTCCCCCGGGGCGGCGGGGCCCAGGGGCCGGCACCGGCCAGCGGCGCCCAGGCGCGGACCGCCACACCGTCCCGGGCGGCCGCCGACAGGACGTCCAGCAGCGGGGCTTCGTACGACACCCAGGGCTCGGCCTCGCCGACGGCGATGGACGTGGTCAGGAGCACCACCGGCCACGCGTCCGGGTCCTCGGAGACCGAGGTGTCCCAGAACAGGTGGTCGCCGCCCGCCGTCGTGGCGAGGGCGAGGAGGCCGCCCTCCTCGGGCAGGAAGCGGCGCCGCTCCCGGGTGAACATGCCCGGCCGGATCGAGGAGTGGCGGTGGGTCTCGACGACCCAGGCCCCGTAGTCGTACCGCCCGTCCGTGCTGACGCAAGGGGTGTGCAGACGGATGGCCGCGGGGCCGCCGCCTATCTCGACCGGGCCGTACGCCGACACCAGGGCCTTGTAGTCGGCCGGGAGCGGGACTTCCAGCCAGGCCTCCACGGCCGCCCAGTCGACGGCGGGCACGGCGTCGGGCGGCGGCCCCAGCAGGTCCCTGAAGGCGGCGACGCGCTCGGTGATCTCCATGCCTCCGAGGATGGCACCCGCCACTGACAACGCCCCGAAAAGGGACATCGGGGCACCGCCGAGGCCCCCGCGTCCGGGACCTTTTGGACGTTCACCCCGACTTCGTCCCTCCGCCTTCACAAGGAAACCGGACGTCACTAGCGTCCCCGCCGAAGAGATCAATGGATCAACGGAGAACCATTGACGCCGGCCAGGGCAACAGGGCCAGGACTACTGGGAGGTCACACGTGACTCCGGAGATTTCGCGCAGACGCCTGATGGCGGTCGGCGGCGGCGCGCTCGGCGCGGCCGCCGCCGGTTCCTTCCTGCCGCCCTCGCTGCAGGAGGCGCTCGCGCACGAGCCGCCGCGGGGCGGTGGTCTCGACTCGATCGAGCACGTCGTGATCCTGATGCAGGAGAACCGTTCCTTCGACCATTACTTCGGCTCGCTGCGCGGGGTGCGCGGCTTCGGCGACCGCAACGCCATCCGGCTGCCGGGCGGCACGTCCGTGTTCGAACAGCCCGACGCCTCGCGCACCGTCCTGCCCTTCCCCGTCCGCGAGGCCGCCAAGGCGCAGCGCAAGGACCTCCAGTACATCGGCGACCTGGACCACTCCTGGGGCGGCGGCGCCAAGGCCTGGCACGGCGGCTGGATGGACGGCTGGGTCACCGCCAAGACGGCGGCCACCATGGCGTACTACACGCGCGAGGACATCCCGCTGCACTACGAACTCGCCGACACCTTCACCGTCTGCGACGCCTACCACTCCTCCATCCACTCCTCCACCAGCCCCAACCGCAACCACCTGTGGAGCGGCAGGACGGGCTACGAGGCGAACGGCAGGCGGGCCGTCGGCAACGACGCGTACGCCGAGGGCACCCACCCCGGATACGGCTGGGGCACGTACGCCGAGCGCCTGGAGAAGGCGGGCGTGAGCTGGCGGACGTACACGGAGTGGGAGAACTTCACCGACAACCAGATCGAGTTCTTCACCACCTTCAAGGCCATCGCCCGCAAGGCCCTGGCCAAGACCGGCCTCACGTACATGGAGGCCTTCTACGCCAAGGTGCGCGACGCCGCCGACGAGACCGCGCGCGCCAAGCTGCTCGCCACCCTGGACGAGGGGGTCGCCGCGCTGAGCAAGCACGAGCGGTCGCTGTTCGAGCGCGGCCTGCGGCGCGTGCCGACCGGGAAGCTCGCCGAGGAGTTCGCCAAGGACGTCGCGGGCGGCAAGCTGGCGAAAGTCACCTATCTGGTGCCCTCCGCGCTGGATTCCGAGCACCCCAGTGTCTCCTCGCCGATCCACAGCGCGACCATCGTCTACAAGATCCTCGACGCGCTCGCCTCCCGTCCTGAGGTGTGGCGGCGCACCGCCGTGTTCATCAACTACGACGAGAACGACGGCTTCTTCGACCACGTCCCGCCGCCCGTGCCCGGCGGCGCATCGCCCGAGGAGAACGAGGAGCGCTGGGAGGGCGGGCCCACCGGGCTCGGCGTGCGCGTGCCGATGCTCGTCGTCTCGCCGTGGACCGTCGGCGGCTACGTCTGCTCCGAGGTGTTCGACCACACCTCCGTCGTGCGCTTCCTGGAGAAGTGGACCGGCGTACGGGAGCCCAACATCAGCGCCTGGCGGCGCAAGGTCACCGGTGACCTCACCGGTGCCTTCGACTTCCGGCGCGCCCACCGCCGCCCGGACGTCGAGCGGCCGGGCCCCATCCCGGTCTTCACCGGACGCTGGCGGCCGCAGCCGCCCCAGGAGCAGTCCATGCCCCTCCAGGAGCCCGGCGTCCGGCGCGCCCGCCCGCTGCCGTACCAGCCCGACGCGGACGCGCGGCACGGCGAGGACGGCTCGCTCACCGTGCGGCTGCGCAACGGCGGCAGCTCCAGCGCGCACTTCGCGCTCTACCCTTACGCAGGCGAGTTCCCCCTCCCGCAGCACCAGGACGTCGTCCGCAAGGGCTCCTGGACGGTGCCGGTGCCGGGCGGCACGTACTCCTTCACCGTCACCGGGCCGAACGGCTTCCGGCGCGAGTTCGCGGGCGCCAGGCCGGGCAGCACGGGCCAGGACGGCGGCGCGCGGCTCGCCTCCGCGATCACCCGACGCGAGATCCACCTCACCCTCGCCAACCGGGGCCGCCGCGAGCTGGTCTTCACGGTCAAGCCGCTCGGCTACGTGGACGAGGACGACATCAGGCGCCGCACCCGCACCGTCCGCGTCAAGGCGGGCGGCAGCCGCACCGTCGCCTGGCACACCGACGACGAGCACGGCTGGTACGACGTGGAGGTCACCGCCGACCGCGACACCGCCTTCCGCCGCCGTCTCATGGGCCACATCGAGAACGGCCGAACGAGCGTCTCGGGCTGACGACCGCCGAGCACAGGTGCGCGGAGAGTCCCGGACACCTCCGCGCACCTCTCGTGCCCTTGTGCCCTTGTGCCCTTGTGCCCTTGTGAGGATGGCCACGAAACGGACAAAGGATCTTCCGAGGCTGTCAAGGTGTTCCCGGCGCTCATACCGCCCTTCATGCGTTCTTTGCGGGTTATTCAGTCGATTCACTGCTGTTCCCGATAAAGATCCACGAATCACCCAGGGAGCCAGTACGTGGCAGCACTCGCACGGTGGTGCGTCAGGCACCGCCTTCTCGCCGTCCTGCTCTGGCTCCTCGCGCTCGGCGGCGCCGCGAGTGCCGCGACCGTCGCCGGATCCGCGTACTCCAACGACTACGAGGTCCCCGGCACCGAGTCCGGCCGGGCGGCCCAGCTCCTGGACAAGGGGTTCCACGGCCTCGGCGGCGACAGCGACACCGTCGTCTGGCACACCGGCCCCGGCGCCTCGGTCCGCGCCGCCGACGTCGAGCGGACGATGTCCGCGACCCTGGACAAGATCGCCGAGCTGCCCGCCGTGGCCTCGGTGAACGGCCCCTACGACGCGCGGGGCGCGAGCCGGATCAGCCCGGACGGCCGCACCGCCTACGCCACCGTCACCTTCCGGGAACAGGCCGACAAGGTCGAGAAGGCGCAGGCGCAGGCCCTCGTCGACACGGCCGGGGCCGCCGAGTCCGAGGGGCTCCAGGTCGAGCTGGGCGGCACCGCCGTCGGGCTCACCGAGTCCAAGAACGCCGAGGTCGCCGAGATCATCGGGGTCGGTGTCGCCGCCGTGGTCCTCTTCCTCGCCTTCGGCTCGCTCGCCGCCTCCGCCCTGCCCATCGCGACCGCCCTGGTGTCCGTCGGCACCGCGTACGCGGGCATAGTGCTGCTCGGCCATGTGATGACCGTCGCCGACTTCGCCCCGATGCTCGGCACGCTCATCGGCCTCGGCGTCGGCATCGACTACGCCCTGTTCATCGTCACCCGGCACCGCAAGGGCCTCAGACGCGGCCTGCCCGTGGCCGAGGCCACCGAGCGCGCCGTCGCCACCACCGGGCGTGCCGTCGTCTTCGCCGGCGCCACCGTCTGCATCGCCCTGCTCGGCATGCTCATCCTGCGGCTCGGCTTCCTCAACGGCGTCGCGATCGCCGCCTCGCTGACCGTCGTCCTCACCGTCGCCGCGTCCGTGACCCTGCTGCCCGCGCTGCTCTCCTGGATCGGGCCGCGCGCCCTCAGCCGCCGCGAGCGCCGCGCACTGGCCGAGCACGGACCGCAGCCGGAGCTGCCGACCGGGCTCGCCGCCCGCTGGGCCGCCTTCGTGGAACGCCACCCGAAGCTCCTCGGCGGCGTCGCGGTCCTGGTCATGGCCGTGCTCGCGCTGCCCACCCTCACCCTGCACCTGGGCACGTCCGACCAGGGCAACAACCCGGCCACCGCCACCACCCGGCAGGCCTACGACCTGCTCGCCGACGGCTTCGGTCCCGGTGTCAACGGACCCCTCACCCTGGTCAGCGAGGTCTACGGCGCGGGTGACCGCAACGCCCTGGCCGACCTCGGCGCGACGCTGGCATCGACCGAGGGCGTCGCCTCCGTCAGCCCGGTGACGTACGACGAAGCCGGCCGCACGGCCTTCCTGACCGTCCTGCCCGACACCTCCCCGCAGTCCGGGGCGACCAGCGACCTCGTCGACCGGCTGCGCGAGGACGTGCTGCCCGCCGCCGAGGCGGACAGCTCGCTGGACGTGGCGGTCGGCGGGGTCACCGCCGGCTACGACGACTTCGCGGAGATCATCGTCGCGAAGCTGCCGCTCTTCGTGGGCGTCGTGATCGGTCTCGGCTGCGTCCTGCTCCTGCTCGCCTTCCGCTCCCTCGGCATTCCGCTGAAGGCCGCCGCGATGAACGTCGCCGCCGTCGCCTCCGCGTTCGGGATCGTCGTCACGATCTTCCAGTGGGGCTGGGGGAGCGAGCTGCTCGGGCTCGGCAGGGCCGGGCCGATCGAGCCCTTCCTGCCCGTGATCATGGTCTCCGTCCTCTTCGGACTCTCCATGGACTACCAGGTGTTCCTGGTCAGCCGCATGTACGAGGAGTGGCTGGAGACCGGCGACAACCGGCGCGCGGTGCGGGTGGGCCTCGCCGAGACGAGCCGCGTGATCAACTCCGCGGCGGTGATCATGATTTCGGTCTTCCTCGCCTTCGTCCTCAGCGGCGACCGGGTCATCGCGATGTTCGGCATCGCCCTCGCGGCGGCCGTCGCGCTCGACGCCTTCGTCCTGCGCACCCTGCTGGTTCCCGCCCTCATGCACCTGCTCGGCAACGCCAACTGGTGGCTGCCGCGCCGCCTGGACCGCCTGCTGCCGCGCATCAGCATCGAGCCGCCCGAATGTCGCTCGAACCCGCGCGACGCGCGTGCGAAGATCCCCGGACGGCGTGTGCCCCACGCGCCACCTGTGGACGTGAGTGGATCCGAGGAGCGGGATGTTCGCGATATCGCTGGGCGACGAAGCTGAGCTGCGGCCCATCGAACCCTGGCAGGCGCCGGAGTTCCTGGCGCACGTGGAGCGGGCACGGGAGTACGCCGGTCCCTGGGTGCCCTTCACCGTGACCGTCGAGGACCTCGACAGCGCGCGGGGGCACCTCCAGCGGTACGCCGACAAGCAGGCCGCCGACACCGGGCGCCTGTACGGCATCTGGCTCGCGGGCACGCTCGTCGGCGGCGTGCTCTTCCGGATCTTCGACACGGCCACCGAGAGCTGCGAGCTGGGCGTCTGGCTGGAGCCCTCGGCCGCCGGGCGCGGACTGGTCAACAAGGCCTCCCGGATCGTCGTCGACTGGGCCGTCGAGGAGCGGGGCATGCACCGCGTCGAGTGGCTGGTCTCCTCCCGCAACGACCGCAGCAAGGCCGCCGCCGCGCGGCTCGGCTTCACCCGGGACGGCGTGCTGCGGGAGAGCTTCCCCTGGCAGGGAGTGCGCCACGACATGGAGGTGTGGTCGGTGCTCGCACCCGAGTGGCGGGCGGCCCGGGACACCGCCGCGCCCGCCGACGGCGTTCGTTAAGACGGCTCTCAGACTGCGTCCGTACGGTGCGGCGCATGGGTACAAAGACGCAGGACGCGGCCGGGGCCGAGGACGTCACCGGGACCGAGGAAGTGACCGGGCCCCACGAGGCGACCGGGGCCGGGAAGGCGGCCCCGCCCGTCCCGGCGGAGAACGCCGCGACCGCCGAGGACGACACCGCCCTCGAAGAGGACGACGCGGAAGATGCCGCCGAGACCGTCCCCGCGCCCCGCAAGGCCGCCGGGGTGGGTCAGGGCGCCGCCGCCGTCGTCTCCGCCGCCCTCGGCGTGATCGGCCTCTCCGGCGGCTGGCTCGGCACGGTCGCCGCGGCCCGCTCCAACATCGTGGGGCAGCTGGAGACGGCCCGGTCCGCGAACGTCGCCGACCAGATCCAGGCCCTGTACGGCGACTCCTGGAAGATCACCGCGCTGATCGCCGGCATCTTCGCCCTCACCGCCCTGGTCACCGGCTTCGTGGTCCTCGTCAGGCCCGCGTTCGGCACGCCGGGCCAGGAGCAGGCGCCGTGGATCAAGTCCGTGGCATGGGCGGGCGTCGTGCTCGGCGTGATCGGGCTGCTCCTCGCCGTCGCCAAGTACACGGACCTGCTGCTCGGCCTCCCGTCGGCACCTTCCTGAGGCGCGTACGGAGGACATGGGCAGCGCACGAAGGGCCGGATAAGGCAGGGGCGGGTCAGGGGCTAAGGCCCCCGGCCCGCCCCTCGCCGCGTCTAAGGCCCCCCGCCCCTCGCAGATGCGGCACTCGCCCGATGTGGGGGACCCCCCTGGGAGAAGAAAGTAGAGACATCGCAGAGAGCGATGGGAAAGCCGATCACCCGAGGGGTACGAGATGTTCGAGTACGAGATGCACCAGCTCCGCGCCGCCGACCTCACCCGCGAGGCCGACCGGGGCCGCCTGCTCGCCGAGGCCCGCAAGAACCGCGCCGCCACCCGCCGAGCGGCCCGCGAGGAAGCGGAGGGGCGGGTGAACGCACACATGTGGAGGGCCCGCTTCACCCGGGCCGCCTGAGGTGAAGCGGCCCCTGACCTGGTCCACCCAGCGGAAATGGGGTGCCGCACCGTCCACGCACTGTGCGATGCTCGCGGGCGTGGAGACCAGGTCCGTGAGCCCGGTGTTCGTCGGTCGCACCGACGAACTGGCCGTATTGAACGAAGCACTCGCCCGCGCCACGGGCACCCCGCTCCAAGGAGCCGGGGGCCCGGGCACGGGCGAGCCGCAGGCATTGCTGCTCGGCGGCGAGGCAGGCGTCGGAAAGACCCGCCTCGTCGAGGAGTTCACGGCGGCCGCCGAGAAGCAGGGCGCCGTCGTCGCACTCGGCGGCTGCGTCGAGATCGGGGCCGACGGCCTGCCGTTCGCCCCCTTCTCCACCGCCCTGCGCGCCCTGCGCCGCCGGCTCCCCGACGAACTGGCCGCGGCGGCCGAGGGCCAGGAGGAGGAACTGGCCCGTCTCCTGCCCGAATTGGCGGGCGCCGCACCGCACGGCCGCGACTTCCGGGGCACCCGGTCCGACGAACAGGACATGGCGCGCCTGTTCGAGCTGACCGCCCGCCTCCTGGAGCGCCTCTCCCGCGAACGCACCGTCATCGTCGCCCTGGAGGACCTGCACTGGGCCGACGCCTCGACCCGCCACCTCCTCGCCTACCTCTTCCGCACCCTGCGCGGCGGCCGCCTCGTCCTGCTCGCCACCTACCGCGCCGACGACATTCACCGCCGCCACCCGCTGCGCCCCCTGCTCGCCGAGCTGGACCGGCTGCGCACGGTCCGGCGCGTGGAGCTCGGCCGCTTCAGCAAGGACGAGGTCGCCCGCCAGATGGCCGGCATACTCTCCGCCGAGCCCGAACAGGCCCTGGTGGACGACATATTCGACCGCTCCGACGGCAACGCCTTCTTCGTCGAGGAACTCGCGGTCGCCGCCGCGGGCGGCAGCTGCGCGAACCTCACCGACTCCCTGCGCGACCTGCTCCTCGTCCGCGTCGAGGAACTCCCCGAGGACACCCAGCGGGTGGCGCGGATCGTCGCCGAGGGCGGCTCGACCGTCGAGTACGAACTGCTCGCCGAGGTCGCCGGACTCGGCGAGGACGACCTCATCGAGGCGCTGCGCGCCGCCGTCGGCGCCAACATCCTGCTCGCCTCGCCGGAGGGCGACGGCTACCGCTTCCGTCACTCCCTGGTCCGCGAGGCCGTCAGCGACGACCTGCTGCCCGGCGAGCGCTCCCGCATCAACCGCCGTTTCGCCGAGGCCCTGGAGGCCGACCCCGGGCTCGTCGCCGCCGACCAGCGCGCCGCCCGCCTCGCCAGCTACTGGTACCACGCGCACGACGCCGCCAAGGCCCTGCCCGCCGTCCTGCGCGCCTCCGTGGAAGCCCGCCGCCGGCACGCCTACGCCGAGCAACTGCGCCTGCTGGAGCGGGCGATGGAGCTGTGGGACGACGCCCCCGACGCCGTACGCGAGGAACTGCGCCCCGCCGACTACGTCGAGGGCTACCCCGCCTGCGGCTGCGACCCCGCCACCACCCCGCTGCGCTTCCTGGACCTGATGGCCGAGGCCACCGTCGCCGGACGCCTGTGCGGCGAACGCGACCGCGCCCTGAAGATCACCAAGCGCGCCCTGCGGCTGCTGGAGGGCGACGACGACCCGCTGCGGGCCGCCTGGTTCTGGGTCTCGCGCTCCCGCCTCGTCTCCACCCTCGGCCGCGGCGACGGCTGGGACGAGATCGCCAGGGCCCAGGAGCTGATGCGCGGCCTGCCGCCCTCCGAGGTGCACGCGGACGTGCTCGTCCACCGCGCCTCCTGGGGCATGCTGCACGACCCGGGCCCCGAGACGCTCGCCGCCGCCGAACGGGCCGTCGAGTACGCCCGCATGGTCAAGGCCGACACCATCGAACTGAACGCCCGGCTCACCCGCGGCAACCTCCTCATCGAGGCGGGCGACCCGGAGAGCGGTCTCGCCGAGATGTACGAGGTCAGGGACCGCGTCGTCGAACAGGGCCTGGTCACCGACCTCAGCCGCGCCCACATCAACCTGCCCTCCGCCCTGGAGGGCGTCGGCCGCTCCGCCGAGTCCCTGAAGGTCTCGATGGAGGGCATCGAGTTCTGCCGGAAGTACGGCCTGGTGGACACCGAGGGCTGGGTGTGGGCCAACGCCGCCGAGTCCCTCGTCACCCTCGGCCGCTGGGACGACGCCACCGAGGCCGTCGCCCAGACGTACCGCCGTGTGCAGAGTTCCAAGCCCCGGGGCTCCGCCGCCCAGTGCTCCGCGCGCATGGCGCTCTTCCGCGGCGACCTCGACGCCGCCACCCGGCACCTGCAGAGCGCCTATCACCACTACGGCAGCCACGACCCGCAGCCGCAGTACATCCTGCCGTTGGCCCGCGTCTGCCTGGGCATCGCGGCGGCCGAGGGCCGCGTCCTGGACGGCCGCTCCGAGCTGGAACGCGCCCTCGCCGGCGGCTTCCCCGTCGGCACCCACCGCTACGGCTGGCCCCTGCTGCTCGCCGCCGCCACCATGGAGGCCGACGCCCGCGGCCTGCCCGCCGCCGAACCCGGCCGCCCCGCCGTCGTCGCCCGCATCCGCACCGCCGCCAAGGCCCTCGCGACCCCCCTCCCGCTCTGGCGGGCCTACGACGAGTGGACCCGCGCCGAGCTGCTGCGCTCCGAGGGCCGCGACGGCCGCGCCGACTGGACCGCCGTGGTCGCCGCCGTCGAGGTGCTCGACCGCCCCTACGACCTCGCCCGCGTCCGGCTGCGCCTCGCCGAGGCCCTGCTGGCCCCGGACGGCACCGACCGCGAGCGCGCCGCCCAGCTGCTGCGCCAGGCCGGGGAGGTGGCGCGGGGCCTCGGCGCGCGACCACTGCTGGAGGCGATCACCGGCCTCGCCCAGCGGGCCCGCCTCACCCTGGACCCCGCCGAGGCCGTGCCCGCCGACGTGCCGGCCGACCCCGCCGAGGCGCTCGGGCTGACCAGCCGCGAGCGGGACGTCCTGCGGCTCGTCGCGGTGGGCCGCAGCAACCGCCAGATAGCCGAGGAGCTCTTCATCTCCCCCAAGACGGCGAGCGTCCACGTCTCCAACATCCTCGCCAAGCTGTCCGTCACCGGCCGGGGCGAGGCGGCGGCCCTCGCCCACCGGCTGCGCCTGTTCCCGCCCGCGAGCCGGGTCTGACCTGCGCCTTTCAGCTCCCGGCCGGTTCAAGGCGGCCTCACTTACGCTTGACGACAGGAACTCGGCTCACAGGAGGCGCAGTGTTCAACGCGATCGAGGCGCTGTTTGCGCCGGGACGCAAGCACACCGACGACGAGCAGAAGCGTCTGGAGATGACCCGGGTCGACCTCGCCGACGGCGACCCGGGGCGCGGGCCCATCGACCTGTCGTCCGGCAAGGTGGTCGTCAAAGCCCCTGTCCCCGCGCCCCGCGCGGACGACACCCCGAAGCCGGAGGACCGGATACCCGACGCGGACCGAGCGGACTGAGGCGCCCCGCTCGTCCCGCCCCCACCCCGCTCGCCCCTGGAGCGAGGGCTCGAGACGTCACTCCACCTCCACCTCCAGGATCTTGTCGTCGCCCTTCTTCGGCGTGCCCCGCGAGTCCGTCTCGCTCGTGACGAGCCACAGCTTGTCGCCGCCCGCCGAGAGCACCGTGCGCAGCCGGCCGTGCTCGCCCTTGAGGAAGGACTGCGGCTCCCGCTCGCCCGTCACGCCCCGCACCGGGACGCGCCACAGCCGCTCGCCGCGCAGGCCCGCCAGCCAGATCGACCCCTCGGCGTAGGCGACACCGCTCGGTGACGCCTCCGAGGTCTTCCACTGGGCCACCGGGTCGCGCAGGCCCTTCTCACCGCCCTTGCCCTCGGCCTCGGGCCAGCCGTAGTTGCCGCCGGCCTTGATCTCGTTCAGCTCGTCCCAGGTGTCCTGGCCGAACTCCGAGGCCCACAGCCGCTTCTGCTCGTCCCAGGCCAGACCCTGCACGTTGCGGTGGCCCAGCGAGTAGACGGGGGAGCCCTCGAAGGGGTTGCCGGGGGCGGGCTCACCGTCCGGGGTGAGCCGCAGGATCTTGCCGCCGAGCGACTTCTCGTCCTGCGCCAGCTCCGTGTCGCCGGTCTCGCCCGCACCCGCGTACAGCATCTTGTCCGGACCGAAGGCGATCCGGCCGCCATTGTGGATCATGCCCTTGGGGATGCCCTTGAAGACGGTGTCCGGCGCCCCGAGTTGCTCGCCGGGGGGCTTCTTCTCGTCGTAGAGCAGCCGGGCGACACGGTTGTCCGACTCGGTGGTGAAGTACGCGTACACCATGTGGTCCGAGGCGTACGAAGGAGAGAGCGCGAGGCCCATCAGGCCGCCCTCGCCGCCGGGGGAGACGCCCGGCACCGCGCCCAGCTCCGTCTTCTCGCCCGTGGTGGCGTCGACCCGGGTGATCGTGCCCTCGTCCCGCGAGGAGACCAGGAGGTCCCCGCCGGGCAGCGCGGCGAGACCCCACGGGGAGGCGAGGTCCGTGGTGAGAGTGCGGGTGACCTTCGCGGAACCCTTCGCCGCAGGGGGCTGGGCACCCGGCCCGCCGGTCGGGGACTTGCTCGGGCTCCGCCTTCCGGCCGGACTCTCGCGGTGGTCGGTCCCGTCCTGGCCCCCGGACGAACAGCCGGCCGCGAGGACGAGGGCGGCAGCGGTCAACGCGGCCGTGACAGCGGGTCGTTGCACGATCAGGGTCCCTTCTACGCAGCGCTTTCCCCGTTCATACACCGCTTGTGCCCCGCGGGATCCCATTGCGCCGCCCGGGAGGGCGCGCGGCGCGGGGCCGCCGCCCGCCCGCGCGCTCAGTCCCACGACCCCAGCGCCGCCGGCAGCGCCTCGATGTCCGCCAGGTCCGCCGAGGTCAGCCGCACCCCGGCCGCGCCCGCGTTCTCCACCGCCCAGCGCGCGCGCTTGGCCCCGGGGATCGGGACCACGTGCCGCCCCTGGGCGAGCACCCACGCGAGCGCCACCTGCGCCGGGGTCGCCCCGTGCCGCTCCGCGACCCGGCGCAGCCCCACCACCAGCGGCTGGTTGGCCGCCATCATCTCGGCGGTGAAGCGGGGGTGGCGGGCCCGCAGATCGTCCGGTTCGAAGCCCTGGCCGGGCGTCAGCGTCCCGGTGAGGAAACCATTCCCCAGCGGCATCGCGGCCAGGAAGCCCACCCCCCGCGCCACGCACCACGGCAGCAGCTCGTCCAGCGCCTCGGGCGACCACACCGACAGTTCGGCCTCGACCGCGCTCACCGGGAAGACCTGCTGGACGCGCTCCAACTGGCGGATCGTCACCTCGTGCAACCGGGCCGAGGGCCGCCCCGCGGCCGTACGCCGATGCGCCCGCGCCCCCACCGCGCACAGCCCGAGGGCCCGCACCTTCCCGGCGGCGACCAGCTCGGCCATGGCGCCCCACGTCTCCTCGATGGGCACCTCGGGGTCGGCGCGGTGCAGCTGGTAGAGGTCGATGGTGTCGATCTGGAGCCGCCGCAGCGAGGCGTCGCAGGCCCGCTTCACATAGGCCGGGCGGCCGTTGGCGACGATATGCTGCTCGCCCACCAGCAGCCCGCACTTGGTCGACACGAACGCCTCGGCCCGCCGCTCCCGGAGCACCCGGCCGACCAGCAGCTCGTTGGTGAAGGGCCCGTACATGTCCGCGGTGTCCAGGAGCGTCACCCCGGCGCCGGCGGCGCCGGTGGCGTCCAACGCGGCGTGCACGGTGCGCAGCGACGCGTCGCCGCGCTGCCGCGAGCCGGTGTATGCCCAGCTCATCGGCATGCAGCCGAGTCCGACGGCGCCCACTTCGAGCGCCCCCGCGCCGATCGTCCTGCGCTCCACCTGGCCGTACCCTCCCACTCCCCGTCCGGAGATCACCCAAACTAGCCGCTGCCACCTCGCGCCCGACCGCGGCCTCCCCACGGACCGCGCACGACCTGGCGCATTAGCCTCCAGGGCATGACGACAGACGTATGGCTTCCGTTCGAAGCAGACGAGATCCAGGGCCTGCCCGACGCGTCGAAGGCCGGGTTCGCCTACCGCCACTGGGACGGCGGCGCGGACTTCCCCGCCGACCCGGCCGACTGCGTCTTCTACGCGGTGCCCTACATGAAGGCCGGCGAGGTCGCCGTGCGCCCCCTGCCCGCGATGACCTCGCTGCGTGTCGTGCAGACCCTGACCGCCGGCATCGACCACGTGCAGCCGGGGCTCCCGCGGCTGGCACCCGGCGTACAGGTGTGCAACGCCCGAGGGGTGCACGAGGCCAGCACCGCCGAACTAGCCCTCACCCTGATCCTCGCGTCGCTGCGCGGTGTCCCGCGCTTCGTCGAGGGACAGCGGCGCCAGGAGTGGCGGTCCGGTTTCTACCCGGCGCTGGCCGACAAGTCCGTGCTCATCGTGGGCCACGGGGCCATCGGTTCCGCCGTCGAGGACAGGCTCACCCCCTTCGAGTGTGCGCGGGTGGCGCGCGTCGCGCGCTCCGCCCGTGACACAGAGCGCGGCCCCGTGCATCCGCTCACCGAGCTGCCCGCCCTGCTGCCCGAGGCCGACGTCGTCGTGCTCTGCACGCCCCTCACCGAGGACACCCGGGGCCTGGTGGACGCCGGTTTCCTGGCCCGCATGAAGGACGGCGCGCTGCTCGTGAACGTCGCCCGCGGCCCGGTCGTCGACACCGCGGCGCTCCTCGCCGAACTGGAGTCCGGCCGCTTGATCGCCGCCCTCGACGTGACCGACCCGGAACCGCTGCCCGCAGGTCACCCGCTGTGGCACGCTCCTGGAGTGCTCATCAGCCCGCACGTGGGCGGCTCCACGTCCGCCTTCTTGCCCCGCGCCCACCGTCTGCTCGCCGCGCAACTGACCCGGTTCGCCGAGGGCCGCCCTCTTGACAACGTCGTGCATCGGACGGCCGGTTGATCGTTTGAGGCCGTTCCGCGCACGCTACGCGCTCGTATATGTGCGCCCCGTGTTCACTTCCCCGTCGGCGGTCACGCAGCGTAGAGGTGCTATGTCCCTGTGTGACGGGCCTGGTGTATCGTCCCGACTGGGGACGCGCCGTGGACCATGCGGCGCCGGGGACGGGGACATCAGACTGCGAGGGGGGCGACAGGCGATGTACGGCCTATGGGCGGACGATCCGACGCGGCGGGAAAGCCGCCGCCGACTCTCACGTACCCCCTCCCGCGAGCGCGGGAGCGGCGGCAGCCGCGCGAGCGGCCGGCGGCGCGGGCGGCAGTGCCCGAGCTCCGTCGGCCGCCGCGGGGGCCGGACGGGCCCGGGGCGGGCGCGGAGCGGAGCGGTCCGGTGAGCGCCCCGCCGAGCACCACCGTCCTGGAGGCGGGCCTCTCGTCGGCCCCGCTGCACCCGAGGGCGCCGTCGGCCGGCCACCCCGCGCCGGGCGGGGGCGGGTTCGTCCCGCAGTTCGCCCTGCTGCTGATCTGCGGCACGTACGCCATGGGCTCCGCGATCGGCTGGGGATCGCACCGACTCGCGCTGTTCATGGGCGACTTCGGGCTGAGCATCGCGGCGGCGGTCGCCGCCGTCTCCTGCTTCCGCTACTCCCGCACCCGCCGCAGCCGCTTCCGGCCCGCGTGGCTGCTCTTCGCCCTCTCCTCCGCGATGGCCTCCCTCGGCAACGCCGTCTGGGGCTGGTACGAGGTCGTGCTCCAGCGGGAGGTGCCGAGCCCCGGCCTCGCCGACCTGTTCTTCCTGTGCTTCGCCCCGCCCGCCATCATCGGCCTGCTCGTGCTGGCCAAGCGGCCGGTGACGAAGGCGGGCTGGGGTTGCCTCGCCCTCGACTCCTGGCTCATCGGGGGCTCGCTCCTCACGCTCTCCTGGAGCCTGGCCCTCGCGCACACCGCGCAGTTCGAGGGGCAGAGCGTCGCCCACGCCGCGCTCTCGCTCGCCTACCCGCTCCTGGACATCGCGCTGGTCAGCATGGTCCTCGCGCTGCACTTCAGGCGCTCGCCCGCCAACCGCACGGCGGTCAACACCGCGATCGGCGCGCTCGCCCTGACCGTCATGTGCGACGCGCTGTTCACCTCCCCGCTGCTGCACGCGAGCTACCGCTCGGGGCAGCTGCTGGACGCCGGCTGGTTCACCGGCTCGCTCCTGCTCGCCTACGCCCCGTGGACCGCGCCCTGGCAGGCGCGCGGCGCGGACGGGCCGGATCCCGCGCGGGCGGGGGACGACGGCGGGCCCGAGGACGCGCGGACCGCGGCGACCCGGCCGATCGCGGGCTCGCTCGCCGCCCTCACGCCGTATCTCGCCGCCGCGGTCTGCACGTTGGGGATCCTCTACAACGTGCTGAGCGGGCGCAGCGTCGACCGCGTGGTGCTCTTCACGGCCGGCACCGTCGTGCTCGCCCTCGTCGCACGCCAGGGCATCATGCTCCTGGACAACATCACCCTCACCCAGGAACTGGCCCAGAAGGAGAACCACTTCCGCTCCCTGGTCCAGGGCTCCAGCGACGTCATCATGATCGCCGCGCCGAACGGCATCCTGCGGTACGTGAGCCCGGCCGCCGCCGGGGTCTACGGCCGCGAGGCCGATGAGCTGGTGGGTTCCGAACTCGCCTCGCTCATACACCCCGAGGACCTCGGCAGAGTCGTCCACGAGGTCCGCAGGTTCCTCGCCGCCAACCCCGTCGAGGAACCCACCACCCGCATCGAGTGCCGCTTCCGGTCCGGGACCGGCGACTGGCTGAACGTGGAGTCTACCGTCAACCGCCACCACGGCGGTCTGATCTTCAACAGCCGCGACGTCACCGAACGGGTCCGCCTCCAGGCGCAGTTGCAGCACAACGCCGAGCACGACCCGCTCACCGACCTGCCCAACCGCGCCCTGTTCACCCGGCGCGTGAGCCAGGCCCTGACCGGCCGCAGAGTGACCGACCGGGGCACGGCCGTGCTCTTCATCGACCTGGACGGCTTCAAGGCGGTCAACGACACCATCGGCCACCAGGCCGGCGACGAACTGCTCGTCCAGGCCGCCCGCAGACTCCAGGAGGCGGTGCGCTCGGGCGACACCGCGTCCCGGCTCGGCGGCGACGAGTTCGCGGCCCTCATCGTCGGCGACGGCACCAGGGACCAGACCGCCAGGGAGCAGCACATCTACGAACTCGCCGACCGGCTGCGGATCACCCTCTCCCAGCCGTACGCCATCGACGGCAACGACGTGCGCGTCGCCGCCTCCATCGGCGTGGCCTTCGCCGAACCGGGCATCGGGGCGGGCGAGCTGCTGCGCAACGCCGACCTCGCGATGTACCGCGCCAAGGCGGCGGGCAAGGGGCGCGTGGAGCTGTACGCCCCCCAGATGCAGGCCGACGTCGTGCGCAAGGCACAGCTCGCCACCCGGCTGCGCTCGGCCCTGCACGAGGGCGAGTTCGCGCTGCTCCACCAGCCCGTGGTCTGTCTCGACGACGGCCGGATCACGGCGGTCGCCGCACAGGCCCGCTGGCGCTCGGCCCAGGGCATCCTCTTCACGCCCGCCGAGTTCCTGCGGGTCTCGGAGAACGGCGGCAGGGACGCCGGGCACGGCAGGGAGGGCGACCGCGCGGCCGAGCTGGGCCGCTGGATGCTCGAAGAGGCCGTGGCCCAGGCCGCCGAGCGCGGCGCCACGGGCCACGCGGTGCCGGTGGCCGTCCGCATGAGCGCACGCCGCCTCCTGGACCGCTCCACGCCCCTCGGCTCCATCGAGGCGCTCCTGACCCGGCACGGGCTGCCCTCCGGGGCGCTCATCATCGAGCTGGCCGACAGCGACCCCCGGGTCCCCCTGGACGACCTGGAGCGCCGGCTGACGGCTCTGCGCAGACTCGGTGTCCGCATCGCCCTGGACGGCTTCGGCAGCGGCTACGCCGCCATCACGGCGCTGCGCCGGCTCCCCGTCGACGTACTGAAGCTGGACCGCGGCCTGATCGAGGGCGTCGTGGAGTCCGCGCGGCTGCACAAGATCACCGCCGGCCTGCTGCGTATCGCGAACGACCTCGGCCTGCTCTCCGTGGCCGACGGCGTCGACCTGCCCGAACAGGTGGTCGCCCTGCGCGCCATGGGCTGCACGCACGGGCAGGGCATGGCCTTCTCCGGGCCCCTCGACGAGTACCGGCTGCGCAGGGCCCTGACGCTCGGGGAGTACCCGGTGCCGCGCGGCCCGGCCGAGCCGGTGCTGGCGGGCGGCCCCTCAGGGGCGTTCGTGAGCGGTCTCCCGGGCGTCTACGCCGGCGGGCCTCCGGGAGGGTTCGCCGGCGGCCCGGCGGGACCCTACGCGGGCGGCGCGGCGGGCGCCTATGCCGGGGGGCCCACGACGTTCACGGGCGGCCCCTCGGCCTACGCCCGTTCACATAATGAGACCCCCGTCCCACCTACTTGACACACCCTGCGTGCCGGGGGGAGGGTCAATGCCATGCGCACCCGAATTCTCGTACTTGGAAAGCGCGTCGGCTGAAGCTGGGAACGACCGGTTCGGACACCGGATCCCAGCGACCCGCACCCGGCGCGCTCCCCTCGCTTGCCTCACGGCACGAGGGGTTTTTTGTTGCACCGGCACCCGCCAAACCCCCGCGAAACACCCGCGAAAAACCTCAGCTTCGAGAAGAGAATGCCGATGACCGAGCAGGCCACCGGGGCCCACCACCCGCAGCCGCGGCCCCGATCCTCTGGACAGCAGTCCGCCACCGTCGAGCACGTCACGGGTGCGCAGTCCCTCATTCGTTCTCTTGAGGAGGTCGGGGCCGACACGGTGTTCGGCATCCCCGGCGGCGCCATCCTTCCGGCGTACGACCCGATGATGGACTCCACCCGGGTCCGGCACGTCCTGGTCCGCCACGAGCAGGGCGCGGGCCACGCGGCGACCGGTTACGCGCAGGCCACCGGCAAGGTCGGCGTCTGCATGGCCACGAGCGGCCCCGGCGCCACCAACCTCGTCACCCCGATCGCCGACGCCCACATGGACTCCGTCCCGCTGGTCGCGATCACCGGCCAGGTCGCCGCCAAGGCGATCGGCACGGACGCCTTCCAGGAGGCGGACATCGTCGGCATCACGATGCCGATCACCAAGCACAACTTCCTGGTCACCAAGGCCGAGGACATCCCGCGCACCATCGCCGAGGCCTTCCACATCGCCTCCACCGGCCGCCCGGGCCCCGTCCTCGTGGACATCGCCAAGGACGCCCTCCAGGCGCAGACGACGTTCTCCTGGCCGCCGCAGCAGGACCTGCCCGGCTACCGCCCGGTGACCAAGCCGCACGCCAAGCAGATCCGCGAGGCCGCCAAGCTCATCACCGCGGCCAAGCGCCCGGTCCTGTACGTCGGCGGCGGCGTCCTGAAGGCGCATGCCACCGCCGAGCTGAAGGTCCTCGCCGAGCTGACCGGAGCGCCCGTCACCACCACCCTGATGGCGCTCGGCGCGTTCCCCGACAGCCACCCGCTGCACGTGGGGATGCCGGGCATGCACGGTGCGGTCACCGCCGTCACCGCGCTGCAGAAGGCCGACCTGATCGTCGCCCTCGGAGCCCGCTTCGACGACCGCGTCACCGGCAAGCTGGACAGCTTCGCGCCGTTCGCGAAGATCGTCCACGCCGACATCGACCCGGCCGAGATCGGCAAGAACCGCGTCGCCGACGTGCCGATCGTCGGTGACGCCCGCGAGGTCATCGCCGACCTCGTCCAGGCCGTCCAGGCCGAGCACACCGAGGGCCACACGGGCGACTACTCCGCCTGGTGGAACGACCTCAACCGCTGGCGCGAGACCTACCCCCTCGGCTACACCGTGCCCGAGGACGGCTCGCTCTCCCCGCAGCAGGTCATCGAGCGCGTCGGCAAGCTCGCCCCGGAGGGCACGATCTTCGCGGCGGGCGTCGGCCAGCACCAGATGTGGGCCGCGCACTTCATCCAGTACGAGCAGCCCGCCACCTGGCTCAACTCCGGCGGCGCCGGGACCATGGGCTACGCGGTCCCCGCCGCGATGGGCGCCAAGGCCGGCATGCCCGACCGCACGGTCTGGGCGGTCGACGGCGACGGCTGCTTCCAGATGACCAATCAGGAGCTGACCACCTGCGCCCTGAACAACATCCCGATCAAGGTCGCCATCATCAACAACGGCGCCCTCGGGATGGTCCGCCAGTGGCAGACCCTGTTCTACAACCAGCGCTACTCCAACACCGTCCTGCACAGCGGTCCCGACGACATCGGCCCCAACAAGGGCACCCGCGTCCCCGACTTCGTGAAGCTGTCCGAGGCCATGGGCTGCGTGGCGCTGCGCTGTGAGCGGCCCGAGGACCTGGACAAGGTCATCGCCGAGGCCAACGCCATCAACGACCGCCCGGTCGTCGTCGACTTCATCGTCCACGAGGACGCCCAGGTGTGGCCGATGGTCGCCGCCGGCACCTCCAACGACGAGGTCATGGCCGCCCGCGGGGTCCGCCCCGACTTCGGCGACAACGAAGACGACTGAGACCGGACGCGAAAGAGAGACACACGAGTCATGTCCACCAAGCACACGCTCTCCGTCCTGGTCGAGAACAAGCCGGGTGTCCTCGCCCGGATCACCGCCCTGTTCTCCCGCCGCGGCTTCAACATCGACTCCCTCGCCGTGGGCGTCACCGAGCACCCCGACATCTCCCGCATCACCATCGTGGTGAACGTCGAGGACCTGCCGCTCGAACAGGTCACCAAGCAGCTCAACAAGCTCATCAACGTCCTGAAGATCGTCGAACTGGAGCCGGGCGCCGCCGTGGCGCGCGAACTCGTCCTCGCCAAGGTCCGCGCCGACAACGAGACCCGCTCCCAGATCGTCGAGATCGTCCAGCTGTTCCGCGCCAAGACCGTGGACGTCTCCCCGGAGGCCGTCACCATCGAGGCCACCGGCAGCAGCGACAAGCTGGAGGCCATGCTCAAGATGCTGGAGCCCTTCGGCATCAAGGAGCTGGTCCAGTCCGGCACCATCGCGATCGGCCGGGGCTCGCGCTCCATCACGGACCGCAGCCTGCGGGCGCTCGACCGCAGCGCCTGACCCGGGGCCCCGGCGCCCCTCTCGGATACCGAGACCCGAGAACTTCACTCACCGCACCCGCCGTACGGTGGGACGCAACACCAGCACACATAGGAGATTCCCAGTGGCCGAGCTGTTCTACGACGACGACGCCGACCTGTCCATCATCCAGGGCCGCAAGGTCGCGGTCATCGGCTACGGCAGCCAGGGCCACGCCCACGCGCTGTCCCTGCGCGACTCGGGTGTCGACGTCCGCGTCGGTCTGCACGAGGGCTCCAAGTCCAAGGCCAAGGCCGAGGAGCAGGGCCTGCGCGTCGTCACCCCGGCCGAGGCCGCGGCCGAGGCCGACGTCATCATGATCCTGGTGCCGGACCCGATCCAGGCCCAGGTCTACGAGGAGTCCATCAAGGACAACCTCAAGGACGGCGACGCGCTGTTCTTCGGCCACGGCCTGAACATCCGCTTCGGCTTCATCAAGGTCCCCGAGGGCATCGACGTCTGCATGGTCGCCCCCAAGGGCCCGGGCCACCTGGTGCGCCGCCAGTACGAGGAGGGCCGCGGCGTCCCCTGTATCGCGGCCGTCGAGCAGGACGCCACGGGCAACGGCTTCCAGCTGGCGCTCTCGTACGCCAAGGCCATCGGCGGCACGCGCGCCGGCGTCATCAAGACGACCTTCACCGAGGAGACCGAGACCGACCTGTTCGGTGAGCAGGCCGTGCTGTGCGGCGGCACCGCCGCGCTGGTCAAGGCGGGCTTCGAGACGCTGACCGAGGCCGGTTACCAGCCGGAGATCGCCTACTTCGAGTGCCTGCACGAGCTGAAGCTGATCGTGGACCTCATGTACGAGGGCGGCCTGGAGAAGATGCGCTGGTCGGTCTCCGAGACCGCCGAGTGGGGCGACTACATCACCGGCCCGCGGATCATCACCGACGCCACCAAGGCCGAGATGAAGAAGGTCCTCGCGGAGATCCAGGACGGCACGTTCGCCAAGAACTGGATGGACGAGTACCACGGCGGTCTGAAGAAGTACGACGAGTACAAGAAGCAGGACGAGAACCACCTCCTGGAGACCACGGGCAAGGAGCTGCGCAAGCTCATGTCCTGGGTCGACGAGGAGGCCTAGTCCGCCCTGGGTCCGGGGCGCCCCCGCGGGGCTGCGCCCCGGACCCCGCTCCTCGAACGCCGGAGGGGCTTACCTTTAGTACACCGCGTCCACCCACGGATGGGTGATCCTTCCGCAGAGGCGCGTGCTGAACCCCTGTACGCCACTATGCTTCTGTTCAACATTCGCGTCGGGCCCACAGCGTCGTGCGTCTTCCACGCGGCAAGCACCCTCCACCGCCTGCGGCCGTGGGACGGCCGTCCGCAATGGATCTGTGAGGACTCACGTGAGCACTGCTGCCACCGGCAAACCCGTCGTACTCATCGCTGAAGAGCTGTCGCCCGCCACCGTCGACGCCCTGGGGCCGGACTTCGAGATCCGGCACTGCAACGGCGGGGACCGCGCCGAGCTGCTGCCCGCGATCGCCGACGTCGACGCGATCCTGGTCCGCTCCGCGACCAAGGTCGACGCCGAGGCCATCGCCGTCGCCAAGAAGCTGAAGGTCGTCGCCCGCGCCGGCGTCGGCCTGGACAACGTCGACGTGTCCGCCGCCACCAAGGCCGGCGTGATGGTCGTCAACGCCCCGACGTCGAACATCGTCACCGCCGCCGAGCTGGCCTGCGGCCTGCTCCTGGCCACCGCGCGCAACATCCCCCAGGCCAACACCGCCCTGAAGAACGGCGAGTGGAAGCGCTCCAAGTACACGGGCGTGGAGCTGGCCGAGAAGACCCTCGGCGTCGTCGGCCTCGGCCGCATCGGCGCCCTGGTCGCCCAGCGCATGAGCGCCTTCGGCATGAAGGTCGTCGCCTACGACCCGTACGTGCAGCCCGCGCGCGCCGCGCAGATGGGCGTGAAGGTCCTCTCGCTCGACGAGCTGCTCGAAGTCTCGGACTTCATCACCGTGCACCTGCCGAAGACGCCCGAGACGCTCGGTCTCATCGGTGACGAGGCGCTGCACAAGGTCAAGCCGACCGTGCGCATCGTCAACGCCGCGCGCGGCGGGATCGTCGACGAGGAGGCGCTGCACTCCGCCCTCAAGGAGGGCCGCGTCGCCGGCGCCGGTCTCGACGTGTACGCGAAGGAGCCCTGCACGGACTCCCCGCTCTTCCAGTTCGACCAGGTCGTGTGCACCCCGCACCTCGGCGCCTCCACGGACGAGGCGCAGGAGAAGGCGGGCATCGCCGTCGCCAAGTCGGTGCGCCTCGCGCTCGCCGGCGAGCTGGTGCCGGACGCGGTGAACGTCCAGGGCGGCGTCATCGCCGAGGACGTCCGCCCCGGCCTGCCGCTCGCCGAGAAGCTCGGCCGCATCTTCACCGCCCTCGCGGGCGAGGTCGCGGCCCGCCTCGACGTCGAGGTGTACGGCGAGATCACCCAGCACGACGTCAAGGTGCTCGAACTCTCCGCGCTCAAGGGCGTCTTCGAGGACGTCGTGGACGAGACGGTGAGCTATGTGAACGCGCCGCTGTTCGCGCAGGAGCGGGGCGTCGAGGTCCGCCTCACCACCAGCTCCGAGTCGCCCGACCACCGCAACGTGGTCACGGTGCGCGGCACGCTCTCCGACGGCGAGGAGATCGCCGTCTCCGGCACGCTGGCCGGCCCCAAGCACCTGCCGAAGATCGTCGCCGTCGGCGAGTACGACGTCGACCTGGCGCTCGCCGAGCACATGGTCGTCCTGCGGTACGCCGACCGCCCCGGTGTCGTCGGCACCGTCGGCCGCGTCCTCGGTGAGTCGGGCATCAACATCGCCGGCATGCAGGTCGCCCGCGCCGACGTCGGCGGCGAGGCCCTCGCCGTGCTGACCGTCGACGACACGGTTCCGCAGTCGGTCCTGACCGAGCTGGCCGAGGAGATCGGCGCGGAGTCCGCGCGCGCGGTGAACCTCACGGACTAGCCCCGGACCAGGGCCGCGGAGCCCCGCGCACAGCGTTCGTCCTCAGGCGCCGGACGGGTCGGAGATCTCTCCGACCTGTCCGGCGTTCCGCTGTTCCCGGGTGCCCGCCCCGCGCAGCGCTCCCGCCGCCACTGCCGCCGCCAGCAGGATCACCGTGCCGGTCAGCGCCGCGGCGTGCATGCCGGTGGTGAACGCCTCGCGGGCGGGGGCGGGGGCGGAGCCCGGGATCGCGTCGCGGTAGACCGCGTTGCCGATGGAGCCGAGCAGCGCCATGCCCAGCGCGCCGCCGAACTCTTGCCCCGTCTCCAGGAGCGCCGAGGCGGAGCCCGCCTTCTCGGCCGGGGCGGCGCCGAGCGCCAGGTCGGTGAGCTGGGAGCCGACGACGACCGAGCCGCAGGCCAGGACGCCCGCACCGGTGAGGACCGGCCACAGCGCGTCGGTGCCGGCCAGGGCGAGCAGCCCGTAGCCGCCGGCGGCGACGGCGAAACCGGTGGCCACGACGTGGGCGCGGTCGATGCCGCGCCGCACCAGCGCGGTGGCGGCGGGCGCCGCGAGGCCGATCGGCACCGAGGGCAGGAGCGCCCAGAGCGCGGCCTCCAGGGCGCTCTTGCCGAGGACGGACTGAAGGTACTGGGTGGTGAAGTACGCCGAGCCCATCACCGCCAGGGACGAGACGAGGTTCAGCCCGACGGCGGCGCCGAACGCGCGGCCCCGGGTGCCCGCATGGGACACCGTGAAGATCTGCTCGAAGGGGCCAAACGCTGCCTGCTGGAGAAGGGGTTCGCACGGACGACGGCCCGCGACATCGTGAAGGAGTCGGGGACGAACCTGGGGTCCATCGGCTACCACTACGGGTCGAAGGACGCGCTGCTCGCCGAGGCCTACATCGCGCTCATCGAGCCGATGGGGGAGCATTTCGAGAGTCCGCGGGCCGCGGGCGCCGTCGGGCAGGGGGGACTGGAGCGCTTCCAGGAGGTCTGGGGGAACGTCATCCGCTCGGTCCCCGAGACGCGGCCCCTCTGGATGATGACGCTGGAGGTCATCACGCAGGGCGAACGCCTCGCGGGGATCCGCGAGTTGCTGATCAAGGCGCAGAAGCAGGGGCGCAGCGGGCTCACGGCGCTCTTCACCGGCATCGAGGAGAGCGAGATCCCCGACGAGGTGCTGGAGAGCGAGGGCCGCCTCTACACCACGCTCCTCAACGGGCTCATGGTGCAGTGGCTCTTCGACCCGGAGTCGGCGACCACCGCCGGGCAGCTGACCGAGGGGTTGCGGCGCGTGCTGGAGCGGGCGCGGGACGGAGCCTGAGAACGGGTGCGCGCACCCGGTGGCCGGCCCAGGTGGGCCGCGGGTGCGCGCGAGGGGGCGTCGGGCGGGTGGCTACCAGTTGATGCAGGTGGCCGGGACGTAGCCCTTGATGTTGTAGTCGTTCGGCATGACGTACAGCCACTTGTTGCTGCTCTTGCCGCACAGGCGGTACGACTGGCCGGTGAAGGACTGGCCGTCGTTGCAGAGGAAGGCCTTGCGGCCCTTGTTCAGCTGGCCGACGGCGTGGCCGTTCACCTTCGGGGTGGTGCGGACCTTCACCGTCTCCTTGGCGGGGACGTTGGTGAGGCCGCGGGAGCAGTCCGGCCTCGTGGCGGCCGCCGCGGTGCCCGTGGTGAGGACGGTGCCGGAGAGCGCGACGGCGGATACGGCGACGGCCGAGGCCAGCAGCCTGAGCTTCATGAGGTGTTCGTTCTCCCGTTCCAGGGGTGGGTGTTCGGACGGGGAAACCGTACCCCTCCAAGATCACGGAAGCGGGTGTTCGTTACCCGGCACGGACAGTCGTGACGACTTCAAAACCATGTGCAGCAACAGCCGGTCCTCGCCTTCGTCCAGGTCCAGGCCGGTGAGCTGCTCCACGCGCGAGAGGCGGTAGTACAGGGTCTGGCGGTGGATGCCCAACTCCGCCGCCGTGCGCCCCGCCTGGCCCGCGCAGTCCAGGAACACCTCGGCGGTGCGGGCCAGTTCGCGGTGGGCGGGGGCCAGCAGCTGCCCGGCCACCGGATCGTGCGCCGCCTCCGGGGGCAGGGCCGTCAGCAGGCGGTAGGGGCCCACGTCCGACCAGTGCGCCACCGGCCCGAAGCGGTCCTCGGCGAGCGCGGCGCGCGCCGCGCCGGACGCCTCCCACCAGGCGGCGCCCAGATCGTCCAGGCCGTGCCGGGAGCCGGCGATCCCGGCGGCGCCGCCCGCGGCGACCGAGCGCGCCGTCTCAAGCAGCCGCGAGGCCGCCGTCCGCGCCGGGGACAGCGCGTCGGCCGACCGCAGCCTGATCAGCGCCGCGAGACACTGCCCGGTCCGGCCCCAGGGCACCGTGCAGATTGCCGCCGCGCCCGGCACCGTACGGGCCTCGGGGGCGGCGTCCGGGTCGGGGGAGGGCCAGGGGGCCACGCACACCACCGCGTGCAGGCCCTCGCCGCGGGCACCGAGGGCGGTGCGCAGCGCGGCCACCGCCATGTCCCGCTGCCAGCCCCGCTCGGCGGTCAGGACCGCACGGAACTCGCGGGTCAGATCGGCGCCCGCCTGCGCCTCGTCGGCCAGCAGCGCGCCGATCCTGGCCGCCACCTCCATGGCGGCGGCCAGCTGCCGCTCGGTCGGGCCCGGCTCGCCGTCGAGCAGCCACACGTACCCCAGGGCGAAGCCCCGGTGGCGAACGGGCAGGCAGATCCGGCCCCGGTGGACACCCGCCTCCGGGGTGGGCGGGATACGGACCGGACCCGTGGCCCGGGTGATGCCGAAGCCCTCGAACCAGGCGCGAACCTCGGCGGTGGAGCGCCGCGTCAGGATCGAGCGGGTGCGCACGGGGTCCAGGACGCTCGCGTCGAAGCCGCTCTCCCCGTCGGCGCCGCCGTCGTGCGCGCCGAAGGCGATCAGCTCGAAATCACGGTTCTCCAGGGTCGCGGGGGCGCCCAGGAGCGCCGAGATCTCGTCGACCAGTTCTTGGTAGTCGCCCTTCACCCGATCATTCTCGCGCAGGGTGCGCGCTTCTTCAGACATCTGTCTGAGATCCAGGGCACCGATGCGTGACAGGTGTCGATGGTTCGGGGCGGGGCGGGTCCCTAGATTTCACGGTGGTTCACCGTGCCGTACCGCCGCATAACCTCTAGGTAGGGCTATGTCGGTATGGCTCTCGATTTCGTACACCTGTGGAGGTGCCCCGTGCTGGGTCCCGTGATCCTCGCCGCGTCACGCAGCGACAAGATGCGCCGCTTCGTGTCGGCGGCCCCCGGCACCAAGCAGGTCGTCGCCCGGTTCATCGCCGGCGAGAGCGTCGACGAGGTCGTGCCGGTCATCGTCGACGCGACCGACAAGGGCCTCGAGGTCACCCTGGACGTGGTGGGCGAGGACATCACCACCGTCGAGCAGTCCCACGCCGCCCGCGACGCCTACCTGGAGCTCATCGAGCGCCTGAAGGACCTGGGCCTCGGCACCCGGGCCGAGATGTCCGTGAAGCTCTCCATGTTCGGCCAGGCGCTGGAGGGCGGCCACGAGCTGGCCCTCGCCAACGTCCGGCCCGTGGTCGAGGCCGCCGCCGCCATCGGCACCACGGTCACCCTGGACGCCGAGGACCACACCACCCTCGACTCGATGTTCGCCATCCACGACGCGCTGCGCGAGGACTTCCCGCAGACCGGCTGCGTGATCCAGGCCTACCTCTACCGGACCGAGGCCGACGCCCGGCGCCTGGCCGCCAACGGCAGCCGCGTGCGCATCGTGAAGGGCGCCTACAAGGAGCCCGCCGAGGTCGCGTACCAGGACAAGCCCGAGATCGACAAGGCGTACGTCCGCATCCTGCGCATCCTCATGGAGGGCGAGGGGTACCCGATGATCGGGTCCCACGACCCGCGCCTGATCGCCATCGCGCAGGAGCTGGCCCGGCGCGCCGGGCGCAAACTGGACGAGTACGAATTCCAGATGCTGTACGGCATCCGCGGCGACGAGCACCTGCGGCTGGCCGCCGAGGGCCACCGGATGCGCGTGTACACCGCCTACGGAACCGACTGGTACGGCTACTTCATGCGCCGCCTCGCGGAGAAGCCGGCGAACCTCCTCTTCTTCGCCCGCTCCATCCTCACCAAGGACTGAACCCAGGGCTGAGCTCCCACCCCCTCGACCCTCATAAGGAGACACGGAACTCATGGACGCCGTCACTCAGGTCCCCGCCCCGGTCAACGAGCCGGTCCACGGCTACGCCCCCGGTTCCCCGGAGCGGGCCCGCCTGGAGGCCAAGCTCAAGGAGCTGGCCGAGAACCCCATCGAGCTGCCGATGACCATCGGCGGCGTCAAGCGCCTCGGCGGCGGCGAGCCCTTCCAGGTCGTGCAGCCGCACAACCACAAGGCCGTCATCGGCCACGGCCGCGGCGCCACCCAGCAGGACGCGCAGGACGCGATCGACGCCGCCCTGGCCGCCGCCCCGGCCTGGCGCGCGATGTCCTTCGACGACCGCGCCGCGATCATCCTGCGCGCCGCCGAGCTGCTCTCCACCACGTGGCGCGAGACGCTGGCCGCCTCCACGATGCTCGGCCAGTCGAAGACCGCCCAGCAGGCCGAGATCGACACCCCCTGCGAGCTGGTCGACTTCTGGCGCTTCAACGTCAAGTACGCCCGTGACCTGCTCGCCGAGCAGCCCCCGGCGAACGCCACCGGCGTCTGGAACCGCCTGGACCACCGCCCGCTGGAGGGCTTCGTCTACGCGATCACGCCGTTCAACTTCACCGCCATCGCGGGCAACCTCCCCACCGCCCCCGCCCTGATGGGCAACGTGGTCGTGTGGAAGCCGTCCCCGACGCAGACGCACGCCGCCGTGCTGCTCATGCAGCTCCTGGAGGAGGCCGGCCTGCCCAAGGGCGTCATCAACCTCGTCACCGGCGACGGCATCGCGGTCTCCGAGGTCGCCCTGCACCACCGCGACCTGGCCGGCATCCACTTCACCGGCTCGACCCCGACCTTCCAGCACCTGTGGAAGACGGTCGGCGAGAACATCGCGAAGTACCGCACCTACCCGCGCCTCGTCGGTGAGACCGGCGGCAAGGACTTCGTCGTCGCCCACCCGAGCGCCGACCGCGCGATCCTGAAGACCGCGCTGACCCGCGGCTCCTTCGAGTACCAGGGCCAGAAGTGCTCCGCCACCTCGCGCGCGTACATCCCCGCCTCCATCTGGAACTCCGGCTTCAAGGAGGAGTTCGCGGCCGAGGTCGACGGCATCAAGATGGGTGACGTCACCGACCTGTCGAACTTCATCGGCGCCGTCATCGACGAGCGCGCGTTCGCCAAGAACAAGGCGGCCATCGACCGCGCCAAGGCGGACGACGCCTGCACGATCGTCGCGGGCGGCACCTACGACGACTCGGTCGGCTACTTCGTGCGCCCGACCGTCGTCGAGTGCTCGGACCCGGCCAACGAGGTCTTCACCACCGAGTACTTCGGTCCGTTCCTCGCGGTCCACGTCTACGAGGACGACAAGTACGACGAGATGCTGACCCAGATGGAGTCGGTCTCGGACTACGCGCTCACCGGTTCGGTCATCGCCAACGACCGCGCGGCGGCCGCGTACACGATGGAGAAGCTGCGCTACGCCGCGGGCAACTTCTACATCAACGACAAGTCGACCGGCGCCGTCGTCGGCCAGCAGCCCTTCGGCGGCGGCCGCGCCTCCGGCACCAACGACAAGGCGGGCGCCCCGCAGAACCTCCAGCGGTGGACGCTGACCCGCGCCATCAAGGAGACGCTGGTCCCGCCGACCGAGTACGGCTACCCGCACATGGGCTGACGCCCCCGGGCCGTGCGGCCCACCCCTGAACCCCGCCTCCGACCCGGGCCCCACCCCGGTCGGAGGCGGTGTCATGCCCGGGGTCCGACGAGCGCGTCGACGGCGATGCGGGCCATGTCGGCCGCGATGCGGTCCTCGCCCGGGGTGTCCGGGTCGAGGCGCGTGGTGAACACGGAGATGATCAGGGGCGCCCCGCCGTTCGGGGGCCAGGCCACGGCGACGTCGTTGACCCCGCCGTACGCGGGCGAGCCGGTCTTGTCGCCGACCCGCCAGCCGGCGGGCAGCCCGGCCCGGATCCGCTTGTCGCCGGTGGTGTTCTCCAGGAGCCAGCGGACGAGCTGGTCGCGGTCGCGCGGGTCGAGGGCGTCGCCGAGGACGAGCGCGCGCAGGTTCGCGGTCATGGCCGCCGGGGTCGTCGTGTCGCGCGGGTCGCCGGGGATGTTGGTGTTGAGCTCGGGCTCCCACCGGTCGAGGCGGGTGCGCGTGTCGCCGAGCGAGCGGGCGAACGCGGTGATGGCGTGCGGGCCGCCGAGCCTGCGCAGCATGAGGTTCGCCGCCGTGTTGTCGCTGTACGTGATGGTCGCGTCGCACAGCTCCCGGACCGTCATGCCGGTCGCGAGGTGCAGCTCCGTCCTCGGCGAGGCCGAGACGATGTCGCCCCGCCCGTACCTGATCAGGGTGTCGAGCAGTCCGGGCTCCGCCTCGCGCGTCCGGCGCAGGATCGCGGCGGCGGCCAGCACCTTGAACGTCGAGGCGATGGCGAAGCGTTCGCCGGCGCGGTGGCCGAGGGTTTCGCCGGTACCGGTGTGCAGGGCGTGCAGGCCGATGCGGCCCGGATAGCTCTTCTCCAGGGCGCGCAGCCGCCGCCGGGCGTCGTCGGCGGGCGCCGCGTGGGCGGCGCCGGGCACCGAGAGGAAGACGGGCGTGGCGGCCGCCGCGCCAAGGAGGGTCCTGCGGGAGGGAGTTGCGTTCATGATCCCGACCGTACCCGGGCGGTGGGCCGCCGGGCCGAGAAGTCCTCGATCGGCCCGGCGGCCCGCGTTTCCCGGGGCTCGCTCAGACCTCCACGAGCACCTGGTCCAGCGACTTGCGCACCAGGTCGGGGACCTCGCAGTCCGGCGCCGGGTAGCCCACGGGGATCACCGCGAACGCCTTCTCGTTCTCGGGACGGCCAAGGACCTGGGACAGGAACCGCATCGGGCTCGGGGTGTGGATCAGTGCGGCGAGACCGGACAGGTGCAGCGCGGACAGCAGCATCCCCACCGCGATGCCGACCGACTCGTCGACGTAGTAGTGCTTGTGCTTGGTGCCGTCCTCGCCCAGCCAGTACCGCTGCTGGAAGACGACGATGAGCGCGGGCGCGTCCGTCAGGTGCGGCTTCACCTCGTCGGTGCCGATGGGGCGCAGGGCCGCGAGCCACTCCTCGCCGAGCCGGCCGTCGTAGGAGATCCGCTCCTCGTGCTCGGCGGCCTCGCGGATGCGGCGGCGGATCTGCGGGTCCTGGACGAGGACGAACGTCCACGGCTGCTGGTGCGCGCCGGACGGCGCGGTGGCCGCGCACGCGATGGCGTCCCGTATCACCTGCGCGGGCACCGGGTCCGGCGCGAACTGCCGTACCGTGCGCCGCTCCCGCATCCGCTCCCGCAACTCCGCTGCCCGGACCAGGGATTGGGCCTCGGGCATGCGCTCGGGCCGGTAGGCCACCGAGCGGTAGGGCTCGCCGTGGATGGGGGTCCACTCTCGCTGCTGCTGGGTCTCAGACATGGCTCCGATTGTGCTGCGCGGAAGCCCGTCCGCGCCATGGTGCAGACCAATTGCGCTTCCCTGCGGCTTGGTTACGCTGGCGGGGTGACGGAAAGCATCCTGCGCACGAGCCACACGAGCGAGCTGACACCCGGCGATCTGGGCGCCGCCCGCGCCCTGCTCGACCAAGCCTTCGACGGCGACTTCAGCGACCAGGACTGGGACCACGGCCTCGGCGGTGTGCACGCCCTGGTACACGACGGCGCGGGCGCCCTGGTCGCGCACGGCTCCGTGGTCCAGCGCCGCCTCCTGCACGCGGGCCGTTCGCTGCGCGTCGGTTACGTCGAGGCGGTCGCCGTGCGCCCCGACCGGCAGCGCCAAGGCCTCGGCGGCCTGGTGATGGGCGCCTTGGAGCGGGTCGTCGAGCGGGCGTACGACATGGGCGCCCTGTCGGCGTCCGACGAGGGGCAGGGGCTCTACCTGCGGCGCGGCTGGACGCCGTGGAAGGGCCCGGTCGGCACGCTCGGTCCGACGGGCCCGGCCCTCATGCCGGACGAGGAGCCGCCGCTGCTGTGGGGCGGCGCCGCACTGGACCCGGAGCACGCGCTGCTCATCGACTGGCGCGACGGGGACGTGTTCTAGGGGCGCGGTGGGGCGCGGTGGGGCGCGGGTGGGACGCAGGTGGGGCGCCCCGGGCGCCCGATGGGCTTCGCCTGATCCGTGAGCGGGGAGCGGCATACGTGTGAAGCGCCCGTCTCAGATAGTAGGAAGTCCGAGTAATCGTGGAGACAGGCGCTCCGTATTCGCCTAGCTTGGTAGGAGCCGAACGTCTCGCTTGATCAAGCGAATGGCGGCCGTGAGCCGGAGCCCTGGCGCAGGCGAACCCTGCCGCTCCCCGCTCCCCGCCTCCTGGGGGTCCCCCCGTGCCCATGAGCGCAGTGGGGGAGTCTCGCCAATATTCTGCCTTTGTTCCAAGGAGTGGATCTCCCATGGCCGAGAAGACCGCCCGCCGAGTCCGTCACCTCTCCCGCACGAGCGACTCCGAGCGCAAGAACGCCGCCGCCGCCCTCCAGCGCGCCCTCGACCGCAGGGACAACGGCGGCAAGACCGGTCACTGAGCGCCGCGCACGACCTCGAAGTGGTCAACGCGCTCGCCGTTCCCGGCGAGCGCGGAGACCGACATCCTGGGGCGCGCGCCGGCCGTCACCTCCACCGCGAGGAACGAGAAGCCGGTGTAGCGCACCCGGGACCACTCGACCGTCTCCGGGGCGGCATGGCGCGACTTCGTCCAGCGGAAGGTCGCGACGGAGTCATGGTCGTGGACCGCGCCCTCGTGGCTGTCCTTCACCCCCGGGCCGAAGCCGTAGAGGTCCTTGCCCCCGCCGCCCGCGGTGACGTACACGATGCCGTCGCGCGCCGGATCGGTCGACGCGCCGACCGGCACGGGCCTGCCGACCTCGCCGTTCTTGATGGCGTCGGTGCGTTCGTAGACGTGGTTGTGGCCGTTGACCACCAGGTCCACCCGGTGCCGGGCGAACAGCGGCAGCCACGCGTCACGCACCCCGCCGTCGGAGGCGTGCGTCGACGTCGAGTACGCGCAGTGGTGGAAGAAGACGACCACGAAGTCGATGCCCTCGGCCGCCCGCAGCTCACCGAGCCGCCGGTCGAGCCAGGCGGTCTGCCGGCCGCCGGAGTAGCCGCGGTTGGCCGGGATCTCGTACGACACGTCGTTGGCGTCCAGCGCGACGACGCCGACGTTGCCGTAGGTGAAGGAGTAGACGCCCGGCGCCTCACGCGGGTCGAAGCCGTTGTCGGGGAGTGACCAGCGCGCCGCCTGCCCGCCGTAGCCGTTCGGCGAGTACCACGCCTCCATGTCGTGGTTGCCGGTCGTGACCATCCACGGCACCGACTTCGCGACCGATTCCGTCTGCGCGAGGAAGGTGTCCCACACGCGCGCGTCGTAGGTGTCCGACTCCTTGCCGTGCCCGGTGGTGTCCGCGTAGCAGAGGTCGCCCGCGTGCAGATGGAAGGACGGGTTCTGGCCGAGCAGCACCTGGTCGATGGCGAGCGCGTGGTGGCCGACGCCCTGGTCGCCGAAGGCCGTGAAGACGAAGGTCTCCGGCCGCTCGGGCGCGGTCCGGAACGAGCCGATCGTCGCCGGCCGTCCGGGCGAGGCCGGGTCGAAACCGTCGTGGCCGACGCCGTAGTAGTACGTCGTGCCGGGCCGCAGCCCGTCGAGCGCCGCGTGCAGGTAGTACTGCTCGACGGCCGGCAGCTTCTTCGACAGCGAGGGGGTGTGCAGGTCGCGCACCTCGGCCTCGATCTTCTGGCTCAGCTCCCAGGGCCGCGGCCCCACCCGCACATAGGGGGACCGGACGGCCAGCGGCACCTGCCAGGAGATCCTCATCTGCGTCCTCGGATCGGCCCCGAACGCCAGATGCCGCCCGAAGGGGGCGACCAGAGCGCCGTCGACCCGCGCCCGCCCGGCGGACGAGGCGACCGTCACCCGCGGGCCCCCGCCGTACGCGCCGCCCGAACCGCCCGCCAGTAGGCCGAGGCCGCCCGCCGTGCCGGCCGCGGCGAACGAACGGGCGAGCACCCGGCGCCGGGAGAGCTTCGCGCGCAGGTAGGCGTGCTGCTCCGGCATGCTCATGCGGGACGCCAGCGGCTCCGGTATGCCGACCTTCGGTGTGTCCATGGCAGGAAAGTTCCCAGCGGATGCCAACTCCCGCCCCACACGGGGATGAACAGCACCCGTCCGCCAGACGACTGTCCGCATGCCGGACACCGCATGTCATCCCCTGGGACGGGGAGTACGCTGCCCGCATGTCGGCTAGCTCTCGCATCCTCAATCTCGCAGTGATCCCCGGTGACGGCATCGGCCAGGAAGTCGTGGCCCAGGGACTCAAGGTCCTCGGCGCGGTCCTCCCGCAGGATGTGAAGCTGGAGACCACGGAGTACGACTTCGGCGCCAAGCGGTACCACGCGACCGGTGAGACCCTCACCGACGCCGACGTCGAAGCCCTCAAGCGGCACGACGCGATCCTCCTCGGCGCGATCGGCGACCCCTCGGTCCCCTCCGGCGTCCTGGAGCGCGGCTTCCTGCTCAAGCTCCGCTTCCTCTTCGACCACCACGTCAACCTGCGCCCCTCGAAGCTGCTCCCGGGCGTCGCGACCCCACTCAAGGGCCAGCCCGAGATCGACTTCATCGTCGTGCGTGAGGGCACCGAGGGCCCCTACACGGGCAACGGCGGCTCGATCCGCACCGGCACCCCGCACGAGGTCGCCACCGAGGTCTCCGTCAACACCGCCTTCGGCGTGGAGCGCGTGGTCCGGGACGCCTTCGCCCGCGCGCAGGCCCGCCCGCGCAAGAAGCTGACGCTGGTCCACAAGAACAACGTCCTCGCCTACGCGGGCCACCTGTGGACGAACGTCTTCAACCGGGTGGCCAAGGAGTTCCCCGAGGTCACCACCGACTACATCCACGTCGACGCCGCGACGATCTACCTCGTCACCGACCCCGGCCGCTTCGACGTGATCGTCACCGACAACCTCTTCGGCGACATCATCACCGACCTCGCCGCGGCCGTCTCCGGCGGCATCGGCGTCGCGGCCTCCGGCAACATCAACCCGAGCCGCGAGTTCCCCTCCATGTTCGAGCCCGTGCACGGCTCGGCGCCGGACATCGCCGGCCAGGGCAAGGCCGACCCCTCGGCCACCGTCCTGTCCGTCGCCCTCCTGCTGCGCCACCTCGGGTACGAGTCCGAGGCCGCCCGCATCGAGGCCGCGGTCTCCGCCGACCTCGCCGAGCGCGGGGAGAGCGTGCGCACCACGGAACAGATCGGCGACGCCCTCGCCGTACGAGTAGCGGGCTGACCCGGTAGCTCGAAGATCGACACAAGCCGCCGGGTCTCGCGAGACACCCGGCGGCTTCTCGTACGCGGCCCCGGGGTGTCACCATCGACCCCCGGGCCGCACTCATGCCGTTTCCTCCTCGGGACCCCACGAGCGATAATCGAACGTGGGGCCGTGAAGACAGGGAAGCTCGGACGTCCTCGTACCGCTCGGTACGGGCGTGAGCGCGGTCCGTCACCATCACACCGTGAAGGACGAAGCACTCATGACGACGACGCCGACCATCGAGCTCAAGCCCTCCTCGACGCCGCTGGCCGCTGCCGAGCGCGAGGCGATCATGGCCAACCCCGGATTCGGCCGCCACTTCACCGACCACATGGTGACGATCAAGTGGACGGAGGGCCGTGGCTGGCACGACGGCCAGCTCGTGCCGTACGGCCCGCTGGCGCTCGACCCGGCGACGAACGTCCTGCACTACGCCCAGGAGATCTTCGAGGGCCTCAAGGCCTACCGGCAGCCCGACGGCTCCGTGGCCAGCTTCCGCCCCGACGCCAACGCCCGCCGCTTCCAGGCCTCCGCCCGGCGCCTGGCCATGCCGGAGCTGCCCGTCGAGACGTTCATCGAGGCCTGCGACGTCCTGGTGCAGCAGGACAAGGCGTGGGTCCCGGCGCACGGCGGCGAGGAGTCCCTCTACCTGCGCCCGTTCATGATCGCCACCGAGGTGGGCCTGGGCGTCAAGCCCGCCAACGAGTACCTCTTCGTCGTCATCGCCTCGCCTGCCGGCGCGTACTTCCCCGGCGGCGTCAAGCCCGTCTCCATCTGGCTCTCGGAGGACCGCGTGCGCGCCGTGCCCGGTGGCATGGGCGACGCCAAGACCGGCGGCAACTACGCGGCGTCGCTGCTCGCGCAGGCCGAGGCCGCGGCGAAGGGCTGCGACCAGGTCGCCTACCTCGACGCCGTCGAGCACAAGTGGGTCGAGGAACTCGGCGGCATGAACCTGTACTTCGTGTACGGCGGCGCGGCCGGCGAGAAGCCGGTGATCGTCACGCCCACGCTGACCGGCTCCCTGCTCGCCGGCATCACCCGTGACTCGCTGCTCACCGTCGCCAGCGACCTCGGCTACGAGTCGCGGGAGGCCCGCGTCTCCATCGACCAGTGGAAGACCGACTCCGAGAACGGCACGCTCACCGAGGTCTTCGCCTGCGGCACCGCCGCCGTCATCACGCCCGTCGGCACGGTCAAGTGCAACGCGGGCGAGTGGCAGCAGAGCGGGGGCGAGCCGGGTGAGGTCACCATGAAGCTGCGAGAGGCCCTGTTGGACATCCAGCGGGGGACGTCCGAGGACGTCCATGGCTGGATGCACGGCCTCGGCTGAGGCCTTGGCGGTTTTCCGGACGGGCCCCGCGTCGCGGTCGACGCGGGGCCCGTCCTCTTGTCTGTCGCCTGCGGGTTCGTCGTGGCTGGTCGCGCAGTTCCCCGCGCCCCTGGGGGGGTCTTTCGTGGCGCCCCTTTTGGGGTGCGAGGGGGCGGGGGGTGCGTGGGGCTCGGTCAGGGGCGTGAGGAACTGCGCGACCAGCCCCCGGCGACCCGCAGATGAGAACCGCTCCCGCCCGGCGCAGGGCTACCGCACCGCGAGGGTGAGGCTTCCGGGGGCCGCGTCGCAGGCGGCCCTCAGCGCTGTCGAAAGGTGGTCCCGGGTGGGGGCGGGGCCCTCCGCCCACGCCTCCACCGCCCGGTGGAACGCCGCGACCAGCACATCGATGGCGAGCCGCGCCCGCAGTTCCTCCCCGCCCGGCAGGGCGAACCGGCGCCGGGCGACCGCGAGCGCCGCCCGGCTCGTACGGTCGCAGAACGCGAGCCCGTGCGCGTCCATGGACGGAGTCCGCCCCGCGAGCCGCCGGCTGAGCAGCACCCGCCCGGCCCAGCCCTCCGCCGGCATGCGCCCGATCGCCGCGAGCAGCGCGTCCCGCAGCACGTCGAACAGCGGCTGCCCCGCGACCGGTTCGCAGACCTCCAGCTCCTGCAGGAACGCCCCCCACAGATCCTGGGTGGGCGCCATCGCCACGTCTTCCTTGCTGGTGAACGTACGGAAGAACGTCCGCTTGCTGACCTCCACCGCGTCACACAGCGCGTCGAGCGTCACCCCGTCGAAGCCCCGCTCGGTGAACAGCTCCAGGGCCGTGTCGACGAGCGCCTGTCGCGTCCGCAGCTTCTTGCGCTCCCGCAGGGGCAACCGGTCGAGGTCCATCGCGTCCATGCCGGCAGTGTAGCCCGCGGCGGCCGCGCGGAGGCGAATGCCTCTTGAAGGCTTCTGCCACTCAGTGGCACTATTGCGGCGGCCGGGCCCAACCACGGTGCCCACGGCCTTCTTCGGCGTACGACGAAAGGCAACTCCCATGCGCGCACTGCTCGTCGACCCCTCCGCCCCCGGCGGCCTCCGCCTCGGCGAGGCCCCCGTCCCCGAGCCCGCCCCGCACCAGGCCCTGATCCGCGTACGGGCGACTTCCCTCAATCACGGCGAGGTGCGGTGGGGCATCGAGGGCGCCCCCGAGGGCGCGGTGCTCGGCTGGGACGCGGCCGGTGTCGTGGAGCGGGCCGCCGCCGACGGCTCGGGCCCGGCGGCGGGCACCCCCGTGGTGACCCTGGCCGGTGACGGCGCCTGGGCCGAATACCGGGTCGCCGACACGGACTGGACCGGCGTCGTCCCCGAGGACGCGGACCTGGGCGCGATCAGCACCGTGCCGGTCGCGGGCGCCAGCGCCCTGCGCGCCCTGGACCGGATCGGCCCGATCCTCGGCAGGCGCGTACTGGTGACCGGCGCGACCGGCGGCGTCGGACGGTACGCGGTGCAGCTCGCCCGGCGGGGCGGCGCGCACGTCATCGCGGTGACCGGCGACCCCGAGGGGCGCGGCGAGCAGCTCAAGGCCCTCGGCGCCCACGAGGTCATCGCCACGCCCGAGGCGGCCGGTGCCCCGGTGGACGGCGTGGTGGACGTGATCGGCGGGCGGCAACTGGTGGCCGCGTACGAGCAGTTGGGCCCGCACGGCACCCTCGTCTCCGTCGGGCAGGCCGGCGGCGAACCGGAGCACTTCCCGCTCAAGGCGCTCTACGGGGAGCAGGGCCGCCACGACCGCTCGATCGTCAACTTCCAGCTGCTCGGCTGCTCGGGCCTCTCCCGGGACCTGACCTGGCTCGCGGAGCAGGTGGCGGCGGGCACGCTCGACCCCGGCACGTCCTGGCGGGGCACCTGGGACAAGGCCCCGGAAGCGATCGAGACCCTGCTCACCCGCCGCCTCCACGGCAAGGCGATCCTGGACATCGCCTGACGTACGTCACGGCCCAGGCGGGCGACGCGTGAAGCCCCTTAGGGGCGCGGGGAACTGCGCGCCCAGCCACATCCGACCCGCAATGGACAAGGCAACCCCCGGAAGGCACCCGCTCAGCCCGCCACCGTCTCCTCCTCCACCAGCGGAAGCGGCGCCGCGGCCGGCGCCCGCCGGGTCAGCGCCGCGTACGTCACGCCGCCCACCACCCCCGACAGCAGGAAACTGCAGTCGACCCCGCCGGTCAGGGAAAGCAGCGGACCCTCGTACGTGGGGAGGGCGACCGAGAGCAGACCGACCACCGCGCCGAGCGCCCACGCGAGGGTCGCCTGGACGTTCCAGCCGGAGCGGTACCAGTAGACGCCGCCCTTGGCGCGGCGGTTGAAGACCTGGAGGGCCTGCGCGTCGTACTCCCCGCGACAGCGCTTGAAGCCGATCAGGGTGATGACGGCCCAGGGCGTGCCGATGGCGGTCAGCAGCAGCACGAACGACGTCATCGCGTCCTGCGCCCGCCACGCGTAGTGGCCCACGAAGACGCAGGCCGTGGCGGTGACGGCGACGGTGTACGTGGCGCGGGCGCGCGAGGCGCGGGGCAGGATCGCGTCCAGGTCGAGGCCCATCGAGTACAGCATCAGGCCCGCGTTGCCGACCGAGCCCGCCGAGGCGGCGAGCAGCAGCGGCACGAGGTACCAGGTGGGGGAGGCGTCGACGAGGCCCCCGGCGTAGTCGAGGGCGGCGCGCGCCGCGTACGCCGTGAACGTGCCGAAGAGCTGCGGGATCAGCAGCCCCGCGAGCAGCCCCGCCCAGGCCGCGCCGAGCACCGCGCGCGAGCTGTGCCGGGCGGGGGAGACGTAGCGGGTGTAGTCGCCGAGCAGGGTGATGAAGGCGATGGGGCCCGACAGTCCCGCCGCGACCAGGGCGAGCAGCCAGGTGGGCCAGAACGAGCCGAGCAGATAACCGCCCGCGCCGGGCAGCGCCGAGGTCGTGAAGTCGGGGGCGTACGCGACGACGCCGAGGATCAGCAGCGCCGTCATGCCGAAGGCGAGGATCCGGGACAGGCGCAGCAGCACGCGGTAGCCGAAGACCGCCCCGACCACGGTGGCGGCGGCGAGCAGGGCGTAGACCACGCCGTACGAGAAGCCGCCGGCCGGCATCCCGAGCAGGCGGTGCAGCGTGCCCACCATCACGTCGCCGCCGATCCAGACGGTCAGCGCGGTGTAGCCGAGCGAGAGCAGCAGGCCGACGACCGAGCCGACGAGCCGGCCGCGCACGCCGAACTGGGCCCCGGAGGAGGTCGAGAGGTTCGTCCCGGTGCGCAGGGACACCAGGGCGAGCGGCGCGGTGAGCGCGGTGCCGAGCACCGTGCCCGCCACCACCGCGCCGACCGACTCCCACCAGCCGAGGCCGAACGACACCGGCAGCCAGCCGAAGACGATCACCCCCAGGCAGAGGTTGGAGCCGATGAGGATCGACACGAGGTCGCGGGGGCCGCTGGTGCGTTCCCCGTCCGGGATGGTGTCGACTCCGCGCTGTTCTATCGGCATGAGGGTGCCCCTGACGCTCGCTTGGTCCCGATGGTTGCCCCGTTGTTTGAGCAGCGCTCAATGTGACCTGTCGTACCTGTCCCCGTCAATCCTTCCCGCACGCGGATTTCGTCGTTAGAGTGTTTAGAGTGCTGCTCTAAAGATCGGCGCTGAAGGTTGGAACAGGGAGGTACGGCGCGTGCGACTCACGCCCACCGAACGCGACCGGCTGCTGCTCTTCGGGGCCGCCGAGCTCGCCAGGGCCCGCAAGGCGCGCGGCCTGAGACTCAACGTGCCGGAGGCGACCGCGCTGATCGCCGACACGGTCTGCGAGGCCGCCCGCGACGGCGTCCGGCTCGCCGAGGCCATCGAGCGGGCGCGTGCCGTCCTCGGCCCGGACGACGTCCTGCCCGGCGTCGCGGACGTGGTGACCGAGGTGCACGTGGAAGCCGTCTTCGACGACGGCTCCCGCCTCGCGGTGGTCTCCGACCCCATCGGCGCCGGCCTCGGCGACCGGGCGCCCGGCGCGCTGCTGCCCGGCCCCGCGCACGAGGACCCCGAGCCCGTCGTGACCCTGACCGTGCGCAACACCGCCACCGTGCCCGTCTCCGTGACCTCGCACTTCCACTTCTTCGAGGCCAACCCCCGGCTCGACTTCGACCGCGCCGCCGCCTATGGGCTGCGCCTGGCCGTGCCCGCCGGGTCCTCCGTCCGCTTCGGCCCCGGCGAGAGCGCCGAGGTCGGCCTGGTGCCGATCGGCGGCGCACGGATCGCCATCGGCTTCGCCGGACTGGTCGACGGCCCGCTGGACGCACCCGGCACCCGCGAAGAGGCCCTGCGCCGCGCGGCCGCCTGCGGCTACCTCGGCGTACCGGGGACGACCGCCCGGGCCGAGGGCGTAGGGGGAGCGACCGAGCGGATCGACGGCGTACCGGGAGCGACCGAGCGGGCCACCGGCATACCGGGGACGGCCGACCGGGCCACCGGCATACCGGGGACGTCAGACCGAGCCACCGGCGTGCCGGGAACGACCGACCAGAGCGATCAGGAGGGCGAGCGATGAGCCGACCCGGAGGACACCCCGCCGCACCGCGCCGCCTCACCCCGTACGAGTACGCCGCCACGCACGGCCCCCGCGCCGGCGACCACGTCCGGCTCGGCGACTCCGGGCTGACGATCCGCGTCGAGTCCGACGCCCAGAAGTACGGCGACGAATTCCTCGCCGGGTTCGGCAAGACCGCCCGCGACGGGCTGCACCTGAAGGCCGCCGCCGTCCGCGACACCTGCGACGTCGTCATCAGCAACGTCGTCGTCATCGACGCCGTGCAGGGCATCCGCAAGGTGTCCATCGGCATCAGGGAAGGCCGCATCCACGCCATCGGGCGGGCGGGCAACCCGGACACCCTCGACGGCGTGGACGTCGTGGTCGGCACCGGCACGTCCATCGTGTCGGGAGAGGGCCTGATCGCCACCGCCGGCTCCGTGGACACCCATGTCCACCTCCTCTCGCCGCGCATCATGGAGGCCTCCCTCGCCTCCGGCGTCACCACGATCATCGGCCAGGAGTTCGGGCCGGTGTGGGGCGTCGGCGTCAACTCGCCCTGGGCGCTGCGCCACGCCTTCAACGCCTTCGACGCCTGGCCGGTCAACATCGGCTTCCTCGGCCGCGGCTCGTCCTCGCACGACGCCCCGCTGATCGAGGCGCTCGCCGAGGGCGGCGCGTGCGGCTTCAAGGTGCACGAGGACATGGGCGCGCACACCCGCGCCCTGGACACCGCGCTGCGCGTCGCCGAGGAGCACGACGTCCAAGTGGCTCTGCACAGCGACGGGTTGAACGAGTGCCTGTCGGTCGAGGACACCCTGAAGGTCCTCGAAGGGCGCACGATCCACGCCTTCCACATCGAGGGCTGCGGCGGCGGCCACGTGCCGAACGTCCTGAAGATGGCGGGCGTCCCGAACGTCATCGGCTCCTCCACCAACCCCACCCTGCCCTTCGGCCGGGACGCCGTCGCCGAGCACTACGGCATGATCGTCTCCGTCCACGACCTGAAGACGGACCTGCCGGGCGACGCCGCCATGGCCCGCGACCGCATCCGCGCGGGCACGATGGGCGCCGAGGACGTGCTGCACGACCTGGGGGCCATCGGCATCACCTCGTCCGACGCGCAGGGCATGGGCCGCGCCGGCGAGACCGTGCGCCGCACCTTCGCGATGGCAGGCAAGATGAAGGCGGAGCTCGGCCCCATGGAGGGCGACGGCCCGTACGACGACAACGCGCGCGTCCTGCGCTACGTCGCCAAGCTGACCATCAACCCCGCCCTCGCGCACGGCCTCGCGCACGAGGTCGGCTCCCTCGAGGTCGGCAAGCTGGCCGACATCGTGCTGTGGCGCCCCGAGTACTTCGGCGCCAAGCCGCAGCTCGTCCTCAAGGCCGGCTTCCCCGCCTACGGCGTCACCGGCGACCCGAACGCCGCGACCGACACCTGCGAACCCCTCGTCCTCGGCCCGCTGTTCGGCGCCCACGGCGCCGTGCCCGCCGACATCTCCGTGGCGTTCGTCGCGCGGGCCGCCGTCGACCAGGGCGACGACTCGATGCCGACCCGCCGCCGCCGGGTCGCGGTGCGCGGCACCCGGGGCATCGGCCCGGCCGACCTGCGCCTGAACTCCCGTACCGGAGCCGTCGACGTGCACCAGGAGACCGGTCTCGTCACCCTCGACGGCGACCCGGTCCGCTCCGAACCCGCCGACTCCGTCCCCCTCAACCGCCTCTACTTCCTCTGAAGGTGTACCTCATGTCTGCTGCCGCCGACGGCTTCCGCATGCCCGCCGAGTGGGCCCCGCACGAGCGCACCTGGATGGCGTGGCCGTGCCCCAACCCCACCTTCGACGACCCCGAGGGTCTCGACGAGTCCCGCCTGGCCTGGGCGAACGTCGCCCGCGCCGTACGCCGCTTCGAACCGGTCACCGTGGTCTGCGGCCCCGCCCAGTCCGCGTACGCGAGCGAACTCCTCGGCCCGGACATCGAGGTGGTGGAACGCGACCTGGACGACGCCTGGATGCGGGACATCGGCCCGACCTTCCTCACCGACGGCAAGGGGCAACTGGCAGCCGTCGACTGGACGTTCAATGGCTGGGGCGCCCAGGAGTGGGCCCGCTGGGACCACGACTCCAAGATCGGCGCGTACGTCGCCGACCTCGCCGGAGCCCGTACGTACCCCTCGACCCTCGTGAACGAGGGCGGCGGCATCCACGTCGACGGCGAGGGCACCGTCCTGCTCACCGAGACCGTCCAGCTCGGCCCCGAGCGCAACCCCGGCCTGACCAAGGCGGAGGTCGAGGCGGAGATCCACGCGCAGCTCGGCACCACCAAGGCGATCTGGCTGCCGCGCGGCCTCACCGCCGACTACCCCGGCCACGGCTACGGCACCCTCGGCCACGTCGACATCGTCGCCGCCTTCGCCGCGCCCGGCGTCGTCCTCGTCCACTCCCAGCGCGACCCGGCGCACCCCGACTTCGAGGTCAGCAAGGAGATCATCGCGACCCTCACGGGCCAGACGGACGCCCGCGGCCGCACCCTGCGGATCGTCGAGGTGCCGGCGCCGACCGTCGTCAAGGACGACGAGGGCTGGGTCGACTACTCCTACATCAACCACTACCTGTGCAACGGCGGCGTCGTCCTGTGCGCCTTCGGCGACCCGCACGACGAGCTGGCGGCCGGCATCTTCCGCGGCCTCTTCCCCGACCGCACGGTAACCCTCGTCGACGCCCGCACGATCTTCGCCGGGGGCGGGGGCATCCACTGCATAACCCAGCAGCAGCCGGCGGTCCGGGGACGCTGAGCCGCGCAGCCGGCCCGGAATCGCTTCCGGTGCCTGTTCCAGCCGGGCCGTGCGGCGGGCGCCGCCTCCGGCCCGGCTCACCGTCGGGCGCCAGCCGAGGAACCGTTCCATGCGCGGCCGGGCTTGGCGTACGGGTCAGACCTTGCAGAAGCCCGTCGCCCGCAGTGCGTCGTTGATCTTTGCGCCCTGCTCTTCTGTCGTCCTCACGTCCTTGTACGTGAAGCGCTGGGACGCGAGCCAATCGAGGCGCTTGGCCTTGCCGTTGATCGCCATGCACTGATTGCGGGCGGCGTCCACGGCCTTGTCCTCGTAGCGCACCACGTCCGGTGCCGCCGCCTGCAGGGCCCGGATGAGCTTGGCTCGCTCGACGGCGTCGGGCTTCGGCGGGAGACCGGAGGAGCGGGCGATCTCGTCCTTCTGCTTCTGCGTCAGCTGAGGAGCCGTGGCGCTCGGGCCGGTGTTCCGCTCGCTGTCGGCCTTGTCGTCGCTGGAGGAGCAGGCGGTGAGGGCGAGGGCGCCGGCGAGGAGCAGTGCGACGGTGGTGGTGCGGTGTTTCATGGTCCCCTCAAGTGTGGTGAGTTGAAAGGGGCCATCATGCCGTCTTGTGCGGGTGTGGGTATACGAAAGCCCCGCACGGTGGCGGTGATCCGTTCGGATGCGAGCCGCGTCCGCAGGCGGATCCTTGTGAATCGCTGGACGGTTCAGTCGTAGGTCTGCATGATCGCCCCTTATGGAGAGCACGCCCACGCCCAGGGGTGAACCTCAGATGTCGACAGGCAACGCGGACTCATCCTGGAACAAGCGCAGAATTGTCATAGCGACGTTCTTTCTGTCCGCCCCTGTCGCCATTCTCCTTTATGTGCGGTTGGGTCCCGGTGAATGGAGGATGTCGTCGCCCGTGGCTCTTTTGCTGCTCGCCGCAGTGGGGGCGGTCGGCGCGTACGTCTTCAGGCCGCTGGATGTCGAGGCGGGGCGGGTCTCGGAAGGGCGAGAGCGGGTCCGGGAGGCGGAGCATGACCTGGAGCAGGCGCTGCGACTGCCCGTCGGTGAGGCGATGGTCGTGCACGGCGATGTGTACATCTCGTCGCCGCCCGGCAGCACTGCCGACGACGCTCGGCGGCGGGATGGTGACGCATCGCCCTTCCCGGGCGGCGACGCCGGTGGCGCCCATCGAGACAGGGCGAGACTGACGCTCTCCGAGTTGTGGACGGTGACGCACCGGCGCCTTGATCTTTACCACGACATCGCACTCGGTCAGGCGTCCCGCTCGTTCCGCAATGCCCAGATGGCGATGATCCTCGGCTTTGCTCTCCTCGTAGGATTCGTGATCATCGCGTTGCAGGCGAGCACGACCGCAGGTGCCGTCGTCGCGGGCGGACTGGGGGCCGTCGCGGCCGCTCTCGCGGGCTACGTCAGCAGGACATTCGTACGATCGCAGGAGGCCGCGGCGAGTCATCTGCGCGCGTACTTCGATCAGCCGCTGGAGTTCTCGCGCTACCTCGCGGCCGAGCGGTTGGTGGCTGACGCGAACCTCAGTGACGAACAGCGCGCCGAGATCGTCTCCGCCCTCGCGCAAACGATGATCAGCGGTCCGCCGACACCGAACGAGACAGGCCCCGATACGGCACGGGGCGCCTGAGAGGCGAGCTTCCGGAGAAGGGTCATCGCACTCGAACCGGACCCGGTCGTGGCCGTCGCTCAGTCTTGGGGTGACGCCGGCGTGGACCGGGGCAGGGGTGTCGCCCACGGCGCCCGGTCTACTGGGCGCGGACGGCGTCGCGCAGCGCCGTGTGGGCGTCGCGGCTGCGCTCGCGGCCCGCGGCGAGAGCGGCTTCGACCTCCTCGGCGAAGCACCCGTCCCGTACTTCTCCAAGTCCGATGTCCGCCAGGTCGATGGCCGACCACGCGGCCTCGACCGCGATCGAGGTCAGCTCCGGGTCGGTCGTGGTGAGCGCCAGCCGGTCGAAGGCGTGCGTCACGGCCGAGCGGGCCCGGTACAGCTCGGCCCTGCCCTCCCTGCCCGGGAGTTCACCGTCCCGCAGGTCCGCTATCTGGAGCCAGTACTGCTCACGGTAGGCCAGGGACGCGGCGAGGAGCTGCGCGGTGGCGTCCAGGACCTGCTGCCGGTGCTCGGCCGCGCGGGCGCGACGATCCGTCCAGTGCGCGGTGAGACTGGCCAGCGCGGCACCGGCGAGCGTGCCGAGCACGGCGATCAGGGTGGACCACATCGGCTTCCTACGGGCTGAAGGGCTTGCTGTCCGCACGGTGGGTTCCGGACCAGCGGCGTCGGAATACTGGCGCATCCCGCGCCGCGCCCGCAACGGGGATCCGCGCGGGCGTCTGGACTCCGCCCCTGAGGCGACGCCTCCTCTCCTTCCGCGCGATGTGGGAGACTCGACCGCTGTGCAGGTCAGTGGGGGAGCAGGCGGACCGCAGGGGGCGGTACCGCCGTACCGCGCGGCCCGAGGTGATCAAGGAGCGGTGACATGACTGGTCAGGTCCGCGCGCGGAAGAACGCACCACCGCGTGAGGACGTCCTGGCCGCCGCCATGGAGATGATCGCCGAGCGCGGTCTGGAGAAGCTGACCATGGCCGCGCTCGGCCGTGAGGTCGGCATGAGCTCCGGGCACCTCCTCTACTACTTCCGCACCAAGGACGAGCTGCTCCTGCGCACCCTGGAGTGGAGCGAGGGCCGCCTCGGCGCCGAGCGCGGCCGCGTCCTGGCCCGCCCCGGCACCGCCCGCGCGCGCCTGGACGCCTACGTCCGGCTGTACGTTCCCGACGGGCCCGGCGACCCCCACTGGACCCTCTGGCTGGAGGTCTGGAACCGCTCCCTGAACGCCGACGCGGACGGCCGCGACCGGCAGGCCGCCATCGAGGGTGCCTGGCACCGCGACCTGGTGGCGCTGCTCGCCGAGGGCGTGTCGCGCGGGGAGTTCATCCTGGCCGACCCCGACCGCTTCGCGGCCCGCCTGCGGGCGCTGCTCGACGGCTTCTCCATCCACGTGGCGATCGGGCTGCGCGGGACGGACCGCGAACAAGTCCTCGCGCACGCGAGGGAGTTCCTGGACGGGGCGCTCACCCCGGTCGCCTAGCGACAGCACCCCGGCCCGCCCGGGTGTCCCCGTCGCCCGGGCCCGACAAGGGCGCGGACGGCGCGTCCACCGCGCCGCCCGCATCGTGAGACGGAGCGACGCGGCACGGCCCCGCTGTGGCAGGCTGCGCCCGTGCTCTCGTTCGCCATGATTATTGGCAGCAGGCGCGCCGGTCCGCAGTGACCGTCTCGTACCACCAAGTACGGGCGGACACCGTCGTCCTCGACCCGCGCGCAGACCTCTCGCACCCGCGAGGGGTTTTTTCGTTTCCCGGCCCAACAACAGCCGGACGCGGAGCGCACGGGATCATTGTGGGCGGTGGAGCCGGTCTTTCCGGTAGACCGAGATCCGACACAGGAGCCTGATCAGCATGACGGAAACCAGCACCCCCGACGATTCCTTCCATGTCTTCGACACCACCCTCCGGGACGGTGCGCAGCGTGAGGGCATCAATCTGACGGTCGCGGACAAGTTGGCCATCGCCCGGCATCTGGACGACTTCGGGGTGGGTTTCATCGAGGGCGGCTGGCCGGGAGCCAATCCGCGGGACACGGAGTTCTTCGCGCGGGTGCGGCAGGAAGTGGTCTTCCGGCACGCTCAGCTCGTGGCTTTCGGCGCCACGCGGCGCCCAGGTGGCAGAGCGGTCGAGGACGCGCAGGTCAACGCCCTGCTGGAGTCGGGCGCCCCGGTGATCACGCTGGTGGCCAAGTCCCATGACCGGCACGTCGAGCTGGCCCTGCGCACCACACTGGAGGAGAACCTGGAGATGGTGCGCGACACCGTCTCCTACCTGTGCTCGAAGGGGCGGCGGGTCTTCGTCGACTGCGAGCACTTCTTCGACGGCTACCGCGCCAACCCGGAGTACGCGAAGGCGGTGGTGCGGGCCGCCGCCGGGGCGGGCGCGGACGTGGTCGTGCTGTGCGACACCAACGGCGGCATGCTGCCCGCGCAGATCCAGGCCGTCGTGTCCACGGTGGCCGCCGACACCGGCGCCCGCCTGGGCATCCACGCCCAGGACGACACCGGCTGCGCGGTGGCCAACACCCTGGCCGCCGTCGACGCCGGCGCCACCCACGTGCAGTGCACCGCCAACGGCTACGGCGAGCGCGTCGGCAACGCCAACCTCTTCCCGGTCGTCGCCGCCCTGGAACTCAAATACGGCAAGCAGGTCCTGCCCGAGGGCGCGCTGCGCGAGATGACCCGCGTCTCCCACGCCATCGCCGAGGTCGTCAACCTCACGCCCTCCACCCATCAGCCGTACGTGGGTGTCTCCGCGTTCGCCCACAAGGCGGGCCTGCACGCCTCCGCGATCAAGGTCGACCCGGACCTCTACCAGCACATCGACCCGGACCTCGTCGGCAACCGCATCCGCATGCTCGTCTCCGACATGGCGGGCCGCGCCTCCATCGAGCTGAAGGGCAAGGAGCTGGGCGTCGACCTCGGCGACGACCGCGCGCTCGTCGGGCGGGTCGTGGAGCGCGTCAAGGAGCGCGAGCTCCAGGGCTACACGTACGAGGCCGCCGACGCCTCCTTCGAGCTGCTGCTGCGGGAGGAGGCCGAGGGCCGGGCCCGCCGCTACTTCCGCGTGGAGTCCTGGCGGGCCATCGTCGAGGACCGCCCCGACGGCAGCCACGCCAACGAGGCGACCGTCAAACTGTGGGCCAAGGGTGAGCGCATCGTCGCCACGGCGGAGGGCAACGGCCCGGTCAACGCGCTCGACCGGGCCCTGCGCGTCGGCCTGGAGCGCATGTACCCCCAGCTCGCCAAGTTGGAGCTGGTCGACTACAAGGTCCGCATCCTGGAGGGCAAGCACGGCACGTCGTCCACGACGCGCGTACTGATCTCCACGTCGGACGGCGTCGGCGAGTGGTCGACCGTCGGCGTCGCGGAGAACGTGATCGCCGCCTCGTGGGACGCCCTGGAGGACGCCTACACGTACGGCCTCCTGCGGGCCGGGGTCGAGCCCGTCGACTAACCCTCCCCGGGCCCCGGGTCGGACCACTCTGTTCCCGGGTCGGTGCCCGAGGCCCCGCTGCGTTACGTTCGAAGTATGAGGAATCGGACGAAGCGGTTCACCGTGGGGCTCTCCGGGCTACTGCTCGCCCTGGGCGCCACGTCCTTCACGGCGGTGCCCGGGGCGCGGACCGCCTCCACCACCTCGCAGGTGGCGGCGGCCTGGCAGAAGAGTCCGGTGTACGTCGACCCGGCGGCGTCGGACCAGCTCTCCGACACCCGGGCGGACGCCCTCGCCCGCAAGATCGAGGACGCGGACAAGCCGGTCTTCGTGGCCGTGCTGCCGCAGGACTTCCCGCGAAGGGACATCTTCCGGAACCTGCGCACCGAGACCGGCGTGACAGGGGTGTACGCGATCCGCCTCGGTGACGGCTTCGACGCGAAGGCCGACCGTTCCGTGCTGTCGCGCAACGCCGTCGCCAACCTCGTCTCCCTCGTCCGCGGGCAGAGCGCCGACACCCAGCTCGACACCTTCGTGGACGAGGCCCTCGCGCAGGCGTCCGGCAGGGCGCCGAAGTCCTGGAGCGGCGGCCCGGCCGACGAAGGCGTCAACGCGGGCACCCTCGCCGGCGTCGGCGTGGTGGTCGTGGCCGGCGGCGTCGGCGCGTACGCCGTGATCCGGCGCAAGAAGCGGCGCCACGAGGAGGCGCAGCGCGCGGCACTGCGCAAGCTCTCCGTCGTCGTGGACGAGGACATCACCGCCTTCGGCGAGGAACTCGACCGGCTGGACTTCCACCCGGCGGAACCGGGCGCCGACGACGCGATGCGCGCCGACTACGAACACGCGCTGGACGCCTACGAGAAGGCCAAGGCGTACATGGCGGCCGCGACGCACCCCGAGGACGTGCGCGGCGTGACCCAGGCCCTGGAGGACGGCCGCTTCTCGCTGGCCTCGCTCGCCGCGCGCCGCGAGGGGCGCGAGCCGCCCGAGCGGCGCGCCCCCTGCTTCTTCGACCCCCGGCACGGCCCCTCGGTGCGGGACGCGGTGTGGGCGCCCGCCGGGGGCGCGGAACGCGAGGTCCCGGTGTGCGCGGCCGACGCGGCACGCCTGGCGGACGGCCAGGACCCGATGGCGCGCACCGTGGCGACGGAGTCCGGGGAGCGCCGCCCCTACTGGGAGGCCGGACCGGCGTACGGCCCCTGGGCGGGCGGGTACTTCGGCGGCGGCATGCTGCCCGGACTGCTGGTCGGCACGATGCTCGGCGGCATGATGGCCGGCCCGGCGTACGGGGCGGACTACGGCGGCGGCTACGGGGACGGCGGGAGCGGCTTCGAGGGCGGCGACCAGTCGGGCGCGGACTTCGATCCGGGGGACTTCGGGGGTGGCGGCGGCGACTTCGGGGGCGGCGGCGACTTCGGCGGGGGCGGGGACTTCGGGGGTGGCGGCGATTTCGGGGGTGGCGGCGGATTCTGAGGGGCGTCCAGGAACACTCGTTCCGTCAGGGACGCTCGGGGGCGGGGCCGTCCGGCGTGAGCGCCTGGAAGGCCGCGCACAGGAGCCGGACGCTGCGTCGGAACTTCTCGTCCTGGCTCAGGCGGGGCATCCGCTCCATGACGAGCGGGAAGCGCGCGCACAGGCCGGCGTAGACGTCGGCGGTGACGTTCGGCGTCTGGGCCCGGGGCTCGGCCTGTTCCTGGAGCACGAAGCCGGTGACGTGGCTGAGGAGGGTGTCGGCCGCGACGCCGCACTGTTCGGCGGGGACCCCGGCGCCGATCAGGGTGGCGAGGAGCCGCTCCATCAGGGAGAGGGCGCCGGTGCTGAGCGTGCCGGGACTGTCGGCCAGGAGGAGGGCGCCGCCCGGATGCCGCAGGAGGCTCCGGCGCAGTTCGGCGGCCTGCGTCTCGATCCGGTCCTGCCACGGCGCCTCGGGCGGGAGGGCGGCGAGGGCGGTGTCGCCGGCGTCGTACGCGTGTCGGCAGACGCGGTCCGCCATCAGCGCCAGCAGCTCGTCCTTGCCGCGCACGTGGTAGTAGAGGCTGCCCGCTTGCACGCCGAGTCGCTCGGCCACCCGGCGCATGGACAGGCCGTGGTACCCGGTCTCGGCGAACGTGGCCATGCCGGCGTCGACGATCCGCTCCTTGGTGAGCTTCATGGTCCTACCGTAACAGCGTTTTCAAACACCGTTTGAAACACCCCGTGCCGCGTGTAGTCTCGGCGGCGACCGGGTTTGAACACTGTTGGAAAGGCTGGCGCGGGGGATATGGGCGGACTGTTGTTCGGAGCTACGACCGCGGCGTTGATGGTGCTGATGGCCAAGAGCGGTCGCGCGGCGGTGGGCGAGGGCCCGCTGCGAGGGCGTCCGTTCCCGTGGGCCGCGGCAGTGCTGACCGTCCTGGCCATGGCGGGCGTCGCTCTCCAGCTGAGCTGGCCGGGGGCGATGGAGGCGCTGGACGCCGACCCCGCCGAGAGCGGCTGGTGGCGTGAGTTCACCTCGGTCTTCATGCAGAACGGCGGCGCGGGGGGCGTGCTGTGGAACCTCGCGACGCTCGCGCTGGTGGCGGCGCTGGCCCACTGGTGCTGGGGCGGCACCCTGACGCTGCTGTTCTTCCTGTCCGGCATCCTCCTGCCGGAACGGCTCGACACCCTGCTGGGCATCGGCGGCGACGCCGGCACGGATCCTCGTAATTTCGCGGGCAGTTCCGGCGCGACGTACTTCCTGGGGGCGACCCTCGCGGCGGCGCTCCTGACCCGCGTGCACGGGGCCACGGCCGGAGCCGGAGCCGAGGCCGCAGCCGCAGCCGGAGCCGGAGCCGTGAAGGACCGGGTGACGGCGGTCGCCGTCCCGGTCCTGGGCCTCGCGATGTGGCTGACGCAGGAGAACGGCCACGGCCTGGTCGCGGTGTACGGCTTTGTGGTGGGGGTGGGAGCGGCCGGCGTGTGGGCGGTACGGGGTCGGACGCGGCGCTCGTCGGGAGCGGTGGACTGCACGACTCCGTGACCCGGCGACGGGGAGGGGTGGCGGCGCTGAGCTGGTGGCGTCGCTGAGCTGGTGGCGGCGCTGACCTGGGGGCGGCGCCGATCTGGGGGCGGCGCCGATCTGCACGCCGGCCTTCTCCATTCGGCCCACACTTCCGGCGTCAGGGCTTCCGGCGTCAGGGCCTCCGGTGTCAGGGGCTTCCGGAGTCAGGGCTTCCGGCATCAGGGCCGGTAGATGCACTCCGCGATCGTTGCGTGCTTCTTCCAGCCCAGGGTCTCGTACAGCGCGCGTCCGGCGTCTGTCGCGGCGAGAACGCCCAGGTGCGCACCGTGTTCCACGGATCGGTCGGCGAGAGAACGCATCACGAAGCCGCCCAGCCCCTTACGCCGATGGCCCTCCGCCGTGATCACCCGGTCCACCACCGCGGTCTCGCCGACCACCGCCAACTGCCCCTGGGCCGCGAGCTCGCCCGCCGCGTCCCGTACGCGGACGTACACGACGCCGTCGGCAGCCTGAACGGTGGCGGTGTAACTCTCGGGCGTGGCCACGTCGGTGGCGGTAAGGTCGCTGGCCATCAGGTGGCCGGTCTCTTCCCGGGCCAGCACCCATCCCGGCGAAAGCCAGGGCTCGATGTCCTCGGGCTCCGCGGGCATCTTCATCCACGTGCGTGGCGTCGCCACCGAGGCGGCCGCGCTGCGGACCAGCGACTCATCGGGCACGGGCAGGACATGGCGCCCCACTTCCGCAGGGTTGTCGGCCACCTCGATGTAGAACCCCCAGGGGCGCTCGACCGGCGGGGGCGTGCGCCGGGATATCGCCCAGCCCGCCGCCCACGTCCTGACCATGTCCGCAAGCATCATGTCCTCCCGAACCAGTGGTGCGTCATCCGATGGTAATGACCTCAAGGCACTCCGGAACCTTACCTCCCTTGCCGGGAGGGGCTTGCGGCCGGGTTGGTGAGACGATACGGTTCGTCTCATTGCTTGGCCGTTCGGTCGAGCGGTCGTCGTCTTGCCGGAGGTGGCTCATGGTGCGGGAACAGTATGTGGAGGCGGCTCCGGGGGTGCGGCTGTGGACGGAGCGGCGAGGGGCCGCCGACGCCCCGGCGCTGCTGCTCGTCATGGGGGCCCAGGCCTCCGGTCTCGGCTGGCCCGAGACCCTGGTGGACGCGCTCGCGGAGCGGCATCACGTCATCCGCTACGACCATCGCGACACGGGGCGCTCCCCCCACGGCTTCGACGAAAACCCGTACCCCGTCACGGACTTGGCGCAGGACGCCGTCGCCGTGCTGGACGGCCTCGGCGTCGATCGCGCGCACCTCGTGGGGTTGTCGCTCGGCGGCATGCTGACCCAGCTGGTCCTCGCCGACCACCCCGAACGGGTGCTGAGCGCCACCCTGATGGGGACCTGCGCGCTGAGCGAGACGCCGTACGTGGGGCCGGACGGGGTGAGCGTTCCCGTCGCCGAACTGCCCGGCATCGCGCCGGAGGTGCTGGAGATGTGGGGCCGCCCGGTCGAGGACCACGGCCTGGAGGCGGAGCTGGACCGGCGGGTGGAGCACTGGCGGGTGCTCGCGGGCGACGGACTGCCGTTCGACGCCGCGTACTTCAGGGAGTTGGAGCGCCGCGTCATCGAGCACGCCGGCACCTACGCGGTGTCGACCGCGCACGGCCGCGCCGACGCCTCCGGGATGCTCCGCACCGCCGAACTGGCCGCCACCGAGGTCCCGACCCTCGTCGTCGCGGCCCCGGCAGAACCGGTCTTCCCGCCCCCGCACCCGCAGCACCTGGCGCAGGTCATCGCGGGCGCGCGGCTGGTGGAGATACCGGGTATGGGGCACGCGCTGCCCCCGGCGGTGCTCGGGCCCCTCACGGAGGCGATCCTGAGCCACACCGCCGGGCGTCCGTCGGCGTGACCCCCGCGTGGCGGGGATCGGCGTGACGGGGGCGGCAGCTCCCCCCCCGCCGGACTTGGTCGTCCGGAGCCGGACTTGGTCGTCCCGAGCCGGACTCGGCCCCTCGGCCGGCGTCGAGGGTCAGGAGCCCGACTCGCCCGGCGCAACCGACTCGTCCGACCTGATCGCCGAGATGTCGAAGTTCAGCTTGATCTTGTCGGAGACCAGGACGCCGCCCGTCTCCAGCGCGGCGTTCCACGTGAGGCCCCACTGGGACCGCAGGATCTCGGCCTTGCCCTCGAAGCCCACGCGCTCGTTGCCGAACGGGTCCTTGGCGGAGCCGTTGAACTCCAGGTCGATGGTGAGCGGCCGGGTCGTGCCGAGGATCGTCAGGTCGCCGGTGACGCGGTAGTCGTCGCCGCCGAGGAACTCCGCCGCGGTGGAGCGGAACGTCATCCGGGGGAACTCCTCCGTCTTGAAGAAGTCCGCGCTCTTGAGGTGCCCGTCGCGGTCGGCGTTGCCCGTGTCGATGCTGTCCATCCGCACGTCGAGGGAGGCCGTCGAGCGGGCCGGGTCGGCACCGTCCAGGTGCAGGGTGCCCGAGACGTCGAGGAAGGAGCCCTTGACGTTGGTGACCATGGCGTGCCGGGCGACGAAGCCGATCGTGGTGTGCGCGGGGTCGATGGTGTAGTCACCGGTCAGCGCGGCGAGCCCCGGGTCGACCGCGGCGGGCGCCGGGGCGGCGACGGTGGTGGTGTCGGTGGCGGTGGTGTCGTTCTTGCGGCCGAAGAGACCCATGGCGTGCTCCTTGGGGGATGAGCTCCGACGGAGAGCTTCAGTTGAAGGTTCAACAAGAACGAAGGTAGCGCGACTTGGTTCAACATTCAACCTCTAGCGTCCTGGAGGGTTCGCCCCCCCCGGGTGGCGGGCGTGAGCCGCAAGAGGTCGAGGTCATGGCGCCAAGCTGACACCACAAGGGGTCAAGCTCCTCCTCAACCCCGCTGACCTGACCCAAAGCGCCAACGCGAGCCGCCGAAGAGGCCGTTAGCCCACCCGCGCCGCCACCCACATTTGCGATGGCGCCACAACGGTGCCACTATGACGCCATGAACCTCACGCAGTACGTCGATCACCTCCGGCAGGAGCTCGCGGTCGCCGCCGAAGCCGGGGGCGAGGAGGCCCGCGCCCTGGCCGAGCGCCTCACCGCTCCCCTGGAGTCGGCCGCCCGGCTCACCCTGCTGAACGCCCTGTCCGCCGCCGCCGAGGAGATCACCAGCGATCTGGCGCCGGGGTCGGTCGACGTCCGGCTGCGCGGGCTCGACCCCGAGTTCGTGGTGACGCTCCCGCCCGCGCCGGAACCGTTCGACGCCCAGGCGGAGTACGCGGCCCTCATGGCACTCAAGGCCACACCCCCCACCGCGCCGCCCGCGCCGGACGCCTCCGACGAGGGCGGCACGGCCCGCGTCAACCTCCGCCTCCCGGCCCACATCAAGACCCGCGTGGAAGAGGCGGCCGGCCGCGACGGCCTGTCGGTCAACGCCTGGCTCGTCCGCGCGGTCTCCGCCGCCCTCGACCAGCCCGACGGCAGGCCCGCCGCCCCCTCGGGCCACCGTGACGGACTGGGATTCGGCACCGCCTTCACGGGCTGGGTACGCTGACCCGCCCTCGCGCCGCCCCACCGGGCCCGGCCCGCACACACCACCGCACGACTTCGCGCGGCCGACGCGATCTGCCGCGCCGGCACCGGGCCCGCCAGGGCCCGTCGAGCCACTAGGACGGGACTGCCATGCCTGTTTTCGACACGCCCGAACCGATCACCGCGGGCGTCGCCTTCGACGCCGGGACCCTGCGCGTCGTCGCCGGGGACGCCGCGCGGACCACCGTCGAGGTACGCCCCGGCCAAGCCGCCCGGGACGCGGACGTCAAGGCGGCCGAGCGCACCCGCGTCGACTTCGTGAACGGCACCCTTTCGGTCAAGGGCCCCAAGGACCGTTCCCCGTTCAGCAAGGGCTCCTCGCTCGACGTGGAGATCACGCTGCCGGCCGGCTCCGCGCTGCGGGTCGACACCGGGCTCGCGCACGTCACGGCGCGCGGCACGCTCGGCGACTGCGAGATCAAGACGGGCGCGGGCGACCTCCAGGTCGAGCAGGGGGCCGGCCTCCGCCTCACCACCGGCCACGGCGATGTCTCCGTGGGCCGGGTGGACGGCGCCCTCCGCGTCACCGCCTCCGGCGAGATCCGCGTCGGCGACGTCACGGGCACGGTGACGGTCAAGAACTCCAACGGCACCACCGACCTCGGGGCGATCGGGGGCGACATCGAGGTGAAGGCGTCCAACGGCGCCGTCACCGTCGGCAGCGCGGCCGGGGACGTCAGGCTCAGGACCGCCAACGGCGCTTTGCGGGTCAGGGAGCTGGTGCGCGGCACAGCCGTCCTGGAGACGGCCGCCGGCCAGATCGAGATCGGCATCCGCGAGGGCACGGCGGCCTGGCTCGACGTACGGACGAGCGCCGGGGCGGTGCGTCAGCCGCTGGCGGAGGCCGAGGCGCCGGCCGCGAGCACGGACGCGGACGTGGACGTGGTCAAGGTGCGGGCCCGCACCGGCCTGGGCGACATCACGGTCAGCCGGGCCTGACCGGCCCGCGCGCCGGACGCCCCGCCGGCTTTGTCGGCCCTCGCCAACGCGTCGGCCACCGAAGCGCGTACGCGGACCGCCGCTGTGAGGCGTCTCTCAACCGGGCTAACGACCGGCCAGGTCTCTCCGGACGCCACTGTCCCGCGTATTTTTGTGGAACCCCTACAGTTGGCAAGGGCCTGAGCAGTCACTTCTTCGGCACCCCCGCCCTCTTCTGTCCGGGGGTGCCAGGAAAACGGCCCGGAGACTGTACAGAGTCGACGGTCCGTTTCCCCGGGGGCGCTCCGTAAGGTCGCTACATGACCGTTTTGGACGAGACCGCCTCTTCCGGGGGCGAGCCCACCGACGCGCGTGGGCGCGTGGCCGAACTGCACGAGATCCGTGCGGCGGCGCTGCGCGGGCCCAGCGAGAAGGCGACCGAGGCGCAGCACGCCAAGGGCAAGCTGACCGCACGCGAGCGGATCGAGCTGCTCGTCGACCCCGGGTCGTTCCGCGAGGTCGAGCAGCTGCGCCGGCACCGGGCGACCGGTTTCGGCCTGGAGGCCAAGAAGCCGTACACGGACGGTGTGATCACCGGTTGGGGCACGGTCGAGGGCCGGACGGTGTTCGTCTACGCGCACGACTTCCGCATCTTCGGCGGCGCGCTGGGTGAGGCGCACGCCACGAAGATCCACAAGATCATGGACATGGCCATCGCGGCCGGTGCGCCGCTGGTCTCGCTGAACGACGGCGCGGGCGCCCGTATCCAGGAGGGCGTCTCCGCGCTCGCGGGTTACGGCGGCATCTTCCAGCGCAACACCAAGGCGTCCGGTGTCATCCCGCAGATCAGCGTGATGCTGGGCCCGTGCGCGGGCGGCGCGGCGTACAG
>NZ_JBVISC010000005.1:320797-655469 GCF_055575715.1 Streptomyces sp. NPDC034037 | reverse complement strand
CGGTTCCCGCTCCGGCCTTTCGGCTTTCGCGTTTCCCTTTCCGGCGGTTCCGACTCTATCAGATCCTTTCGGGCCTGATTCCCGGTCAGAGCGGGCTGTCTTCGCGACTGTTGGGCCGTTCCGACGTCTCAAACTCTAGCGGGTTTTCCCGGCGACTCATAATCGGGTCTCGGATTGAATTCGGGCATGCCGAATGCGTTCCGTTGGGAGGTCGTGCTGAGTTTGTTTTGCCGCTTACCAGCGGCGGAAGGTGCTACCGCAGAACCGTTACGGCCCCGTGGCAACCCGAAGAACCTTACGGGCCCTGCGGATGACTGTCAACCCCACACTGTGCCCGCAGGTCAGTGCGTCAAACGGGGGGTCAGTCCAGGTCGTTGAGGCGGCCGCCGGCGTCCGGCTGGGCGTGCTCCACCCGGCGCAAGAGGCGGGTCAGCAGCTCGTCCAGGACTCCGCGCTCGTCGGCGGAGAGATCCTGGAGGAGGTCCTCCTCGAAGACCGTGGCCAGGCGCATCGCCTCCAGCCACTTCTCGCGGCCCTCCGCCGTCAGCTCCACGATGACGCGGACGCGGTTCGTCTCGTCGCGGTCGCGCGTGACCAGGCCCTCCCCCACCATGCGGTCGATGCGGTGGGTCATGGCGGCGGGCGTGAGGCCCAGGCGCTTGGCCAGGTCGCCGGGGCCCATCTGGTACGGGGCGCCGGAGAGGACGAGGGCCTTCAGGACCTCCCACTCGGCGTTGCTGATGTCGAGGGTCGCGGTCTGCCGGCCGTAGGCGACGTTCATACGGCGGTTCAGGCGGCCGAGGGCCGAGACGATCTTCTCGACCTGGGGGTCGAGGTCCTGGAACTCCCGCTGGTACGCGGCGATCTGTTCTTCAAGTGTCGGCTCGCTCGGGCCGGGGGTGTCACCCATGGCCGCAGTATGGCACGCCCCCAGTTGTCATTGAAGTCCTTCGGTGTGTACTGTTTAGACCCTAACTTTAGCTTCGAAGTCTTCACTTCTAACTCCTAAGGCAGGTGAAAGTGACCAGGGCGATGGGCGCAGCGATGCGTCGTATCCAGGCAGGCAGCGCGCTGAGCGCGTTCGGCATCGGTTTCACGGTCCCGTTCCTCTACGTCTACGTGGCGCAGGTGCGAGATCTCGGGGCCAGTACGGCGGGCATCGTGCTCGCCGCCTTCGCCATGGCCGCGCTGGTCGTCCTGCCCATCACCGGCCGCGCCATCGACCGGCGCGGTCCGCTCCCCGTACTCGTGGGCGCGGCGGGCGTCGCCTCCGTGGGCGCGCTCGCGCTCGGTGTCGCCGGGAGCGAGACGACCGCGATCCTCTCCGCGGCCCTGCTCGGCGCGGGCACCGCGGTCATGCAGCCGGCGCTGGCGACGATGATCGTCTGGTCCTCCACGCCCAGCACCCGCACGCGCTCCTTCGCGATGCAGTTCTTCCTGCAGAACCTGGGCCTCGGCATCGGTGGCCTCATCGGCGGCCAGATCGTCGACGAGGACCGAGCGAGCAGCTTCACGCTGCTGTTCTCCATCGAGTCCGTGATGTTCCTGGTGCTCGCGGCGATCGCGCTGACCGTGCGGCTGCCGCACGCGCCGGCCATCCAGGACGCGATGCCCAAGGACGCCTCGGCGCCGCGCGGCGGGATGCGGGCGCTCCTTGAGCACAAGGCCATGGTGCAGCTGTGCGTGCTCGGCTTCGTGATCTTCTTCGCCTGCTACGGGCAGTTCGAGTCGGGGCTCTCCGCGTACGGCGTGGAGGCCGCGGGGATCACGCCCTCCACGCTCGGCATCGCGCTCGCCGCCAACACGGCGGTGATCGTCCTCGCCCAGTTCGCCGTCCTGAAGTTCGTGGAGCGCCGCAAGCGGTCCCGTGTCATCGCGGCCGTGGGTCTGATCTGGGCCTTCGCGTGGGTCCTCGCGGGGTACGCGGGGCTCGGGCACGGCAGCCAGGAGATGGCCACCGCCGCGTTCGTCTCGACGTACGCCCTGTTCGGGCTCGGTGAGGCGATGCTGTCGCCGACCGTCGCGCCGCTGGTCGCGGATCTGGCGCCGGGCGGCATGGTCGGGCAGTACAACTCGGCCTTCGCCCTGGTGAAGCAGCTCGCCCTCGCGGTCGGTCCGGCCGTCGGCGGGCCGATGGGCGCCGCGCTGCACCTCCCGTACATCGTGACGTTCGTGCTGTTCTCGCTGGGCATCACGGTGCTCGCGGTGCGGATGGGGCGTGGGCTCACCCCCGTGCAGAACCAGCCCTCGCTGGCCAAGAGCCCGGTGGTGGCGCAGGGCGGCCCTACCGCGGCCGCGCCCGCCACGGCGGACGCGTAACCGTCCGCCACCGCGTGGCCCGCGCTACTGGGGGAGCGCGAACTCGCACCAGACGGCCTTGCCGCCTCCCGGTGTGCGACGCGAGCCCCAGTTCGACGCGATCGTGGCGACGATGGCGATGCCGCGTCCCGCCTCGTCGGCCGGCTCGGCGCGGCGGCGGCGCGGCAGGTGGTCGTCGCCGTCGGTGACCTCGATGATCAGGCGGCGGTCGGTGCGGCGCAGACGCAGCCGCATCGGCGGGGTGCCGTGCTGGAGGGAGTTGGCGACCAGTTCGCTGGCGGCCAGGACGCCGAGGTCGTGCAGTTCCGGGGAGAAGCGCCAGCTGGCGAGGACGCCGGTGGCGAAGGCACGCGCGCGTGGGGCGGCCTCCACGCCGCCGAGCAGCTCCAGGGCGGCGTTGCGGAACAGCTCCGCGTCCGGGCCGGTGCGGGCCGGGTGCTGGAGGACCAGGACGGCCACGTCGTCGTCGTGGTCGGCGGTCACCCCGAGGGCGCGGATCAGGCGGTCGCACACCACCTGCGGGGTGCCGGTGGCGCCGGCCAGGGCGCGCTCCAGGGAGGCGACGCCTTCGTCGATGTCCTCGCTGCGCCGCTCGACGAGACCGTCCGTATAGAGGACGGCGGTCGAGCCGGGGCCGAGCGGCAGGGAGCCGGAGGTGTGCAGCCAGCCTCCCGTGCCGAGCGGGGGGCCGGTGGGTTCCTCGGCGCGGTGGATGATGCCGTTCTCGTCGCGTACGAGGATGGGCAGGTGTCCCGCGGAGGCGTAGAGGAGGCTGCCCTCGTTCGGGTCGTGGATGGCGTAGACGCAGGTGGCGATCTGGCTGGCGTCGATCTCGGCGGCGAGGCCGTCCAGGAGCTGGAGGACCTCGTGCGGCGGCAGGTCCAGGCGGGCGTAGGCGCGCACGGCGGTGCGGAGCTGGCCCATGACGGCCGCCGCGCGCACGCCCCGGCCCATCACGTCGCCGATGACGAGGGCGGTGCGGCCGCCGCCGAGGGTGATCACGTCGTACCAGTCGCCGCCGACCGCGGCCTCGGTGCCGCCGGGCTGGTAGGTGGCGGCGATGCGCAGGTCGTCGGGCTGTTCGAGTTCCTGGGGCAGGAGTGACTTCTGGAGGGTGACGGCCGTCTCGCGCTGGGCGCGCTCGCTGGCGCGCAGGCGCTCGGCGGCCTCGGCGTGGTCGGTGACGTCGGCGGCGAAGACGAGGACGCCGCCGCTCTGCCCGGCACCGGCCGCGCCGGTGGTCCCCGGGAGGTTCACGGGGGTGCAGGTGAAGGTGTACGAGCGGCCGCCGGACGTGCGGCGGGACTTGACGGTGCGCGGCTTCGCGCTGCGCAGGACCTGGTCCAAGAGGGGCAGCAGGCCGAGCTCGGCCAGTTCGGGCAGCGCCACGCGCGCGGGTTCGCCGAGGGGGCGGGGGCCGAAGGCGGCGGCGTAGGCGTCGTTGACGTAGGCGACGCGGTGGTCGGCGCCGTGCACGAGGGCGACGAGGGCGGGGACGCGGTCGAGCACCTCGCGGACCGGCAGCTCGTCGATGCCGTCGGCGGGCGTGGGCCGTGCTCCGGCGGAGAGCCGCTCGGCGCGGGCGGCGGGGACGGAGCCGTCGCCGCGCGGGGACGGGGAGGTCGTCTGGTCGGTCCGCGCCGCCGCGCGGCGCTGCGTTCCGGGGAGCCGGGCGCTCCAGCGCGTGAAGTTCACTGCGGTAGGCCTCGTGGTGTCGCTTCTGGATCGGGAACACAGCTTGTCGAGGGCGGACGGTCCCGTGGGTCGGCCGTGCGGCCGGACCATGGTCACACGGACAGTCTTGCCGACCGGACTGACATCCGTGGGTGCGGACGGACATCCATCAGACGTGGGGCCCGCGCGGGGAGTTCCTGCCTCCGGTCAGGAGGACTCCTTCGGGCGCCCTCCACCGGCCGCCAGTTCGAACTCCGCACGGGGGTGCTCCAGCGAGCCCAGGGAGACGATCTCGCGTTTGAACAGGCCGGCGAGGGTCCATTCGGCGAGCACCCGGGACTTGCGGTTGACGGTCGGCACTCTGCTCAAGTGGTAGACGCGGTGCATGAACCAGGCGGGGTAGCCCTTCAACTTGCGTCCGTAGACGTGGGCGACGCCTTTGTGCAGGCCTAGGGAGGCGACGGAGCCCACGTACTTGTGCCGGTACTCCTGGAGCGGCCGCTCGCGCAGGGTCGCCACGATGTTGTCGCCGAGGACCTTGGCCTGGCGCACGGCGTGCTGGGCGTTGGGCGCGCACTCCTTGCCGGGTTCGGCGGCGCTCACGTCGGGGACGGCGGCGGCGTCTCCGGCGGCCCACGCGTGCGTGGCGCCCTCGACGGACAGCTGTGCGGTGCACTTGAGGCGGCCGCGTTCGTTCAGCGGGAGGTCGCAGGCGGCGAGCAGGGGGTGCGGTTTGACGCCCGCCGTCCACACGACGGTGCGGGTGGGGAAGCGGGCGCCGTCGCTCAGGACGGCCACGCGGTCCTCGCAGGAGTCAAGGCGGGTCTCCATGCGTACGTCGATATTGCGCCGTCGCAGCTCGCGCACCGTGTACCGGCCCATCTCCTCGCCGACCTCGGGCAGGATCCGCCCGGAGGCCTCGACGAGGATCCACTTCATGTCCTCGGCCTTGATGTTGTGGTAGTAGCGGGCGGCGTAGCGCGCCATGTCCTCCAGTTCGCCGAGCGCCTCCACGCCCGCGTAGCCGCCGCCCACGAAGACGAAGGTCAGAGCCGCGTCGCGGATCGCGGGGTCCCGGGTGGAGGAGGCGATGTCCATCTGTTCGATGACGTGGTTGCGCAGCCCGATGGCCTCTTCGACGGTCTTGAAGCCGATGGCGTACTCGGCGAGGCCCGGGATGGGCAGGGTGCGCGAGATGGAGCCGGGGGCGAGGACCAGTTCGTCGTACGTGAGGTCGACGGCGCCGGTGCCCTCCTCCTCGGTGGCGAGCGTGGTGAACGTCGCGGTGCGCTTGGCGTGGTCGACCGACTCGACCTCGCCGATGATGACGCGGCACTGGTCGAGGACGCGGCGCAGCGGCACCACGACATGGCGCGGCGAGATGTTGCCGGCCGCCGCTTCGGGCAGGAACGGCTGATACGTCATGTACGGCTCGGGCGTGATGACCACGATCTCGGCCTCACCCCGCTTGAGCTCCGGCTTCAGCTTCCGCTGGAGTCGCAGTGCGGTGTACATGCCGACGTAGCCACCGCCGACGACGAGAATGCGCACAGGTTCCGTCACCATCCCATGACGCACCCGGCTCCGGAGTTTGTCCACAGGCCCGGCAATTTGTGTGACCGGGGAGGGTGCGGCGGGCGCGCTCGGCGGCTCGCGGCGGCGTAGGAAAGGTGCGCAGGTCAGCGGGTGTCAGGGGGGTATGCGCGGGGGGTGCAATAAGGCCTGAACCGGTGCGTACTCCGATCGGGGGGCGCTCCGTGCGGAACCCACCCCTTCTGAATTGACTCAGGCTCAACTATGTTCGTGGGACGTCGGGGTGTCGGGGGACGCGCTCGTCGAGCCGGGATTTCCGGGCTCACGGAAGCGTTCGCTCCGCACACGCCGGTTGCCAATGGCGGGGAGTGTCTCCGGGGGGAGACGTCATTACCGGGGGAACGCATGCACATTCAGGAGACTCACTGGACTTCCGCGTCCGTGTCGGCGTCAGCCGTCGGCACCAGCGGGAACGGACGTGACATGGGGGAAGGAGCGCGTACGACGCCACTGCGGGTCGACGCACAGCGCAATCTGGAGCATGTACTTCGCGCGGCCCGCGAGGTCTTCGGCGAGCTGGGGTACGGCGCGCCCATGGAGGACGTCGCGCGCCGCGCCCGGGTCGGCGTGGGCACCGTCTACCGCCGCTTCCCGAGCAAGGACGTGCTGGTCCGACGGATAGCCGAGGAGGAGACGTCCCGGCTGACCGACCAGGCGCGTACCGCGCTCGGGCAGGAGGACGAGCCGTGGTCGGCGCTCTCGCGCTTCCTGCGGACCTCCGTGGCGTCGGGCGCGGGGCGGCTGCTGCCGCCGCAGGTGCTGCGGGTGGGCGTCGAGGACGGTGTCCAGGAGGACGGGGCGCGGGTGCCGCAGCAGCGGCAGTCGGTCTCCGGGGCCCCCGAGCTGCGTCTGGTCGAGCAGCGTCAGGCGCCCGCCGAGGAGTCCGCTTCCGCCGCGGTGAGCGACGACGCGGGGGCGGCGACGCTCCTCGATGTCGTCGGGCGCCTCGTGGAGCGGGCCCGCGCGGCGGGTGAGCTGCGGCCGGACGTGACCGTCTCCGACGTCCTGCTGGTGATAGCGACGGCGGCGCCGTCGCTGCCGGACGCGGCGCAGCAGGCCGCGGCGTCGTCGCGGCTGCTCGACATCCTGCTCGAAGGACTGCGGTCGCGCCCGTCCTAGGGCCCACGGCGGAAGGCTCAACTCCGGTACGTTCAGGGCGTTGAGCCTTCCCCGAATGGGTGAACAGTAGTGCTCCATTCCGGGGAATCACCCCGGACGAGTGGTTGCCCGTCATCACCCACGGCCTGAGCACGGCTGTGTGTCACTCTGTGCCGGTGTTCTGGTCCGAGTGTGCAACCGGGGGCGTTCCGCGATGAGTGGTGACGGTCGGGACGAGCCGTCCACAGGCTTCGGCGAGGAAGCGTCCGCGGCGGGCGGCACGGAGACCGAGGGGCCGCCCACCCGCCAGGTGCCGCCCCAGGGCGGACCGGGGCCCAGCGTGCCGCCGCAGCGCGAAGGCGGCACGGGCACCGCGGCCGCCGACGGGGCAGGGGCGCACTCCGACGCCGATCTGATCACCCGGATGCGGGCGGGCGACGACTTCGCGTACGAGGAGCTGTACCGCAGGCACGCCGAGGCGGTCCGCCGTTATGCCCGCACCTGCTGCCGTGACGCCCACACCGCCGACGACCTCACCGCCGAGGTCTTCGCCCGCATGCTCCAGGCCGTGCGCGGCGGCAGCGGGCCCGAGCACGCGGTGCGCGCCTATCTGCTGACCACGGTCAGGCGCGTCGCCGCGGGTTGGACGAAGTCGGCGAAGCGGGAGCAGCTGGTCGAGGACTTCGCGGTGTTCGCCGCGCAGGCCGCGCGCGGCACCGACGCCTCGGACGAGACCGTGTCCATGGCGTCCATGGCGTCCTTCGGAGCGGGCCTGGAGCTGGGCGCGGACGTCCGCGCGATGCACGAGGCCGAGCAGTCGATGGCCATGCAGGCCTTCAGGAGCCTGCCCGAGCGCTGGCAGGCCGTGCTCTGGCACACGGAGATCGAGGAGGAGTCCCCGAGCGAGGTCGCCACCCTCTTCGGCCTGGATGCGAACGGCACGCGCGTGCTCGCCAGCCGCGCCCGCGAGGGCCTCAAGCAGGCCTACCTCCAGGCGCACGTCAGCGCCACGCTCACCGAGAGCGAGGAGTGCGCGCGCTACGCCGACCGCCTCGGCGCCTACGCCCGCGGCGGCCTGCGCTCCCGCGCCGAGCGAGGCCTGCGCAAGCACCTGGCGGAGTGCGCCAAGTGCCGCCTGGCGGCCGGGCAGATCGAGGAGGTCGCCAGCGGCATCCCCGCGGTCGTGCCGATCGCCGTCATCGGCTGGTTCGGGGCCGCCGGGTACGCGAAGGTGGCCGCGCTCGTCGGGGGCGGCACGGCCGGCGCGGGTGCCGCGGGAGCCGCGGGCGCGGCCGCCGTGAGCGGGTCCTCCGGAGGGTCCGCAGCGGGCGGTGCCGCCGCCGAGGGGCTCGGCGCGCCCGCCAAGGCGGGGATCGCGGCGGGTGTCGTCGTGGCCGCCGGGGTCGCCGCCGCGCTCGCCCTCACCGGCGGCGACGCCAAGCCCGAGGCCGACGCGCCGCCGAAGGCCGAGGCACCCGCGGTGTCCGAGTCGGCCGCGCCGCACGAGGCGACGCCCCCCGCATCCGGGCCGACACCGCCGCCGCCCGCGCCGAAGCCCACCCCAAAGCCGCCGTCGCCGCCCCCGCCCGCGCCGAAGCCCCCTGCCAAGGACAGGCCCGAGCCCCGGCCGAAGCCGCCCCCGCCGCCCCCGGAACCGGCACCCGCGCCGCCCGAGCCCAGACCCAGACCGACGCCGAAACCACCACCGCCACCGCCGCCCGCCCCGGCGGTCTACCAGTGGAGCGAGCTGCGCTACGGCCTGGTCGGTGACGGCACCAAGCCCGAGATGCGGCTGGCCGAGAGCAGCTGGGTGTGGCAGCGCAAGGGCCTGAGGATCGCCGGCAGGCAGTACTCCCACGGCGTGACCGTGCACGGGGAGTCCTCCGTGACGATCGACCTGAACCGCCGCTGCTCGACGTACGACGCCCTCGTCGGCATCGACGACATGACGATGGGGCTCGGCAGGGTGCGCTTCTCCGTGTACGCGGACGGGGCGCGGCTGTGGCGCTCGCCGCTGGTCGAGGGCGGTGACCCGGCGGTGCCGGTCAGCGTGAGCCTCGCCGGCCGCAAGACCGTCCGGCTGGTCGTCGAACCCCACTCGCCCTTCCACGCGGTGACCCTCGCCGACTGGGCGCAGTCACGGATGCGCTGCGCCTGACCCGGTCCGGGGCCTGCCGCGGGGCACCGCCCCGGACAGTTCCGTGAGCGCCTCCTCGGTCGTCAGGGTGCTGCCCGCGGCGCGCGCCGCCTCGTGGCACCGGGCGCCGAGCGCGGCCGTCGCGGCGGCCGCGACGCGCTCGGCGGCGGTCGACTCGGGGCGCGGCCGCGGGCTGCCGCCCCGCAGGCGGGTGCCGACCGCGAGCAGCCGGGCCGCCCGCGCGTGGTCGCCCAGTTCGCTCACGAGCGCGGCGCCGTGATCCACGAGCGAGGCGACGACGACCTCGGAGCACCGGGCGGCCAACGCCTCCCGCAGCGCCTCGGCCAGTTCGGGCACCCCCGCCTCCGGGCCGGACTCGGCGGCGATGACGCGGGCCTCCACGCTCCGCAGGGCCACGGTGAACTGCGGCGGCGGTGTCCCGTACACCGTCTCGTCGCGGGCGGCCGCGCACAGCTCGCGGGCCGTGGCCGGGTCGCCGTCGTCCAGGGCCATCAGGGCGCGCAGCAGCCGTACGTATGCGCGTGAGTCGGTCACACCGTGCCGGTCCGCCTCGTCGCTCGCCTCGTCGAGGGCCTTCACCGCGGTGGCCCGGTCGCCCTCCCGGTAGGAGATCTCGGCGAGCCTGGCCATCAGGAACGGCGTCTCCGCGTAGGCGCCCACTTCGTAGGCGAGGCGGAGCGCTTCCTCGTAGGCGGCGCGGGCCTCGTCGTGGCGGCTGCGGGCCATCGCGGCCTCGCCCGAGGCGCTGTGCACCTGGGCGCTCATCCACCGGTCGCCCACCCGACCGCTGAGCGTGCGCAGTTCGGCGAGGTCCTCGTCGACGCCCGAGAGGTTGCCGTTGGTGTCGATGGCCATGTGGGCGCGGAACATCAGGATGACGCACAGCTCCCACTCCCCGCCGTGGCGGCGGCAGTTGTCGACCGTGGCGTCCAGGGCGGGGCGGGCGTCCTCCATCGTGCCGCCGGTGAAGAAGATGGTGAACGGCCAGATCAGGCCGGGGAACTGGGCGGACTGCGGGACGGGCCGGGCGAAGACGGCGCGGACCCGCTCGACGTACTCGCCCCTGGTCCAGCCCTCCTGGTCCGCCGGCGCGTCCGCGGGGCGGGACTCCGTCAGCAGGAAGAGGTGCAGCAGCCGCAGCTTCATCCACGGCCAGTAGAGCGGGTCGTCCGCGTCGGGCAGGGCCGGGATGCCGTCGGGCGAGGCGGGGCCCGGGGCCAGCTCCAGGATGCGGCCCATCCAGTCGCATCCCTCGCGCCGGAAGTTGCGCAGCCACCAGAACCAGCCGGTGTCGACGGCCAGCGCGATCGCCGTCCGCGTGTCGCGGGTCTCGATGGCGTGCTGGAGGGCCGCGCGGATGTTGTCCAGCTCCGTCTCCAGGCGGCCGAACCACGGCAGTTGCTCCGAGCTGCGCAGCAAAGGCTCGGCCCGCTCGACCATCGCGCGGAAGTACGCGCTGTGGCGCCGGGCGGCGGCCGCGAGCAGGTCCGGGGTCTCGGCGGCGCGCTCGGCGGCGTACTCGTGGATGGTCTCCAGGAGGCGGTAGCGCATGCCCGCGTCCTCGGGGCCGGTGTACGGGACCGCCACGATCAGGGACTTGTCGACCAGGGCGCCGATCAGTTCCGTGGCGGGCCCGGTGCAGATCGCCTCGGCGGCGGGCAGGTCCCAGCTGCCGGCGAAGACGGAGACCTCGCGCAGCACGGTCCGCTCGGCCTCACCGAGCAGGTCCCAGGACCAGTCGACGACGGCGCGCAGCGTCTGCTGGCGGGGCAGGACCGTGCGGCTGCCGCTGGTCAGCAAGCGGAAGCGGTCGTCGAGGCGGTCGGCGATCTGGCGGGGGGTGAGCAGCCGGAGGCGGGCCGCGGCCAGTTCGATCGCGAGCGGCAGGCCGTCCAGGCGGCGGCAGATCTCGGCGACGGCCCCGGCGTCCTCGTCCGGGGCGAAGCCGGGCCGCACCGCCGTGGCCCGCTCGGCGAACAGGCGGTGCGCCGGGTCGGGCGGGAGGGGCTCCACAGGGCGCACCGACTCGCCCGGCACGCCCAGGGGTTCGCGGCTGGTGGCGAGGATGGTGAGGTCGGGGCAGTGGGTGAGGAGCGTCTCGGCCAGCCCGGCGGCCGCGTCGATCACATGTTCGCAGTTGTCAAGGATCAGGAGCAGGCCGCGCGGGGCGCAGTACTCGACGAGCAGCGTGACCGGATCGTCCTGCGGGGCGGTCAGCTCGCTGGTCATCAGCACGGTCTCGCGCAGCCCGAGCGCGCTGACGACGGCGCCCGGCACCGCCTCGGGGTGGTCGAGCGGGGCCAGCTCGGCCAGCCATGCCTGCGGATGCCCGGCGGCGGCTTCCTCGGCGAGGCGGGTCTTTCCGGAGCCGCCCGGTCCGGTGAGGGTGACGAGGCGGGCCCTGTGCAGATCCGAACGGATGGCGGTGAGTTCGGGTTCCCGCCCGACGAATGACGTCAGACGGTTGCGGATGTTCCCCTTCCGCTCATGCCGCTCATGCCGCTCGGGCCACTCATGCCGCTCGGGCCGGTGCGGCTGCCCGGGATGCTCGGGCCGTTCCGCCCGCTCGGACCGCTCGGCCCGCCCGGCCCCCGGTAGGGCGGCGGCGGGCGCCGAGGACGGGCCGGCCGGACCGAGCAGTTCCGCGTGCAGTGCTCGCAGCTCCGGCCCGGGATCGGTGCCGAGCCCGTCGGCGAGGGCGCGGCGCGCGTCCTCGTAGGCGTCGAGCGCGTCGGCGCCGCGTCCGGCAGCGCGCAGGGCGCGGATCAGGAGCGCGCGCAGCTGCTCGTCGTAGGGCCGCGCGGCGGTCAGTTCCCGCAGCTCGGGTACGACGTCGCCGGCGCGGCCCAGCAGCAGGTCCGCCGCTATGCGCGCGCGGAGCGCCTCGGCGCGCCGGGCCTCGGGGCGCGCCGCCGCGGTGCGGTCGGGCAGGTCGGCGAGGGCGGGGCCGCGCCACAGGGCGAGCGCGTCCCGCAGGATGCGGGCGGCCGGCGCCGGGTCGTCGCGGTCCAGGGCCGCCCGGCCCTCGCGTACGAGGCGCTCGAAGCGGTGCAGGTCGACGTCCTCGGGGGCGGCGGCGAGGCGGTAGCCGCCGGGGACGGAGGCGACGGCGTCCTTGCCGAGCACGCGGCGCAGCCGGCCGACCAGGGCCTGGAGGGCGGCGGGGGCGTCGGCAGGCGGGGTGTCGGCCCAGATCTCGTCGATGAGGGCGCCGACGGTGACCGTACGGCCCGCGTGGAGCGCCAGCGCGGCGAGCAGGGCACGCAGCCGCCGCCCTCCCACGGGCAGGAGGGCGCCTTGGTCGTCGTACGCCTCGGTGGCGCCCAGGATTCCGTACCGCACCGGGTCATTCTCCCTGTCGGGGCGAGGTAAGGCGCGGGGTTTAGCAGGCGGCGGGTTTCGCGGGGGTCAGCGGCCCGCTCCCAGGGCGCCCCGCTGGGGGACCACGCTCCCGGTGGGGACGGCGCGTTGGCGCGCCGGGGTGCCCGTCCAGCACGTTCCCCTGCGGGCCAGGAGCCGGCGCAGCCACAGTTCCGTGGCGACCAGCTCGGCCAGGCCGTCCAGCGGGAGGGGCGCTCCCTCGGCGGCCTCGCGCAGCGCCTTGCGGACGACGCGGGCCTCCACCAGGCCCGCCTGGGCGAGGAGCGGGGTGTCGAAGAGGGTGATCAGACGGTCGACCGCAACCCGCAGGCCGGTGCGGGCCGCCGCCGTGCTGGAGGCGGGCGACGGGGTGCCCCAGCCGGCCGGCAGATCGGTGACCCCGGCGCCCTCCAGGACCGTGCGCAGGATCGCGGCCCGGGCCCCCGGCCGCACGCGCAGGGCCTCGGGGAGCGCCCGGCACGCGCGTACGACCTGGTTGTCCAGGAAGGGCGCGTGCAGCCGCTGGAAGCGGACCTCGGCGGCCTGTTCGAGGATGCGCAGGTCGGCGGCGTGCCGGGCGAGGGCCGCCCGCGCGCGGAACTCCCCCGGGCGCTGGCCGGGGCCGCCGGGCCGCATCGTCGTGTCGTTCAGGCGAACCGATACTTCGGCCAGGGCCTCCCCCGTCAGCCAGCGGGCGGCGGGCCCCGGTCTCGCCCACACGAGACCGGCGAGCGAGGCCCCCACGGCCCCCTCCGACTCGTCGAAGCGGCGCCGCAGCAGCCGGTCGGCGAGCGAGGCGACCCCCGCGCGGTGGGGCGTGCGGGCCAGCTTGCGCGCCGCGCCGTACACGCGCGCGGGGACCAGTACCGACCCGTCGGCCTTCGCCAGCGCGGCCACCGGCCGCACCAGGTGCCGCCGCCTGCGGTCCATCAGGAGGTCGGCGAGGCGGGCGGGATGGGCGTCCAGGACCTGCCGCGCGCCATGGCCCGTGAAGTGGTCCGCGCTGCCCGAGGAGAGCCGCGCGCGGTGGCGCTGGGCCATCACCAGGGTGCTGCTCGGCTCGTCCGTCAGGGGGCCGTCCAGGTCGGCGTAGGGCAGGGTGTCCTCGCCCGCGGCGACGACCACGTGGTGCAGGCGCGGGTTGGCGGCGATGGCGCCGGCCCGCTCCAGCTCCGCCTCCCTGCCGTCGACGGCGAGGTCGTTGAAGGTGACGGCCAGGAGCCGCTCCCCGGCGCCCGTGCCGTGCCCGAGGACCGTGCCGGGCATGCCGGGCAGACCGGCCGCCAGGAGGGCGAGGGTCGCCGAGGCGGGTCCTCCGGAGAGGTCCGCTCCGATGCCGGGCACCGGCATGCCGCGCGCCGCCCGCCGCTCGGCGGGCCCCATGCCGGGCACCGGGCCGGGGTCGACCCCCGCGCCGGGGACGTGGCGCGGGGCGGTCAGGCGGGTGCGTACCGCCTCGACGAGGGCGTCCCGGACGCCGTCGACCGCGCTGGCGGCGTCCGCGGCGGGCGCCGCGACGGCCAGCGACGCCACCGGCTCGTACCCGGCGACCTCCCGTGCGCCCGCGCGCAGGATCAGCGCGTGCCCCGGCGGTACACGCCGCACGCCCTGGTAGGGCGTCGAGTCGTGCAGCGCCTCGGGGACGTCGGGGGCGGCGAGCAGCGCCGCGAGGTGGCCGATGTCCAGGTGGGCCTCGACGAGGTCGGCCAGGGGCAGTGCGGCGGTGGCGTAGGCCGTGCCGCCCGCCCACGGGGTGTGGAAGACGGGCCGCGCGCCCGCGAGGTCCCCGGCGACCATGACGCGGCGGCCGACCTGGACGACCGCCGTGTAACTGCCGGACCAGGCGGTGAGGTGGCGCAGGGCGCCGCCGCGGGCGGCGAAGAGGCCCACCCGCAGCTGCTCGTCGGAGGCGCCGCAGGTGCCGAGCACCGCGATGCGGGTCTGTTCGTCGACCTTCACCACGCGCACCTCGTCGGCGCGCCAGTCACCGACCGCCCAGAGCGGGTCCGGGTCGCCCCACAGGAGTTGGGAGCCCACGGGGTGCACCGACTCGCCGTCGTCGCCGGTGGCCCCGGCGGAGCCGGCCGCCGAGGGCCTCGCGGCGGTACTGCTCCACCCCACCAACCACCGCATCGCTGCCTCCACAGGCTGTGGACGGGCCGTCGGCAGGGCGCCGAGAGGCCCGGCCGACCAGTGCACCGAAGAACTGGGGTCCCATGCTGCCACGAAGGAGGCGCACGGGAGGGGCCGCGTGGCCGCTTGCGCGGCGGTGAATCCACCGCGTACAGGTGGTGCGACCACCGCGTACCGGTGGTGCGACCACCGTGGGCGAGCGGTCGGCCCGCTCGGGGTGGGCGGCGAATCCGCTTCGCGCGGGCGGTTGTTGGGCGGTTGTTGAAGAAGGTATGAGGCCCCTCTACAGGGGCGCCGGGCCGCTCGCCCCGTTCTCTCCCGTGAGTGATTTTCGGCCAAATCGGCCTGGGATGAGCCCAGCACGGAACCGTTCGAGGACAACGCACAGCCCGGGAGGCGGTGTTCGCCTCCCGGACCGGTCCGCCGCCCGCGGGGATGGAGGCGACGGCATCCCCCAGCCCACTGACTCCAGCGCAGCGGGCCGACCCACGCGTCGTCCATGGAAGCGCTCCCGCCATGGCCGCAGAAGAGCGCACACCCGGGCGCACGGCCACACACCGGGAGCACGGCACACCCCCGCCGCACTTCCGTACGGACAACAATCTCGCCATACGGAACTACGCCCCTTAACGCTTGGGATGCGGCGAACTACCCTGTGTGTGCTGATGTTTTCGCGGAGGCATATACCTGGAGGATCGGCCAAACGCTCTTGCGGCCGCGAGTCCGGCCACCGTGTCCGGGGCCCACGCCACGGCACGGACGGGCGCGGGTACCCCTGCCCCCGGGGGAACGCAGCACGAATGCCGTGCGGTCCAGCCACCGCCCGGCAGCCGTCTGTGTCCGAGGGGTGGCGCATGTCCAGGGAGCAACGCGGGCCGAACGAGAAACTCGGCACCGTTCTCGCCCTCGCGGGAATCAGCAACGCGGGACTCGCCCGCCGGGTCAACGACCTCGGCGCACAGCGCGGGTTGACGCTTCGATACGACAAGACATCGGTGGCCCGGTGGGTGTCCAAGGGCATGGTGCCCCAGGGCGCCGCGCCCCACCTGATCGCGGCGGCCATCGGCCAGAAGCTCGGCCGCCCGGTGCCGCTGCACGAGATCGGCCTCGCGGACGCCGACCCGGCGCCCGAGGTGGGCCTCGCCTTCCCCCGTGACGTGGGGGCCGCCGTGAAGTCGGCCACCGAGCTGTACCGCCTCGACCTGGCGGGCCGGCGCGCGGGCGGCGGGATCTGGCAGTCCCTCGCCGGCTCCTTCGCGGTGAGCGCCTACGCCACGCCCGCCTCGCGCTGGCTGATAACCCCGGCCGACAGCTCCGTGGCGCGTGACGCCTCTCACGACGTGCCGCGCGACGTGGCGCAGGCCGACGACGGCGGCGCGCCCATGAAGGTCGGCCACAGCGACGTGCTGAAGCTGCGCGAGGCCGCGGAGGACGCCCGGCGCTGGGACTCCAAGTACGGGGGCGGCGACTGGCGCTCCTCGATGGTCCCCGAGTGCCTGCGCGTCGAGGCGGCGCCGCTGCTGCTCGGCTCCTACTCCGACGAGGTCGGACGGGCCCTCTTCGGAGCCTCCGCCGAGCTGACGCGCCTCGCCGGATGGATGGCCTTCGACACCGGCCAGCAGGAAGCCGCCCAGCGCTACTACATCCAGGCGCTGCGCCTGGCCCGCGCCGCCGCCGACGTGCCCTTGGGGGGGTACGTCCTCGCCTCCATGTCCCTGCAGGCCACCTACCGCGGCTTCGGCGACGAGGGCGTCGACCTCGCGCAGGCCGCCCTGGAGCGCAACCGCGGGCTCGCGACGGCCCGCACCATGAGCTTCTTCCGCCTCGTCGAGGCGCGGGCACACGCGCGTGCCCATGACGCGCAGGCCGCGGGGACGGCGCTGCGGGCCGCCGAGGGCTGGCTGGAGCGGGCCCGCGACGGTGACAACGACCCCACCTGGCTCGGCTTCTACGGCTACGACCGCTTCGCCGCGGACGCCGCCGAGTGCTACCGCGACCTGAAGGCGCCCCGGCAGGTCCGCCGCTTCACGGAGCAGGCCCTGTCGCGGCCCACGGAGGAGTTCGTGCGCTCGCACGGCCTGCGCCTGGTCGTCTCGGCGGTCGCCGAGCTGGAGTCCGGCAACCTCGACGCGGCGTGCGAGCAGGGCACCCGGGCCCTGGAGGTCGCCGGGCGCATCTCCTCCGCGCGGACCACCGAGTACGTGAAGGACCTCCTGCACCGACTGGAGCCGTACGGGGACGAGCCCCGGGTGGTGGAGCTGCGGGAACGCGCGCGGCCGCTGCTGATGGCTCCCGCGTAGCGCTCAATCACACACCCACCCCGAGTTTGAAGGCGTTGTCAGTGGCGCAGGGCAGTATCTGTGGTGGGAGGTGAGGCGCGGTGAAGAAGGTCGCGTACGACGGCGGCGGTCCGTACGACTGCGATGTCCTGGTGATCGGCGGCGGCATCGTCGGTCTCGCGACGGCGTACGCCCTCACCCGCACCGCCCCCGGCACCCGCGTCACCGTGCTGGAGAAGGAGCCCGGCCCCGCCCGGCACCAGACGGGCCGCAACAGCGGCGTGATCCACAGCGGGATCTACTACCGCCCGGGCTCGCTGAAGGCCAGATACGCGGTCGGCGGCGCCGCCGAAATGATCAAGTTCTGCGCGGAGTACGGCCTTCCGCACGAGGTCACCGGCAAGCTGATCGTCGCCACGGAGCGCGCGGAGCTGCCCCGGCTGCACGCCCTGGTCCAGCGCGGCAGGGAGAACGGCATCCCGGTGCGCGAGCTGGGCCCCGCCCAGATCACCGCGTACGAACCGGAGGTCCGCGGGCTCGCCGCCATCCACGTCGGGACGACCGGCATCTGCGACTACGGCGCGGTGGCCCGGCACCTGGCGGCCGCCTCGGGCGCCGAGATCCGCTACGGCGCGGGCGGCCACGTCCTGCGGGTGGACCGCCGGCCCGAGCGCGGCGTCGCCGTCCGCACCGCCGACGGCGCCATCGTGCGCGGCCGGGTCCTGGTGAACTGCGCCGGGCTGCACTGCGACGCGATCGCGCGGCTCACCGGGGACGACCCGGGCATGCGGATCGTGCCGTTCCGCGGGGAGTACTTCGAGCTGGCGCGCCCCGAGCTGGTCCGCGGCCTCGTCTATCCCGTGCCCGACCCCGCCTTCCCCTTCCTCGGCGTCCACCTCACCCGCGGGATCGACGGCGGCGTCCACGTCGGGCCGAACGCGGTCCCGGCCCTCGCCCGCGAGGGGTACGACTGGTCGGTGGTCCGCCCCCGCGAGCTGGCCGGCACGCTGGGGTGGCCGGGCTCCTGGCACATAGCCCGGCGCCACTGGCGCTACGGGGCGGGCGAGCTGCGCCGCTCGGCCTCCAAGTCGGCGTTCACCGACGCCGTGCGCAGGCTGCTGCCCGCGGTCGGGCCGGACGACCTGGTCCCCGCGCCGGCGGGGGTCCGGGCGCAGGCCGTGCTGCGGGACGGCACGCTGGTCGACGACTTCCTCATACGGGAGGGGGCGCGGACCGTCCATGTGCTGAACGCGCCCTCGCCCGCGGCGACCGCCTCGCTGCCGATCGGCCGGGAGGTCGCGCGGCGGGCGCTGGCCTCTCTGGGGGGCGTGGCGGGACGCCCTTAGCGGGGAAGGGCGTCGGTCGCCGTACGGGGGAAGCCCGGGCAACCCGTAAAATCGGGCGCACTGTGTCTGAGTCTCCCCGTATCCCCGAAGTCCCCGACGGCCCCGAAGCTCCCGAGGGGGTGTCGTCGACCGCGGAGGGGCGGGGCGGGCGGCGCGCGCCGGCCGCTCCCCGGTTTCCCGGGGGGCCCTCGCCCGATCCCGCCGGGTCGCACCACGAGCGGCGGATCCGCAGTTTCCAGCCGCGCCGCAGCCGGGTGACCACCAGCCAGGGCGACGCCCTGCGGCGGCTGTGGCCCACGTGGGGCCTGGACATCGACGGGCTGCGCACCCTGGACCTCGGCGAGCTGTTCGCGGACGACAAGGGGCCCCGCCCCGACCTCCCCGTCGTCCTGGAGATCGGCTTCGGCATGGGCGAGGCCACCGCGAAGATGGCCGCCGCCGACCCGGACACCGGCATCCTCGCCGTCGACGTCCACACCCCCGGCCAGGGAAATCTGCTCGGCCTCGCCGAACGGGCGGGACTGACGAACGTACGCGTGGCCAACGGCGACGCGATCATCCTGCTCCGCGAGATGCTCCCGCCCGAGTCCCTCGACGGCCTGCGCGTCTACTTCCCCGACCCCTGGCCCAAGGCCCGCCACCACAAGCGCCGCCTGATCCAGCCGGAGTTCCTGACGCTGGCCGCGCCCTCGCTCAAGCCCGGGGCGCTCCTGCACTGCGCGACGGACTGGGAGCCGTACGCCGAGCAGATGCTGGAGGTGCTCACCGCGCACCCCGACTTCGAGAACACGCGGCCGGACGGCGGCTTCGCCCCGCGCCCGGAGTTCCGCCCCCTGACCCGCTTCGAGGGCCAGGGCCTGACCAAGGGACACGTCGTCCGCGACCTGCTGTTCCGCCGCACCGCGCGGCTCGGGACCGGCGCCGGTCGGTAAGGCCCCGTCGCGGCCACCCGTATCCCTCGTTAGGGTCAACGACGTGGCCACCACTTCTCCGTATCCGATACCCCCCGAGGCCCCCGCCCCGGGAGAGGTCCGCCGTGCCCACTGGTGGCAGCGGCGCGCGATACGGGCGGCCGGGCTCGTCACGCTGCTCGCCCTGTCGGGCCTGGTGATCCTCGCCCTGGTCAGGGAGCAGACCGGCACCGAGGGCTTCCTCGTCGGCCTCGGCCTCGCGACGGTGCCGGTGCCGCTGCTCGTCGCCGCGTTCCGCTGGCTGGACCGGGTGGCGCCGGGCCCCTGGCGCAATCTCCTGTTCGCCTTCGCATGGGGGGCCTGCGCGGCCGCGCTCATCGCGATCGTCGCGAACAGTTTCGCGATCCGCTGGATAGCCACCGCCACCGCGGACCCGCACAGCGCCGACACCCTCGGCGCCACGGTCATCGCCCCGATCGTGGAGGAGTCGGCCAAGGCGGCCGCCGTCCTGCTCGTCTTCCTGTTCCGCAGACGCGACTTCACCGGCGTCGTCGACGGCGTGGTGATCGCCGGGGTGACCGCGACCGGCTTCGCGTTCACCGAGAACATCCTCTACCTGGGCAACGCCTTCGTCACCGACCAGCTCAGCCGCGACAGCGGCCTGGCCTCCGTGACCGCCGCGACGTTCTTCGTGCGCGTGGTGATGTCGCCGTTCGCGCACCCGCTCTTCACGGTCCTCACCGGCATCGGCTTCGGCCTCGCCGCGTTCTTCGCCGAGCGCCAGCACGTGCGCCGCGTGCTGCTCCCGCTCACCGGGCTGCTGCTCGCGATGGGCGTGCACGCGCTGTGGAACGGCTCCGCGGTCTTCGGGCAGTACGGCTTCTTCACCGTGTACGCGCTGTTCATGCTGCCCTCCTTCGGCCTGGTGACCTGGCTGGCCATCTGGACCCGGCAGCGCGAACTGCGCCTGATCCGCGCCGAGCTGCCCGCCTACGCGGCGGCGGGCTGGCTCACCCCGCCCGAGCCGTACGCGCTCGGCTCGATGCGCGCCCGCGCGCTGGCCCGCGACTACGCCGCGTACACCTGGGGGAAGGCGGCGGCCCGCACGGTCGCCGAGTACGAGACGTACGCGACGTCGCTGGCGTTCCTGCGCCACCGGGGGCGCCGCGGCAGGGCCGGCGCCGACTTCGTCGTACGCGAGCGGGAGCTGCTCGAAGAGCTGTGGGAGCGCCGCGGGCCGGCCCGCCCCGCCCTGGCCTACGCGGCCCGCGCGACGGCGCCGGTCCTGTACCCCATGCCGATGCCCCTGGCCGTGGGGATGCCCTACGCCGGATACGGCCACCCGCCGCCCTACGGCGGTCCTGCCTACGGCCCCGCATACCGCGGCCCCGCGCCGGGCGGCTCCCCGTACGGCTACCCGGCGTACGGCTGTCCGCCGCACAACCCCTACCGCTCCTAAGCCCGGACTCAGGGGTTGCTCAGGGGTTGAGGCCCTTGCCCTGCAGCCAGGACAGCGGGTCGATGTTGGCCCCGCCGGCGGTGTGGACCTCCATGTGCAGGTGCGGACCGGTGACGTTGCCGGTCGCGCCGACCCGCCCGATGACATCGCCGGTGGCGACCTTCTGGCCGACGCTGACGTTGAGCGAGGACTGGTGGCAGTACCAGACCTCGGTGCCGTCGGGCAGCTCCAGGACCGTGCGGTAGCCGTACGCGCCCGCCCAGCCGGCCTCCTTGACGGTGCCGGTGTGCACGGCCTTGAGGGGGGTACCCGTCGGCGCGGCGAAGTCCAGACCGGTGTGGTGCCCGGAGGACCACATGGCGCCGGCGTCACCGAAGTGCGAGGTCAGGGTGTACGAGGAGGTGGGCAGCGCATAGCTCTTGGCGAGCTTGGCCCGGCGCTCGGCCAGGGCCTTGGCCTCCCGGGCCTCCCGCTCCTTCTTCTTCTGGGCGGCGGCCTTCGCGTCGGCCTCGCGCTCGGCCTCCCGCTGCTGGGCGGCGGCCTCGGCGGCGGCCTTCTCGGCGGCGCTCTCCTCGGCCGCCGTGCGCACGGCGTCGTCCGCCTGGGCCTGCTGGCTCTCCGCCTGCCGCATGATGCGGGCGCGCAACGCCTCGCCCGCGTCGGCGCCGCCCTGCCGGATGCCGGCGGTGCCGGCACCGGCGGTGGTGAGCGGCGTGGCGGCCGGGACGGCGTCGGAGCCCGCGGCGGCGGACGCGTCGTCGGCCAGCAGGGAGCCGATGCCGGGCAGCGACTCGGCCTTGGGCAGCGAGTCCGCGACGGTGCCCAGGTCGGGCATCGAGATGGTGACCGGCGGCTTGCCGTCCTGCGCGGTGGCGATGCCTCCCGCCCCGACGGCGGCGATGACGCCGACGCCCAGCACGGTGGAGCTGCGGGCGAGCCCGCCGCCGCCCTTCTTGTGCACACGGTGCCTGCCGCGGACGGGACGGACGGACTCCTCGGTGGGGTTCCATTCCTCCCAGGTCTCCTGGTCGTACCCACCGAAATCGTCGTCGTTCGGTATGTACACGGCTTGGGGGGCAGGCCGGTTGGACGCCACTGGGGCGCGCTCCTTTCCTTCCTTTCGCCTACCGGGTTAGCTGACGGGTTCGGAGCAGGAAGGTCTCCTACGAGCATCCGGCACGAGTGCGCGGCTGCCTGATTCACCCCAAGTTGGTGGTTCCCCGGCTCCCTTGCGGGATTAGGCGCGTGCGCACGGAGCCGTCTCTGGTGACGGCTGGGACGACCGCGCTGCGTTATCGAACGTTAATAGACAGGGGGCCCGTATTCCAAGCCGTTCCGATTGATCGTTAACGGCTTCGGCCCGTACTTGTCCGGACACGGACGCCCGGACCGGGGCGAGTTGACCCTCCGCCGCGTTGACAAGACGTCAGTTGGGCCGTGCGGCAACGCGCTTCGGTCACCCCGGGTCACCGTCGCGCTCGCGCCGGCCGTGGGTCGCGTCCGCGGTGGCGGGGCGCCGCACGGCGAGCAGCGCCATGTCGTCCGTGGCCGCGCCCCCGGTGTGCCGCCGCACCTCCTGCGTGAGCGTGGCCAGCAGCGCGTGCGGGCCCTCGCGACCGGGGAAGATCCGCCCGCCGAGCCGGGCCGCCGGGTCGTAGAAGACGCCCGCGGCGTCGCGCGCCTCCGACAGGCCGTCCGTGTAGAAGAGCAGCATCGCGCCGGGCGGGAACCTCGACTCGTCCGCCCGGTCCGGCCAGCCGCCCAGTTCGCCCATGCCGAGCGGCAGCGCGGGCTCGCTCGGGGAGAGCACGCACAGCCGCCCGTCGCCGCGCAGCAGCAGCGGCTCGGGATGCCCCCGGTTGACCAGTCGTACGCAGCCGTCGCTGAGCCGGATCTCCGCGAGGACGGCGGTGGTGAACCCCTCGAAGGCGTCCAGCCCGTCGCGCCGGGTGCCCTCCCGGGCGAGCGCCCGCTCCAGGCGCTGGGCCACCGCCTCCAGGGTGGCCTCCTGCTCGGCGGCCTCCCGGAAGGCACCGATGACCACGGCGACGGCGGCCACCGCGCCCATGCCCTTGCCGCGCACGTCGCCGACGATGAGCCGCACGCCGTGCGGGGTGTCCTGTACGGCGTACAGATCGCCGCCGATGAAGGCGTCCGCCTGCGCGGCCTCGTACCGCGCCGCGATGTCGAGCCCGCCGATACGGGGGTCCGGCTGCGGCAGCACGGCGCGCTGGGTGGCCTCGGCGATGGAGCGGGCGGTGGCGAGCCGGTCGTTGCCGCGGCGCACGACGCGGTTGGTGACGACGGCGAGGGCGGCGACGGTCATCACGGTCAGCAGTTCGGTGACGGCCTCGACATGGCTGTTCGCCGCGTTGCCGTAGTGCAGCACGATGACGGAGAGGGAGGCCGCGGCGCCGGTCAGGGCGGTGTTCAGGAGCGAGTAGAAGGGGGCGGCGATCAGCGGGGCGGCCGTGAAGAGCGGGGCCGCGGTGAAGTCGGGCGGGGTCGAGGCGTCGTACAGGACCCCGACGATCAGGAGCAGGACCGGCAGGGCCCGCACGAAGGCCCGCTCGTGCGCGGTGGCTCCGCTGCCGCCGGTACCTCCACGCTGCCCCACCGCTTGTCTCCCGCCGAGTCCGCGCCCATCACCGCGCTGCACCCAGGTTTCCCGCAGCGGGGCGGGGGTGCGAGCTGGTGTGGGCCGAGCGGGTCACGGGGGCGGAAAACACCGAGGGCCGGAAGCATCGAAATGCTTCCGGCCCTCGGCCTTCAGTAGCGGGGACAGGATTTGAACCTGCGACCTCTGGGTTATGAGCCCAGCGAGCTACCGAGCTGCTCCACCCCGCGTCGGTAAACACAACAGTACGCCATCCGGACGGATGAAGCGAACCGCTTCTCCGGGGGCCGGTGGGGCGGTCGGGGGTGGCGGGGTCGGCGGGCGGGGAGTCGGGGTCGCTGGCCGCCGGCTCGGCGTCCGGGGTATCGCGCCGGGCCCCGGGTGCGTCTCGGGCGTGCGGCGCGCCCCGGGCGTACGACCTGCACTTCCTGCCACACCGCGCTCCCAGGCGCACGACCTGAACGTCCTGCCACGGCTTGCTCCCGGGCGCACGCCCAGGCGTACGAATGGGCGATTCGTTTCCCCCTGCCGGGTCACCGGCCGAGCCCCTTCGCGCTGCGCCCGCGAGGCTCCGAGGTAAAGCAGCCCCCACCTCCGGAAGGCGGCACCCATGTCCACTCCTCCCCCGAGCCCGAACCCGAGCCCCAGGCACCGGAGCAAGCGCGGAGCCCTCGCCGTGGCCATGGCGCTCACCGCGCTCACCCTCGCCCTCGGTACCGCCCCGGCCACCGCCGACGACCCCGGGCCCGAGCCCCAAGCCGACGGAAAGGTCACCAACTCCCCCGGCCTCGCCACCGGCAACCTGGTGCAGGCCCCCGTGCACGCCACCGTGAACTTCTGCGGCAACACCATCTCGGTCGCCGGCGTCCTCAACCCCACCCCGAACAACGTCTGCGAACCGCAGTGACCTGAAGCGGCTCGTACCTCTGGCGTAGAAGGGGCGCGGCCGCGCTCCTCGGCTCCGGGATCTACGCCGCACGAGCGACGCGGGCGGCGGCCCGGACCACGGCGGAGGCGACGCGCGCCCAGGCGCAGGCCGCCGCCGAACCCGCGCAGCGGCAGGCCGGCTTGGCGTCCTTCCGGGAGATCCGGGACGAGATGAAGGCCAAGATCGAGAAGCAGAATCAGCGGATCGGCCAGCTCGGCAGCTTGGTCCTCGCCTACTCCTGGACCGTCGACCGGCTCATCCACCACATGCGCGCCGCAGACATCACCCCCGACCCGCGCGACATCCATGACCAGGTCCGCGAGCACATGCACACCAGATGAACAGGCCCCCTTCCGCCTTCGGGCTGAAGGGGACTTTTCGTCGTTCTGCGGCCCTCTTGCACCGGCCTACTACGGGCCTACCGTTCGTGTGACCACCCACTAGGAGGGGAATGTCCATGACGCGTCACCTGTGGAAAGTCGGCACGAACAGCGGCAACAACGGATGCCCCACGCTGTACGAGATCCCCGGTACGGATCGCTACGTCGTCCAAGGCGACCGTGTGACCGACCCCGGCGAGCTGGAGCAGCTCCACAACCTGACGCTCGACGAGGGCGCCGTCACCGTGCCCCGCGAGTTGCTCGCCAACTTCGGTCCCAAGGAGCCCGTGCACGTGCCCCAGTTCATTAGCTTCACCGAGTTCGACGGCATGTTCACCAGTCTCAAGTACTCAGCTTGGAGGCTGGAGACCCGACGCCGGTATGCCTTCGACGAGCAGCAGGAGACATACGCACAGTTCCTTGCTGAGGGCCGCGTCGACTGGGATCTCAACGACCCTTGGTGCGCTGAGCGCCGCGAACAGACAGCCCTCGGCAAGCGGTTCGAACGAGTTCGCATTCTCGACGAGCCGCCTACAGTCGGACAGCGGTACCTCCTCGACAACGCCCGCCGGAATGCGGCCGTCGGTGAAGACATCCGTGTCCTCGCCCGGAGCAAGGCCGAGGAGCTCGGCCTGCCGCGAGAAGACTTCTGGTTCTTCGACTCACGAGTGGTCGTCCTGCTCCACCACGATGAGGCGGACGTGATGACGGGCGTCGAACTGATCACGAACCCGGTCGAGGTCCTCCGATACGCACAGGCCCGCGAGGCCGCATGGCACCACGCCGTCCCGTTCGACCAGGTGTAGCGGGTACGTTCATCATGTGAGCACCGACTTCCAGCAAGGGCGGACGGCCCTCGGCGCGCGGCTCCGCGAGCTGCGCGCCGGTGTGTCCCAACGGGTACTCGCAGAGCGGCTTGGCTGGCCTCAGTCGAAAGTCAGCAAGATCGAAGGTGGCCGCCAGACGCCGACGAAGGAAGACCTGGCTGAGTGGGCTCGGGTGATTGAGCAGCCAGATGTGGCCGATGAACTGGCGGCACGCCTTCAGGGAATCGAGTCCCACGTCCGGTCGTGGCACCGCCAACTGCGCGCAGGGCACCGGCCCGTCCAAGACGCGCTCACCGTGGAGTACGAGCGATCCACGGTGCTCCGCGCGTGGGAAGGCGCCATGGTCGTCGGCATGCTCCAGACACCGGACTACGCCCGGCATGTGTTCTCTCGATACGCCGAACTGCACCGCTCGCCGAAGGACAGCGAGGACGCCGTCCGTGCCCGCGTGAAGCGACAGGAGATGCTCTACCGACCCGGCAGGGTCTTCCACATCGTTATGTGGGAAGCGGCTCTGCACGCTGGAGTCGCGCCGCCTCACGTGCTCGCCGCCCAACTTGACCGTCTCATCGGAGCGGTTGGCCTCGATACCGTCAAGCTCGGTATCGTCCCGCTCGGCGCCGGCGTGGCGGTACCGCCAGCAAACGGGTTCTGGCTCTACGACGACCGCCTCGCCATCGTTGAAGACTGGCATGCTGAGCTGTGGCTCGATGACGTGCCGAGCGTGAGCCTGTACCGACGCGTCTGGAACTCGCTTCACCACTCTGCGGTGTACGGCTCGCACGCCCACCGGTTGATTGCCCGAGCCCGAGCCCACCTCGACATGGCGTAAGAATTCCCGGGAATACCGTTCCTTCCTGCGCGAATATCCGAGAATCAACCGCCCGTCTGATTCGCAGAACTTCCTAACGTCCTGGGCATGGCCGCAACGACGCACTCGACGCCACGAGACCCCGGAGACACCTGGCTCGCCGAGAGCGCCGCATGCTCGGAGTCGGCCTACGCCGTCTGGGACTCTCGCGGCCTCGTGCTGATCCACTGCACGCAGTGGCTCGCCGCCGAGGTGCAGTTGCAGACCGCCATGCAGGCCGTGCAACGCATCCCCCCGTCCGAACAGGGTCCTCTCCTGGTGGACGTCAGGATGGACAAAGCCTGGTGGCTCATGCCCCTCGACGCCCGTGAACAGCTCGCAGACGTCCCGCAAATCCTGGTCCTGCCGCTCGGCTGGCCGCTGCACTGCCCGTCCACACAGCGCGCCGTCGGTAGCCGCGTCTGGCTGGAGGCCCCCGACGGCACTGGGCGGCTCATGAATCCCGTCTACCTCGCCGCTGCCCTCGACCCCGGCGGCGGCCCCCGACTCCCCGCGGAGGCGTTCGGATGACCACTTCAACAGACGTTCCGATCGAAGAGTGGCTCGCACACGCAGGCCGCCCCGAGCAGGCCCGGCGGGAATGGGCGGACACCGGCGTGGCCTTGCTGCCGCTCGGCCAGCGGTTCGAGGCCGCCCGCCTGCCCGCGCGGCTCGTCCTCACGGCGGTAGACACGTACGATCCGCTGGAGATCACTGAACGCCTCACCCGGTTCCTCAACGGCCCCGCCTTCTTCGACGGTCGGGCGATGGGCGGCACCTTCTACGCCCTGACGCAGCCCCACCGCGCGGGCCAGGTCTGGAAGTACCAGGACGTCGCCCCGCGCCTCGGCGCGAACACCTACCTCGGCGTACCGAGGATGGAGCGCGTGAAGCCGCCCGGCACGCACTGGGTGGCGCCCCCGCGGTTCCCGGGCGACCTGTGCGAACCCGCCACCGTCGAGGCCCTGATCGGCTTCGGGCTCAGCATCATCCAGGAGGCTGAGCAGTGACCCCGTGGGCCAGGGTCCCGGAGTTGGACCCCGTGGAGATCGGCCAGGCGGTGGTCAAGCACACCTACGACTGCCCCACGTGCAAGTCCATTGGCCGCATCTGCGCGAAGGGCCGCCGCCTGCGCCGCACCCTGAAAGCCGGCGGCGAGCCCGCCATGCGACGCGTGAACGGCGGCCCGGGATGAGCGAGGGCACACGGTTCTGTCGGGCAGGCTCCCGCCCGAGCCGGGTTGACCAGGCAAGGCGCCCCGGCCCGGGCGGGTCATCCGCATCCGCATCCGCACGAAGCGAAGGAGATCCCGTGACCCTGCCTCCGTACCCCATGGGCCCACCCGCCAAGTTGGCCATGCCCGCGCTCGCGCGCATGCTCATCACCGACGACCAGTTCGCCGGTGTCCGCGCCACCGTCATGGACGCCAACCCCGCCCTGGGCAAGGAGTTGGCCAACCGCATCGTCGACGAGGGCCTCAAGTTCGTGGCCGCCTGTGCGACCAACCCGGACACCGGTCTGGCTCCGTCGCGGATGGTGGACGAGGGCTGGCATGCCCTGATCCTGCACACCGCCCTGTACGCCGAGCTGTGCGAGCGGCTCGGCGGTCAGTTCGTCCACCACTACCCGGGCTACGACCCCACCCACTACGACCCGCCGATCCTCGACCGGACCCGCGAGACCATCGCGGCACTCGGCTGGGAAGCGGACCCGGAGCTGTGGGGACCGCCGTCCGACGAGACCCTCGTCTCCGTGGCGGCGAAGTGCCAGCACGCCCCGGAGTGCACCGTCATCATCACGTCCAAGCCCAAGCCCGGCCTCGCGTAGCCTGCCCGTGAAGGGAGGCACCGTGTCTGAGTGGATCGACCCGCGGTACGCGGATCTGGTGTCGGCGTGGAAGCGCTCACAACAGCCCGCCTCGCGTGACCCGAAGGAGCAGCGGCCTGTCCGGGGGTTCGTGACCCCGCCCAAGCCCTGACCGTTCACCGATTGCAGCCTCGGATCAACGCTCCACGTCGTCGTTTCGGGGCTGCTTTCTGTGCTCACCTTGGCGAGCACACAGCCCTCAGAGCTTCCGAACATGCCGAAAGCCCAGCCAGAGGCGTCTCTGAGCTGGGCTTTCTCTGTAGACCGTGTGGGACTCGAACCCACAACCAATGGATTAAAAGTCCACTGCTCTGCCAATTGAGCTAACGGTCCTCGTCGGTGCTCCCCCGAGCATAGCGGGAGCCGCCGCGCGTTCCGATCGGGTATCGCCTCCCCGGAGCGTTTCCGTCCCGGCGGGCGGCCCTGCGCGACGCCGTCGACGTCATGCGGAAGGGCCCGCACGACGTGGGTACGTCGTGCGGGCCCTTCCGTTCGATCAGGCGCGGTCAGCTGTTGCGCTTCCAGCGCGGCTTGTCGTCGCGGCGGCCGAAGGAACCGGTGCTGGTGCCGGAGCGGTCGCGGTTGAACGCCGGGCGCTCATGGCCGCCGGAGCGGAAGCCGCCCGAGGGACGGTCGTCGCGACGGTCGCGGTTGAACGGACGGTCGCTGCCACGGTGGCCGCCGGCCGGGCGCTCGTCACGGCGGAAGCCGCCACGGTCGCCGCCCGAGGGACGCTCGTCACGGCGGTCGCGGTTGAAGCCGCCACCGCGGTTGTCGTCACGGCGGAAGCCACCGCCACGGTTGTCGTCACGACGGTCGCGGTTGAAGCCACCGCCACGGCTGTCGTCACGGCGCTCGAAGGAACGGCCGCCACGGTCACCGCCCGAGGGACGCTCGTCACGGCGGTCGCGGTTGAAGCCGCCACCGCGGTTGTCGTCACGGCGGAAGCCACCGCCACGGTTGTCGTCACGACGGTCGCGGTTGAAGCCACCGCCACGGCTGTCGTCACGGCGCTCGAAGGAACGGCCGCCACGGTCGCCACCGCGGTCGTCACGGTTGAAGCCACCGCGGTCACCGCCACGGTCGCCCCGGCGGTCCCGCTCGTAGTTGCCGCGCTCGTCGCGCTGCGGACGGCGGTTCTCGTACGAGGAGGAGCGCTCCTCGCGGGCCGGGCGCTCGACGCGCTCGGCGGTGGGCTGCTCGGGAACCGACGCGACGGCGGCCTCGACGACGGCCTCCGCGGCGGCGGCCGCCTCGGCGACCGCGACCTCCGGGTCCTCGCCGCGCTCGCGGGCGGCACGCGCGGTGAGGCGGTCGGCCTCCTCGCGCAGCTCGGCGGCGCGGCGGGTGGCGCGCTCCAGCTCCTTGGTCAGCTCCTTGACCTCGCGCTCGGCCTGGGTCGCCGCGTTGCCCGCGGAGTCGGCCTGCACCTCGGTCATGGAACGGGCGCCGGTGATCTCGGCGACCTCCGGGTCGAAGGTGCCGCCGCCGTTGATGATGTGGCGCGTGGCGTCGACGCCCGCGTCCTCCATCAGGCGGAAGATCTGGCGGCGCTGGTGCGGCAGCGAGAGGGAGACGACCGTGCCGCTGCGGCCGGCGCGGGCCGTGCGGCCCGAGCGGTGCAGGTAGTCCTTGTGGTCGCCGGCCGGGTCCACGTTCAGGACCAGGTCGATGCCGTCCACGTGGATGCCGCGCGCGGCGACGTCGGTGGCGACGAGGGCGTTGACGTAGCCCTTCTTGAAGTCCTCGAGGACGCGGGTGCGGGCACCCTGCGTCATGCCGCCGTGCAGCGCGTCGGCCTTCACACCGGAGTCGCAGAGCTGCTCGGCGATGCGGTCGGCGCCCAGCTGGGTGCGGACGAAGATGATCGTGCGGCCCTTGCGCGCGGCGATGGCGGCCGTGACGGGCGCCTTGTCGCGGGGCTTCACGATGAGGATGTGGTGCGTCATGGTCGTGACGTTGCCCTGGGCGCTGTCGACCTCGTGCGTCACCGGGTTGGTCAGGTAGCGCTTGACCAGCGTGGAGATCTCGTTCTCCATCGTGGCCGAGAACAGCATGCGCTGGCCGCCGGACGGAACCTGGTCGAGCAGCTCGGTGACCTCGGGCAGGAAGCCCAGGTCGGACATCTGGTCGGCCTCGTCGAGCACCGCGATCTGGGTGTTCTCCAGGGAGCAGGCGCCACGGCTGATGATGTCGCGCAGTCGGCCCGGCGTGGCGACGAGGATGTCGACACCGCGCTCCAGGGCGTAGATCTGGTTGCCCATGGACGTACCGCCGCAGACGACCTTCATCTTCAGGCCGAGGACGTCGCCGTAGGGCTGGAGGGCGTCCGCGACCTGCATCGCGAGCTCGCGGGTCGGGGTGAGGATGACGCCGCGGGGCTTCTTCTTCTCGGTGCGGCCGCCCTCGGCGAGGGTCGCCAGCATCGGCAGGCCGAAGGAGAGGGTCTTGCCGGAGCCGGTGCGGCCGCGGCCGAGGATGTCCTTGCCGGCCAGGGCGTCCGGGATGGTCGCGGCCTGGATCGGGAAGGGCGTGGTCACGCCGTTCTGCGCGAGCTTGCGGACGATGCCCTCGGGCAGACCGAGGTCCGAGAAGGTCATCTCGGGCTCCGCGTCGGCGGCGGCCTCGGGGGCGACGTCCGCGTCGGCGGCGGCCTCGGCGACATCCTCGGAACCGGCGATCGCGACGACGTCGGCGACCTCGGTGATCTCAGGGGCCTCGGTGATCTCAGGGGCCTCGGTGGCCTCAAGGGCCTGCGCCGGCGCCTCTACGACCGCGGCCGGGGCGTCGACGGTCTCGACGCCGCCGACGACCTCAGCGGTCTCGGCGATCTCGTTCTCGGGCAGGACGATGTGGTCAGAACTGAAAATGGACATGCGAAATGCGAAACCTTCCGGAGTCTCGGCACGCGCCCGTCAACTCCGTGATTTCGCAATGGACCGCCTCGATGCGGTCAGCCACGGCAAGGGAGAGTACGCGCCACGCGGCGCTCTTCTGTGTCGGCGCCGGGCAATTGGTATCAAACGATCTACTACCATACGCACCCCCTGGCCCATATGGCAAACCGCCCCCGCCTCACCCCCTCCCACCTGGGCATACGCGCTTCTCGTCGCCGCCCGTGAGCATGCGCACGACAGCTAAAGCGGGCCCGCCTCGGGCGACGGCTCGCGCTCGGCGATCAGCGCGTTCCGCCGCTCCAGCTGAGCGCCCTGGCCGCCCTCGTGCGCCGAGGAGGAGGGCTCCGGAGTGGTGGGTTCCGGGGTCGGCGTGGGCGTGGGCTTCGGCGGCTCCGGCTCCTCGCTCGACCGCGTCGGGGTCGGCTTCGGCCGCGTCGTCGCGGGCCTGCCGGGACCGCCCGGCTTCGGCGGCATCGCGGTGGCCGTGGCGGCGACGGTCTCCAGGGGCCTTCCGCCGCCCAGGGCCGGACCGTCGCCCGCCGAAGCCCCGCCGCTCTTGCCGCCCTTGCCCTTGCCCTTGCGTTTGCCCTTGGCCTTCCCCTTGTCCCGGCCCTGCCCGCGCTCACCTCCCAACGCGGCGTCGTCCCCGGCCGCCGGTTTGCCGTCGGAGGCGGCCGCCCCGCCGTGCTCGCCGGCCGAGTGCCCGGGCCGCGGCGCGTTCCCGTCGTCCCCGATGCTCATGCACCCCGCGCTCGCCGCGACGGCCACCGCGACCGCGGCCCAACGCACGGAAACGTACAAATGACGCACGGCCGAGCACCTCCTGAGGCGCCGAGAATCAAGACGCCCTGCCCAACTCCCATGGCCCACGAGAAGACACGGACGTCATGCCCACGTCGCATCCCGGAAGTCGGCCCGCCCCCAGAGCCCCACACCCCGGACCGGCGCCCCGCACCGATGACCCCGCCCTCCGGACAGGCGCCCCGCGCCCCCGCCCCGCACCCCCTGAACGGCCGCCGCGCCCCTCACCCGTACCCGAGCGCATGCAGCCGCGCGTCGTCGATCCCGAAGTGGTGCGCCACCTCGTGCACCACCGTGATCTCCGTCTCGGCGACCACGTCCTCCCGCGACTCGCACATCCGGAGCGTGGGCCCCCGGTAGATGGTGATGCGGTCCGGCAGGACGCCCGCGTACCACTCACCGCGGTCGGTCAGCGGCGTGCCCTCGTACAGCCCGAGCAGCTCGGGATCGTCGGAGGGCGGCTCGTCCTCGACAAAGACGGCCACGTTGTCCATCAGCCGCGTCAACTCCGGCGGAATCCGGTCGAGAGCCTCGCCGACCAGTTCCTCGAACTCCTCGCGCGTCATCTCCAGCACACCCCCATTGTCGGCCACGCCCCCGCCCCCGTCCCGGCATACCCCGCGCCCGCCCTGGGCATACGGGACCAATGGCACGCGCCTTCACGGTCGTTCCCCGAGGGCTGCGACGGGCGGTCGCCGCCCGCGTGGGCCGCCGCCGCACCCGGGCGATCGGCGAACCGACCCGCCCCTGCGCCCGCGCCCTCGGCCTCGTCACGGTCGTGCTCGTCGGCGCCTGGCTCGGTCTGCTGATCGTCGGCAGCGTGCGCGCGCCGGTGGGCCCCATGGACACCCGCATGACGCTCCGCCCGTCCCTGACCGGCGGCACGAAGATCAACGTCTCGCCGCTGGGCGCCCTGGAACTGCGCTCCCACACCGCGCCCATCCGTCTCGACGTCGACGTGGACCGCCTCGACCCGGTCCGCTCCCAGGCCCTGGTCGACCACCCCGAGCGGCTCGCCGGCCTCCAGGACGAGGTCGCGCGCGACGTCGGCCACGGCACGCTCGACCTCGCCGTGCGCTCCTGCGTGGCCGTCGTCTCCGGCGCCACCGCGCTCGGCCTCGCCGTCTACCGCCGCCCGCGCCGCGCGCTCGCGGCGGGCGGCCTGGCGCTCGCCCTGCTCGCGGCGTCGGGCACGGCCGCGTACGCCACCTGGAACCCGAAGTCGGTCCTGGAGCCCAAGTTCTCCGGCCTGCTCAGCAGCGCGCCCTCCGTGGTCGGCAACGCCCGCAGCATCGTCACCGAATTCGACGTCTATCAGCAGGAGTTGGCCCGCCTTGTCACCAACGTCACCAAGCTCTACGACGTGACGTCCTCGCTGCCCGCCTACCAGCCGGACCCCACCACCATGCGGCTCCTGCACGTCTCCGACATCCATCTGAACCCGGCGAGCTGGAAGATCATCGCCTCGCTCGTCGAGCAGTACGACATCGACGTCATCGTCGATTCCGGCGACACGATGGACCACGGCACGGCGGCCGAGAACGGCTTCCTGGACCCGATCGAGGACCTGGGCGCCCCCTACGTGTGGGTGCGCGGCAACCACGACTCGTTCACCACCCAGCGCTACCTGGAACGCTTCAAGAACGTGCATGTCCTGGACGACGGCAGGGCCGAGACCGTCGCCGGTCTGCGCCTCGCCGGGATCGGCGACCCGCAGTACACGCCCGACCGTTCGGGGAAGACCGGCGGCGACACGGTCCAGCACATGGCCGGCATCCGCCTCGCGTCGGCCCTGCGCGCCGAACGGGCCGCCGGCACCCCGGTCGACGTGGCGATCGCGCACAACCCGACGGCCGCGCGCGAGACGGACGGCGAGGTTCCGCTGGCCCTCGCGGGGCACGTCCACCACCAGCTGATGGAGGTCCTGGACGGCGGCACACGGCTGCGGGTCGAGGGCTCGACGGGCGGCAGCGGACTGCGCGCGGTCGAGGGCAAGTACCCCGACCCGGTCGAGGCCTCCGTCCTGTACCTGGACCGTACGACAAGACGGCTGCAGGCCTGGGACGAGATCAAGCTGGGGGGACTCGGCCTGACGAAGGCGGAGGTCAGCCGGCATCTGCCCAAGGAGAACCAGCCCGGCGCGAGCCCCTCCCCGACGGCCCCCGCCACCTCTCCCGAACGCTCCGTCGGGGCACGCTCCCGGGCCCCCGGGTAACTGTTTTGGCGATACCTCCCCGCATCCCATATGCTTCTCACGTCCCCGACGCGCTGCAAAGCGCCCAGGTGGGCCCTTAGCCCTCATCGTCTAGTGGCCCAGGACGCCGCCCTTTCAAGGCGGTAGCACGGGTTCGAATCCCGTTGGGGGCACGCAACACCATGTGCGAGACTGGTGCTCGCACATTGCTTGGTCCTGTGGAGCAGTTTGGAGTGCTCGCCACCCTGTCAAGGTGGAGGCCGCGGGTTCAAATCCCGTCAGGACCGCTTGCGATTCCACGCGGATCGCGTGGCTGGGTAGCTCAGTTGGTACGAGCGATCGCCTGAAAAGCGATAGGTCGCCGGTTCGATCCCGGCCCCAGCCACTTCCCCGAAGGCCCCGTCCCTGGACGGGGCCTTCGGCGTTCCCAGACACCTCTACGCGGGCTTGCCCGCATGGGCCGCCGTCCCCGCCCGGCCCCCCGGATGGCGGTGCCGCCACACCCAGAACACCGCCGAGGCCACCAGCGCCCAGCCCCCGAGCACCAGGAACGGGAACGCGTGCTGGTGGCCGCCGAAGTACACGGCCGTGTGCTGCGCGTTGACCGACGCCCCCGGCGGCAGCCACTGCCCGATGTGCCCCAGCACGGACGGCAGCAGCGGCCAGGACACCGCGCCCCCGGACGACGGGTTCCCGAGCAGCACCATCAGCCCCCACGTCGGCAGCATCGCCCACCGCCCGAACAGCGTGTTGAACATGGTGAAGACCATCCCGGACGCGAACAGCGTCAGCGCCAGGATCAGCCACGACTCCACGAACGGCAGATCCACCGCCCCCAGCCACCAGTCGACGACCGCCGCGATGACGAACGCCCCGAGCAGCGCGTACAGCGCCGTGAACCCGATCCGCTCCGCCGGATTCAGCCCCCGCGCGTGCACGCTCAGCTGGATCGCCCCGACGAAGCCGATGATCACCGCCGCCAGCGAGATGTAGAAGATCGCGAGCCCCCTCGGGTCGCCCTCCTGCAACGGCTTGATGTCCTTCACCGTGACCGGGACCCCGACCTTCTCGCCCACCTTCGGCGCGGTCTCCGCGAGCACCTGCGCGACCGAGGCCCCGGACGCCCCCGACACGTCCAGGGTCACCTTGTCCTCGCCCACGTCGAGGATCGCGAAGACCTTCTGCTCCTCCACGTCCCGCCGGGCCCCGGCGACGTCGTCGTACCGCCGCACCTCCAGCGAGGCGTTCAGCGCCTTCTCCATGCCGTCGAGGAAGGCCTTGCCGCGCGCGTTGTCCGGCGCCCCGACCACCGCCGTGGGCACGTGGTGGGGCGTCGGGTTCGCCATGGAGTACGTGTACGAACCCGCGAAGAGCCCCGCCGCGGCCGCCAGGATGAAGACCAGCACGATCGCCGGCAGGAAGGGCGACTCCTTGAAGGACTCCCACCGCTCACCGCGGGTGGGGACCCGCCCGTGCGCGCCGTGGGGGTGCGCGCCCTGCTGACTCTGCTCTCCCGGCTCATGATCAGACATACGAACACGCTAAACCACGCATACCCGCACCACTCACTCAGAAGCTGACGAAACAGACCTCCCCCGTCGCCGCCTCTCCCGTCCCCGCCACCCCCGCACCGCGCACACCGCCCCCACCAGCACCACGACCCCGATCAGCAGCACGGCGTCCGGCACCGCCCTGCCCACGCCCCCGGCCCACCGCTCCACCGCGAACGAGTCGTCCACGTCCAGCAGACCGGGCAGCGCGGTCGTCCCGTCGTAGGCGAGGAAGAGCGCCCCGAGGCCGATGAAGAAGAGCCCGGACAGCAGCGAGGTCGTGTGCAGTTCGAACCGCCCCAGTCGGAAGGCCCGCCCCCGCAGCCACGCCCGCCGCCCCAGGTCGAACCGCTCCCAGAGCAGCGCGAGGACGAAGAGCGGCACGGCCATGCCGAGGGCGTAGACCGCGAGCAGCAGCCCGCCGTACACCGGGCTCCCGCTGACCGCCGCGACCGTCAGGACGCTGCCGAGGATCGGCCCGGCGCAGAACCCGGCGAGCCCATACACCGCGCCCAGCGCGTACACGGAGAAGGCGGTCGTCGGCCGGATGCGCCCCGACAGCTCCGCCATGCGGCGCGAGGCGAACCCCCTCCCCACCACCTGGAGCACCCCGAGCCCGACGATCAGCCACCCGGCGACGAGCACCAGCTGGTCGCGGTGGCCGAAGAAGAAACGCCCCGCGTAGGACCCGGCCGCGCCCAGCGGGACCAGGGTGGTGGCGAGACCCGCGTAGAAGATGCCGGTCCGCGCGACGAGCCGGGAGGCGGAGTCGATCGAGTACGCGAAGAAGGCGGGCAGCAGCAGCGCGCTGCACGGGCTGACCAGGGCGAGCAGCCCGCCCAGGAAGGCGGCGAAGTAGCCCACGCCGGCGGTCACCGCGAACCACCCCTGCCACGGGCCGGGCCGGCCTCCTCGGCGGCCGCCTCGATCGCCTGGGCGAAGACCTCGTCCGGCTGCGCGCCCGCGATGGGCCTGCCGTTGACCAGGAAGGACGGCGTGGAGGTGGCGCCGAGGCCGTACGCCTCCTGCTGGTCCTCGCGCACGGCCGTCTCGGCGGCGTCGCCGTCGGCATCGCGCACGAAGCGGCCGATGTCCTCGACCCCGGCCTCCTCGGCCAGCGCCTTGAGCCGGTCGTCGCCGAAGCCCTTCTCCTTGGCCCCCTCGGCGTACGCGGCCTCGTGGAACTGCCAGAAGCGGCCCTGCCTGCCCGCCGCCCACGCGCCGCGCGCGGCCCGCTCGGAGTCCTCGCCGAAGATCGGGAAGTTGCGCCACTCGATGCGCAGGACGCCCTTGTCCACGTACTTCTTCACGAGACCCGGCTCGGTGTCGCGGGCGAACTTCCCGCAGAAGCCGCACTTGAAGTCAGCGTACTCGACCAGCACGACGGGCGCGTCCGCGCGGCCCCGGGCGAGCGGGTCCCCGGCGTCGCGGCGGGCGAGCTTCTCCAGCTCGGGGTGGACACCGGCCCGCGGCTCGGCGGAGGTGCCGGACGACCCGTCCCGCGCACCGGCCGACGCGTGCTCCGCCGGCTTGGTCGCGCTGTAGGAGGCGGCGCCGAGCAGCAGCGCGGCGAGGGCCACGCCCGCGCCGATGGCGATGTGCTTCTTTTTGTTGTTGTCGTTCTCGGGCATCAGGGAGTTCTCTCTGTTCCTGTACGTCGTTGTAGGGGCCCCGGGCGGGGGCCTCTACACGCGCAGGATCGAGAGAGCGAGGGGGGAGGGCGGTGCGAGGGGCGGCGGCCCGCGCTCCGGTCCCGGCGACGGCACCGTCTGCTCGGCGCCCCACCCGCCGGACGCGGCATGGGCCTCGTGCAGGGCGGGCAGCAGCTCGTACGCGGACGTGGGGCGCGGCGGGGCGGCGGGCGGTTGCCCGGTCTCCCGCCGGCTCCCCTGGCCGCAGCCGGGCACCCCGGTGGACTCCCCGGCGCGCACCGTCACCGTCTGCTCCGCCACCGGCTTCGTCACCGGTTTCGCCACCGGCTTCGTCGCCGGTTCCGCCGCCCGGGCGGGCCCGCAGCACACCCCGAGCACGACCAGCAGGACCCCGAGCAAGGGGCCCCACGGCGTACGCGTACCGGACAACATGCCCGGAATCGTACGTGCCGGGACACCTCGGGAGGGAAATCGGTTCGCCACTGCCGAGCGGCGGGTGAGATCCTGGACGGCGTATGTCTACGCAGCCCGCCCTCACCCTCGACACCCTCGCCTCCCGCCTGACCGAGCTCTCGCTGCGCGACGAGCACCGGATCGGGCGCCGGCTGGAGGGTGCCCGCCGCGTCCGCAAGCCCGAGGCCCGTGCCGCCGTCCTCGCCGAGATCGCGGCGGACGTGGCGAAGGCCGAGGCGCGGATGGCCGAGCGCGGCTCCCGCGTGCCCGCGATCACCTATCCCGAGCAGCTCCCGGTCAGCCAGAAGAAGGACGACATCGCCGAGGCGATCCGCGACCACCAGGTCGTGATCGTCGCGGGCGAGACCGGTTCCGGCAAGACCACGCAGATCCCCAAGATCTGCCTGGAGCTGGGCCGGGGCGTGCGCGGCATGATCGGTCACACCCAGCCGCGCCGCATCGCGGCCCGTACGGTCGCCGAGCGCGTCGCCGAGGAGATGGACACGCCGCTGGGCGAGGCCGTCGGCTGGAAGGTCCGCTTCACCGACCAGGTGAACCCGGACGGGACGTTCATCAAGCTGATGACGGACGGCATCCTGCTGGCCGAGATCCAGACGGACCGCGAGCTGCGGGCGTACGACACGATCATCATCGACGAGGCGCACGAGCGGTCGCTCAACATCGACTTCCTGCTCGGCTACCTCGCCCAGCTGCTGCCCAGGCGCCCCGACCTGAAGGTCGTCATCACCTCGGCGACCATCGACCCCGAGCGCTTCTCGCGCCACTTCGGGGACGCCCCGATCGTCGAGGTCAGCGGCCGGACCTTCCCGGTGGAGGTGCGCTACCGCCCGCTCCTGGAAGAGGACTCGGACGACTCCGACCGCGATCAGATCACCGCGATCACCGACGCCGTCGAGGAGCTCCAGGCCGAGGGCAAGGGCGACATCCTCGTCTTCCTCTCCGGAGAGCGCGAGATCCGCGACACGGCGGACGCGCTGAACAAGAAGAACTACCGGTTCACCGAGGTCCTCCCCCTCTACGCCCGGCTCTCGCACGCCGAGCAGCACCGCGTCTTCCAGCAGCACACGGGCAGACGGATCGTCCTCGCGACGAACGTCGCCGAGACCTCGCTGACCGTGCCCGGCATCAAGTACGTGATCGACCCCGGCACGGCCCGCATCTCCCGCTACAGCCACCGCACGAAGGTGCAGCGGCTGCCCATCGAGGCGATCAGCCAGGCCAGCGCCAACCAGCGCAAGGGCCGCTGCGGCCGTACGTCGGACGGCATCTGCATCCGCCTGTACAGCGAGGACGACTTCCTCTCCCGGCCGGAGTTCACGGACGCGGAGATCCTCCGTACGAACCTCGCCTCCGTCATCCTCCAGATGACCGCGGCCGGGCTCGGCGACATCGAGAAGTTCCCCTTCATCGACCCGCCGGACCACCGCAACATCCGCGACGGCGTGCAGCTCCTGCACGAGCTGGGCGCGCTGGACCCCACCCAGAAGGACCCGAAGAAGCGGCTCACTCAGCAGGGCCGCAAGCTCGCCCAGCTGCCGGTGGACCCGCGCCTGGCCCGGATGGTCCTGGAGGCCGACAAGAACGGCTGCGTGCGCGAGGTCATGGTGATCGCGGCGGCGCTCTCCATCCAGGACCCGCGCGAGCGCCCGGCCGAGAAGCAGGCCCAGGCCGACCAGCAGCACGCCCGCTTCAAGGACGAGACGAGCGACTTCCTCGCCTACCTGAACCTGTGGCGGTACGTCCGCGAGCAGCAGAAGGAGCGCGGCTCGTCGTCGTTCCGCCGCATGTGCAAGGCGGAGTACCTGAACTTCCTGCGCATCCGCGAATGGCAGGACATCTACGCGCAGCTGCGCACGGTCGCCAAGCAGCTGGGCATCCACGTCAACGACGAGGACGCGCCCGACGACCGCGTCCATGTCTCCCTCCTCGCCGGCCTCCTCTCCCACATCGGGATGAAGGACGTGAAGGAGTCCAAGGACAGCAGGGCCGCCAAGGACGGTGACCCCAAGCAGCGCGGCGGGCGCAACGAGTACATCGGTGCCCGCAACGCCAAGTTCGCGCTCTTCCCCGGCTCGGCGCTCTTCAAGAAGCCCCCGCGCTTCATCATGTCGGCCGAGCTGGTGGAGACCTCGCGGCTGTGGGCCCGGGTCAACGCGAGGATCGAGCCCGAGTGGGTCGAGCCCCTCGCCCAGCACCTCCTGAAGCGCACGTACAGCGAGCCGCACTGGGAGAAGGACCAGGCGGCGGTGATGGCGGTCGAGAAGGTCACGCTGTACGGCGTCCCGATCGTCACCGACCGCAAGGTGAACTACGGCCGCATCGACCCCGAGGTCTCCCGCGACCTGTTCATCCGCAACGCCCTCGTGGAGGGCGACTGGCGCACGCACCACAAGTTCTTCGCCGCCAACCGCAAACTGCTCACCGAGGTCGAGGAGTTGGAGCACCGCGCCCGGCGCCGCGACATCCTCGTGGACGACGAGACGCTCTTCGACTTCTACGACCAGCGGGTGCCGGCGGACGTCGTGTCCGGCGCGCACTTCGACTCCTGGTGGAAGAAGAAGCAGCGCGAAGAGCCCGAACTGCTCGACTTCGAGCGCTCGATGCTCATCAACGAGAAGGCCGGTGACGTCTCCAAGGACGACTACCCCGACTCGTGGCGCCAGGGGCCGCTCAAGTTCAAGGTGACCTACCAGTTCGAGCCCGGCGCGGACGCGGACGGCGTCACGGTCCACATCCCGCTCCAGGTCCTGAACCAGGTCACGGACGAGGGCTTCGACTGGCAGATCCCGGGCCTGCGCGAGGACGTGGTCATCGAGCTGATCCGCTCCCTGCCCAAGCCGGTCCGGCGCAACTACGTACCGGCACCGAACTACGCGAAGGCGTTCCTGGAGCGCGCGGTGCCGTTGCAGGAACCGCTGCACGTCACGCTGGCGCGCGAGCTCCAGCGGATGGTCGGGGTGCCCCTCTCGCCCGACGACTTCGATCTGACGCGCGTGCCGGACCACTTGAAGATCACGTTCCGGATCATCGACGAGCGGCGTCGCAAGCTCGCCGAGGACAAGGACCTCGAAGCGCTCAAGCTGCGGCTGAAGCCGAAGGCCCGGCAGGCGCTCTCGCAGGCCGCCGCCGCGACCGCCGAGCGGACGGGCGGCTCGGCGGTGGAGCGCACGGGGCTGACGGACTGGGGCATCGGCGCGCTCAGCCGCGTCTTCGAGACGCGGCGGGCCGGACAGCCCGTGAAGGCCTACCCCGCCCTCGTGGACGACGGCGACACCGTCTCCGTACGCCTCTTCGACACCGAGGCGGAGCAGCGGCAGGCGATGTGGCGCGGCACCCGCCGGCTCATCCTGCGCAACATCCCGGTCAACCCCGGCAAGTTCGCCTCGGACAAGCTGACGAACCAGCAGAAGCTCGCCCTGTCCGCGAATCCGCACGGCTCCATACAGGCGCTCTTCGACGACTGCGCGATGGCGGCGGCGGACAAGCTGATCGCGGACTTCGGCGGGCCCGCCTGGGACGAGGAGTCCTACCGCAAGCTCTTCGACAAGGTGCGCGCGGAGATCGTGGACACGACCGTGCGGGCCGTCGGGCAGGTGCAGCAGGTCCTCGCCGCCTGGCAGGCCTGTGAGCGGCGCCTGAAGTCGACCAGGAGCCCCGTGCTGCTCGCCAACCTCGCGGACGTGCGACAGCAGCTGGACGCCCTCGTCAAGCCGGGCTTCGTGACGGAGACGGGGCTGCGGCGCCTGCCCGACCTGATGCGCTACATGATGGCGGCGGACCGGCGGCTCCAGCAGATGCCGACGAACGCGCAGCGGGACACCAGCCGCATGGAGAAGGTCCACGAGATGCGGGACGAGTACCTGTGGCTCCTGGAACAGCTGCCGCGGGGCCGGCCCGTGCCGCAGGAGGTCCTGGACGTCCGCTGGATGATCGAGGAGCTGCGCGTCAGCTACTTCGCGCACGCGCTCGGCACGGCGTACCCCGTCTCGGACAAGCGGATCGTGAAGGCGATCGACGCGCTGGCGCCGTGAGCACCCGGGCACGCAGGGTGAGTTCGACCGCCGGGCCTGCGCTGCTGTAGAGTCCTGTCTCGCAGCACAGCGCGCGAGCGAGTGCCGCGAGCAAGGTCCTGTGGAGCAGTTTGGAGTGCTCGCCACCCTGTCAAGGTGGAGGCCGCGGGTTCAAATCCCGTCAGGACCGCAGCAGAGGAAGACCCCGTGGCATCGGCTGCGGGGTCTTTCGCGTTCCCCGCCCCGAGGCCGCGCCCGCGGCGGAGCCGCAGACAGATACAGCAAATCCCGTCAGGACCGCAGCAAGAAAGGCCCCGTAACCGCATCGGTTACGGGGCCTTTCGCATGTCAGGCCACCCGGCCCCTACGGCCTCCGGCGTGTTCTCGGGCGCGTGTCTTGACGGCGTCACATTCCGCCGGTACCCCGGACATCAGGGAGTCGACGGCAGGCTCCCGGGAGGTGACGCATGTCTGCTTCTTCCGCGTCCGCGCGGCACGAGACCCGGGCCCTGTTGCGCGCGCACCTCGCGGCGGCCTCCGGCTACCGCCACCTGACGCGCCACTGCCCCATCTGCCATCGGCTGCTGAGGCTCGCTCAGGAGCCCACCCAGGGCCGCGAGGACGGGTGCGGTGAGCCCGACGAGGGAGACGGCGACGAGAGCCCCGCCGGCCCCTGACCCCTTTAGCGCAGCGACAACTCACGCAACAAGGCGCGCGGCGTGTGACGGGTGTCACCGAACAAGTTTTGGAAAGGCCCGAACTTACACCCTTCCTACAACGGGCCAATTTAATATGTGCAATTGCACCACCCCCCGGACGCGCCCGCCTCGCACCGCCCACGCCCCCAGGCGACCCCCGCACAGCCCCCGCACGGCCCTCTCGGAGGGCGCCAGGCCCGCCCCCGGGCCCGCCCGCACACCCGCGCCGGCGCACAAAAAAATCGCGCTGGACCCGGCGGAGTCCAGCGCGATCGAACGACTCACCCATGCGGCTCAGGCGTGGCACCCGTTGGGGCGGGGACCGCGTCGCGTGTAGCTATATGTCGGACGTACGACCGGGTTGGGGGACCCGGCAGCAGTGGTGCTCTTCGCCCGAGTTGTGCGGGTTACTGCTGGTTGAGCGGTACTTCTGGCGTACGTCAGGCCTCGCTGCGCTGCTGCGGAATGCCCGCGAGCAGTGCGCGGACCTCAGCCTCGCGGTAACGGCGGTGTCCGCCGAGCGTGCGAATCGACGTGAGCTTGCCAGCCTTGGCCCAGCGCGTCACCGTCTTCGGGTCGACGCGGAACATCGTGGCGACCTCAGCCGGGGTCAGCAGCGGCTCGGCATCAGGGGTGCGAGCGGTCATGAGCGGCCTCCTCGGGAGAACCGAACCTTCTCGGTTCATTCCTCTAAATTCTGCACCTTGACCCGCGTTGCCCGAAATGGCGGACGCGAGTCGAGTCGGTTATAGGACGAACGGCTTGTCCTCGGCACTACAACTACACCATCCGTCCAGCCACGTCGGCCAAACCGATGGAATTGCCCTCCCAGGTGTTCATCACCGACGGAAGCCGATGGACCATGCCATAGCGGACAGTCACGCCCCCGTGACGATCAGTCACAGAGCGATCAGGAGTCAACAGGACCCCCCATAGCGTGCAATGCAGAGCAATCCGCCCTTACTCGGACGGAAGGAGTCCTCCCCGGACTCCTTGTCCTATTTTGGCACGAGGAGGGGCGATGGGCGCAAGGGCGCGGTAAAGTGCGGTCCGTCACGCTTGACACAAAGGCCCGGATCGGGACCTACGTCCCGCCACCCGGTGCGCGCCGGCCCTCAGTTCGCGAACTGAAGGTCCCGGACCGCCCGCCATCGCTCCACGAGCCTCGCATACGCCTCGCCGGCCCCCTCGTCGTCGCCGGTGCGCAGCGCCTCGATCCCCTCGGCGACATCCGCCGCCGAGTGGTCCTCGTCCAGCTCCTCCTCGGAGAGGGCGTGCACCAGGCCGCCGTAGTCCAGCTCGACCAGGGAGCGCGGGTGGAACTCCTCCAGCCACCGCCCGACGTCCACCAGCCTCTCGACGACCGGCGCCTCGTCCAGCGCCTCCCGCAGCGTCTTCAGACCCCGCGCCACCCGGCGCCTGGCCTCGACCATGGGTGTGCGGTAGCGCAGGACCGGCGCGGTGCCCGGCTCCCCCTTGTCGGTCTTGTCGGCCTTGTCGGCCCTGTCGGCCCTGTCGGCCCTGTCGTAGTCCCGCTCCTGGTCCGAGACGAGCACGAACCAGTGCAGCGGCACCTGCCACGTGGACGTACGGATCCAGGGGCGCGCGTCGGGGTTGCGGGCCAGCCACCGCTCGTAGTCCGCGGCCGTCTGCCGGCGCAGCACCGGGGGGAGCACCGCGTCCAGGACGGGCGTGGGCAGCTGCTCGGCGAGCGTGCCGAGGGCCTGCCACCCGCGCAGCCGGGTGCGCCACGGGCAGACGCACAGCACTCCGTCGACCTCCACCACGAAGGCGTCGCCGCTCTCGTGCACCGGCACCGGGACGGGCGGCGTCGGGACCAGGTCGGCCAGCGAGCGGCGCAGCTCGTCCTGGTACGAGGGGCGGTCCCGGCGCCGGGCGTAGCGCTCCCAGTGAGCCCGTTCCGGCTCGGGAAAAGCGGCAAGCGGCTCGTAGACACGCAAGTAGGACGCATAGGGGACCGTCACCGAAGACACCTTGGGCACGGCTGCTCCCTCCCCCGCGGACGGACCGGAAAACACTGTTGATCGTGCCATGGCCGAACCCGGCGGTGGACAGGCTCTAGTGTCATGCCCAACGGGCCCCCGCCACCCGTACGGGAGCCCGTCCATTGCCGCCACCCGACCGGGAGTCACCACAGTGACCGCAGCAGACAACGGCGTCCTGCACACCCTGTTCCACGCGGATCAGGGCGGCCATGAGCAAGTAGTGCTCTGCCAGGACCGCGCAAGTGGCCTCAAGGCCGTCATCGCCCTCCACTCCACCGCCCTCGGGCCCGCCCTCGGCGGCACCCGCTTCTATCCGTACGCGGACGAGGCGGCGGCCGTCGCCGACGCGCTGAACCTCGCTCGCGGGATGTCGTACAAGAACGCCATGGCCGGCCTCGACCACGGCGGCGGCAAGGCCGTGATCATCGGTGACCCCGAGCAGATCAAGAGCGAGGCCCTGCTCCTGGCCTACGGCCGCTTCGTGGCCTCGCTCGGCGGCCGGTACGTGACGGCGTGCGACGTCGGCACGTACGTGTCCGACATGGACGTCGTGGCCCGCGAGTGCCGCTGGACCACCGGGCGCTCCCCGGAGCACGGCGGCGCCGGCGACTCCTCCGTGCTCACCGCCTTCGGCGTCTTCCAGGGCATGCGGGCCTCGGCCCAGCACCTGTGGGGCGACCCGACACTGCGCGGTCGCAAAGTCGGCGTCGCGGGCGTCGGCAAGGTCGGGCACCACCTGGTGGAGCACCTGCTGGCGGACGGCGCCGAGGTCGTGATCACCGATGTGCGCGAGGAGGCCGTGGCCCGGATCGTCCACCGGCATCCGTCGGTCACCGCCGCGGCGGACACCGAAGCGCTGATCCGCACGGCGGGCCTGGACATCTACGCCCCCTGCGCGCTCGGCGGCGCCCTGAACGACGCCTCCGTGCCGGTGCTGACCGCGAAGGTGGTGTGCGGGGCCGCCAACAACCAGCTCGCGCACCCGGGCGTCGAGAAGGACCTCGCCGACCGCTCGATCCTCTACGCGCCGGACTACGTGGTGAACGCGGGCGGGGTCATCCAGGTCGCCGACGAGCTGCGCGGCTTCGACTTCGACCGGTGCAAGGCCAAGGCCGCGCAGATCTTCGACACCACGCTCGCCATATTCGCTCGTGCGAAGAAGGACGGGATTCCGCCGGCCGCGGCGGCCGACCGGATCGCCGAGCAGCGGATGGCCGACGCGCGCTGAGCGCACGGCACGGGCCCCGCCGGCGGGATTCGGGAGACAAGACTCACCCCCGTCGGCGGGTCGCCCGGCAAGAAGAGGTTAAAATCGCAGTTGACCAGCGAGGACGGGGCTCCTCGCGGGTTCTGCGCCGAGGCGCGTCCTGCGGGCGACGTACCGTATGGCCGCAGGAACAGGTACCGTGGAAGCCCTACGGACCGGTCTCTCCGAGGAGAGTCCGTCCTAGATCATGAACGCGTGTCAAGACTCTGGGGCCGTCGAGCCCCGTATCCGAGGGGGTCGAGCCATGGGGCGCGGCCGGGCAAAGGCCAAGCAGACGAAGGTCGCCCGCCAGCTGAAGTACAGCAGCGGCGGGACTGATCTGTCGCGTCTGGCCAATGAGCTGGGCGCTTCGACTTCGCAACAGCCGCCTAATGGCGAGCCGTTCGAGGACGACGACGAGGAAGACGACCCGTACGCCCAGTACGCGGATCTGTACAACGTCGACGACGAAGAGGACTCCGACGAGTCCGGCCCGTCGTCGCAGCGCCGCGGCGCTTGACCTCGTTGTAGCGACTGCACTTCACCCGGTCCGGGGTGGGTCACCACCCCGGACCGGGTTTTGTGCTTACCTGGGGCCCTTCCGGGCGTCCTACTTGGCGTAGTCGCCGATGAGGGCCGCGCCCGTGGTGTGCTCGCCGCGCTCGGTGATCTCACCGGCGACCCAGGCCTCCACGCCGCGGTCGGCGAGGGTGGTGAGCGCCGCGTCCGCCGACTCCTCGGGGACGATCGCGATCATGCCGACGCCCATGTTCAGCGTCTTCTCCAGTTCGAGCCGCTCGACCTGACCCACCGCACCGACGACGTCGAAGACGGCGTCCGGGGTCCAGGTCCCGCGGTCCACGATCGCGTGCAGATCGTCGGGGACGACCCGGGCGAGGTTGGCCGCGAGGCCGCCGCCGGTGATGTGGCTGAAGGCGTGGACGTCCGTGGTGCGGGTGAGCGCCAGGCAGTCCAGGGAGTAGATCTTGGTGGGCTCCAGGAGCTCCTCGCCGAGCGTGCGGCCGAACTCCTCCACCCGGCGGTCCAGCGTCCAGCCGGCGCGGTCGAAGACTACGTGCCGTACGAGCGAGTACCCGTTCGAGTGAAGACCGGACGAGGCCATCGCGATGACCGCGTCACCCTTGCGGATGCGGTCGGGGCCGAGCAGGCGGTCCGCCTCGACCGCGCCCGTGCCGGCGCCCGCGACGTCGAAGTCGTCGGGGCCGAGCAGGCCCGGGTGCTCGGCGGTCTCGCCGCCGACGAGGGAGCAGCCGGCGAGCACGCAGCCCTCCGCGATGCCCTTGACGATGGCGGCGACACGCTCGGGGTGGACCTTGCCCACGCAGATGTAGTCGGTCATGAACAGCGGCTCGGCGCCGCAGACGACGATGTCGTCCATGACCATCGCGACGAGGTCGTGGCCGATGGTGTCGTACACGCCCAGCTGGCGGGCGATGTCGACCTTCGTGCCGACGCCGTCGGTGGCGGAGGCGAGCAGGGGGCGCTCGAAGCGCTTGAGGGCGGAGGCGTCGAAGAGCCCGGCGAAGCCGCCGAGGCCGCCGAGGCCCGCGACCTCCGGGCGCTGGGTCTTCTTGACCCACTCCTTCATCAGCTCGACGGCGCGGTCGCCCGCCTCGATGTCGACGCCCGCGCTTGCGTAGCTGGCACCAGTGGTCTCAGACATGACGGTGAGAACTTTCGTGTCGTACTGCGTGGGGTCTTACGGGCGACGGATCGCGTCGGCGGCGGCGGTGCCCGCCGGGCCCGCGGCCAGTTCCGTCTCCAGAAGCTGCTTGCCGAGCAGTTCGGGGTCGGGCAGGTCCATCGGGTACTCGCCGTCGAAGCAGGCGCGGCAGAGGTTCGGCTTGTCGATGGTCGTGGCCTCGATCATGCCGTCGATGGAGATGTACGAGAGGGAGTCGGCGCCCATGGAGGAGCCGATCTCCTCGATGGTCATGCCGTTGGCGATGAGCTCGGCGCGGGTGGCGAAGTCGATGCCGAAGAAGCACGGCCACTTCACGGGCGGCGAGGAGATCCGGATGTGGATCTCGGCGGCGCCCGCCTCGCGGAGCATCTTGACCAGGGCGCGCTGGGTGTTGCCGCGGACGATCGAGTCGTCGACGACCACGAGGCGCTTGCCCTTGATGACTTCCTTGAGGGGGTTCAGCTTCAGCCGGATGCCGAGCTGCCGGATGGTCTGCGAGGGCTGGATGAACGTACGTCCGACGTAGGCGTTCTTGACCAGGCCGGCGCCGAAGGGGATGCCGGAGGCCTCCGCGTAACCGATCGCGGCGGGGGTGCCCGATTCCGGGGTCGCTATGACCAGGTCGGCCTCGACCGGGGCTTCCTTGGCCAGCCTGCGGCCCATCTCGACCCGGGAGAGGTAGACGTTCCGCCCGGCGATGTCCGTGTCGGGGCGCGCGAGGTAGACGTACTCGAAGACACAGCCCTTGGGCTTCGCTTCCGCGAATCGGGACGTTCGCAGGCCGTTCTCGTCGATGGCGACGAACTCGCCCGGCTCGATCTCGCGGACGTAGGAGGCGCCGCAGATGTCGAGCGCCGCGGACTCCGAGGCGATGACCCAGCCGCGCTCCAGGCGGCCGAGGACCAGCGGGCGGATGCCCTGCGGGTCGCGGGCCGCGTACAGCGTGTGCTCGTCCATGAAGACGAGGGAGAAGGCGCCCCGGACCTGCGGGAGGATCCTGGCCGAGGCCTCCTCGATGGTCAGCGGCTTGCCGTCGTCGTCCACCTGGCCCGCGAGGAGAGCCGTCACCAGGTCGGTGTCGTTGGTCGCGGCGACCTGCGTCGCGCGGCCGTTCTCCTTGGGCATCTCGGCGACCAGCTCGGCGAGCCGGGCCGTGTTGACGAGGTTGCCGTTGTGCCCGAGCGCGATGGAGCCGTGCGCGGTGGCACGGAACGTCGGCTGGGCGTTCTCCCATACGGAGGCGCCGGTGGTCGAGTAGCGGGCGTGACCGACCGCGATATGACCCTGGAGCGAGCTGAGAGAGGTTTCGTCGAAGACCTGGGACACGAGGCCCATGTCCTTGAAGACGAGGATCTGGGAGCCGTTGCTGACCGCGATTCCCGCGGATTCCTGGCCCCGATGCTGGAGGGCGTAGAGCCCGAAGTACGTGAGCTTTGCGACCTCTTCGCCCGGAGCCCAGACACCGAAGACGCCACAAGCGTCCTGGGGGCCTTTCTCGCCGGGGAGCAGATCGTGATTGAGTCGACCGTCACCACGTGGCACATCTTCGAGTGTAGGCGAGATCGACCACTGGTCCGAATTGGGGATACGACCCCTGTACGGAGGGTGAGCGCGGCCGGATCGCCGCCTCTGTGCTGCGGGCGCACGACGGCTCTGTGAACGGGGACGACAGCCTTGTGAACAGGGGCCGGCGGCCGTTGACGCCCCTTCCGGCGCGCCGGAAGGCTCCTCTTCCATGCGATCTCATGGACTGTCACGGCCCTCCCGGCCCTCCCCGCTCTCCCGGCGCTCGTTCGCCGGCGGGGTGGCGGGCGCGGCCGCCGCCGCCGGCGTGGGCGCGGGTGCCGGAACCGCCGAGGCGGAGGCCGCCGAGCGTCCCTTCGCCGCCGCGCGCGGGCGGCGCTCGAAGCGGCCCAACATCCTGTTCATCCTGGGCGACGACCTCGGCTGGGCCGACCTGTCCTCGTACGGCTCCCCGCACATCAGGACGCCGCACCTGGACCGCCTCGCCCGCCAGGGGGTGCGGTTCACCGACGCCTACGCCGGGTCCGCGACCTGCTCCCCGACCCGCTTCAGCCTGTACACGGGCCGCTTCCCCGGGCGTACGAAGGGCGGCCTCGCGGAGCCGATAGCCGACAAGTCGGTGGGCCTCGAACCGACGCATCCCACGCTCGCCTCGCTGCTGCGCGGCGCCGGGTACGCGACCGCCCTGATCGGCAAGTGGCACTGCGGCTACCTGCCGGACTACTCCCCCACCCGCTCGGGCTGGGACGAGTTCTTCGGCAACTTCGGCGGCGCCCTGGAGTACTACTCGAAGCTGGGGCTCGGCGGGGAGTACGACCTCTACGAGGGGAAGGTCCGCGAAGGCGACGCCGAGTACAAGGACCTGCGGTACTACACGCGCGTCCTCACCGAGCGCGCGAGCGCCTACGTACGGCGGGACCACGGGGAGCGGCCCTGGCTGCTCAACCTCAACTTCACCACCCCGCACTGGCCTTGGATAGCGGACGGCGACGAGGAGCAGAGCGCCGAGATCGTACGCAGGATCAAGGCGGGCGAGAAGGGCGCGCTCTGGCACCAGGACGGCGGCTCCGTCGAGAAGTACGCGCAGCTGGTCGAGGACCTGGACCGGTCCGTCGGCGAGGTGCTGCGCGCGCTGCGGGAGTCCGGGCAGGAGCGGGACACGCTGGTGTTCTTCGCCTCGGACAACGGCGGTGAGCGCTTCTCGTACAACTGGCCGCTGTCCGGCAACAAGGGGTCGCTGAAGGAGGGCGGCATCCGGGTGCCGACCCTCGTGCGGTGGCCGGCGCGGATCGACGGCGGGCAGGTCAGCCACGAGCCCGTCTTCACGCCGGACTGGACGGCGACCCTTCTGGAGATCGCCGGGGCCCGGCCCGACCCGGCGTATCCGCTGGACGGCACGAGTCTCGCGCCGTATCTGCTCAGGGGCGCGCGCCTCCCAGCGCGCGAGCTGTTCTGGCGGGTGCGCGGGGAGCGGGCGCTGCGGCGCGGGGCGTGGAAGTACTACCGGGGCAAGGACGGCGCGGACCAGCTGTTCGACCTCGCGGCCGACCGGCGGGAGCAGGCCGACCGGGCGGCGGCCGAACCGCGGTTGCTGGCCGAGCTGAAGGCGGCGTGGGAGCGGACGGACAGGGAGCTGCTGCCCTACCGCTGAGGTCCCGCCGCCGTCGGGGTCCCGCCGGGAGGCGGCTGCTTCTCCCGCTCGGCGTGCGCCTGGATCACCGTGCCGTCGGCGGTGGTGAGCTTCAGGGTCTCGCGCTCGAGCGCGTAGCGCGCGGTGCCGTCGAAGAGCTTCAGCAGCCTGCGCTCGGTGCTCATCGCGGTGCCCGCGCACAGCTTCCGGGTGGTGGCGGGGGCGCCGAAGGTGATGCGGCCGTCCTTCGCCTCGGCCTTGGCGGTGACGTCGTTGCAGCCGAGGTTGCCGCGCACCCCGCCGTCCTTGCCGATCTTGAGATGGGCGCCGTCGGGGGCCGCGTACCTCTTGCCGCCCGCGGTGACGCTCTCGACGTTCCACCGGACGCCGGTGAGCGGCGCCTCGCTCGCCACGGAACGGCTGTCGGAGCCGCCTTCGGAGCCGGCTTTCGACTCGGTGCCGCATGCGGTGAGCAGCAGCCCGGCGGAGGCCAGCGCGGTCAGGGTCAGGGTCAGACGCTGCGTGTGCATGGCGATGGGACGGGACGAGCGGGGGTGTCGGTTCCCTCGGCTCCGCCGGCCGGGGCATCCCGTGATCGGCGCCGGGGGCCGACCCGTGACGGACGACGCCCTAGGCCATGATCGGCAGCAGCCCCGAGAGATCGGCCCGTTCCCCGCTCGCGCTGACCTGTGCCGCGGCCAGGGCGCTCGCCCACTCCGTACGTCCCGTGGCGAGGCGGATCCAGGTCAGCGGGTCCGTCTCGACGACGTTCGGCGGGGTGCCGCGGGTGTGCCGCGGGCCCTCGACGCACTGCACCACCGCGTACGGCGGGATCCGCACCTCCGTCGAGGCCCCCGGCGCCCTCAGCGCGAGCGCGTCGGCGAGCAGGCGGGCGCAGGCGGCCAGGGCCTGCCGGTCGTGGGGGACGTCGAGGCCCGGGACGGCGTCGTTCAAGTCGTCGGTGTGGACGGTCAGTTCCACCGTGCGGGTGACGAGGAAGTCGCCGAGGGTCATCGCGCCGAAGCGGGAGGGCACCAGGCGCTCGTCGGGCGCCGCGGCCAGGGACCGCTCGAAGTCGGTGAGGGTGCGCGCGAACAGCTCGTCCAGCGCCGTGCCCGCCGTCTCGGCGAGGGCGCGGGTGTCCTCGTCGACCTGGGCGGCCGCCGTGACGGTCGCGAAGGGCCAGTTCATGAGCGGCACTTCGTGGCGCGCCGGCTCCGGGACGCTCAGATAGCGGTGGACGGTGCCGAGGACCATCGCGATGTGCGCCGACAGTTCGCGCACCGTCCAGTCGCCGAGCCGGGTCGGGCGGGCGAGCTGCTCGGGCGTGAGGGTGCGCACCGCGTCCCGTACGTTGCCGGACTGGGTGAGCACAGCGGTGCGGATCTTGGCGGAGTCGTACGATCGCGTGCGCTTCTTGGCCGGGGGCATGGAGTCGAGCCTAGACGCTGCCGGGGTAGCCCTGAAGGCCCTTCTCCACCAGCCCGAAGGCCCGTTCGGCGGACGCGGCGCAGTCCTTCGCGATGTCTTCGAGCGGGTCGCCGTCGAGGGTGCGCCGGTGGTTCTCCATGATGAGCGCGTTCCGGGCGCCGAGGAGCTGGGCGGCGGCGACCCGGGCGAGGAGCACGTCGCCCGTCTCCTCGGCGAGGGCGTCCGTGAGGAGCTGGACGCTGCGCATGTGGAAGATCACCATGCGGTGCGCGAGGGTCGGCGTCTCGTTGATGAGCTGGCGCACCTTGAGGGTGCGCGGGTCACCGCTGAGGCCGGTCGCCGGATCGCGCCCGGCGACCTGCTCCAGGAACTGGCGGCGCATGGCGGCCACCGCGGACTCGCCCGGCGCACGCTCGCGCACCGCGCGGGCGGGGTCCCCGGCGTGCTCCTCCATGGGGGCGACGATCACGCCTTCCTTGGTGCCGAAGTAGTTGAAGACGGTCATCTTTGACACGTCGGCCGCCTCGGCGATCTCCGCCACGGAGACGTGGTCGAAACCCCGCTCCGAGCACAGGTCCACGGCGACCTGCCAGATCCGCGCGGCGGTCTGCCTCTTCTTGCGCGCCCGCAGTCCCAGCTCCTCAGTCATACGGATCACGGTACCGGGACGGCGCCCGCCCGCACCGTGAGCGTCTCGCCGCCGGAAGTGCGGGAGCGCGGCGAGGGAGCCTCCCCCCTGCCGTGGTGGGCGCGGTCGGTCAGGGGCGCGCGGCGGAGAGCATCACGAGCAGCGGCACCATCCGCCCCGCCGGAACCTCGTGGCGGCCGCGTCCCGTGCTGTGCAGCCAGCCGGCGCCGGTCAGTTGGCGCAGGTGGTGGTAGATCTGGCCGGTCGTGCCGATGTCGTCGAGCGCGGCCAGCTCGGCGGCGGTATGGGTGCCCGCGAGGATCTCCCGCAGCAGCCGCAGCCGCACGGGATGGCCGAGCGCGGCGAACACATCGGCCGCCTCGGACCAGTCGTCCTCGAACAGCGACTCCGTGAGCCGGCCGTACTGCCACTCGTACCGGTGCCCGGTGGGCGTCCGCACGGCACCGGTGAACAGCACGGCACCGTCCGCGTCCCGCCCCACCGGGTGCCGTGCCTTCAGCGCGTCGAGGGCCCAGAAGTCGCCCTCCTCCACGGGGGGCGCGGTCGGGCCCGCGCTCTCCAGCTCCGCCATACGCCGTTCCAGCTCGGTGACCCGCTCTTCCAGATCCATGGGCAGATCTTACGTAATTACGTAATGCCCATCAAGAGGGTCGGGGGATGCGGTGGCGAACCCAGGAACACCGAAGCCCCCGCCGGACGGTGCGGTCCGGGCGGGGGCTTCGAAGAGGTGACCGTCAGGCGAAGAGGCCCGGGATCGTGCCCTCGTGCGCCTCGCGCAGTTCGCTCAGGGGCAGCGTGAACTGGCCCTGCACCTCGACCGCGTCGCCGTCGACGACGCCGATGCGCGTGACGGGCAGGCCCCGCGCGCCGCACATGTCGGTGAAGCGCAGCTCCTCGCTGCGCGGCACGGAGACGACCGCGCGCCCCGCCGACTCGGAGAAGAGGAACGTGAAGGCGTCCAGGCCGTCCGGGACGACCAGGCGGGCGCCCTTGCCGCCGCGCAGGCAGGACTCCGTGACGGCCTGCACGAGACCGCCGTCGGAGAGGTCGTGCGCGGCGTCGATCATGCCGTCGCGGGAGGCCGAGATCAGGATGTCCGCGAGCAGCTTCTCGCGGCCCAGGTCCACCTGGGGCGGCAGCCCGCCGAGGTGGTCGTGGATCACCTGCGACCAGGCCGAACCGCCGAACTCCTCGCGGGTCTCGCCGAGCAGGTAGAGGAGCTGGCCCTCTTCCCGGAAGGCGATCGGCGTGCGGCGGGCCACGTCGTCGATCACGCCGAGCACGGCGACGACCGGCGTCGGGTGGATCGCGGCCTCGCCGGTCTGGTTGTACAGCGAGACGTTGCCGCCGGTGACCGGGGTGCCCAGCTCCAGGCAGCCGTCCGCGAGACCGCGCACGGCCTCCGCGAACTGCCACATGACGTCCGGGTCCTCGGGGGAGCCGAAGTTCAGGCAGTCCGAGATCGCGAGCGGCCTGGCGCCCGAGGCGGCCACGTTGCGGTACGACTCGGCGAGCGCGAGCCGGGCGCCCGTGTAGGGGTCGAGCTTCGCGTACCGGCCGTTGCCGTCGGTGGCGATGGCGACGCCGAGGCCACTCTCCTCGCTGATCCGGATCATCCCGGAGTCCTCGGGCTGGGCGAGCACGGTGTTGCCCTGCACGAAGCGGTCGTACTGGTCGGTGACCCAGGACTTCGCGGCCTGGTTCGGGGCGGCGACCAGCTTCAGGACCTGCGCGCGCAGCTCGTCCGCGTCCGCCGGGCGGGGCAGCTTGTTCGCGTCGTCCGCCTGGAGCGCGTCCTGCCACGCCGGGCGGGCGTAGGGGCGCTCGTAGACCGGGCCGTCGTGCGCGACCGTGCGCGGGTCGACGTCGACGATCTTCTCGCCGTGCCAGAAGATCTCCAGGCGGTCGCCGTCGGTCACCTCACCGACGACGGTGGCGATGACGTCCCACTTCTCGCAGATCTCCAGGAAGCGCCCGACCTTGTCCGGCTCTACGACGGCGCACATGCGCTCCTGCGACTCGCTCATGAGGATCTCCTCGGGAGTGAGCGTGGAGTCGCGCAGCGGTACGTCGTCCAGCTCGACGCGCATGCCGCCGGAGCCGTTGGACGCCAACTCGCTGGTGGCGCAGGAGAGTCCGGCCGCGCCGAGGTCCTGGATGCCGACCACGAGCTTCTCGGCGAAGGCCTCCAGGGTGCACTCGATGAGGAGCTTCTCCTGGAAGGGGTCGCCGACCTGCACGGCGGGGCGCTTGCTCGGCTTGGTGTCGTCGAAGGTCTCCGACGCCAGGATCGAGGCGCCGCCGATGCCGTCGCCGCCGGTGCGGGCGCCGTACAGGATGACCTTGTTGCCGGGGCCCGACGCCTTGGCGAGGTGGATGTCCTCGTGCCGCATGACGCCGATGGCACCGGCGTTGACCAGCGGGTTGCCCTGGTAGCAGGCGTCGAAGACCAGCTCGCCGCCGATGTTGGGCAGGCCCAGGCAGTTTCCGTAGCCGCCGATGCCCGCGACGACGCCGGGCAGCACCCGCTTGGTGTCGGGGTGGTGCGCGTCGCCCATCCGCAGCGGGTCCACGACCGCGACCGGCCGGGCGCCCATCGCGATGATGTCGCGGACGATGCCGCCGACGCCGGTGGCCGCGCCCTGGTAGGGCTCGACGTACGAGGGGTGGTTGTGCGACTCGACCTTGAAGGTGACGGCGTAGCCCTGGCCGACGTCCACGACGCCGGCGTTCTCCCCGATGCCGACGAGCATCGCGTCGTTGTCGGGGACCTTCTCGCCGAACTGGCGCAGGTGGACCTTGCTGGACTTGTACGAGCAGTGCTCGGACCACATCACGGAGTACATGGCCAGCTCGGCGCCGGTCGGGCGGCGGCCGAGGATCTCGCGGACGCGCTCGTACTCGTCCTCCTTCAGGCCCAGTTCGGCCCAGGGCAGCTTGACGTCGGGCGTTTCGGCCGCGTGCTTGACGGTGTCCAGAGTCATGCGTTGACCAGCTTCTTCAGGATCGAGGTGAAGAATCCGAGGCCGTCGGTGCGGCCGGTCCCGACCAGCGGCTCGACCGCGTGCTCGGGGTGCGGCATGAGGCCGACGACGTTGCCCGCCTCGTTGGTGATGCCGGCGATGTCACGGAGCGAACCGTTGGGGTTGCCGTCGAGGTAGCGGAAGGCGACGCGGCCCTCGGCCTCCAGCATGTCCAGGGTCCGCTCGTCGGCGGTGTACTGCCCGTCGATGTTCTTGAGCGGGATCGAGATCTCCTGGCCCGCCGTGTAGTCGGCGGTCCAGGCGGTCCCGGCGTTCTCCACGCGCAGCTTCTGCTCGCGGCAGATGAAGTGCAGGTGGTTGTTGCGCAGCATCGCGCCCGGCAGGAGGTGGGTCTCGGTCAGCACCTGGAAGCCGTTGCAGATGCCGAGGACCGGCAGGCCGGCCTTCGCCTGCTCGATGACGGACTCCATCACCGGGGAGAACCGGGAGATGGCACCGGCCCGCAGATAGTCGCCGTAGGAGAAACCGCCGGGCAGCACCACGGCGTCGACCTGCTTGAGGTCCTTGTCCTTGTGCCACAGCGGCACGGCCTCGGCGCCCGCCACACGGACGGCGCGCCGGGTGTCGCGGTCGTCGAGGGTTCCGGGGAAAGTGACGACTCCAATTCGAGCGGTCACTTCTCGTCCTCCACCTTTACGACGAAGTCCTCGATCACGGTGTTGGCGAGGAAGGTCTCCGCCATCTCGTGGATACGGGCGAGGGCCGCGTCGTCCACCGGCCCGTCGACCTGAAGTTCGAATCGCTTTCCCTGACGTACGTCGGAGATGCCCTGGAAACCGAGGCGCGGCAGTGCACGCTGCACCGCCTGGCCCTGGGGGTCGAGGATCTCCGGCTTGAGCATGACGTCGACTACGACGCGTGCCACTGGCACTCCCGGTGTGTGGTGCTGGCGTGTGCTGCTTGCTGGTGCTGAGCAGGTCCCTTCAGACTACCGGCACAAAATTTCTACTCGCGTAGATTAGTAGCTTCCTACGTGATGGCGGTCACGTTCCGGGGCCCCGCCGGGTTTCGGGGCGGCCGCCTTCGCGAGGAATCCAGGAAAAGATCACGGACAGGCATTGCGCACGGACACGCGGAGGTATTCGGCCGGACTTCACAATTCAATGCCCGGCCCTGTACAAAGGAAAAGGCAATAGTCGATACTTTGCCCAAAACAGCCGGACAGTCGACATCACCGCACGTCAGCGCGGTGGGTCGCACGAAGGGACCGATATTCGTGGCGCAGCGTGTCGTAGTCACTCTCTTTGACGACATGGACGGCGGGGAAGCGGCGGAAACAGTCGCGTTCGGTCTTGACGGCAAGTCGTACGAGATCGACCTGAACCAAACCAATGCCAAGAAACTGCGCACGGCACTCGCCCCGTACCTGGAGGCGGCCCGGAAGCGGTCGAGATCCGGCAAGGCCTACCGGCACACGGCCGTCTCCCCCGACCCGTCGGCCGTCCGGGCCTGGGCCCGCTCGCACCAGCTCGACGTACCGGCGCGCGGCCGCATCCCGAAGAAGGTCTACGAGGCCTTCGAGGCCGCCAACTGACCCGGCGTCCGCCGAGGTACGAGCCCCTCGCGGCGACCGACTTGCGCTGCACCCCCGCTGGTCAGCTAGAGTCTGGAGCACGCCGAGGGGCGAGGCCGAAAGGCCGGGCCTCACGGAGTCGTGCGGGTGTAGTTCAGTAGTAGAACATCCCCCTTCCAGGGGGAAGGCGCAGTGTGCAATTCCTGTCACCCGCTCCGCATCGCTTACGGACCAGTCCTCTGGTTGCGGTAAGCTGGTGCCCGCGCCGATCAGTGAGAGCTGGTCGGAGGCAATGCGAACGTAGCTCAGTTGGTAGAGCGCAACCTTGCCAAGGTTGAGGTCGCGAGTTCGAACCTCGTCGTTCGCTCCAGTCAAGAAGGCCCCGGTCGATTTCGACCGGGGCCTTCTTCGTGTGCGCTTCCGCGGCCGCTCCCCGGGGCCCCGCGGGGGCTTCTGACATTTGTCATGCGGGCCGGTGACAGTCCGCACTGCTGCCGCGCCCCTGACCGGGGGAAGCTTCTCCCATGACGGACCAAGTGATCGACGTGAGAGATCTCCGGCGCGTGTACGGGGGAGGTTTCGAGGCGGTGCGGGGCGTCTCCTTCGGGGTGGGGCGCGGCGAGCTGTTCGCGCTCCTCGGCACCAACGGCGCCGGCAAGACCTCCACCGTGGAGCTGCTCGAAGGCCTCGCGGCACCCGCCGGCGGGCGGGTCCGGGTGCTCGGGCACGACCCGTACACCGAGCGCGACGCGGTACGGCCGCGCATCGGCGTCATGCTCCAAGAAGGCGGCTTCCCGGCCGAGTTGACCGTCGCCGAGACGGTGCGGATGTGGGCCGGGTGCACCAGCGGGGCCCGGCCAGCCGCTCAGGCCCTGGACATGGTGGGCCTCGGCAAGCGCTCCCGCGTACGCGTCAAGCAGCTGTCCGGCGGCGAGAAGCGGCGGCTCGACCTGGCCCTGGCGCTCATCGGGCGGCCCGAGGTGCTCTTCCTCGACGAGCCCACCACCGGCCTCGACGCCGAAGGGCGCCGCGAGACCTGGGAACTGGTCCGCGAACTCCGGGACGGCGGCACGACCGTGCTGCTCACCACGCACTACCTGCAGGAGGCCGAGGAACTGGCCGACCGGCTCGCGATCCTGCACGAGGGCCGGATCGCCGCCGACGGAAGCGTCGCCGACGTGGTCGCCACCCAGCCCTCCCACGTCTCCTTCGAACTGCCCGAGGGGTACTTCGTCGGCGATCTGCCGCCCCTCGCCGAGCTGGGCGTCAGCGGACACGAGAGCACGGAGCGCCGGGTGCGGCTGCGGACGAAGGACCTCCAGCGGACCGCCACGGCGCTGCTGGTGTGGGCCAGGGACGCCCGGGTCGAGCTGCGGGGGCTCGACGTGCGGGCGGCCTCGCTGGAGGAGGCGTTCCTGCGGATCGCGCGGGACGCCGAGCGGACGCGGGGCACGGAACACGGGGATTCCCGGGGGGACTCGGCCGAGAAGGAGATGGCGGCATGAGCACGGTGACGACTCCCGTGGGGCGGATGCGGGCGCTGGCGCGCGCCGAGATGACCCTGCTCGGGCGGAACAAGGGGACGCTGTTCGCCGCGCTGTTCGTGCCGTTCGTCCTCCCGGTCAGCATGCGGCAGGCCACCGAGGGGATGGACCTGAAGGGCACCGGCCTCTCCGTCGGCACCGTCGTGCTGCCGAGCGCCCTCGGCTTCTCGCTGCTCTTCGCCGTGTACGCCACCCTGACCGGCGTCTACGTCGCCCGGCGCGAGGAACTGGTGCTCAAGCGGCTGCGCACCGGCGAGCTGCGGGACGCCGAGATACTCACCGGCGCCGCGCTGCCGTCGCTCGCGATCGGGATCGTGCAGTGCCTCGTCCTCGGCGTGGGCTGCGCGGTGCTCCTGGACGCCGGGGCGCCGAGCGCGCCCCACCTCGTGGTGCTCGGGGTCGCCGCGGGCCTCGTGATGTTCGCCGCGCTGGCAGCCGTCACCGGAAGCTTCAGCAGGACCACCGAGTCCGCCCAGGTCATGAGCATGCCGCTGATCTTCGTGTCGATGATCGGCTCCGGGCTCATCGTCCCGTTCGAGGTCATGCCCGACAAGGTCGCCCGGGTCTGTGAGCTGCTGCCGCTCTCGTCGGTCGTCGAGCTGGTCCGCGGCGGCTGGGCCGGCCACCTCTCGACGGGCGACACCCTCGGCGCCCTCGCCACGGCGGTGGTCTGGACCCTGCTGTCGGTGTTTGCTGTACGGCGGTGGTTCCGCTGGGAACCCCGGCACTGAGGGAGGGGTCGGCGTGATGGGGATCCGGGCCTGGCAGCGCGACTGGCGGCGCCGGCGCCAGATAGAGAAGGTCGAGTTCCAGAGCCTGGCCATGTGGCACGCCATGCCCTGGCTCTTCTACCTCAGCTGGGGTTCCGTGCCGCTCGCCCTGAGCCTGAGCGCCGGGCCCGCCGCGCAGATCCTCGGCTGGGCGCTGATCGCGGTGGGCGCCGCGCAGAGCGCGCACGTCAACCGCAGCGTGCGGCGCTCGCTCGACCACTATCTGAAGCGGGGCCCGCTGCCGCGCCGGGACCTCGCCGTCGGAGGCGCTCTGCTCGTCCTCTCCTTCGGCCTCGTCCTCGGCCTGGAGGCGGTGGACGGTGTCACCGAGGGAATGATCGGCTTCACGACGCTGTACCTGGTGGCGCCGTTCGGCCAGTCGCTCGCCTTCACCGGGACGGTACGGGACTTCCTCGTCCGCATGGCCGTGATCGACGCCGTGGCCGTGGCCGGGTTCGCGGCCGTCGGGGTGCACGACGAGCGGCTCGCCGGGTTCGCCGCGCTCATCGCCTTCGGGGCCCTGATGACGCTGCTCTCCGCGCGGTGCGGCGCCTGGACGCTCTCCGTGATGTGGGAGGCCGACCGGGCCCGCGAGGTCGAGGCACGGCTCGCGGTCGCCGAGGAGCGGCTGCGGTTCGGGCGGGACCTGCACGACGTGATGGGCCGCAACCTCGCCGTCATCGCCCTCAAGAGCGAGCTGGCGGTCCAGCTGGCGCGGCGCGGGCGGCCCGAGGCCGTGGACCAGATGGTCGAGGTCCAGCGGATCGCGCAGGAGTCGCAGCGGGAGGTGCGGGAAGTGGTACGCGGCTACCGCGAGGCCGATCTCGGGACGGAACTCCTCGGGGCGCGGGGCGTCCTGGAGGCGGCCGGGATCAGCTGCCGGGTCACCGGCTCGGCGGCGGGGCTGCCGGCCCCCGTGCAGTCCGCGCTCGGCTGGGTCGTACGGGAGGCGGCCACCAACGTGCTGCGGCACGGCGACGCGTCCCGCTGCGACATCACCCTGACGGTGACGGACGAACGTACGACGCTGACCGTCGAGAACGACGGCGCCCCGGACGCCGCGCCCTCGGCCGGCGGCTCGGGCCTCGCCGGGCTCAGGGAACGGCTGGCCGAGGTCGACGGCACTCTGGACCACGCGGCCGGGCGGGGCCGCTTCCGGCTCACGGCGACCGTGCCGTCGCCGCGGCCCGCCACCGAAAGCGGCCCGGCGGCGGCCGCGTCCCCCCGGAGCGAGGTCCTGCTGTGAGCGCCGTGCGCGTGCTGCTCGCCGACGACGAGCACCTCATCCGGGGCGCCCTCGCCGCGCTCCTCGGCCTCGAGGACGACCTCGTCGTCGTCGCCGAGGCGGCGACCGGCCCCGAGGCGCTCGCCATGGCGCGGGCCCACCGGCCCGACGTCGCGGTGCTCGACCTCCAGATGCCGGGCGCCGACGGTGTGAGTGTGGCCACATCCCTGCGGGACGAACTCCCGCGCTGCCGGACCATGATCGTGACGAGTCATGGCAGACCGGGACATCTCAAGCGGGCCCTCGCGGTGGGCGTCCGCGGCTTCGTTCCGAAGACCGTCAGCGCCCAGCGACTCGCCGAGATCATCCGTACCGTGCACGCCGGAAACCGTTACGTGGACCCGGAGTTGGCCGCCGACGCGATCTCCGCCGGGGACTCGCCGCTGACCGCCCGGGAGGCCGAGGTGCTCGAACTCGCCGCCGACGGGGCGCCCGTCACGGAGATCGCCGAGCGGGCCGCGCTCTCCCCCGGGACCGTCCGCAACTACCTCTCCTCGGCGGCCACCAAGATCGGGGCGGAGAATCGTCATGCGGCGGTGCGTCTCGCACGCGAGCGAGGTTGGGTATAGTTGTCCTCGCGCTTCGGCGCAACGCGGACGTAGCTCAGTTGGTAGAGCGCAACCTTGCCAAGGTTGAGGTCGCCAGTTCGAACCTGGTCGTCCGCTCAAGTGAAAGGCCCCGCTCCTCGGAGCGGGGCCTTTTCCGTGCGTCCTCCTGGCCGCCCGCGCTACCAGGCGGTGCCGGTGAGCCGCTCGTACGCCTCGATGTACTTGGCGCGGGTGGCGTCCACCACGTCCTGCGGCAGCGCCGGCGGCGGCTGCTCGCTCTTCCGGTCCCAGCCCGAGGCCGGCGACGTCAGCCAGTCCCGTACGAACTGCTTGTCGTACGACGGCTGGGCGTGGCCCGGCTCCCACTGGTCCGCGGGCCAAAAACGCGACGAGTCGGGGGTCAGGACCTCGTCGCCGATGATCAGCGCGGTGCCGTCGAAGCCGAACTCGAACTTGGTGTCCGCGAGGATCAGGCCGCGCTCGCGCGCGATGTCCCGGGCGCGGCTGTAGACGGCGAGCGTGACCTGCCGCAGCTGGGCGGCGGTCTCGGCGCCGACCTGGCGGGCAACCTCTTCGTAGCTCACGTTCTCGTCGTGCTCGCCGACGGCGGCCTTCGCGGCGGGCGTGAAGATGGGCGCGGGCAGCTCCGAGCCGTCGACCAGGCCCTCGGGCAGCGCGAGGCCGCAGACGGTGCGGGTGTCGCCGTACTCCAGAAGGCCCGAGCCGGTGAGGTAGCCGCGGGCCACGCACTCCACCGGGATCATCTCCAGGGACTTGCAGACGAGCGTACGGCCCTCCCAGTCGGCGGGCGCGCCCTGCGGCAGGTCGGTGGAGATGACATGGTTCGGCACGATGTCCGCGAGCTGGTCGAACCACCACAGGGACAGCTGCGTGAGGACGCGGCCCTTGTCCGGGATCTCCGAGGGCAGCACCCAGTCATAGGCGGACAGGCGGTCGCTGGCCACCATGATCAGCTCGCCCGCCTCGTTCCGGTACAGCTCGCGCACCTTGCCGGTGTGAAGGTGCACCAGGCCCGGGATCTGCAGCGGCTCGGGCTTTTCTACGAATCCGGACACGGTTCCCTCCAGTGCTTTAGGCCAAGTCGTGTCGATTCTCCCGTATCGACGGCGCGGTCCCGGCCACGGGTCGGCTGCGGCGGGCGATCAGGGCTGGTCACAGGGGGGTACGGGGTCCCGGGGGCCGGGGGTACCGGGCCCCCGGGAGTACAGAGGGAGGGGTCAGTCCCGCTTGCAGATGCGGTCCAGGAGGTTGGCCGTGGCGCGCTGGACCCGGGTGTCCACGTGTCCCGGGCGGTCCAGCGCCGGGGACCAGGCGAAGGTGCCGGAGGCGAAGACCAGGGCGCCCGAGGGAGCGCGGTAGAGCGAGGTCTCCTGGTGGCGCCGGACGCCCTCCGCGTCCTCGTACGGCGAGTGGGCGAGCAGGATGCGGCCCTGGTGCTCGGGGAGCGCCGTCCGCGGGTAGTAGCGGTCGGCCTCACCGGCGACGAGCCCGTCGATCTCGTCGCCCTCGTGCGCGCCCGTCGCCTCCCACAGCCAATGGTCGGCGTTGCGCACGACGAGGGGGCGCGGCTCGGGGACGCGGCCCGCGTACTGGATGCCGAGCAGTTGCTGCTCGGCCGCCTTGCCGGCGTCCCGCTCGCGCCAGAGGGCGGGTCTGCCGGGGCCGCGGCGCTTGCGGCAGGTCAGCAGCCGGTCCGGGACGCCGGACGGGGAAGGGCTCAACTCCACTTGCCAGTACATGGTGTTGGCCGAGAGGAAGACCAGCGAGGTGCCGCCGTCGCGGGCCAGCTCCGCGGTGCGGCGCATGGCCGGTGACCAGTACTCGTCGTGGCCGGGGAAGACCAGGCCCCGGTAGCGGGAGGGGTCGACGCGGCCCGCGTGCAGGTCGCGGGCGTCGGCGTACGCCAGGTCGTAGCCGTAGCGCTCGGCCCAGCGGATGAAGTCGTAGGCGTGGCCCACGTGCAGGGGCAGGCCCGCGCCCGCGAACGGCCGGTCGAAGGAGACCGTCACGGCGGCCTCGCTCTCCCCCAGGAGACGGCCCTGCTCGTCCCACGCGTGGTAGAGGCTGGCGCCCGTGCACCCGTCCTCCGGGTAGAGGTTGTACGCCTGCCACGTCACGTCCGGCAGGAGCAGCAGGAGGTCGGCGGGGTGCGTGTCGCGGACCGTGAAGGGCACGTGGGAACGGTAGCCGTCGTCGGTCGTGAGCACCGCCACGTACGCCCCGACGCTCCAGTAACTCGGGATCTGCAGCCGCCAGGAGAGCCACCAGTGGTGGCAGGAGACCGTGCGGTCGGCGGTGAGCGGGGCCGGCTGGACGATGCCCGACAGGCGCGGGCTGGTCGTGATCTTCCGGGCGCCGTCCCCGCCGTAGTGCCCGATGCGGTAGATGTCGACGCTGAACTGCTGGGGCGGGTCGACCGTGACGTGGAAGTCGATCGCCTCGCCGGGGGCGGCGGCGCCGGTGGAGGTGAACCCCTTGATCTGGCAGCGCACGTCGTCGGCGTTCAGCGGGCCGGTGCGGGGGGCCGGCAGGCCGGCGCCGGGGGCCTGGGCGGGGTCGACGTACCAGGGCACCACGTGGCCCGTGTCGTCGAAGTAGTGCTCGGATCCGCGCAGCCAGGGCAGGGGGCCCTGCCCGAAGGGGTCCGACACGGCGTGCGCCAGCGCGCCCGATTCCCAGCGGCGGATCGGCTCCTGCCCCATGTCTTCCCCTCCTCGCTCCCCCGAGCCCGCGCCACCGACGGACTCCCGCGGTTCGGCGCCTGCTCCCAGCACATCACATTAAGCACGCGCGCCGTCACCGTTCGTCGTTAATTGGCGGCGACGGGAGGGATCCAGGGTCCCCACGTTCTCCGGGCCCCCGGGCCCCGGGCCCCCGGCCGGGCCGGGACGGGTCGAGTCGGGCCGGGACGGGTCGAGTTGGGTCGGGCCGGGTCAGACGAGGCGGACCGGCTTGTCCTGGCGGACGCCGAGGCGGGTGAGCCAGTCGCGCAGGGCGGACGGATCGCCGTGCTCGACGAGCCGCAGCACGCGCGGCGCGAGATCCGCCGCGCGCTCTCCGTCGACCATCAGGGCGGGGCCGTCGAGCCAGTCGAGGCCCGGGGCGGCTCCCGCCGTGTCCACGGCCGCGCAGCACACCATCGCCGTGACGTGGTCGGCCAGCAGCTCGCGCCCCGTCCGGGGCGGCTGGAGCGGGAAGAGGGGCAGCGCGCCATGGTCCCAGAGCGCCTCGTCGGGCCCCTGGCCCATCGGCGCGGAGCGAACCGGCGCGGCGGCCTCCTCCCGCGCCAACTCGGCGCTGAGCCCGGCCGCGAGGACTCCGCCGAGGCCTTCGTCCCGGGCGAGGGGGTCGGGGTCGTCGGGGGCGTGAGCGTCACCACCGGGACCGCCCAGGGCGAGGGCGTCGTCCCCGGGACCGCCCAGGGAGCGGGCGTCAGGTTCATGGCCGTCAGAGCCGAGGGCATCACGACCGGAGTCACCAGAACCCCGGGCCCCGGAGGCGAGGGCGTCAGAGACGTCGGAGACGGCAGGGGCGCCGGAGGCGCCGGAGGCGTCAGAGAGGTCAGACACGTGAGCGAGGCCAGCAAGGTCAGAGGCGTCAGAGAGGTCAGACACGTCAGCCAGGCCAGCAAGGCCAGAGGCGTCAGAGACGTCAGAGGCAAGCGCGCCAGATACCCCGGTGGCCGTCAGGTGGTCCAGTACGCGGGCCAGGGTCGGGCCCTCCGGGCCGGGGGTGGTCGGGTCGGCGGCGTGGTGGCCGACGCTCAGGGAGTCAAGGACGCGATGCAGCCGCGCCGCGTCCATGCGCCACTTGCGGTCGACGACCTCGTCCGGATACTCCTGCCACGCCACCGGCGCCCAGTCCGGCCCCTGCTCGGCGGGGCCGCCGTGGAAGAGCCGGGCGGCGAGCAGCGAGGCCGCCTCGTCCACGCATCCGGGCTCCTCCAGCAGGTCACAGGCGGGGCGCTCCCCCAGCCGCGAGGCGAAGCCCTCCGCCAGCCGGTCCCTGCGGGACAGCTCGGTGAGCGCGGAGACCACCCCGGCGTCCAGCCGGGAGGGCCAGCGCCCCATGCGCCAGGCGGGCAGCGCCACCCGGGTGAGCAGCCGGTCCCAGCCCGCGTACGCGAGCCCGACCTGCTCCTGGGCGACGATCCGCACGCCGTAGTCCACGGTCTGGGCGCGCTCGGCGGCGGCCGCGGCGACACCCCGCTCCATCTCGGCGGCATGGACCCGGCAGTTGCGCAGGAGCAGCCGGGCGACCCAGCCGACGCCACCGAGCACCACCCGGGTCACGGGATTGCGCCCCGGGGCCGAGGCGACCGCGACCGCGGCGTCGAGCCCGCGCACGAAGCGCCGGGCGGCGGCTATGTCGGGGTGCGCGGAGGGCCCCGTACCCGCCACGACGGGGGCGAGCACCGCCCGCAGCTCACCGACCCGCATCCACCACAGGAAGGGGGAGCCGATGACGAGCACCGGCGCGTCAAGGGCCTGGTGGTGCGCGCCGCGCACGCCGCCGGCGGGCGCGCCGTCCGTGGCGCGGGAGCCGTCCGTGGCGCGGGAGCCGTCCCGGTCCTTCGCGGCCGAGCCGTGCGCCGGGTGCGTGCGGTCCTCCAGCCAGCTGTCGCAGTCGGGGGTGAGCGCTATCGCCGAGGGCGCGGGCACGTCCAACCGGTCCGCGAGATCCCGGACCAGGCGGTACAGGTCCGGGGCGGACTTCTCGGCGATGGGGACCGTCGGACTCAGCGCGGGTCTGGCCCGGGCGACGACCAGCGAGACGCCCGCCGCGGCGAGCAGCACCAGCACGGCGAGCACCGTCACGACCCAGCCCACGACGTCCCAATTCCCGCCGCCGACATGCCCCGTGACCCTGCCCGCGAGCAGCACGACGGCGGCGGCCGCGGGCAGCAGGGCGACGGCCAGCGCCCTGCTGCGCAACCGCAGCACGGCGAGCGCCCGGGAGCGCGCGGCCTGCGCGCCGACCTCCACACCCGTAACCGACACGACCGATGGCACCCCCTGCTTGCCTACTGCTCGGCCACCGGCACAAGCCGGTGGCGCACATGGCTGGCGTTCCTTCTGCTCATTCCCCCACTGTGGCACCCGCCACTGACATCGCAATGCCGGTGGTCTGTTTGGCTCTGGGCGCCCTGAACGCTTGCGCCGCACCCTAGTTGGGGTCCCGGTCGTCGTCAGCCGGATGGGCCAGCGGTCACTCGATGGAATGGCTTTGGGTAAAGGTGGATGCCGAACAGGCCCCGGATCCGTGTCGGATCCGGGGCCTGAGGTCAGCGGGGAGTCACCCGTGGGCGAGGCCGGTCACGCCTCGGCCGCCGCCTTCGCCGCGATGTCCGTGCGGTGCTGCGAGCCGTCGAGGCGGATACGGGACAGCGCGGCGTACGCCCGCTCACGGGCCTGGTCGAGGCCGTCGCCGGTCGCGGTCACGGAGAGCACGCGGCCGCCCGCGCTGACGACGGCGTCGCCGTCCCGCCTGGTTCCGGCGTGCAGGACGTACGCGTGCGGGGCATCCTGGGCCGCCACCTCGTCGAGCCCCTCGATGGGGTCACCCGTGCGAGGCGTGCCGGGGTAGTTGTGCGAGGCGACGACCACGGTCACCGCGGCCTCGTCGCTCCAGCGCAGCGGGGGCAGGTCCGCGAGGTTGCCGGTCGCCGCGGCCAGCAGGAGTCCGGCGAGTGGGGTCTTCAGACGGGCCAGCACGACCTGGGTCTCGGGGTCGCCGAACCGGGCGTTGAACTCGATGACCCGCACCCCGCGGCTCGTGATCGCCAGGCCCGCGTAGAGCAGGCCCGCGAACGGGGTGCCGCGGCGGCGCAGCTCGTCAACGGTCGGCTGGAGCACGCTGTCCATGACCTCGTCGACCAGCTTCGGGTCGGCCCACGGGAGGGGCGAGTACGCGCCCATGCCGCCGGTGTTCGGCCCCTCGTCGCCGTCCAGGGCGCGCTTGAAGTCCTGGGCGGGCTGGAGGGGGACGACCGTCTCGCCGTCGGTGACCGCGAAGAGGGAGACCTCGGGGCCGTCGAGGAACTCCTCGATGACCACCCGGTCACACGCGAGGGCGTGCGCGCGGGCCGCCTCGATGTCGTCGGTGACGACGACTCCCTTGCCCGCGGCGAGCCCGTCGTCCTTGACGACGTACGGCGCCCCGAAGGCGTCCAGGGCCCGGTCGATCTCCTCCGCGTTCGTACAGACGTACGACCGGGCGGTCGGCACGCTCGCGCCCGCCATCACGTCCTTGGCGAACGCCTTGGAGCCCTCCAGGCGTGCCGCCTCCTTGGAGGGGCCGAAGCAGGGGATGCCGGCGGCACGCACGGCGTCGGCGACACCGGCGACGAGCGGGGCCTCCGGGCCCACGATCACCAGGCCGGCGTCCAGTCGCCGGGCGAGAGCGGTCACGGCGGCGCCGTCGAGGGCGTCGACCTGATGGGTCTCGGCCACCTCTGCGATGCCGGCGTTGCCGGGGGCGCAGTGCAGCTCGGAGACGGCGGAGTCGAGGGACAGAGAGCGGCACAGGGCGTGTTCGCGGGCACCACTGCCGATGACGAGGACCTTCACGGTGGTCAGCCTAGCCCGCGACCCGGGACGACTTTGTACGGCCTGCCAGCTCTGGCTCCGGAGCCTGTCGTACGTTCCTACAGTTCCGGTGCGTCCCCCTTGGCGTCCGCCGGACTGACCGCCGGAACGGGGCGGGGCGGGGCGGGGCGGCCGCCTGGGCTTGACCACCGGGACCGGGCCCCCTGGCGTGCACCTGGGCCCGCCCACCGGAACTGGGCCACCCCCCTGGCGTACGTCTGGACCTGAGCACCGAGGCCGGGCCCCCAGTGGCGTACGCCTGGGGGGGACCACCGGGGCCAGGCCACACTCGGCCTACGCCTGAGCCTGGCCACTGGGACCAGGCCACCCCTGGCGTACACCTGGGCCCGACCACCGGAACTGGGCCATCCCTGGCGCACACCTGGGCCTAACCACCGGGACCAGGCCACCCGTGGCGGGCGCCTGGGCCGGACCACCGGAACTGGGACCACCGCAGCGGCTGCCCGGGCCTGACAGGCGTACGCCTAAGCCTGAGCAACGGGACCAGGCCGGCCCTTGGCCACGCCTGATCCCGACCACCGGAACCAGGCCACCCCTGGCGGCCGCCTCCCCAGGGGGCGGGCGACCCGGACCGGAGCTATTCGTTCGGGTACTCGTCCACCACCGTGGCGCCCAGCTCGCGGACGATCAGGTCGTGGCCGGACAGGGCCGATTCGACGAGGTCGGGGTCGTCGTCCGCAGGGATGTCGTCCTCGGGGGACACGTGTTCCCGGGCGGGGTTGGGCCGGGGCGGCGGTGTGGGCTCCGGGGCGGGTGACGGCGCGGCCGGGGCGGACGGAGCGGCCGAGGACGGCGTGCGGTGTTGCGGCGGGGCCGCTGGGCGGGACGGGGCGGGAGCACCGCCACCGAAGTTGCCCGCCGCAGGCGGCGGCGCGGAGCCGCCCGATGGGTCGACGATCGCCTCGACCTTCCACTGCACGCCGAACTGCTCGGACAACGCCTGGCGCAGCACGTCCTCGCTGCCGCTGCTGGCGAAGTTGTCCCGGGCCCCGGCGTTGACGAAGCCGAGCTGGAGCGTCGTGCCGTCGAAGCCCGCCACCTGGGCGTTCTGGCTGAGCAGGATCCAGGTGAAGCGGCGGCGGTTCTTCACCGCCTCCAGGATGTTCGGCCACAGGGAACGCGGGTCTGGGCCGCCCGCAGGGGCCGCCTGGGCAGCCATGGGGGCGGGGGCGGGGGCCGGGGAGGGGGCCTGCTGGGCCGGGGGCGGTGCCGTGGCGGGCCCGCTCCCTCCGGTGGAGGCGGCGGTTGGCCAGCCACCCGGACGCGGGGCCGAGGGGGCCGCGGATCCGCCGGGAGCGGCGGGGGTGGCAGCCGCGGGGCCGCCGCCCGGGGCCGACGCTGTGGGCCAGCCGCCCGGTCGCCGCTCACCGGACGGGGCGGCGGGGGGCGCGGCCTGCGGTGCGGGAGCCGGCGCGGCGGGCGGCGGGGTCGGTGCCTGGGGCGCCGGTGTCGGGGCCGGGGAGGGGGGCGCCGGGGTCTGCGGGGCGGTCGCTTCCGGGGCCGGGCCGCCCTGCGGCGCCCCTGAACCTCGTACAGCCGCACGCGCGGCGGCCGGGCCGCCTCCCGGAGGCACCGGAGGCACCGGAGGGACGGGCGCGGGGCCGCCCGGGTGGGCGCCCGCGTGGGCCTCGGGCCCGGGGACGTACGCCATGGCGGGGCCGGGGCCCTGGCCGCCCGGGACGAAGTTCCCCCCGCGCTCCAGGCGGTCGAGCCGGGCCATGACGGAGCGCTCGTCGTCGTACGCGGCGGGGAGCAGCACGCGCGCGCAGATCAGCTCGAGCTGGAGGCGCGGCGAGGTGGCGCCGCGCATTTCGGTCAGGCCCTCGTTGACGATGTCGGCGGCGCGGCTCAGCTCGGCGCCGCCGAAGACGCCGGCCTGGGCCTGCATCCGCTCCACGACGTCGGAGGGGGCGTCGATGAGCCCCTTCTCGGCGGCGTCCGGCACGGCGGCGAGGATCACCAGGTCCCGCAGCCGCTCCAGGAGGTCGGCGACGAAGCGGCGCGGGTCGTTGCCGCCCTCGATGATGCGGTCCACGACCTCGAAGGCGGCCGCGCCGTCCCCGGAGGCGAAGGCCTCGACCACGGAGTCGAGCAGCGAGCCGTCGGTGTACCCGAGGAGCGAGGTGGCCATGGCGTACGTCACACCGTCGTCGCCCGCGCCGGCGAGGAGCTGGTCCATGACGGACATCGAGTCACGCACGGACCCGGCGCCGGCCCGCACGACGAGCGGGAACACGCCCTCCTCGACGGCCATGTCCTCCTGGCCGCAGACCTGGGCGAGGTACTCCCGGAGCGTGCCGGGCGGCACGAGCCGGAACGGATAGTGGTGCGTACGCGAGCGGATCGTGCCGATGACCTTCTCGGGCTCGGTCGTCGCGAAGATGAACTTCAGGTGCTCCGGGGGCTCCTCGACCACCTTCAGCAGGGCGTTGAACCCCGCGGAGGTGACCATGTGGGCCTCGTCGATGATGTAGATCTTGTACCGGCTCGACGCGGGGCCGAAGAAGGCCTTCTCGCGCAGGTCACGGGCGTCGTCCACGCCACCGTGGGACGCGGCGTCGATCTCGATGACGTCGATCGAACCCGGGCCGTTCCTCGCGAGGTCGCGGCAGGACTGGCACTCGCCGCAGGGCGTGGGAGTGGGACCTTGCTCACAGTTGAGGCAGCGGGCCAGGATGCGCGCGCTCGTCGTCTTGCCGCAGCCGCGCGGGCCACTGAACAGGTACGCGTGATTGACCCGGTTGTTCCGCAGCGCCTGCTGCAGCGGGTCGGTCACATGCTCCTGCCCGATGACCTCGGCGAACGACTCCGGGCGATAACGGCGGTACAACGCGAGAGACGACACGCATACGAGGTTATAGGCGCCCACTGACAACCCGGACCGCCCCAACGCAAAGCGCCCCCCACGCACCCGCCAGAGCCGACCTACCCTTGCTGCCTTCCGGCCCTGGGGGAGTTCAGTCAGATAGCGCCACGTGAGGGGCTGCCCCCCACAGTAGCGGATCCCCACCCCCGGAAGCGACGCGCCCCCGGACCGGACCACCCCAGAACGATCACGACGAGACCGATCCCGGGCCCGCCCCCGGACCGTGTTCGCGAGCACTCCCCAACGTCTTGTATTGTTTGCGGCGGAGGATTCGCCTAGTGGCCTAGGGCGCACGCTTGGAAAGCGTGTTGGGGGCAACCCCTCACGAGTTCGAATCTCGTATCCTCCGCACTCGCCCGTCAGGGCAGCCGAAGGACCCGACCGTTCAGCGATCGGGTCCTTCGTCGTTCCGTGGTTGCAGTTTTGGCCAGCCGCTGGGTCAGCGGCCGGGTCCCCCACCGTCGCCTCGTACGGGACGCCAGCGGTGAAGTACCCGTTCCACTCCATGATCACGGAGTCGGCATGTGAACGGGCGGTCAGCTGCCAAGCAACCGGCAGCCCGCCCAGCTCAAACGGTAGGCCGCGGGGTCCCACACGGCGCCACGCAGTTCGTTGGCCGAGGGTGCCAGTGGCACAGTGAGCGCATGCAGCCGCCTGCTTGGGCGGGGAACGTGGATACCCCGCTATCCGCGCCCGACGCCTTCGACGTCCCCGTGTTCCTCCGCCGTAGCTCACCGCTGGCCCCCGCGCCGCGGCCCACTCCTGTGATGGTGGCCTTGGCCAACCAACCATTGCCCCAGGGCGCTGGCATACCTGCGGACGGCGCGTATCTGGTCGGCACGACGTGGCGTGCGCTCCTGGATGCCACGATCGCGGTGGGACGGGACATCAGCTCCTGGATCACCGCTACGCCCCGTCTCGCCCGCCACGAGATCAAGGCACGCCGGTACCCCCTCTCCGCCTACCTGGTACGGGCCGGGCGCGAGGTCGTACCCAGCGTCGTCTACACCCACGGAACGGAGAGCTCGACCCGTACCGCCTTCGGCTACCACGTGGGCATGACGATGGCCCAGTGGGCCTGTCAGACGATGGGGCTCGGCCCCACCACACACGCTGAGAGCGCGATTCCACAAGGCGCGGCGCCCGGCTGGGACAAGACGCGCAGTCTGCCGGACCTGTTCGGCACGCACCCGGCCACGTCCGAGCTGTGGCTGATCGAGGCAAAGGGGAGCCGTCGGCTCGGCATGGGGCCCAGGACCAAGGGGGCGCAGCAGTTGGACGTCGGCGCTCTCATTCCCGTTGCACATCAGAAGGTGCTGTGCGGGACCAGCCTGGAGCGGCGCCTGTTCATGATGATCGACGTCGAGGGTGACCCACCGGCCGGGGACCCCAGCAACACCTCCGACGAGGAAACGCTGCAGCAGGACGACGAGGCCCTCCTGGAGCTCGCTCGGTCGCGCATGCTGACGTATCTGGCACTTTCGTCGTTGCCCCGGGGCGGGTTGCGCGTCACGGCAGTTGGCAGGCCCGAGGCGGAGGCAGCAGCAACGCGAAGGGCCCCGATCCGACTGTTGGAGAGCGACGAGCCCACAGCCGAGCTGCGTCGTCACGTCGCACCGGATTCCGGGGACGCCGACATCAGGCAACAGCACGGCCTGGACATGCTGACGGGACGGATTCCGGGCACGGATCTGATGCTGGGGATGTCCCGACGTCTGTACGGCGCGTGCCGCGAACTGGCCCACGCAGAGCGTCGCGTCATCGCGCGGGTCCGGGAAGAACGACCCATGTACATGGACGAGCTGCCCCGTGCGGTTCAGCGCCCGGAGAACGCGGTAGCGCGGCGGCTCGAAGGGCAGACGAGCGATCGCGCGCGCGAGGAAAGAGCCGCTGCTGCTCAGGAGTACGCGCGCAGAGTTCGAGTGGAACAGCGAGACGATCAGCTCCGCTCCGTACGGGAAGGTTTCACGAGGGGAGCCAGCGGCTCCTGGATGCACCTCATCGATCTGGCTCCACGTCTCGCGCTCCCCAGCGAGGAGGGTTTCCTGGAGGCAGCGACCTCGGACACCTACCTCGCGGTCGAGGAGGAGGCACTCGACCTGGATACCGACGTCGAGTAGCGATGGCCGGCCAGCGTTGCTGGGCCGACCTCCAGCAGTGGTCCGGCGCGGACTGGCCATCGACTCGAACGACTCTCTCAGCGCGAAGCTTGGATGCCCCGATCAGCCGCGTTTCCTTGGTTGCAGTTCTGGTTGCATTCACCGGCGTACAGCACCGTTCAAAAGCCCCGCTCGACTCGGCTGCACCGCAGGTCAGGACGCCCACGTACGCACCAGAACCCCCAGATGAAGACTTGGATTCAGCACCGCAACCGCAACCCGTGCGGCGTGGCCCGGATGCGAGGATGACCGGGTTGACAGGCGTGCTGCGCGGTTCGGGGTGGATCCGGTGGCCGGGGCGCTATACCGGGGCCGTCTGCTCTTGAAGCCGCGCCTCTCAAGGAGTCACCGCGCCAGGTGGATGCAGGGCATCGGTGTCGGCAGCACGGGTGGTGCGGCACCGGTTGGTGCTTTCGCGTACCCTCCGACGGCGCCTGGCCGATATCCCGTTTCGGGGTTCGGGTGGGTGGTCGAGCGGGTGAGGGAGAGGGTGGGCAGGGCATGGTGTGGGGGGCGCGGGTTGCGTGGTTGATGGGGCTTGGTCGTGCGGGCCTGGGGCGTGAGTGGCGGAGTGTGGTCGCCGTGCCGTGGCGGGAGCTTCGTCGGCGCGGGCCTCTGGGGGTTTCGCTGGCCCTTTTCGCCGTCGTCGCCGTGACCGGCCTGCACGCGTTCCAGCAGACGGCGGTGGGTGCCGACGTACTGCGGGTGGTCAGTGAGGTGCGGGCCGACCAGCCGCTCTGGCTGACCCTGCTGCGTACGCCCGTATCGCTGTTCGTGCCCGCCGTGGATCTGCCTGTGTGGGGCGGGCTGCCCCGGTTGTTCCTCGCCTTCGCGCTCGCCGAACTGCTCTTCGGGCGTGCCCGCACGCTCGTGGTGGCGTACGCCGTGACGCTCGCCGGGACGCTCGGGGCGCGGGTGATGATCGCGCTCGGTCCCGATCGTCTCGGCCTCCCCGGGAGTGCGGCGCACGCCGTGGACACCGGGGCCTCTGCCGCCATCGTCGGACTGTTCGCCTGGACGGCGGTGGTGCTGCGGGCCCCTGTTCTCTTCGTCGTCGCGGTCGTCCCCACGGTGATGGGTTCCTTCGCCGATCCCGGTCTCGCCGGCCGCGAGCATCTGGTCGCCGTCGCTGTCGCTGTGCTTCTCGGTGTCGTGCCGTACCGCGAGTGGGTCGTCCGGCGGGTAGTGGCGCCTTCCGTTGTCAGTGGTCGCTGAGAGCATCGGAGGAGTTGGTTGGGGGGCTGGTCACCGGTTGGATTTGGGGGTGGGGCGTGGCAGTTCTTGGCTGGCGGGATCCGTTGGCCTTCGCGGTGACCGGGGCGATTCGCGCGGGTGACGTGTCCGCGCTCCACGCATTGCTCGGCACGCATGTCGGCCTTGCCGCTTCTTCGATCCGGCAGGACGGTGACGCCGCCGGGACGCGCACTCTGCTGCACATCGCCACGGACTGGCCGGGGCATTTCCCTGCGGCGCCCGAGGTCATCGGGGTCCTGATCGCGGCAGGCGCCGACCCCGACGCCCGTTTCGTCGGAGGGCACTCCGAGACGCCTCTGCACTGGGCGGCCAGCAGTGACGACGTGGCGGCCTTGGACGCCCTTGTCGCCGCCGGGGCGGACATCGAGGCGAGGGGTGCGGTCATAGGGGGTGGCACGCCGTTGGCCGACGCGTGTGGGTTCGGGCAGTGGCGGGCCGCGCGGCGGCTGCTGGAGCACGGGGCGCGGACGACCTTGCGGGACGAGGCGACGCTGGGGCTTCTCGACCGGCTCCGGGCCCGTGTGGCGGCGGGTCCGCTGGACGCCGACGATCTCGACAGCGCCTTCTGGGGTGCCTGCCACGGGGGCCAACTGGCGTCAGCGACCTACCTGCTGGATCAGGGCGCCGCGCTCGACAGGGTCGGGTACGACGAGATGACCCCTCTCGACATCGCGGTCTCGGCGGGAGCGAGCGACCTCGTCGCGTGGCTGCGGGAGCGGGGCGCTAGGACGAGGGGTGAGTTGTGAGGTGTGAGGTGTGGGGTGTGGGGTGCTTCCATGCGTGGCGGCTACCGTCGGGGTGCCGCTCGGCTCGCTGCTCGCCGAGGGCCGGATTGGGGTCCGGCTGAGGTTCCCTTTCAGGGGGTCGCGTCGGCGTTACGGCGTTACTGGTGAGGACCGGGGCGGCTGCTGCTGAGGGCCGGGGCAGGGCTACTGGTGAGGGCCGCCCTGGGGTTATCGCTGCGGAGTGTGTCGGGGGCGCTCCCAAGGAGCGGGAGCCTGTCGCTGCGGCTCTGGTGACGCGTGAGCCCCACCCCCACGAGTACCACCGCCATCCCCGCCACAACCCGCGGGCCGATCTCCTCGCCGAGTACGAGCGCGCCCAGCGCGACCGAGACCACCGGCAGCAGATAGCCGACGGTCGCGGCCGCGGTGGGGCCCTCGGCCGCGATCAGGCGGGAGTTGAGGTGGAAGGTGACGCCTGTGCCGAGCGTGCCCAGGACGACGACCGCGGCGATCGCGGTGAACGTCGGGAAGGACGTGCCGGTGGGCGCGGCGGGCAGGGCGAGCGTCGTCAGCCCCGTCGCGGTGAGCAGTTGGGCGGCGGAGAGAGCGAGCGGGGCGGCGTCACGGGTGATGAGGTGGCGGGCCATGTAGGCGAAGGCGACGGCGTAACTGGCCGCCGCGGCGAGCAGGGCGAGCGCGCCCCAACTGGCCAGCCCCGTCTGTTGCCAGGGCGCGAAGATCAGCAGCGTGCCCGCGAAGCCGAGCAGCAGACCGGCGAGGCGGAGCGGGCCGAGCCCGCGTTCGGTGCGCAGCATCAGACCGAGGGCGAGGGACCACAGCGGGGTGGTGGCGTTCAGGACGCCGGCCACGCCCGAGTCGACGGTCTGCTCGCCGAGGCTGAAGAGGAAGAACGGCAGTGCGTTGCAGAAGAAGGCGGCCACGAGGAGATGGCCCCACACTCGGCGGTCGCGCGGCATCCGCTGCCCGGCCGCGCGGGCCAGGACGAGCAGCACGGCGGCGCCGAGCGCGCACCGGATGATCGTGATGTGCAGCGGCGTGAGGCCGCCGCCGAGGGCGATCTTGATCCAGAGGAATCCGGAACCCCAGAGCAGGGCGAGCAGCCCCATGCGGACGGGGGTGGCACGGGTGCCGCTGAGCATCGGGGGCCTCCTGTAGGGGCGAGTGTCCTGCGGGCGGGCACGCCGACGGGCGTGGCCCGGGGCGGCGGGATGTGCGGTTGGGGGGGGGATGGGGGAATGTGCGGGTGTGCCAGAGGGGCCACAGTGCGGGCCAGGTGGTCCGCCCACCCCCTCCGCGTACGCGCCCACGCCCCCCGCGCACGTACGCCCGTTCGCCCCGGCTCCCCTACGGGCTCCGGGCCGCATATGTACGCCGGTTGGCCAGGCCTCCGTACGTACGCCGGACCGCGTACGTGCAACTCCCGTACGCACCCCCGTCGGAGACCCCCGTCGGAGGCCCCATCGAAGGCCTCGTTGGAGCCCCCCGTACCTGCCCCCCTACCGTCCCTCTCCCCCACCCATAAGACAAGCGAAAAGATCTGGACCCAGAGTTAAGCCCTGCTGCACGCAGGCCGCAGGTCCTGCCGCACACTGGAGCCATGCTCGACATGCGGCGCATGCAGATTTTGCGGGCGGTGGTCGCCAGTGGGTCGGTCACCGCCGCGGCCCGGAACCTGGGGTACACACCCTCGGCGGTCAGCCAGCAGATGGCGGCCCTGGAGAAGGAGGCCGGCATCGCGCTCCTGGAGCGGACCGGTCGCGGGGTGCGGCCCACCGACGCGGGTCGCCTGGTCGCCGAGTACGCGACGGTCATCGGACGGCACGCCGCCGAGGCCGAGACCGCGCTGGCCGAGTTGCGGGCGGGTCGGACGGGCCGTGTCTCGATGCGGTACTTCGCCACGGCCGGAGCGCCCCTCGTCGCTCCCGCGCTCGCCGCGCTGCGCCGCGACCAGCCCGGCGTACAAGTCGAGTTGAAGCTCTTCGAGCCGGGCGACCCGGCTCTGGAGGTGAAGGAGCGGCGGGCCGACCTGGCGCTGGTGGTCGGCCCGCGCGAGCAGGCGCCGGTGGACGGGGTCCGGTTCGTGCATCTGCTGGACGACCGTTATCGCGCGGTGCTCCCCCGCGGCCACCGGCTCGCCGATCGGCCGGTACTCGATCTCGCCGACCTCGCCGAGGACCCCTGGATCGCGGGTGAGACGCCGGGCCCTTGCCTGGACCCGGTGCTCGACGCCTGCGCGGCGGCCGGCTTCACCCCCGACTTCACGGTGGAGAGCGGTGACTACGCCACCGCGCAGGGGCTCGTCGCCGCCGGGCTCGGCGTCAGCCTGGTGCCGGAACTGGGCCTGGCCGCCGGACACCGTCCCGACGTGGTCGTACGAGAACTCAGGCGCCCCGAGCCGGTCAGGTCGATCCACGCCGCCGTGCGGGCCGGGGCACCTGTTCAGCCGGCGCTGAAGGGCTTGCTGGCGGCGCTCCGGGCGACGGCCTCGGAAGGAGCGGTGGCCCCGGAAGAGGTGGCGGCACCGGAAGGGGCGATGGGGGTGCCCGGCACGGCCCCCGAAGCGGACGCCCCGCCCTCGGAAGGCGCCGCGTAACAACGCAGGGCGACCCGCTGCCCCGGCTCCCACTCCTGTTCGACGACGGCCAGCAGCTCCCAGCCCAGCCGTTCGTACAGCGCGGCCGCCGACGCGTCGGAGGAGACCACGTCCAGGACCGGGTGCAGGCCGCGCGCCCGCGCCTCCCGCGCGGCCCGCCCCATCAGCAGCGCGCCGATGCCGTGGCCGCGCGCGTCCGGCGCGACGAAGAGGCGGCCGACCACCGCCGTCGCCCCGACGTCCACGCCGGCGCGCTCGCTCCACAGGGCGGGCGCCGCGTCGCCCTCGCCGCTCCGCGACAGGCCCACGTGCCCGACGACCCGCCCGTCCAGCTCGGCCACCCAGGCCCCGAGGGCGGCGGTGCCGGCCAGCCAACCAGCGGGCCCGTCGGGCCAGTTGACGGGGTAGCCGTCCCTCTTGTGCACCTGCGCGAGCACCTCCACGCACGCCGCCAGATCGGGCGCGCCGGCGCGCTCGCGCACCCGCAGGACAGGATGGCCTTCGGCCGCGTCGGCGGCACGGACTCGTCTCATCGGAGCATGGAAGCACAGCCGAGGGGTCGGAGCCGCCTTCTCCACCCACCCGACCCCGAGACCGACTTCCCCGGCCCCCGAGACCGGCCCCGGGACCACCCCCGAGACCGGCTTCGCCCGGCGGTCGTTCAGGCCAGGGCGACCAACCCCCGGTACTCGGGGCTCCACAGGTCCTCCGCCCCGTCGGGGAGCAGCAGGACGCGGTCCGGCCGTAGCGCGTCGATCGCGTCCTCGTCGTGCGTGACCATGACGATCGCCCCGGGGTACGTGCCCACGGCGGCGAGGACCTCGTCCCGGGAGGCCGGGTCGAGGTTGTTCGTGGGCTCGTCGAGCAGCAGGACGTTCGCACCGGAGTGGACGAGTCCGGCCAGCGCCAGCCGCGTTTTCTCGCCCCCGGAGAGCACGGCGGCGGGCTTGTCCGCGTCGTCCCCGCCGAACAGGAACGACCCCAGTACGCGGCGCACCTCACCGTCCGTCAGCTGCGGAGCCGCGGCCGCGAGGTTCTCCCGTACGGTCTTCGCGTCCTCCAGGGTGTCGTGCTCCTGCGCGAAGTAGCCGAGGCGCAGGCCCGGGCCCGCCACGACCCGGCCCTCGTCGGGGTGTTCGCGGCCGGCGAGCAGCCGCAGCAGCGTGGTCTTCCCGGCGCCGTTGAGCCCGAGGACGACCAAGCGGCTGCCCCGGTCGACGGCCAGGTCGACCCCCGTGAGCACCCGGTGGGTGCCGTACGCCTTGGTGAGGCTGATCGCGCCGAGCGGCATGCGGCCGCACGGCGCGGGTTCGGGCAGCCTGATCCGTGCGACCTTCTCGCCGCGCCGCGCCCGCTCCGTCCCGGCGAGCATGCGCTCGGCGCGCCGTTCCATGTTCTTCGCGGCGGTGGCGGTGGCGACGTGGGAGCGCATCTTGTCGGCCTGGGCGCGCAGCGAGGCCGCCTTCCGCTCGGCGTTCGCGCGTTCGCGGGCGCGGCGCCGGTCGTCGGCCGCGCGCTGGGCGAGGTAGGTGTGCCAGCCGGTGTTGTGCACGTCGAGGGCGGCGCGCGCCGGGTCGAGGTGGAAGACGCGGTTGACGGTGTCGGCGAGCAGCCCGGTGTCATGGCTGATGAGCACGAGGCCGCCGGGATACGACGACAGGTAGCCGCGCAGCCAGCCGACCGAGTCGGCGTCGAGGTGGTTGGTCGGCTCGTCGAGGAGCAGCGTGTCGTGCCGCGAGAACAGGATCCTGGCCAGCTCCACGCGGCGCCGCTGGCCGCCCGACAGTTCGCCGACGGGCCGGTGCAGCGCCCGTTCGGGCAGCCCGAGCCCGGCGGCGACACGGGCGGCCTCCGCCTCGGCGGCGTAACCGCCGCGCGCATGGAAACGGTCGTCGGCGCGGGCGTACGCGGCCATGGCCCGTTCTTGGGCGGCGGGGCTCGTGGCGACGGCCATGGCGGCCTCGGCGGTACGCAGCGCGGCGACGGCCTCGTCCAGGCCGCGGGCGGACAGGACGCGGGCGATGACGGTGGCCGCGGGGTCGGCGGCACGCGGGTCCTGGGCGAGGTGGCCGACGGAGCCGGTACGGGTGACGGTGCCGGCGGTGGGCACCGCGGCGCCCGCGAGGATCTTCAGCAGGGTGGTCTTGCCGGCGCCGTTGCGGCCGACCAGGCCGATGCGGTCACCGGGGGCGATGTGGAAGTCGACGCCGGACAGCAGAAGCCGGGCGCCGACGCGTACGTCGATGCCTCGTACGGTGATCATGGGGTAACGCTCCGCAATAGCGAATGGACACACGGGTGGCGTGGAAGCGTGTGTCCTGGCTAGGAGATGCGGGGCGTAGACATACCCCCGAGGCTACCGACCCCGCCGCCACCCCCGCACACCCTTTTCCGGCGCCCTCGCCCCGCCCCATATGTCCGCGAGGCCCACACCATTCCCCGGCGCCCCTCACCCCCGCGAGGCCCGCACGCCGCACTCCGGCGCCCCCGCCCGTCCCCGCGAGGCCCACACACCCCCTCCCGGCGCCCTCGCCCCCACCCCCATCTCCGCGAGGCCCGCCCGCCCCCGCGAGGCCCACCCGCCGGCCCCGGCGCCGCACCCGTAGCCCGTCCGAGCGATTCTCGGCGCCCGATGTGGACGTCGATGGTCGGCTCTCACCCGCCTGGGTCCCCGCTCCCGGCCCGCCCGTTTCCGGTATGCCCGCATATACGGCGGCATTTCCCAGGGGCGCACTCCGTCGGCATGGCTGCGCCCGGAGAGTCTTGACCGGTAGGCTTTCCGTGTGATCTTCAAGCGCATCGGAAACGGCCGGCCGTACCCCGACCACGGCCGGGAAAGCACCCGGCAGTGGGCGGATGTCGCGCCGCGCCCGGTCCGCCTCGATCAGCTCGTGACGACCAAGGGCCAGCTCGACCTGGAGACGCTCCTCGCCGAGGACTCCACGTTCTACGGCGACCTCTTCGCGCACGTCGTGAAGTGGCAGGGCGACCTCTACCTGGAAGACGGCCTGCACCGCGCCGTCCGCGCCGCGCTCCAGCAGCGCCAGGTGCTCCACGCGCGCGTCCTCGAACTGGGCTGACCCCCGGGGCACGGGCCCTTTCGGCCCCTCGTTGGCCCTTTCGGGTTGGACTGCCCCCCGGTCAATGATCATTTAGTAGGCATCGCCGCCACGCCGCACTACGCTGCGCCCATGAGCATGCTCACTCCCCCCGGCATGGGCGGCAAATACCGCATCACGGGGGACAAATATCCGCGAATGCGCCGCACCGGCGGCCGCCGCAGGATCGTGCTCGCGGTCATCGCGTCCGCCGCGGCCCTGGGCCTGATCGGCTGGGGCACGCTGCAGCTCATCCACGTCTTCTCCGGCGGCGGCGATACGTCGTCGGCGGTGGCCGGCCGGGCCGCCTCGGACTGCGACCGCGAGCCGGGCGGCCCCCACCGGCCCGCCCGGGGCACGGACCCCGGCGCCGCGCGCGAGGCGGGCCGCGAGGGCAGGCCGGCGCCGCTGCCGAAGCCGGGCCAGATCACCGTCAACGTCTTCAACGCCACGCCCCGCGGCGGCCTCGCCAAGGGCACCGCGGACGAGCTGAAGAAGCGCGGCTTCGCCATCGGCGAGGTCGGCAACGCGACGAAGGAGTTCGACAAGAAGGTCAAGGGCACCGGGATACTGCTCGGCGCCAAGACGGCCGCCACCGCCGCGCTGCCCGTGCTCGGCACCCAGCTCGCGGGCGCCGAGCTGAGGACCGACGGCCGCGACGGCGACGAGGTCGACCTGATCATCGGGGAGAAGTTCAAGGACCTGGTCAAAAAGGAGGACGCCGACAAGGCCCTGGCGACACTCACCAGGCCCGAGCCGACGCCCCAGCCGTCCAACGGCGAAAAGAACTGCTGACCGCGGCCACCCCGCGGTCAGAAACGCTGACCGCGGCTGCCCCGCAGTCAAGAACTGCCGACCGCGGCTACTCCGCCGTCCCGTACATCCGGTCGCCCGCGTCACCGAGGCCGGGGACGATGTACCCCTGCTCGTTGAGCCGCTCGTCGACGGAGGCCGTCACGACCGTCACCGGCGTGCCGGCCAGCTCGCGCTCCATGACCTCGACGCCCTCGGGGGCGGCGAGCAGCACCACGGCGGTCACGTCGTCGGCGCCGCGCCGGATCAGCTCCTGGATCGCCGCGACCAGCGTGCCGCCCGTGGCGAGCATCGGGTCCAGGACGTAGACCTGGCGGCCCGAGAGGTCCTCCGGCATGCGCGTCGCGTACGTGGAGGCCTCCAGGGTCTCCTCGTTGCGGATCATGCCCAGGAAGCCGACCTCGGCGGTCGGGAGCAGCCGCACCATGCCGTCGAGCATGCCGAGACCCGCGCGCAGGATCGGCACGACCAGCGGCCGCGGGTGCGACAGCTTGACGCCCGTCGTCCGCGTCACGGGGGTCTGGATGTCGACCTGCTCGGTGCGCACGTCCCGGGTGGCCTCGTACGCGAGCAGGGTGACCAGCTCGTCGGCGAGGCGCCGGAAGGTCGGTGAGTCGGTGCGCTTGTCGCGCAGCGTGGTGAGTTTGTGCGCCACCAGCGGGTGGTCGACGACGTGGATCCGCATGGCATCAACAGTAACCGGGCCCCGACCCCGCTCCGTGCTGGCATCAACACCGCCGACCGGGGGAAGGTGGGGACGTACGAACTGAGGTGGTGGCCCATGGCGGATCGCAAACGGGAAGACGAGACCGACGCCGAGCGACGCCGACGACGCGCACAGTTCCTGCGGGAACGCGCCGAGGCCATCGAGCTCCGCGACCGGGTGAAGCCGCGCCGCGCCCGGGCGGCACGGATGCGTCAGCAGATGCGCATGCGCACGTTCCGCTGGTGACCGCCCCGGCGCGCGGCGGGCCCGGCGGGGGGCCGTGAGGAACGCGACGCGGACACAGCGGCCCGAAGACCTCTCCAGACGGCGCGGTTTCTGCCACGATTCCGAATGGGCGGGGCTCGGCACAGCACTCCCCGCCCCCCGACCTCGCCGGGGGGACCCCAAACCGCCAACCGGCACTGCCTATCACCAGTGGGAGAGTCACGGTGTACTTCGCCGCACTGCTCGCGCGCACCGAAGACGGGTGGGAAGCGAGCGACACGGACCTCGACGACGTGGAGACCCTGGCGGATCTGGCCGACCTGGCCCGTGAAGCCACCGCCGACCACGCCGACGACACAGTCCTCGTCTTCATCGAACAGGACGACGCGTGGTTCGGCGTCGTCCGTGTGGACGGCGAGGAGGACCCTCGTATCTTCGTCTCGGACGCGGCCGCGGCCGCCAAGAGCGCGTACGGGGAGATCCTCCTCACCGACGAAATGCTCGGCCGCGATCCGGGAGCCGACGACACCGTCGCCGACCTGGACGCGCTCGACCTCGACGGTACGGAGGACGGAGAACCGCAGGAGATGGCCGACGAGGAGGAGGACGTGCCGGTCGTGACCGGCGAGGCGGTGCCCGCGGGGCCGCTCGGCGACGCGCAGCTGCTCACCGACCTCGGCGTGCCCCAGAAGGACCTGCTCGGTCTGGAGGCCGGCGACGCCCTCAACGAGATCGCCGACATCCTCGGCGCGGCGGAGGTGCTGGAGACCGTCCGTTAGGTTCCCCGTGTGGACCACCTCACCGAACAGGGCCCCGACCACGGCCCTGAATCCCACGACCCCGTACGCGACCGCTGGCGGGCGCCCATGCGGCTCGCCCTGGCCGAGGCCGAGCTGGCCGGCCGGGGCGGTGACGTGCCCGTCGGCGCCGTCGTGCTGTCCCCGGACGGCACGACGGTGCTCGCGGCCGGGCACAACGAACGGGAGCTGACCGGCGATCCCACCGCGCACGCGGAGGTGCTCGCCCTCCGCAGGGCGGCCGCCGGGCTCGGTCAGTGGCGGCTGACCGGTTGCACGCTCGTCGTGACGCTGGAGCCGTGCACGATGTGCGCGGGCGCCCTCGTGCAGTCACGCGTCGACCGGGTCGTCTACGGGGCGCGCGACGAGAAGGCCGGCGCAGCGGGCTCCCTCTGGGACGTCGTCCGCGACCGCAGGCTCAACCACCGCCCCGAGGTCATCGAGGGCGTCCTCGCCGACGAGTGCGCCACCCGGCTGACGGACTTCTTCCGGAAACGGTGATACAGGGGGCCCGGCCAATCGATTTCAGAACACGGGCCACCTTGGGCTAGAGTTCCTCTCGGTAGCGTGTCCGAGCGGCCGAAGGAGCTCGCCTCGAAAGCGAGTGTGGCGCAAGTCACCGAGGGTTCAAATCCCTCCGCTACCGCTCTCAGAACGCCCCCTGACCGTGCCGGTCAGGGGGCGTTCTTGCTTCTGTCGCGACCGGTGCGCGGTGGGGCGGCCGGCCCGTCCTTTCGTGGACCGGTCAGCCGAGAGCCGAGGAGTCGGCCGGCTCCAGGGTGCGCAGGAAACCGGTGAGCAGAGCACGCAAGGTGTGGCTCTCCCGGGTGGCGGTGAGCGCACGCGCGTGCAAGGTGCCCGCGCGTTCCACGAAGTGCGCCAACTCCTCCTGGGGCGGCCTGGCCACCTCGGTGTTCCCGATGGCCCGCACACTCAGCTCGCGGCCCGCGGTGCCCTGTGCGAGCCGGGCCAGCTCACTGCTTCTGGAGCGGATCTCGTGCAGCAGCCACCACGTGTCGGCCGCCTGCTCCGGTTGCAGCACGAGCACGCCACGGCTCACCGCCACGGAGCCCGGGCCGACCGCGGCGTGCACCTGCCCGTCCTTGGGGACCAGGAGCACCGAGCCGGCCGCTTCGGACGACTGCTCCTCGGCATCGAGGCCCACGTGGGGCAGGGAGTTGTGCAGTACGTCCGCGGCGGCGACCCACGTCTCCTCCTCGCGGGGCACGGGCGACCGTGCCGCCGTGGACGTCCAGGACTTGCGGACGATGTCGCCGAAAGTCCTGACCGGCCAGCTCGTCCTGTCCCGGGTGAGGACATCGAAGTGCGCGTCCGCCAACTCGACCGACGTCCGGGCGATCCGGTCGTTGACATCGATACGGCTCTCGACAGCGGTGATCACACGCAGGGCCCGATCGCGTTCGGCCACGGACGGCAGCGCGACGGGGAGCTGGCGCAGCCACTTCAGCCCGAGGGTGCGCTGCACGCTGCCCGCGGCCCGTGCCTCGCACCATGCGCGGGCGGCCGGCACGGCGAGCCAGGCCCGCAGCCAGCGAGCGAGGTCGAGGTCGTCGCAGCGCACCAGGGCGACCGAGCGGGCGACCTGCCAACCCTCCTGCGCCGGCCCGGTGATGGCGGCCTCGCCGATCCTTCCCACGAGCACGACGAGCAGATCACCGGCGCGCAGCCGTGTCCTCGGATGGGCATCGGCCACCGCGTGCCCCACGCGGACCGCTTCCGACGCCTGGACGCGACCGTCGACGATGTCTCCCGCCCGGAGCATCGGGACGCCCTGGTCATCGAAGGGACCGGGGCGGTTGATGCCGTACCCGACCACTTCGACGCCGGGCAGGTCGTCGAGCGCCATCCACTGCGGACATGCGGTCATCGCATCCCCAACACGTCGCGGAGTTCCTGCTCGATGCGCGCGGCTTCCGCGAAGTGCCCGGAGAGTTCTCCGGTCAGTTCACGCACCCTTCGCTCGGGGTCGCCGGGGTCGGCCTCCGTCGCCGGCGGCGTCACATGGCGCGTCGGCTGGAGGTCGTGGTCCGCTGCCTCGATCTCCTCCCGCGTGAGAACTCGGCACCACCCCGGCTCGTCCTCCGTGCCCGCCCGCGACCAGGCGCTGAACGAGCCGGCGATCCGCGACACGTCCGCGTCGGTCAGGTGGCGGCGGCCGCGGCTCACCTGGACGCCCGAGGACTGCGCGTCGATGAAGAGGACGCGGCTCTGCGCGTGCGGGCGCTTGGCCGTGTCGAAGAGCCAGAGGCACGCGGGAATGCGCGTATGCGGGAAGAGCCCCGGAGGCAACTGAACGACCGCGGACAAGACATCGTCCTGCACCAGGTGAGCACGAATGCGCCGCTCGGCCCCCCCGCGGAACGCGGCCCCGTTCGCCAGCAGGATGGCGGCGCGGCCGCCGGGCCTCAGCGATCCGAGCACATGCTGGACCCAGGCGAAGTCGGCATTGCTCTTGGGCGGCGGGCCATAGCGCCAATGCGTGAACCCGTGGTGCTGGTCCTCCCACCGCGCCAGCCGCATGCCGAACGGCGGGTTGGCGAGCACGATGCCGTACTTCTCCTCGGACTCCGACCCCCGCAGGAGACTGTTGTCGGAGCCGAGATCAGCGAGCATGTCCCCCTCCAGCCCGTGGAGAACCAGGTTCATCGCCGCGATCGACCGCGTACGGCTGTTGACGTCCCGGCCGGCCAGCCGGAGCCCGGACCCGGCCTGATCCGCGGACCGCCCCTCGTGGGCCCGCACGTAATGCGCGGCCTCGACGAGCATTCCGGCCGAACCGCACGCCGGGTCGTAGACCTCGTCCCCCGGCTCCGGCGTCATGAGCCGGACCATCGTCCGTACGACATCGCGCGGCGTGTAGTACTCGCCGCCCACCCGGTCCTCCGAGAGCCACGCGAGGCACTGCTCGTACAGCTCCCCCGGCGCGCTCGCCCGACCCGCCCGGTCCAGGACGAGGAGCAGTTCCCGCAGGGCCCGGTCCAGGCCCCGCCGATCGCCGGAGTGCGGCCGCGCCCAGGTCCCCTCCTCGTCGAGGTCCAGGTGCAGTTCCCCGTAGCGTCCGCTCCAGGCGTGCAGGGCCTGCCGGACAGCCTGGTCGAGGCCGTCCGGCTCGGGGGCGCGGCCGACCAGTTCGGCCCAGGTCGGACGCCCCTGGGCGTCCTCCGGCGGCACGTCCGAGACCCGGCGCAGGAAGATCATGTTCAGGATGAACTGCTGCATGGCCTCTAGGGACATGACGCCGCGGAGGGCGTCCATGGCCCGCCACAGCCAATCGGCCTGCGCCTTGGTCTCTTTCACCGCACCCACCTTGCCGGTCAACGCCGGAAGGCGATGACGATCACGACGGCGATCGCGGCGACCCCCGCGAACGCGCTTCCCCCCTGCTGCACCGAGCCGAGCACATCTTTGTGGCGCGCGTACTCGATGATGCCCGCCGCCAGAGCGACGTTCATTGTCATTGACGCCGCAAGCCACCACGGCCACGACCTGCTCACTTCGCCCACCCCTCCAGTCCTTCGATTGCGTCTCCTCGCCACCGTAGCAGTAGCAGCATGCGTTTTGGGTTTTTGCAGCAGACAGTGCGGGAGTCGCTGCCTTTGGGTGGGGACATAAGGGCCGTGAACATACGAAAAACCCCGGCGCCGTCAGGGCGTCGGGGTTTTGGCGGGGCGGGAGAAGTGGCGTGGGGGAAGCGGTGTCGGGGGAAGCGGCGTCGGGGGGACAAGCCGCTTCCCCCGGTGCGGACCGGCTCTCAAGTCGACGCCGCCGTCGGGGGGAAGCAGGCGGCGCGGACCCCGCAGTGGAGCCGGTCCCTCGCCCGTGGATTCCTGCCAGACCCCTCGGGCTCACCGTCCATCCTGCGCCTCGCGTCCCCCGGAGCGGACAGGCAAAGGGCCTCCGCCGCCGGGCCGTTGGTCCCTAAAAGTCCGGTGAGGGCGGTCGGGGCAGAGGCGCGGGCGGGAAAGACCCGGTGCGCGTGGACCGGGTTAGACTCACCGCCGTCACAGGGGTCACACGGGGCGCGGCAAGGGGAGGCCAGATCGTGGCAGTGCAGTGGAAGAGGGTCGGCCTCTTCGTGGTGGTCGTCTTCGCGCTCTACGTGATCATCACCGACCCCGCCAAGGCCGCCGACTACGTCCAGATAGGGTTCGAAGGCATTTCGAGCGCCGCTCGGAGCATCGGCGACTTCATGACGTGGGTCGCCAACGGAGGCAAGGACTGAGCGGCCGCCGAGCCCTCGTCCCCACCCTCCCCAAGGAGTGCCCGTGATCCGCCATCTGGTCCTCTTCAAGCTCAACGACGGTGTACGGCGCGACGAGCCGCGCGTGATCGAGGGCGTCGAGGCCTTCCGCGCGCTCGGCGGGCAGATCCCGGAGCTGACGTTCTGGGAGTGCGACTGGAACATCACCGACCGCCCCATCGCGTACGACTTCGCGATCAACTCGGCGGTCGAGGACACCGACGCCCTCAAGCGGTACCTCGAACACCCGGCCCACCAGGCCGGTGTCGCCCTGTGGCGGGAGTTCGCCACTTGGGTGATCGCCGACTACGAGTTCTGAGCCGGCCCGAAGGCCCCGGGCCCCACCGCCCGCCGGACGACCGCTTCCCGAACGGCCCCGCACCACGACGGTGCGGGGCCGTTCGGCGTCCCCGGGCCCAACGTGCCCTCAACACGTAGCGATCAGGTGCTTGCACACAGTGCACATGTCTTGTGATGCTATGACCGCTTTTGACGGATGAGTTGACCGAGGTCGATCGACACTAGGGCCGAGGTCGATCGAGCTTGACCGGGCTTGATTGGGCTTGACTGAGAAGGGGTGGCGTTGACCGTGCCGGCCAGTACTGCGCCTGAGGCTCCACCCGCGAATCCGACCCCGCCCACCACACCCCCCTCCCCCGGCACCCTCACCCCCGGCACCCCCACCCCTGGCGCCCCCTCCCTCACGACGCCGCCCGCCACGACCGCGCCCCCCGCGACCGCCCCGAGCACCGGCAGCACCCGCGGCGCCGACACCCGGGCCCTCACCCAGGTCCTCTTCGGCCAGCTCAAGGAGCTGGAGCCGGGCAGCCCCGAGCACGGCCGGGTGCGCGGCGCGCTCATCGAGGCCAATCTGCCGCTCGTGCGGTACGCGGCCGCCCGCTTCCGCAGCCGCAACGAGCCGATGGAGGACGTCGTCCAGGTCGGGACCATCGGGCTCATCAACGCCATCGACCGGTTCGACCCGGACCGCGGGGTGCAGTTCCCGACCTTCGCGATGCCGACCGTCGTCGGCGAGATCAAGCGGTACTTCCGCGACAACGTCCGCACGGTCCACGTACCGCGGCGGCTGCACGAGCTGTGGGTGCAGGTGACCGGGGCGACCGAGGACCTCACCACCGCCTTCGGGCGCTCCCCGACCACCGCCGAGATCGCCGAGCGGCTGCGCATCACCGAGGAGGAAGTGCTCGCCTGCATCGAGGCGGGACGCTCCTACCACGCGACCTCGCTCGAGGCCGCCCAGGAGGGCGACGGGCTGCCCGGCCTGCTCGACCGGCTCGGCTACGAGGACCCCGCGCTCGACGGCGTCGAGCACCGCGATCTCGTGCGCCACCTCCTGGTCCAACTGCCCGAGCGCGAACAGCGGATCCTGCTGCTCCGCTACTACAGCAACCTGACGCAGTCACAGATCAGCGCCGAACTGGGCGTATCCCAGATGCATGTGTCGCGATTGCTCGCCAGAAGCTTCGCCCGGCTCCGATCCGCAAATCGGATCGAGGCGTAACCGGATCGAGTGGAGTGCCGTCCCGGCTCTTGCCGACGCCACCGCCCGCACAAAAGCCTCAGACCCCCTCTTTCCTGCACGGATGTCACCCTTGTTTGTCGACAAGTAACTACAGCGCGTTGCCGACATGTGACATTCTGCTGGAACCGCGTTTGCCGTAGCCCCACCTCCGGTATTCAGGTGGAGGCTGCGTTCCTCCGACGGGAGCGCCCGCCGCGACCGTCCGCGACCTCAAGGGGGTGGCATGTCCGCAGACCAGGGCAGCTCGAAGGTGCTCACGCTCACGCTCGTCAAGAGCCCGAGCGAATCCGCGCCCGACGCGCTTCCGAGCACACCCGAAGCTCTCCAGAGCTCCACGGCCCCGGAAGCCATCGACACCAGGACCCTGTCCCGCTCCCTGTTCCTGCGGCTCGCCGCACTCGACCAGGACAGCCCCGAGCGTGTCTACGTGCGCGACACGCTCATCGAGCTCAACCTCCCCCTCGTGCGCTACGCGGCTGCCCGCTTCCGCAGCCGCAACGAACCGATGGAGGACATCGTCCAGGTCGGGACCATCGGCCTGATCAAGGCGATCGACCGCTTCGACTGCGAACGGGGCGTGGAATTCCCGACGTTCGCGATGCCGACGGTCGTCGGTGAGATCAAGCGCTTCTTCCGCGACACCAGTTGGTCGGTGCGCGTCCCGCGCCGCCTCCAGGAGCTGCGCCTCGCGCTGACGAAGACCAGCGACGAGCTGGCCCAGCGCCTGGACCGCTCGCCCACCGTGCCCGAACTCGCCGCCGCGCTCGGGGTGTCCGAGGAGGACGTGGTCGACGGCCTCGCGGTGGGCAACGCCTACACCGCCTCCTCGCTGGACTCCCCGGCCCCCGAGGACGACGGCGGCGAGGGCTCCCTCGCGGACCGGCTCGGGTACGAGGACACGGCCCTGGAGGGCGTCGAGTACCGCGAGTCCCTCAAGCCGCTCCTGGCCAAGCTGCCGCCGCGCGAGCGCCGCATCATCATGCTGCGCTTCTTCGCCAACATGACGCAGTCACAGATCGGCGAGGAGGTCGGCATCTCCCAGATGCACGTCTCGCGGCTGCTCACGCGCACGCTGGCGCAGCTGCGGGACGGGCTCATCTCGGACTGACGTACGCGTTGCGCTTCGCGGGGAGGGTGGCACGGAGGGGAGGCCACCTCGGCCTCGACGGTTTTACGCCCCTCACCGTTCCGGCCCGGCCGGGTTCGGTGAGGAGACCTCCGGACCGCCGGGACCCGTTCGCCGTGCGCGGGCGCGTGGTGGCTGGGCGCGCAGTTCCCCGCGCCCCTGACGGGGCGCTACTTCGCGGCGTCCCTGACTACTTGAGCGCGAGCCACGCCACGGCCGCCACGATCACGACCGCGAGGACCACGCCGAGGATCAGGCCGACCCGTGGGCCGGAGGAGGAAGGCGCCGCCTGCCGGCGACCGCCGCCGCCCTGCGGTGCCTCGTCGACGAAGGCGCGGAACATCTGCGTGCTGCCGGCGGGGTCGGGGTTGCCCTGGGGACCCTGGGGGTTGTGTGCCATGGAGCAGGACACTAGCGAATCCCTCGCCCCCCGCCCAACCCCCGCCCACCCCCTGCCTGCCCAGGGACTTTACGCGCGGCGCCCCGGAGCTTTGCCGACTCTTTAGGGCGTAGGTCCGATTTTAGTTTGCCTGCAGCAACCAACTGCTTCTATGGTTGCCCTAAGCAACAAAAACGGAGGTGCCGTGGCCGCGCAGCGTCAGTACGAGGAGCTGGCCCGACAGCTCAGCGCCATCGGCGCCGTTAAACGCGGTCTCGGACGGGCTCTGCCCCCGGACTGCCCGGCCGGCTCCGCCGCCGTACTCGTCCTGCTGGAGCGCCACGGCGCGATGCGGATGAGCAGGCTGGCCGAGCTGCTCGCCGTCGACATGTCGGTGACCAGCCGGCACGTCGCCCATGTGGTGGAGAAGGAGTGGATCGTCCGCGATCCCGATCCCGCCGACAAGCGCTCCCGCATCCTGCGCCTGACGCCCGAGGGCAAGGCCAAGGTCGAGGAGCTGTCCGACCTCTCCATCCGGACGCTCACCCACTACTTGCACGACTGGACCGACGAAGAGGTCGTCCGGCTCAGCACACTGCTCGCGCGCCTGCGCGACAGCTTCGGGGACTGCCGCGCCGCGGCGGCCCGACCCGAGACCACCCGTACACCCGCGTAAGAAGAGGAAGTCCATGGCAACAACCACACCAGCCGGTGTGCGGGGCAGCCATGCCAAGCACGGAGCGCACCACGGTCACCCCGGCGAGAACGCTCCGATGACGCACCGGCAGATCATGGAAGCGCTGTCGGGTCTGCTGCTCGGCATGTTCGTGGCGATCCTGTCGTCGACGATCGTCTCCAACGCCCTGCCCGAAATCATCGGCGACCTCGGCGGCGGCCAGTCCGCCTACACCTGGGTCGTCACCGCCTCGCTGCTCGCGATGACGGCGACCACCCCGCTGTGGGGCAAGCTCTCGGACCTCTTCAGCAAGAAGGCCCTGGTCCAGATAGCCCTGATCATCTACGTCGGCGGTTCGGTCGTCGCCGGTCTCTCGCAGAGCGCCGGGATGCTGATCGCCTGCCGCGTCGTGCAGGGCGTCGGCGTGGGCGGCCTGTCCGCCCTCGCCCAGATCGTCATGGCCGCGATGATCTCCCCGCGTGAGCGCGGGCGTTACTCCGGCTACCTCGGCGCCACCTTCGCCGTCGCCACCGTCGGCGGACCGCTGCTCGGCGGTGTCATCACCGACACCTCGTGGCTCGGCTGGCGCTGGTGCTTCTACGTCGGCGTGCCCTTCGCGATCATCGCGCTGATCGTCCTGCAGAAGACCCTGAAGCTCCCCGTCGTCAAGCGCGACGTGAAGGTCGACTGGGCCGGCGCCTTCTTCATCAGCGCCGCCGTCTGCCTGCTGCTCGTCTGGGTCACCTTCGCCGGTGACAAGTACGACTGGATGTCCTGGCAGACCGGCGCCATGGTCGGCGGCTCGATCGTCCTCGGCCTGCTCTTCGTACTCGTCGAGTCGAAGGCCAGCGAGCCGATCATCCCGCTGCGGCTCTTCCGCAACCGCACCATCACGCTCGCTTCGCTCGCCTCGCTCTTCGTGGGTGTCGCGATGTTCGCGGGCACGGTCTTCTTCAGCCAGTACTTCCAGCTGGCGCGGGGCGAGTCCCCGACGATGTCCGGTGTCATGACGATCCCGATGATCGGCGGCCTGTTCGTCTCCTCGACCGTCTCGGGCCAGGTCATCACCAAGACCGGCAAGTGGAAGGCGTGGCTGGTCAGCGGTGGCGTGCTGGTGACGGCGGGCCTCGGTCTGCTGGGCACCATCCGCTACGACACCGAGTACTGGCACATCGCGATCTTCATGGCCCTGATGGGTCTCGGCATCGGCATGATGATGCAGAACCTGGTCCTGTGCACGCAGAACCAGGTCGCCCCCGAGGACCTGGGCGCCGCCAGCTCCACCGTCACCTTCTTCCGCTCCCTGGGCGGTGCGATGGGTGTCTCGGCGCTCGGCGCCATCATGGCCACGCGCATCACCGACTACGTCAAGGACGGCATCACCGACCTCGGCCCGAAGGCCGCCGCGCAGTTCGGCCACGGCGGCACCGGTGGCGGCGGCATCCCCGACCTGGACAAGATCCCCGAGCCGTTCCGCACGGTGATGGAGAGCGCGTACGGGCACGGCATCGCCGACGTCTTCCTGATCGCCGCGCCGATGGCGCTGATCGCCTTCCTGATCACGCTGTTCATCAAGGAGGTCCCGCTGCGGACCTCGGGCGGTCTCGCGCAGGCCGCCGGTGAGACGGCCGACGCCACCGCTCCGGCCACCGCCGCCGCCCCGGCCGTCGCCGGCGCCCCCGCCGCCGACGAGGCCGTCCTCGCCTCCGTCGCCTCGCGCACCGAGACCGGCCCCGAGGGCACCCAGCGCCTCGCCGCGTCGGCGTCCGCCGCCGAGGCCGCCTCCGGTGGTCTGCCGCCGGTCACCGACGGCATCCCGGTCCACGGCCACGTCCGCGGTGCCGAGGGCGCGCCCGTCCCGCAGGCCGCCGTCACGCTGATCTCCCTCGCGGGACGCCAGCTGGGCCGCGCGGTCGCCCAGGGGGACGGGGCCTACGCCCTGGACGCCCCCGGCGCCGGTTCGTACGTGCTCATCGCCTCCGCCGACGGCTTCCAGCCGCAGGCCTCCACCGTCGTGGTGGGCGAGGACGCCCTGGCGTACGACATCCTGCTCAGCGGCACCAGCGGGCTGAGCGGTCTGGTGCGGGACGCCGACAGCAAGCTGCCCGTCGGCGGCGCGATGGTCATCGTGACCGACGTGCGCGGCGACGTCCTGGCCACCGGGCTCTCCGGTGAGCAGGGCGAGTTCACCTTCGCCGAGCTGGTCCCCGGCACCGTGACCATCGCGGTCAACGCGGCCGGCCACCGGCCCGTCGCGCTGCCGGTCGAGGTCGGCGGCGCCGGGGTCACCCGGGTCGAGGTCGAGCTGAACTCCGGCGCGCAGGTGCTCGGCACCGTCCGCGCGGGCGGCTCGGCCCTGAACGACGCCCGCGTCACGCTGGTGGACGCCGCCGGCAACGTCGTCGCCACCGCGACCACCGGGACCGACGGGGCGTACGCCTTCACCGACCTGGACAGCGGCGAGTACACGGTCATCGCGACCGGCTACCCGCCGGTGGCCACCGGTCTGACGGTGACCGGCAACGGCGTCGACGGCCACGACATCGAACTCGCCCACCCCGGCGAGTGACGACCCCGGCCGGTGGCCGCGCACCCTGACGGGGCGCGGCCACCGGCCGACGCTTTTCACGCGCTTCTCTTGCGCGCTTCCGAGGCTTGGCAAGGAGTAAAACGGGATGGGACTCAACGCTCGGATCCGCACGCGTGACGGGTGGGCCGTGCCCCACGCCGTCGTCACGGTGACGGACATGACCGGTACGCAGGTGCTGCGCGCCGCCGCGGACCAGGAAGGCGTCGTGCGGGACGCGTCGGTGCTCGCGGCCGGGCCGTACACCGTCATCGTCACCGCGGTCGGCTACGCGCCCGTCGCCTCCACCGCGCTCGTCACGGCCAGCGGCCGGGCCGAGGTCGGCAACGTCGTCCTGGCCCGCCAGGGCGGCACCGAGCTGCCGCCGCCGGGTCCGTGGACCATCGACCCCGCGCACTCCACCGTGGGCGCCGTCGCCCAGCACCTGGGGATCACCAGCGTGCACGGGCGGTTCCTGGAGTTCGGCGGGCGGGTGGAGATCGCCGAGGACGTCGAGAAGTCGCGGGTCGAGGCGGTCATCCGGTCGGCGTCCATCGACACGGGCAACGGCATGCGCGACGGGCACCTGAAGTCGCCGGACTTCCTGGACGTGGAGCAGTACCCGGAGATCACCTACCGGTCGAGCGGCCTGACGCCCGCGGGCGCCGACCGCTGGACGGTCCACGGCGAGTTGGGGATGCACGGCGTCGTACGCCCCGTCGACCTGGAGCTGAGCTACCTCGGCACCGGAGCCGACCCCTGGGGCGGGACCCGCGCGGCCTTCCGCGCCACGACCGAGCTGCGGCGCGAGGACTTCGCCATGAACTACAACCAGGTGGTGCAGGCGGGGATCTCGGCGATCGGCACGACCCTGCGGGTGGAGCTGGACATCCAGGCCGTGCAGGGGGAGTCACTGCCGGGCTGAGCGGACGTCACCGGTCCGGCGCCGGGCGGCTCCTTCCGCGCGGCGCCCGGCCGGCTAACCCGGCGGCGCCGGGCGGGTGAGGAGCGCCTCGATGCCCGCGATCATCAGGTCGAGGGCGATGGTGAAGTCCCGTTCCCACATCTCCTCGACCGTGGTCCCGTCCCGCGCCGCCAGCAGCTCCTTGGCGCTGTCGGGCACCCCGGGCGCGGACAGTTCGTCCTCGACCGTGCCGACCGACTCCCGGTAGTACTCCTCCTGCGTCATCCCGGCCTCCGCGCACCGCGCCATGTAGTGGCCCTCGATGGTCCCGAAGCCGTACACGAACTGGAAGACCGCCGAGATCGCGCCGTTCTGCGTGTGCGCGGGCAGCCCGGTGCGCCGTACCGTCTGCTGGATCGCGACGGCGAACGCCAGCCAGTTCGGGCCGATGTTGAGGTACCGGCCGACCAGCGGCGAGATCCAGGGGTGGCGGATCAGCAGCGAGCGGTACTCGTGGGCCAGGGCGCGCAGATGGTCGCGCCAGGCCTCCCCGGTCGCCGCCGCTGCGGATGCCTTCCCCTCGGGCCCCTCGGGCGTCTCGGGCCCCTCGGGCGTCTCGGGCCCCTCGGGCGTCTCCCATTGGGGCAGCCGCATCTCGCCGCAGACCGCGTCGAGGGCGAGCTCCAGGAGGTCGTCCTTGGTGTCCACGTACCAGTAGACGGACATCGCCGTGACGTTCAGCTCCGCGGCGAGCCTGCGCATGGAGAACTTGGCGAGGCCCTCCGCGTCCAGGAGCCGGACCGAGGCCTCAGTGACGCGCTCCCGGTCCAGGCCGCTGGGCTGGTCGCCCTTGCGGGCGCCGCCGCGAGCGGCCTTGCCCTGCAGCCAGACACTCGTCCGCGCCGGATTCTTCGTGCGGGCGGCAGCCTTGGCCATGGCGCACCTTCCTCGTCGGGTCCTGGAATCTGGGGCCCGGACCGGTGTTCTCCGGGGGCGGGGCCGGGGAGGCCACGAACCGGAACCCAGTGGTCCGCCCCTCCCCCCGATGCTATGCCGACGCCGCCTCCTGCGAGTCCGCCCGCTCCACCCTGCGCAGCAACGCGGCGGCCACGACCCCGCCGAGGAACACCGCGGCGGCGCCCACCAGCTGACTCGTCTCCAGCCCCGAGGCGAACGCGTCGGCGATCCGCTCCCGCTCGCCCGCCGACTTCGCCGCCGCCATCGCCGCGGGGAAGGACGCCGCGGAGACCGCCACGAGAGAAGCGAAACGGGAGTTGAGGACCGCGCCGAGGACGGCGACGCCGAGGCCGTTGCCGAACTCCGCGAGCGTGCCGTTGACGCCCGCGCCCACGCCCGCCTTCTCCAGCGGGATGGCGCTCATGATGGCGTTGGCCATGGCGGGCATGGCGAAGCCGATGCCCGCGCCCATGAGGATGAGCCCGGCCAGCATGCCGCCGTAGTTGTCGCCGCCGAGCAGCGCTATCGCCAGGAGACCGGCGGCGATGGCGCTCATGCCGACCAGGATCGTGGTGGGCGTGCCCAGCTTGGTGTGCAGTTTCGCGCCGAGGCCGGACAGGTTCAGGGCCACGATGGTCACCGCGAGCGGCGCGGTCCGCACGCCCGCCTCCAACGGCTCGTACCCGAGGACGAACTGGAGGTGCTGGGTGAGGAGGAAGAGCGATCCGCTGAGCCCGAACGCGACGAGGACCGAGCCCGCCACCGCGCCGATGAACCGCTGGTTCTGGAAGAAGTGCATGTCCAGCATCGGGTACGGGATGCGCAGCTCCCAGAGCACGAACGCGCCGAGGACCAGTACGCCGACGGCCGCGGCGACCAGCACGTGCGACGACGTCCAGCCGTGCTCGGGTCCGGAGATGATCGCGTAGACCACCGAGGCCATGCCGATCGTCGACAGCAGCGCGCCGAGCAGGTCGGGCCGGTCGCCCCGGGGGTTCTTGGACTCGGGCACCATCTTGGCGACCGCGAGCAGGCCGAGTACCGCCACGGGGACGTTGATCAGGAAGATCGAGCCCCACCAGAAGTGGTTCAGCATGAAGCCGCCGAGCAGCGGTCCGACCGCGAAGCCGAGGGAGCTGATGGTCGACCAGACGCCGATCGCCTTGACGCGCTCGGTGTCGTCGAAGATCTGTACGACGACCGCGAGCGTGGTGGTCATCAGGAGCGCACCGCCGACGCCCATGCCCGCGCGGGCGGCGATGAGCTGCCCGGAGGACTGCGCGAAGGCGGCGACGAAGGAGCCGGCGCCGAAGAGCGCGAGGCCCGCCAGGAGCAACTTCTTGCGGCCGTAGCGGTCGGCGGAGCTGCCCGCGGTGAGCAGCAGCCCGGACTGCACGAGCGAGTACGCGTTGATCATCCACTGGATGTCGGAGGTGGACGCGTCCAGCTCCCGGGTGAGGGAGGGGATCGCGACGCTCAGGACGGTGTTGTCGAGCAGCACCACCAGCTGGGCGAGGCAGACGACGCCGAGGATCAGCCAGCGCTGCGGGTGCCGGGGTGGGGCGGCCGAGGACTCGGCGGTCGTCGCCGTCATGCGGGGCTCCTGGGTGGGCTCTACGGTGTAAGGGACGTCGTTCCCGTACACCGTAGAGCAGTTCCCATACGTCGTACAAGGCAATACGCGGGACCCGCCGCGCCCGGTGCTACGTCCTGATGGAGCCGGTCGGTGTCAGCGCGAACCGGGGCGGGCGTCTCGGGCCCGGGCAGTTCGAGGCAGCGGTGGCCGGGCTCGCCTCTCACGAAGGCAAGGGCGAGGGCGCGGGCCTCATGGGCGCGGTAGACGCCGGGGTCGCGGGAGTGGAGAGGGACGTCGACACCGGGGCCGCGGGGGCGGGGGCGGACGCGGCCGGTTTGATCAGGTACCCGGCCCCGCGCCGCGTATGGATCATCGGCTCCCGCCCGGCGTCGATCTTCCTGCGCAGATACGAGATGTAGAGCTCGACGACGTTGGCCTGGCCGCCGAAGTCGTAGTTCCACACGCGGTCGAGGATCTGCGCCTTGCTCAGCACGCGCCGCGGATTGCGCATGAGATAGCGCAGCAGCTCGAACTCGGTGGCGGTCAGATGGATGGACTCCCCGCCGCGCGTCACCTCGTGGCTGTCCTCGTCCAGGGTGAGGTCCCCCACCGCGAGCACGGACGCGCCGCGCTTGTCCGCGGCCCCGGCCCGCCGGATGAGCCCGCGCAGCCGCGCCACCACCTCCTCCAGGCTGAAGGGCTTGGTGACGTAGTCGTCGCCGCCGGCGGTGAGCCCGGCGATGCGGTCCTCCACCGCGTCCTTCGCGGTGAGGAACAGCACCGGCACGTCCGGCAGTTCCCGGCGCAGCCTGCCGAGCAGGGAGAGGCCGTCCATGTCGGGCAGCATCATGTCCAGCACCACGGCGTCGGGCCGGAACGCGCGCGCGGCCCGCACCGCGCCGACGCCGTCCGCCGCGCTGCGGATCTGCCAGCCCTCGTAGCGCAGGGCCATGGACATCAGCTCGGTGAGAGACGCCTCGTCGTCCACCACGAGTACGCGGACGGGGCTCCCGTCCGGCCGGAGCAGTTCGGTGCGCGCCTGGGGCGAGGTCGTGGTCATGCCCCGAGGGTGGGCCACGCCCCTGAGAGCACTCTTGCGCGAACCTGTGAATCACCTGAGAAACGGCACGGGCGCTCGGCCCGGCACAGCGAGGCATGGCGACACACGACACGACCCGGCGAGGCGAGGCGCGGCACGACACAGCGAGGCGAGGCGTCTCAGAAGAGCCCCTCCTGCTCGGCGGTGCCGTCCGTCGACCCCGGCCCCCGGCCGCCCAGCGGCTGGACCGGCACCGTCACGGACGCCCCCGCGTCGGCCCCCGTCAGCTGCCACCCCACGAGCACCCGCGTGTCGAGGACGAGTACGCCCCCGCCCGCGACCTCCAGATGCAGATCGGGCCCGGCCGCCGCGGCCAGCCGCCCGGCGACGATCCCGCCGTCGGCCACCTCCCGCACGACGCCCTCGGCGGCCCCGCTCCCCGGCGCCCCGAGCCCGAACGCCTCCGCGTGGTCGACGGCCTCGAACGCCACCCGCTCCAACGTCTCGGCCCACCCCGCGAGCGCGACGGCCCGCTCGTACAGCCCCGCCAACTCCCCCACCCGTTCGGCCCACCCGGGCAGCGCCCCCCGGACCTCCCGTTTACGCGCGTACGGCACCCGGTCCGGCACCCCGAGCGCGGACCGCAGCAACTCCTCCGTGCGGCGGGCCGCCATCAACGGGCCGCGCCCCAGCCAGCAGAACGCCACGGCCCCCTGTTCGAGGAGCCGCACCGCGCCCCGCTCCTGCGCGGTGATCCCGACCTTGACCAGCCCGGGCCCGAACCACGCGAGGTACACCCGGTACGTGCGCGGATCGTCCGGCACCCCGTCCGCCGCCACGGAGAACGCCCGGTCGAGCCGCGCGCACTCGGGGCACCGCGCCTGGGTGGCCCGCGCCGGCACGACGGCCCGCACAGGACATGGATTCCCCCGCGCCCCCACGCACCACCGCTCCCCCACGGCCCGGAACCCGATGGCCCGCCCATAGGCGAGCGGACTGCTCCGCCCACCCGCCCACCGCAGCACGGGCCCGCCCCCCGACCACCCGAGCCCCGCGCAACGCCACTCCATCGCCGTACTCCTCGGTCCCGACCACGCAGAAACGACCAGAGGCCCCGACGGTTTCCCGTCGGGGCCTCTGGCCTGCTGTGCACTCGGCAGGATTCGAACCTGCAACCTTCTGATCCGTAGTCAGATGCTCTATCCGTTAAGCTACGAGTGCTTGTGCTTCCGGGGTTTTTTCTGCCCCGTCGGCGTTGCGAGAACAACATTACATGACCTGCGCCGTGAGGCGAAATCCGTTTCCCAAACCGCCTCTGAGCTGGGGAAACAGCCTTCCGGGCGCCGGGGCCGACCCGCCGTGGGCCGTCCGGACGCGGCCGGGCCGCGTCCGGAAACGATCGAAGTCCCGTCGGAAACGACCGAAGCCCCGGTCGCGGACGACCGGGGCTTCGGGTTCACAGCGCGGAGGCGGAGGGATTTGAACCCTCGATGGGCTTTAAGGCCCAAACCGCATTAGCAGTGCGGCGCCATAGACCGGACTAGGCGACGCCTCCAGCTTGCACATCCTGCGCGAGCGCGGGGGTGCGTGCAGATGATGACACAGCCAGGCGGCGTGTCACCAATCGCGTCCTCCACGGTACTAGCCGCGCGGCCCGCAGGGCAAAGCCGCCACCCGGCCCGGCGGCCCGGCGGCGCCACCCCGCAACGTAAGGCGGCGAGCGGCGTTAAAGGCGGTGGACCGACCCCTCGGCCCGCCGTACCGCCGACCGACGAACCCGTGGAGCCCTCATGCTGCGCCGCCTCGTTCTCACCGCCGCCGCCTCCGCCGCCGCGCTCTCCGTCACGCCCGTCACCGCGCACGCCACCGACCACGCCGAGACGCCGGTGGACCGGCTGACGATCACCGTCTCCGACTCGGGGGGCGACGGCGAGGGAACGTACGAACTGAAGTGCCACCCCACGGGCGGCACGCATCCGGCCGCCGCCCAGGCGTGCGCCCGGCTGGACGAGGTCACCGTCTACGGCACCGACCCGTTCGCGCCGGTGGCGCCCGACGCGATGTGCACCATGCAGTACGGCGGTCCCGCCACCGCGCACATCAAGGGCACATGGCAGGGCCGCCCCGTCGACGCGACGTACTCCCGTGCCGACGGCTGCGAGATCTCGCGCTGGGACCGCATGGCCCCCGTGCTGCCCCGCACCTCCTGAACACCCCCGCCGCGCGAGGACGAACGCCGCCCCACCGCGCGGGAACACGGGGAGCGAGGACATGAGAAGAGGGGGAGCGACGCGTCCTCCCGTGACCTGGGCGGTACCGAAAACTCACAAGGTCTGCGTGCGACCTCCCTCTCATCCGGCGCCGCGCCGGCGACCGCGCCCCGTAGACTCCCTCCCGTGACACGCCACGGGCCGAGGGGCAAGATGGCCTGAGCGGGTCGGCAAGCAGCGGTAACCAGGGAGGAAGCGTCGTCGTGAGCAGCAGGCCATCCCGAGGCGCTGCTCGCCTCGCAGCCATACTCGACGCGCTCCCGGACGCCCTGGTGCTCGTCAACGCCAACGGCACCGTCGTGAACGCCAACGCCATCGCGCTGGAGGCCTTCGAGACGCCGGGCACCGCCCTCGTGGGACGCGGTCTGCTCGATCTGCTCCCGGAGTTCGACTCCCGGCTCATCCCCGGATCCATGCGGCGCCCGGACACCATCGACGAGCGCGGACGCACCAAGCCCACCCGGATGACCGCCCGGCGCACGGACGGCACCGAGTTCCCCGTCGAGGTCACCAGCTCCCCGCTGGAGGACGGCAGGCACGCGTACGACGCCCACGGGTACACGGGCGACGAACTGCTCATGCTCGTCGTACGGGACCTTTCGGGCACCGTGGACACCGAGGCCGAACTCGCGCGCTCCCAGCGGCAGACGGAGATGATCCTGCGGGCCGCCGCCGAGGGCGTCGTCGGCACGGACACCGACGGCCGGGTCGTCCTCGTCAATCCGGCCGCCGCCCAGATACTGGGCTTCCGGGCGAGCGACCTCGGCGGGCGGGAACTGCATCCGCTGGTCCTGCACTCGCGCGCCGACGGCGAACCCTTCCCCTACGAGGAGTCCCCGCTCGCCGACACCCTCCGCTCCGGCCGCAAGCACCGCGTGCGCGGGCAGGTCCTGTGGTCCAAGAGCGGCGCCAAGGTCCCGGTCGACCTGACGACGTCACCGGTGCGCGACGGGGACCAACTGGTCGGCGCGGTGATGACGTTCACCGACCGCAGGCCCTACGACGAGCTGGCCGAGAAGCACGAGGCCGCCCTGACCCGGCACGCGGAGGAACTGCGCGCGCTCACCGAACGGCACGCCGAGGAGATCAAGGCGGCGCAGGAGCGGCGCGCCGAGGAGATCAAGGCCGCCGAGGAGCAGCGGGCCGAGGAACTCGCCGCCGAGAAGGAGCGGTACGCCTCGCTCGCCGAGCGCGAGAAGGACCGCTTCGAGGAGTTGGCCGAGCGGGAGACGGCGCGGTACGAGGCACTGGCCGAGCGCGAGACGGCGCGGTACGAGGCGCTGTCCGCCCGGCACGAGCAGCTGCTCTCCGTCCTCGGCTCCTCCCTGCGCGGCCCCTTGGACGAGCTGCGCCGCGAACTCGCCGCGCTCGCCTCGGACGACGCGGGCCAGCTGTGGCCCGAGGCCAACCAGGTCCTGCACCACCTGTCCGCCGGGTACGCGCGGATGACGACGCTCGTCGACAACGTCCTCGGCTTCCAGCGGCTGGACGCGGGCGAGGAGCGGCTCTCCCTGACGACGGCCATGCTCGACGCGGTCGTCGCCGCCGGCGTGGAGGGCGCGGTCGAGCTGATCGGGCCGGGGCGGGCGCAGTTCGCCGTGCACGCGCCGCCGATGGAGATCGTGGTCGACGCCGAGCGGCTCGCCACGGCGCTGGCCCACCTCGTCGCGGACGTGGCGGGCATCGACGCGACGGGCAACACGCGCGCGGACGTCGGTGCCGTCACGGCGGGCGGTTACGTCGACTCGACCATCGTGGTGGCCGCCGCCCAGCGCGGCGAGGTCGTCCGCATCGAGGTGCGGGGACCCTACGCCGGCGGGGACCCGGTGCACGAGCCGATCGTGCGCGGCATCGTGCGCGCCCACGGAGGCGTACTCCAGACGCATGAGGTGCCGGGCACGAGCGGCAGCGCGTACGTCCTTGAAGTACCGGTCAGCGGCGGCTCCACGGAGAGCGCCGGTTCCGGGGCGAGCCCTACGGAGAGGGCCGGTTCCGGCGCGGTCGCGGTGCCCCAGCAGGCGGCGCCCGCCGCCGGGGGCGGGCGCCGGCGGGCTCGGCGTCCCTCGGTGGACTCGTTCCTGGAGAGCGGTGTTCCGGTTCCGGCGGCCCCCGGTGCCGCCGAGGTCACCGACGGCCCCGGTGGATCCGGCGGTACGGAGAGCGGGATGCCCGCCGCGACGTCCGGTACGGGGCGGCGCAGGGGACGGCGTGCGGCGGAGGCGGCCGCCGGTCCGGCTCCCGTCCCGGGGGCGGCCTCCGACCTGGCTCCTGACGCTGCCTCCGCCCCTGTTCCCGGGCCTGCCTCGGGTTCCGCTGCCGGTTCTGCCGAGGGTTCCGCCCCCGAGGGCCGCGACGGCGACGCGGGACCTTCGGGCGGTACGGGGCGGCGGCGCGGGCGGCCGAGTGCCGCCGAGGGCTCCGTGATGACGGCAGCCGAACACGCGGCCGGGTCGGCGGCGTTGGGGCAGACCGTCCCGCCGCAGGGCGTTCCGGTCCCGGCGAGCGGGACGGGGCGCCGGGCACGGCGGGCGGGGGAGCAGCACGCGCTGCCCGCGCTGGCCTCGGGTCCGTCCGAGACGTACGGCGCCGCCCCCGGCGCGGAATTCGCCGCCGTGGAGGCCGGTCCCGGTGAGGCCGCGCGGCCCACGGGGCGGCGGGCTCGTCGCGCGCTGGCCGCCGCCAAGGAGCGGGCCGCCGCCGAGGAGACGACCAGCGGGCGCGTCTTCGCGCTGCCTCCGGCCGAGGCCGATCGCGCCCCCTCCGGCACGGAGGGTGCCGCCCAGGAGCATGCCGCTCAGGTGCACGCCGTGCAGGAGCATGCCGTTCAGGCACACGCCGTGCAGGAGCATGCCGCGCAGGTGCGCGCCGCTCACGAGGCGGTGAGCCCGTTGGGCCACGCCGTGCTGAACCAGGGCGCGGTCGCCGCGGCCCAGGGTGTGGTGGACCAGGACCTCATCGGGCTCCGCCCGGGCGCGGGTCTGGGTGAGGGGCAGGTTCCGGTCCCGGTTCCGGGACAGGTTTCGGTTCCGGGTCAGGGGCAGGGTCAGGGGCGGGTTCCCGTTCCGGGGCAGGGTCAGGTTCCCGTTCCGGGGCAGGGGCAGGTTTCCGTTCCGGGGCAGGGTCAGGGCCGAGGGCGGGTCCCCGTTCCGGGCCAGGGTCAGGTTCCGGGGCAGTCTCAGGGGCGCGATGGCGTCGGCCACGCCGTGGTGAATCAGGCTCCCGCGCGCCAGGCGCCCGGGGCCCAGGGCGCGCCTCAGGGCCACGTCGATGCGGGCGGCGCCGTGGGACCGACGCACCCGGCTGCTCCGGCTCCTGCGGGTGTCCCGGTCACCGGGCAGCAAGGCGGCACGGCTCCGCAGGGTCCGGCACCTCATGGCGGCCCCGTTCCGCAGGGTCCCGCCCCGCACGGCGGCTCCGTACCGCAGGGTTCTGCCCCGCACGGCGGCCCCGTTCCGCAGAGCCCTGCCCCGCACGGCGGCCCCGTACCGCAGGGCCCCCTTCCGCACAGCACTCCCGCGCACGGCACGGACACGCGAGGCGCGGCTCCGCACGTAGCGGCCCCGCACGGAGCAGCCCAGCACGGCCGGGTTCCGCAAGGCACTCCCGCGCAAGGCACTCCCGCCCACGGCACGGCCCCGCAGGCACCCGTCGCGCCCGGCGCCACGCCCGGTGCGGCGCCCGTCGGCGCGGGCGAGGACCCGACCCCCGCGCAGCCGCACCCCCTCCAGGCCCCGACGGGCCGCCGCTCCCGCCGGCCGGTCGCTCCGCAGCCGCCGACTGCGGAGAGTCCCACGGCCCCCACCGGCGCGGCGGCCCCGCAAACACCCCAGGCACCCCAGGCACCGCGGGCACCGCAGGCCCCGTCCGCCCCGCCCCGCCCCGCTCCGGGCATCCCCGGCACGCCCGCCCACGGCACCCCCGTCGCCCCCGGCGCCCAGCGCGGTCGCCGGGTCGCCGAGTCGGGGCCGCTGCCCGCGCCGCAGCCCTGGCCCGACGGCACGACGCCGCCCACCGGCGTGCCCGCGCAGGGCAACGCGCCGTCCCCCGGCACCCCCGCCCAGGGTGCTGGGACACCCCCCGCGGACACGGCGCTGCCGCCCGAGCACGGCGCACAGCCGAGGGCGGCCCAGCCGCTGCCCGCCGAGGCCGCACCCGGCGACCCCAACTCGACGCAGGGGCGTGCCTTCAGCGTGCGGACGCTCGGACAGGGCGTGCCGTTCGGTCGGCAGCTCCCCGAGCAGCAGCAGGGCCGTCCGACGGGCAACCCCCAGCCGCCGCAGCCGGATCAGGCCGCCGCAGGCCCCATGCCGCAGGCGCCGGGCCCCCTGACCGCCCAAGAAGGCCCCGCCGCCCCGCCGCAGTCGCAGACCCTCGGCGGCTCCGGGCGCCGGCGCCGGCTGGCCACGCCCCCGGAGCCGACGGGCGAGGACCGCCCCGAGAACGCGGCCCGGCCGCACCCGCAGCCGCACACCCCGCCCCCCGGGCACCCCCAGTCCCGGCTCGCCCCGCCGACGGAGGGCGCCGGACGCTCGTACGCGATAGGCGCTCCGGACCGGAACGCGGACGAGGGTCCGGAGCCGCTGGACGGTCCCGGCGGCGCGGTCGAGGTCGCGAACCGGCCCCAGCCCCGGCCGATGGACGACGAACTGCCGCCCGAGCCGCTGGACAACCCGCGCCGCCTCCTGGTGTGGCCCGCGCCCGATGTCACCACGCAGCAGGCGCTCAGCGACCGCGGCTACCGTCCGGTGATCGTCCACTCGCGCGAGGAGGTCGACGCCCAGATCGCGGCGTTCCCCGCCGCGCTGTTCGTCGATCCGCTGACCGGGCCGATCACGCGCACGGCGTTGCAGTCGCTGCGCCAGGCGGCGGTGGCCGCCGAGGTGCCCGTGCTGGTCACGGCGGGACTCGGACAGGCGACGCGCGAGGCGGCGTACGGCGCCGACCCCGCCGTACTCCTGAAGGCCCTCGCGCCGCGCGACAGCGAGCAGCACCCGCCGCGGGTCCTGCTCATCGAGGAGCACGAGGAGATCGCGCTGGCCCTGACCGCCACGCTGGAGCGGCGGGGCATGCAGGTCGGGCGGGCCGCGAGCGACGCGGACGCCGTGGCGCTCGCGGCGCGGATGCGTCCCAACCTCGTGGTGATGGACCTGCTCCAGGTGCGCCGCCGCAGGGCCGGGATCATCGACTGGCTGCGCGCGAACGGGCAGCTGAACCGCACTCCGCTCGTCGTCTACACCGCCGCCGTCGACAAGACGGAGCTGCCGCGCCTCGCGGCCGGCGAGACGGTGCTCTTCCTCGCGGAGCGCTCCACGAGCACCGAGGTGCAGAGCCGCATCGTGGACCTGCTGGCGAAGATCGGCACCAACTGACGTACGCCCCGCAGGCGACGCACGTCGGTCGGTGGCGCGCCCCGGGGCCCCTGGCGCGCGGGACCCGGGGCGTCAGAGCCGTGTGACGTCCAGTTCCCCGGCGGCGTACTGCCTGCGCAGGACCTTCTTGTCGAACTTGCCGACGCTGGTCTTCGGGACGGCGGGGATGACCGCCCAGCGCTCGGGGAGCTGCCATTTGGCGACGCTGTCCGCGAGGAAGGCGCGCAGGCCCGCGTAGTCGGCGGTGGCGCCCTCCTTCAAGACGACGGTGGCGAGCGGGCGTTCGCCCCACTTCTCGTCGGGCACGGCCACCACCGCGGCCTCGGCGACGTCGGGGTGGGCCATCAGCGCGTTCTCCAGCTCGACCGAGGAGATCCACTCGCCGCCCGACTTGATGACGTCCTTCGCCCGGTCGGTGAGGGTCAGGAAGCCGTCGGAGCTGATCACGCCGACGTCACCGGTCTTCAGCCAGCCGTCCTCGCTGAACTTGTCCGCGGGCCGGTGGCTCTCGGCGCCCACCCCGCCGTAGTAGGCGCCCGCGATCCACGGACCGCGCACCTCCAGTTCACCGGCCGACTCGCCGTCCCAGGGCAGGTGTTCGCCCCCGGGGCCGACCAGGCGGGCCTCGACGGAGGCGGGGAAGCGGCCCTGCGTCAGCCGGTAGCCGAACTCCTCGTCGGTGCCGACCGCGTGCGCCGGCGGCCGGGCGATCGTGCCGAGCGGGGACGTCTCCGTCATGCCCCAGGCGTGGCACACGCGCATGCCGAGGGCGTCGAACGCCTTCATCAGGGACGGCGGACAGGCCGCGCCGCCGATGGTGACCTGCGTGAGGGAGCTGACGTCACGCGGCTTCGCGGTCAGCTCGGCGAGCAGCCCCTGCCAGATGGTGGGAACGGCGGCGGCGTGGGTGGGCCGCACCGTCTCGATCATCTCGGCGAGCGGTGCGGGCTGCAGGAAGCGGTCCGGCATCAGCATGTTGACGCCGGTCATGAGCGTGGCGTGCGGGAGCCCCCACGCGTTCACATGGAATTGCGGGACCACCACCAGGGAGGTGTCCGCGTCGGTCAGCCCCATCGACTGGGCCATGTTGACCTGCATGGAGTGGAGGTAGATGGAGCGGTGGGAGTAGACGACGCCCTTGGGGTCGCCGGTGGTGCCGGAGGTGTAGCACATGGCGGCGGCGGCGCGCTCGTCCAGCTCGGGCCAGTCGTAGCCGGTGGGCTTTCCGGCGAGCAGCTCCTCGTACTCGTGCACCTGCGCCCGCGCGCCCGCCAGCACGGAGCGGTCGCCGGGCCCGGAGACCACGACGTGCTCGACGCTCGGCATCCGGGACAGCAGCGGCGCGAGCAGGCCGAGAAGGGAGCCGTTCACGATGATCACGCGGTCGGCGGCGTGCGCGACGATCCACGTCAGCTGCTCGGCGGGCAGCCGCAGATTCAGGGTGTGCAGGACGGCGCCCATACAGGGCACGGCGTAATAGGCCTCGACGTGCTCGGCGTTGTTCCACATGAGTGTCCCGACAGGACTTCCCTGGGCCACCCCGAGGTCCTCGCGCAGGGCGTGGGCGAGCTGGGCCGCGCGCTCACCGATCTCGCGGTAGGTGCGGCGCTGCGGGGCGCCCTCACCGGTCCAGGTGATGACCTGCGACGTCCCGTGCACGGTCGAGCCGTGCCGAAGGATGCGGGTGACGGTCAGCGGTACGTCCTGCATCGTGCTCAGCACGGCGTCCTCCTGGGCGGCATGGCCTACGCGGCGGTAAGGGCTGCGCTGATTCTGCGCGCATACCGCTCGGTATGTCACTAGCTCAGAGGATGATCGATCATCGGCGGCCGTTAGGTCGGGCATCTCGGCGCCTGCGCGGCGCGGCTCGCCTTGTCCCTGCTCAGCGGAGTGCGGGCGGCGCGCCCAGCGGCCCGGAGGCGGCGCGCTCAGCGGATCAGGGTCAGTGGATATCAGTGGATAGGGGTCAGCGGATCGGGGTCAGCGGATCGGGGTCAGCTCCGGGTCCTCGCGGAGTTTGCCGAGGGCGCGCGACACCGCGCTCTTCACCGTGCCGATCGAGACGCCGAGCACCTCCGCGGTCTGGGCCTCGCTGAGATCCTCGTAGTACCTGAGGACGACCATCGCCCGCTGCCGGTCCGGCAACTTCGTGATCGCACGCCACATCGCGTCGCGCAGCACCTGCTGCTCGGCCGGGTCCCCGACGGGCGCCAGGGCCGGCTCCGGCAGCTCGTCGCACGCGAACTCGTCGACCTTGCGCTTGCGCCACTGCGAGGTGCGGGTGTTCAGCAGCGCGCGGCGCACGTAACCGTCGAGCGCGCGATGGTCCTCGATGCGCTCCCACGCGACATACGTCTTGGTCAGCGCGGTCTGCAGCAGGTCCTCGGCATCGCTCGGATTGGCGGTCAGCGAACGGGCGGTGCGCAGCAGTACGGGCTGGCGTGCCCGTACGTACGACGCGAACGACGGGTATGCGAAGGGGCCCGCGCCCCTCGTCGGGCCCGTGCCCCGCGTCGCGGCCTTCGATGCGCTGGTGCACACGGACACCCTGGATGCGGTCATGCCTCCACGCTAGAAGCGCCCCCTACTCCTGGGATCGGCCCCAAGTCCCGAAGCCGTGTCCGCCTCAGGTTGTACTAGGGGGGCCTGCCCCACCTCCTACAGGTGGAGGAGGTGGGGTCCGCCTCTGAGGGTTCGTCCCGGAGGGTTCGCCCCTGAGGGTCCGTCTCTGAGGGTCCGCCTCTGAGGGGCCGCCCCTGAGGGTCCGGTCAGCCGATGCGGGCCACGGGGGCGTGCACCAGGTTGCGGTCGATCACCAGCGTGCGCCCGGCGTGCCTCTCCCGCACGTTCCCCGCGTACTGGTGGATGCGCCGCGCCGGACGCCACGCGTCGGCGCTCAGCGAGGGCTCGCGGTACAGGTGCGGGCGGGTGCGCCAGCGCGCGAACCACATCACCGTCGGCAGATCCCGTACTCCGGACCGCCGCGCCTTCTCCATGTGCCGCACTCCGGAGTCGGCGCTGCTGTAGAAACCGGGGATATAGCCGTGTCCGCGCACCTCGCGGTTCCAGGACCGCACGAAGGAGAGCGTGGTGCGGGCGCACGCCGGCTTGCGGTAGGCGTACGCCTCCATGTCCAGGTAGAGCGGGCTGCCCGCTCTGAAGCCGACGGCCTGGGCCCGGCGGGCCGCGTCGCGCCCCTCCCGCTGCCCCTGGCTCCAGGGGTGGCGTCCGATGGTGTAGCCCTTCTTGTTCCGCGCGTTGACGCAGGGCGACTGCGAGCCCACGTACACGGGCAGCACCCCCCACCCCATCCGGTCCACCGCCCGCGTCCAGCCGCGGTCGAGATGCGGCTGGGTCTTGCAGGCCCGGCCGCGCCCCCCGTAATAGACGCCCACGGCGCCGTACTGGGAACGCTGCCAGCGCCGCATCGTGTCGAGCGAAGGCGCGACGCAGGTGTCGAAGGCCTTCCCCCGGAACGACGGCCCGGCGGCGACGGACGGCCCGACGGCGGCAGCGGCCATGCCCGGGGAGGTGGCCGTGTCCGAGGAGATGGCGGGCGGGGTCACGGCCTCCGCGTCGGAGGCGACCGCGGCACCCGGCGGGGCCGCGGTCAGGTCGAGGGTCAGGACCGTCAGCATCATGAGGACAAGTCCCATGATCAGTTTTTGGATACGCATACGGCGAGTGAAGGGCCCCGCCCCTCCTCCAGGCGTCGCGGACGCGCCGCGTTCAGCCGTCCGCCCCCAGAATCAACCCCGAAGTGGGGACACCCGTGCCCGCGGTGACCAGGGTGCGGGCGGCGCCGGGCAACTGGTTCACGGACGTGCCCCGGATCTGCCGGACGGCCTCCGCCACGCCGTTCATCCCGTGCAGATACGCCTCACCGAGCTGACCGCCATGGGTGTTCAGCGGCAGCCGCTCCTCGGCGACGAACCCCGCGGCCTCGCCCCGCGCGCAGAAACCGAACTCCTCCAGCTGCATCAGGACGAACGGTGTGAAGTGGTCGTAGACAATCCCCACGTCGATGTCGGCCGGGGCCAGCCCCGACGTGCGCCACAGCTGCCGGGCGACCACGCCCATCTCGGGCAGCCCGCTCAGGTCGCCGCGGTAGAAGCCGGTCATCTGCTCCTGCGCCCGGCCCGCCCCCTGGGCCGCCGCCGTGATCACGGCGGGGGGTCGCGGCAGGTCGCGGGCCCGCTCCACGCTCGTGACGACGATCGCCTGGCCGCCGTCCGTCTCCTGACAGCAGTCGAGGAGCCGCAGCGGCTCGACGATCCAGCGCGAGGCGGCGTGCTCCGCGAGCGTGATGGGCTTCCCGTGGAAGTAGGCGGCGGGGTTGGTGGCCGCGTACTTCCGGTCGGTCACGGCGACCGGCCCGAAGGCGTCCGGCGTCAGCCCGTACGTGTGGAGGTAGCGCCGGGCGGCCATCGCCACCCAGGAGGCGGGGGTCAGCAGGCCGAACGGCAGGGACCAGCCGAGCGCCGCGCCCTCGGCCGACGGCTCGCGTCGTTGCACGCCGGAGCCGAATCTGCGTCCCGAGCGCTCGTTGAACGCGCGGTAGCAGACGACGACCTCCGCCACGCCGGTCGCCACCGCGAGCGCCGCCTGCTGGATGGTGGCGCAGGCCGCGCCGCCGCCGTAGTGGACACGGGAGAAGAAGGACAGCTCTCCGATGCCGGCCGCCTGGGCGACCGTGATCTCCGGGCTGGTGTCCATGGTGAAGGTGACCATGCCGTCGACGTCGGCGGGCGCGAGACCGGCGTCGTCTAGCGCCGCGCGCACCGCCTCCACGGCCAGCTTCAGTTCGCTGCGGCCGGAGTCCTTGGAGAACTCCGTCGCCCCGATGCCGACGATCGCGGCCCTGCCGCCGAGGCCGTCTCGCGCTCGGACGCTCATGCGGTGCCTTCCTGGGGGCCTGTGGCGTCTTCCGGGAGGGGGCATGTGGGGTCGCCCGTGGGGCGTATGGCGTCTTCCGTGGGGCGTGTGGCCTCTTCCGTGGGGCGTATGGCCTCTTCCGTGGGGCCTGTGGCCTCTTCCGGGGGGAGGGTGAGGGTCACGGTGCCGGTGACGTGCTTGCCGATGCCGTTGGCCCCGACGACCTCGACGGTGGCCGTCCGGCCTTCCGGTGAGACGCCGACGTCCCCGATCGTGCCGGTCAGCACCATCGTGTCCCCGGGATAGTTGGGCGCGCCGAGGCGTATCGCCACCTTGCGCAGCGTGGCCGTCGGGCCGAAGTGGTCCGTGATGTACCGGCCGACCAGGCCGTTGGTCGTCAGGATGTTCATGAAGATGTCGGGGGACCCCTTGGCCCCGGCCAGCTCCGCGTCGTGGTGCACGTCCTGGTAGTCACGGGAGGCGATGGCCCCGGCGACGATCAGGGTGCGGGTGATCGGGATTTCCAGCGGCGGCAACGCATCACCCGCCTTCATCCCGACTCCGGTGGGCTGATCCTGCGCAGCGTCCTGCTGCTGCGGGGGTTTCGGTGCGGGCTCCTGGGCGTACGGCGGCTCTTGCGAGGGCGGCTTCTGTGAGGGCGGCTTCTGTGAGGACGGCTTCTGCGAGGGCGTGGCCTCCGGGTCGGACCTGGCCCCCTCCCAGGGCGCTGACGCCCGGAACATCGGCAGCTCCAACTCCTCGTCCACCCGCTGGAACGCCAGCCGCACCGGCATCCCGATCTGCACCTCGTCGTACGGCACCCCGATCACATTGCTGACGATCCGCACGCCCTCCGCCAGTTCGACGAGTGCCACCGCGTAAGGGGGGTCGAAGGCGGGGTAGGGCGGGTGGTGCATCACGACGTACGAATAGACGGTGCCCTCCCCGCTCGCCTCGACCGTGTCCCACGCGGGCGAACCGCAGGAGTTGCAGCCGGGCAGCCAGGGAAAACGCAGCTCCCCGCAGCCGCCGCAGCGCTGGATCAGCAGGCGGTGCGCGGCGACGCCTTCCCAGAACCCGGCGTTGTCCCGGTTGATCACCGGACGCGGCCGCCGCCCCGGGGGCTTTCGCCGCGCCGGCGCGTACTTGAGTATCCGGAAACGGTGCGTCCCGACCAGCCGGGCGCCGACACCGACGTCCATCCTCGTGGTGACGAAGTGGCCCGTGCCGAGCTTGGTCGTCTTGCGCGCCGACACCGACTCGATCACCGCGTCGAAGGTGACCTCGTCGCCGGGCCGCAGCACCCGCACGTACTCCTGCTCGCAGTCGGTGGCGACCACCGAGGTGTACCCCGCGCCGTCGAGCAGCGCCCACAGCTCGTCGTACGCGGCGGAACGGCCGTCATGCCCGGAGAGGCCGCCCATCGTCCAGACCTGGAGCATCGTGGGGGGCGCCACCTGTTCCGCGCCCGCGTACGCGGGGTTGGCGTCACCCATCGCCTCGCACCAGTGCCTGATCATGGCGGAGTTGACCGGATCCTTGCCGAGCCCCCGCGTCACCGCGCGCCGGCCCTCGAAGGCCCGCAACTCCTCGTACGGGATGCCTTTCTCGTACGCGACGCATTCCGCGTCCAGGCCGCTCATCGGTGCCCCCTCCGCCTGCCGAGCCGCATCGTCGCGACGACCTCCCGCTGCATCGCACCTGCCCCGGAAGGCTTTCTGACTGTCCGTCAGCTAACGCACGCATGTCAAGAGGAGTTACGAACCGGTGAACGGACCGGCGCACGAGCCGGTATCCGAACCGCACCCGCACAAGCCCCCGAACCGCACCCGCACCAGCCCCGAACACAAGCCCCCGAACACACCTGTGCGGCGACACCGAAGCGCCGCCGCACAGAATCCCCCCTCACAACACTCCCCCCGTCTCACATCACCGCACTCACCCTTGAAGCCGTCCCGAGCGACTACAGGGGCGCGCGGCTCACCAGAGTTCGGTGAAGTTCACGGCGACGTCGTGGTTCGACTGGTCGATCGCCGTGAACGCCGAGCCGTTCACCTGGGCGGTGTTGTTCTTGTTCGAGGCACCGTCGCCGATGGCCTGCTGCTGCGTGGTGGCGGAATTGCCGTGGTTGCCAACGCCGACGCCGCTGCCGTTGATGGCCGCCACTCCCGCGTTCGACCCGTCGTTCGAGAAGGCGCCGTTGTCGGCGGTCGCGACGCCCGAGAAGAGCGCGGCCGCCAGAGGCAGGGCGGCGACGGCGGCGATGACGCGAGCGGTACGAATGCTGGCCATGTCCAGTCCTCCAGAAAGGGGAGGTACACGCCGGCGCACGCGCCGGGAGTACCGGGAAATAGGGCTTGTCACCGAGGTAGTTGGCCGACCGCCCCGGAGTGCTGTACGACGTCGCGGGATCAGAGTTGCCCACCGAACTCCGGCGTTCCACCCCGGAAGCAGCGATTCCCCCGCAAGCGTGAGGACAAGTCGATAAACGCGCTTTGCGTCTCGAACTACCGAGTGAGCCCCCCTGAGGGCCACCCACGCTCCACCGCCACCGGGACCCGCCCCAGGCCCCCCAGAGGGTGAAGCGTTTCGCCACCATCAGCCGGGCCCCGCAGGAGGGGGCGCTTTCACCGCCAAGACGCTCCCTCCTGGACCTCTTCGACGTCGCCCCCTCTTCCCTTCCTCGAACGCGTGTACGAAAATATAGTCATGGCCATCACCGACCGCCATGCCACCACGCTCGCGCTGGCCCACGCCCTGTCCGCCGCCGAACGAGGCCTCGCGGTGATCCCGCTCGCCCGTACCAAGCTCCCGGCCCTGCGCTCCCCCACCACGCCGGCGCCCCGCACGCCCGCGCGCACGACGCGCCCGCCCCCGGGGCCGGGGCTCCCCGCCCCGTACCGCCCTGCCACGGCGAGTGCGGCCGCCTCGGGCACGGCGTGTACGACGCGTCGACCGACCCGCGACGCATCCGGGAACTCTTCGCCGCCGCTCCCTGGGCCACCGGCTACGGCATCGCCTGCGGACTGCCGCCGCACCACTTGATCGGCGTGGACCTGGACACCAAGTCGGACGTCGACGCCTCGGCGGCGCTGCGGGAACTGGCGCTGCGGCACCTCTTCACGATCCCCGAGACCGTCGTCGTGACCACGCCGAGCGGCGGCCGCCACATCTGGCTGGCGGGTCCGCCGGACACCGTGGTCCCCAACTCGGCGGGCCGGCTCGCCCCCGGCATCGACATCCGCGGCGCGGGCGGCTACCTCGTCGGCCCCGGCTCCCGCACCGAGCACGGCGTCTACAGCACGGTCCCCGGCACCGCCCACCTGCCGCCCGCGCCCTGCCCGCCCGCACTGCTGCGCCTGCTCACGCCACCACCCCGCGCCCCGCACCCCACGCCCCCGCACACCGGAACGGCGGCCCAACAGGGCCACGGCCTGGTCCAGTTCGTCCTCGCGGCACACGAGGGCCAACGCAACACGCGCCTCTTCTGGGCCGCCTGCCGCGCCTACGAGAACGGCCTGGGCGACACCCTGACCCCCCACCTCGCGGCCGCCGCCCTACGCATCGGCCTCACCCCCCGCGAGGCCCACGCCACCATCACCTCAGCAGCTCGCCTCACAGGCCACGCGTAACGCACGCATCCAGGCGCACCCGCAAGGGACGCCTATCCATCCCTACACCCCGACGGTGAAAACCCAGGCCACGACCGCGAGGGGCGTGAGTGCTGCGACCAGGCCGACGGCCAGAGAGACATAAGCCAGAGGCCTGAACATCTTGTGCCGCTGGGCACGACACGCGGCGAAGCAGGTGAAGCTGATGACGGCAAGGCACGGCAGAAGAATAAAAACGAAGCCGAGCGCCGCCATGGTTCCCCAACAAGCTCGTGAGCCGACCCGTGTACAGCGGGAAGCTACAGCAGCCGGGCAGACCACAAGACGACGGCCCCCGACCGTCACGCAGGGTCAGGGGCCGCCCATGTGAGTTCAACATGGCCTAAAATCGGGCACTACCGGGCAGGCTGACAAACCTGCCCGATCCGCTGGCTAGCGTAATGGGCCGTGATCACTCGCGCCAATTCAGCTTTAGCTCAAAGCCGTACCACCGACTCACATAGGAGCCGCGACTACTGGATAACTCCGATCGCTTTTCCATAATTATTGATCTTACCGAGCACATAGTTCGCGATGGTCGCTCGGCCCGTCTTCGCCCGCCACATCAATTCCAGGCGAATCGGCGCCCCGCTTTTGAGGCAATAGATGTCACTGTTAAATACGAGATCCGTTCCGAGATTCTTTTCAGTCTCGTAACTGTCGATGAGTCCCGTTTCAACCAAACCGCACCCTAGCGCATCATTCAGAAGCCCATCATTGGTTCTGGAGATCTCCACCAGCTTCGCGAATGCATCCTTGGTATTGGAGCCTGGCTTGGGACCACGCTTCCGCGTTCCCAAGGGATTGTCTTGCAGCAAGATGCCCAGATCACTTTCCAGGAGTCGACGCCCTGCACTACTATCCCGCGCCGTAATCATGTCTTTCGATTGCATGACCTTATGCAGCTCAGGGCTGCCGTACGTCCTAGTCACGGCAAGCATGCATACCATATCCATGTTGACGATACGCGCATCAAGGACCGTACCGAGAATACCCGTCTGTTCTGGATGCTTTTTAAGGTCGCTAACGACATTCGCGCCAGTGGAGCTCAAGAGTCGATCGACGTCTGCGGCAGAGAATCCTCCTCTTGTAAGCGCCGCAACATCGCCCTCAACGTCATTCCCCGACACAGTCAGGGTCCACATGCGATAGCGCTCCTTCGTGAGGAGCCTCTCAACCTGAGTGCCGGCACGGACCGCCGCCTTGCGGATCCTTGCGAGATAGCTGCCAATCGTATCGGACTTATCCGCAAGGTCGTTGGCCAGGTCGAGCGAAATCCCCAAAGCGTCGAGGGATGCACCCTCATTCAAGACGGAGACGGTCTGCTGGGCGATCCTCGCGTACTCAGCCTTGGGGGGCCCATCGAAAAAGGTTACGGGGTCCGAGACCCCGAAGAGAGCCTCTCGCCCTAGACTCTCTCCAATTTCCACCAGGAGCTCAGTAAGGTCATCACGGTTAGTCGGCCAGACAACAAGTGCCCGCCTTCCATCCTCAGACCTGATGAATTGATTAATCTCATGCATGGCGGATTCAATTTCAGATCCCGAGACGTCACGTAGGGCCTCACGTCCCTCGAACACGATAATGGTGTTGTCTGCATCTACGGATTCACGAAGGGCCTGCGCAACGTTTGCATCACGCGCGACTCGACGAGTTGAGACACGTTGACGGAAGAAGCCAACTGTATCGAGAAAGGTAGACTTGCCTGCCCCGGACGTACCTCGGAGGATCATGAGCGAGCCACGATCGGCAGCGCGCATGTCCATAAAACGCTCGTCCAGCTCTTCAAGCATCGGCTCCACAGGAACGATGATCGATGTCAGCGTTTCATCACCGAGGTCGCGAAGCCGCTCAAATCGATCCGGGATGCGCAGGTTGTTGACGTCCATGCACTCATTGTGAGGGATGACGGGCCGTATGTCTCCAGATCCCGGATGCGCTTCGCGATCACAGCAACTTGCGTGAGGGCTCCAAGTGGCCCGCGTCCAAAGCTAGTCACACGCATCGGCAATCTAACGCACCAGCGCCCTCCCGGGCCGTCCTCGGGCAGTGGAAGGGCGCTCAATAGTGACCAACGTCGACAGGTGCCGACAACTCAGCAGCAGGTCAGGGCTTGATCGATTCGGCGGCCGCAGGTCACGGCCGTCCGTGGTCAGTTGCGGCTGTGTTGCGAAGTGGACGCCCCTGGCTGAATCGCCACCTTGTATCCCCTGCGTATACGTGTCACACAGTTCGAAGCGGGGTGGTCGCGTAGAGGGGGTGCGTCTATGTTGGGTGACTATGCGTTGGGGCCTTCGGCCTGGGCTGTCGAGCGGTTCGGGCAGCAGGCCGGCGCAGTCGCCGCGGCTGTCCCGGTGCGATTGGTCGAGGCCCACGCTAAGGCTCATGCCGCACACCGCGCGGCAGGGCTGAAGAAGCGGAGTCCCTACGGCGTGACCCTCGCCGGGGTGGTCCGCGAGAACCTGGCAGAGACAGCGCGGGAGCTGGGAGAGTCGGTAAGGGACGTGCGCGGGTACGAGTATGCGGTGATCCACGATCACGCGCTCTTCCCGTTCCGATACGCCGACAAGCCGAAGCCCCTGGAGCGGGCCCGACTGCCCGCCAACGTCTCACCCACTCGCCGTCGCCTCTTCCGGGCTCACGGGCCGGAGGGTCCAGACGCTCTGTTTAACGTCGACGGCACCGTGGCGACTGAGGAGTACCTGGGGCTTCAAGAAGCCTTCGAAGAGCTGGGAGCTTCAACGAGGCTTGTCTGTGTGTTCTTCACAGCCGACGCCGAGAACGGCATTCATGCCATCCACTGGGGAGAGGCCCACCTCGAACCTGACCGCACCTTCACGTGGCCCTACAAGGAACAACTGCCGGTCGCTCCCGTCCCCCTGGAGTGACGAAGAACCGTGCCAACGGGTCGGCTCCAGTCCGTAGGACCCGAAGACTGGGCCGTCTCTAGGCCGTCCAAGGGCGCCCAACGCCGACCGACAACGACAGAAGCCCACGGCATCTGAACTGGTCAGAGCCGTGGGCTTCGTCAGGTCCGCTGGTCAGCGGGAGCGGCGATCAGTAGACGGGCTTCCGAGTCCCGACGGCCGTGTTTCCAGGAGCCCTTATTCGCTCGCAGTCAGAAGGTGCCCGCAGCTGGTCGCGACCCGGAGCACGTCTTTAAGGGCTCTGGTCAGTTCGGTCAGCATGCCACGCAGGTCCTCCGGGGCAGCATCCTGGTCGCCGAGTGCCGCCGAAACCTGTTCCACGAGGTCAGCCGCCATCCCGAGTTGTACAGCCTCGATATTGTCCGCCAGGCGGGAGACGTAGCCGCTCCTGTCATCGGTGCCCAGATAGCAGGGCTCGCCGTCCGGGCCCGACCACGGGAGGAGTCGCAGTTCGTTCTGCGGCGTCACTGTGCGCCTGCCTTTCTTCGATCACGTGGTAGGTGCTGAAGACGGCGTCGACACGATCCCCAGGGAACACCAGTAGGACCGCCTCAATGACTCGCCCGGTGTTGTCTGCCGCGACGCGAGTGATCGCGAGGACAGCCAAGGCTGCGCTGATCCGCAGGGTTGACGCCTCATCCGGCGTTGGGAGTCGGGCGGACACCGTCTCGTGGACCTCGGCCGACGGTGGGTCAGGCACGGAGAAGTTGGCCTCCGCCCACGCCCTTGAGGACCGGTCGCCGAGTGCCTTGGTCGGTGCCAGGTCTCGCGGTACGTAGACGCGGGCCAGGCTGTGCGGGGACTCTCCCTCGTAGCTGAGTCGGAGGAATTTGGTCAGTGGGCTTCCGTCGTCCACTTCAGCAGCGCTGTCAGGTGCCCCCGCGCGGGCAGTGCCGTAGTGCGGACTGTCACGCGCAGGCCCACCTCCGCGGCAGTCCGAGGATCTAGCCTGCCCCACCCACCGACATACGTGATCTTGCGCGGCGGGCGGCGGACGAAGTTGCCCTTGCCGTGGATCTTTTCGACGAGGCCTTCCCCCTGGAGAAGGGCGAGGGCGCTTCGCAGTGTGGCCGTGCTGACCTTGTACCGGTCGACCAGGTCGGACTCGGACGGGAGCCGTTCACCGGGCCCGATGCGGCCGGTCGTGATCTAGCGTCTCAGGTCGTCAGCGATGACGAGGCGGCGAGACGTCATGGACTGCGTCACCGCCTTCTCATCATCCGTTCGACGACGAGCCGGGTCCGCCCGTTTATGGTCAGCAGCTCTCCCGACTCAAACAGCAGTTGCTTCGCACCTTGGGGCAGCTGGAAGAGGTCGCTCCCTCGGCGTGGCCGACCGCCGACTTGGATGATGTCGCCGCGCAGAACGGTGACGGCCGTGATCTCAACGTTGGATGCCAGCGCACCCCCGGGGCCCAGTTGCTCACCGCTTCACCGCCGGTCGCGTGGAGTGGTCCGGCGCGGGATGGCAGGGGCAGACGCACGTCTCGTAGATCACCGGCAGGTCGACCGGCGCAGGAGAGGGCGACGCTTCCGCACAGGTTGCGTGAATGCCGACCCGGCATGCGGTCGACCGGTAGTCAGCAGCCGCGGTACCCGAAACGTGGAGGCGTTGACGGGGAGGCATCAGCGAACACCTGCCAGGGCCGAGAACGCCTCAGCCGACAGTCGCGGCGCCACGACCACCGAGCGCGGGCGAGCGCGTTGTCCGCGCCCAGGAGCAGATGAAGGCGGTCAGCGGTGTCCGGCATCCATTCCGGGGTGACCGGTTCTACGGCGAGTGCAGGAGGCGTTGCCGCAGCGGACCGGGGCGGCGTTAAGGCTCGGCGGTGCCTGCCCCGTGAGAAGTACCGCGCTCTGGCGAGCGAGACGGCACGGCGGATACGGTTGAGCACGCTGCTCAGCTCCTATCGCTGATAGCTCGGTCCCCCGACATCGCCCGTCGTGGGGGCCGCTTTGCGTACGACCGCCCAAAGGGTGCGGCCGTTCTGGCTGGTGGCGTGAAGCCCAAATCGATCGGCCTCCGCCAGGACTTCCAAGACTTCCCGCCATGACTCGGCGGAGAGCGCTTCCGGCACCTCCGCCTCGACCGACGTGCACCGGTCGTGCTCCTCCACGCGTGTGGTGAGCCCGACCGCCGATAACCGGGCGGCGATGGCTTCCGCGCTCACTCGCGAAGCGGGCACAGGGCAGCCTCCGTCACTCAGCGATCACTTTCAGTGAAGGCCGTCGGCAGGCAAGGTGACTGGGAGAGCAAGACCGACGCCAAGGTGCCGGCCCCGGCGGAAATCGCCGCCCGACTCGGTATCGGCGAAGGTGAACTGTGTGTCCGGACCGCGTACGAGTTCCTGGCCGACGGCAGGCCCGTGCAGCTTTCGACCAGTTGGGAGCCGTACGACCTCACCGCCGGCACTCTCGTCGTCCTCCCCGAGGGAGGGCCGCACGCCGGGGCAGGCGTCGTGAACCGGATGGCCGCCATCGGCATCACCGTCAGCCACGCCGTGGAGCAGCCCGAGCCCAGGCATGCGACCGCCGAGGAGGCGTCGCTACTCGGCATCCAGAAGGCCGCGCTCGTCACGCACATCCGGCGGACGTACTACAGCGACCAGGGGCGGCCGGTCGAGACAGCGGACATCGTGGTGCCCGCCGCGCACTGCGAGATCGTGTACGAGATTCCGATCAGCCGGGCGTAAGTGACCAGGCGGCAGGGCCCTCAGGGCATGCCCCAGCCGTGCCCCTTCCGTGCCCGATCGGCCGGGAAATCGCGGGAATCGGCGGTGTTCGACGGGTAGCGCGCATGGCAACGGCCCCCGACCGTAAAGCCTGGTCAGGGGCCGTCAACCTCTGCGGTGGGTGTGGGATTTGAACCCACGGTGACTCGCGCCACGACGGTTTTCAAGACCGTTCCCTTAGGCCGCTCGGGCAACCCACCCCGCGCCTCCCGCCAGGGCCAGGGGCCTGGAGCGCGGGACGGCGCGGGGACAAGACTAGCGGGTCGGTTCGGCGGGGGAGCGGCGGCTCAGCTGTCGCCCTTGCGCTGGCCCAGGGTCACGTCGACCGTGTGCTCCTTGCCGTCGCGCTCGTAGGTGAGCTCGACCTTGTCGCCCGGCTTGTGGGTCCAGATCTGGCCGATCAGGGTCGGGCCGCTGTCGATCACCGTGTCGTCCAGCTTGGTGATGACGTCCCCGGGCTTGAGGCCCGCCTTGTCCGCGGGGCCGTTCGGCGTGATCGGCTCGGCGTTGCCCGCGCCCTCCCGGGAGATCGTCGCGCCGTCCCCGGATTCCTGCTGGAGCGAGACCGACGCCCCGATGACGGGGTACACCGGCTGGCCGGTCTTGATCAGCTGCTGGGCCACGTTCTTCGCCTGGTTCACCGGGATCGCGAAGCCGAGGCCGATGGAGCCCGACTGGCCCGAGCCGCCGAGACCGCCGCTGTCGGCCGGCTTGATCGCGGAGTTGATGCCGATGACCGCGCCGCGCCCGTCCAGGAGGGGGCCGCCGGAGTTGCCGGGGTTGATGGACGCGTCGGTCTGCAGGGCGCTCATGTACGAGCTCTTGCCGCTCTGCCCGCCGTCGCTGGAGGTCACGGGGCGGTTCTTGGCGCTGATGATGCCCGTGGTGACCGTGTTCGAGAGGCCGAAGGGCGCGCCGATCGCGATCGTGGAGTCGCCGACCGCCACCCGGTCGGAGTTGCCGAGGGGGAGCGGCTTCAGGTCGCCCGGCGTGTTCTTGAGCTTGATGACCGCGACGTCGTAGCCCTCGGCCCGGCCGATGACCTCGGCCGCGTACTTCTTGCCGTTGGAGAACGTCGCCTGGAGCTTGCCGCCCTCGGCGGCCGACGCCACCACGTGGTTGTTGGTGAGGATGTGCCCCTGCTTGTCGTAGACGAAGCCGGTGCCCGTGCCGCCCTCGCCGCTGCCGCTCTGCGCCTCGATGGTGACGACGCTCGGCAGCGCGTCGTTCGCGATCTTGGCCACCGAGCCCGGCTCGCGCTTCAGGTCGGCCGGCGTGTCCGCGGCGGCGACCGTGGTCGAACCGGTGTCGTTGTCGTTCCGCTCGGCCGCCCAGTAGCCGATGCCGCCACCGACGCCGCCCGCCACCAGGGCGGCCGCGAGCACCCCGGCGACCAGACCGCCGCGCCGACGGCCGGGCTTCGGCTCCTGCGGGTGGTACGAGGAGCCCCAGCCGGACCCGGAGTCGCCACCGGAGGCGTACGACGGCACCGTGGGCGGCGGCGGAGGCGGCCACGCCCCGGCCCCCGCGCCACCGGCGCCAGAAGCACCACCGGTGCCAAAAGCACCGCCACCGGCACCAGCAGCACCAGCAGCACCGCCACCGGCACCAGGAGCGCCGGCCGCCCCGCCGATACCGGCCCCGGCCACCCCGGTACCAGCCCCGGAATGCGGCGCCCCCGCGGCGCCATACGCAGGATCGGCGGCGGGACGCGAAGCGGCGGAGTCGGCGGAAGCAGCGGAGGCGGCGGAAACAGCGGGAGCGTCCACCGGCACAGGAGGTGCGGACGGGGCCTCGGGTACCGCCTTGCCCTCGTTCTCGGTGCTCACAGCTCTTCTCCTCGGTCCATGCTGTCGTGGCTGGCGTTCTCGGTCACGGCCCGGATGTGCCGACTGTGCGTATGTGCCGACTGTACGTATGTCTTGTCTACAGTCAGCTTTTCCCATGGGCCGTCAGGGCACCATAAGCCGAGCCTGTGTGTCCGGCGCCCCGGGACGCGGCCCCGCGCGGCCCTCCGCGAGCCGACGGGTACCCCGTGATGGCACCATGACGCGGTGACCCTCGCACGACAGCACCCGATCCAGGTCGTCGCCCACCGCGGAGCCTCCGAGGATGCCCCCGAGCACACCCTGGCCGCCTACAGGAAAGCGGTCGAGGACGGCGCGGACGCCCTCGAATGCGACGTACGGCTCACCGCGGACGGCCATCTCGTCTGCGTGCACGACCGCCGCGTCAACCGCACCTCGAACGGCCGGGGAGCGGTGTCGGCGCTCGAACTCGCCGATCTCGCCGCCCTCGACTTCGGTTCCTGGAAGCGGCATCACGACGAGGCCGAGGAGGGCGAGGGCCCGGACTGGGACCGCTCCGCGGGCGTGGATGTCGGCGGGGGCCTCGGCGAGGGCACCTCCGTCCTGACCCTGGAGCGGCTCCTGGAGCTGGTCGCGGAGAACAACGCCGCCGGCCGCGCCGTACGCCTGGCCATCGAGACCAAGCACCCCACGCGCTGGGCCGGACAGGTGGAGGAGCGCCTGATGCTGCTCCTGAAGCAGTTCGGTCTGGACGCACCCGCCACGGAGAGCGCCTCCCCGGTGCGGATCATGAGTTTCTCGGCGCGTTCGCTGCTCCGCGTGCGGGCCGCATCCCCGACGCTGCCGACCGTCTATCTGATGCAGTTCGTCTCGCCCCGCCACCGCGACGGGCGCCTCCCCGCGGGCGTGCGCGTCGCGGGCCCCTCCCTGCGGCTCGTGCGCAACCACCCCGGGTACGTCGCCAAGCTGAAGCGCGCGGGGCACCAGGTGCACGTCTGGACGGTGAACGAGCCGGAGGACGTCGAGCTCTGCGCCGAACTGGGCGTCGACGCGATCATCACCAACCGCCCCAAGCAGGTCCTGACCCAACTGGATCAGCTGGGACTCCGGTAACACCCGTTACAGGGAGTGCACCGGCGCGTTCGGTGCGTATTCGATCGTCACGAGTGCCTCACCGGGGAGCGATTGGCCGGTTTCCGGTCCAGTCCATTGGGGCATCCACACGATGGCGTGGGGTGAAGGAGGTCTCGGGGGTGGCGTTGGTGGTGGCACGGGAGGTGCCCACGTCGTCGAGCATGGCTGTGCCCCATGGCCCTGCGGGCGTGGGGGAAGCGAGGCACCGGATGCGCGATCAGCTGCGTGTCGGCGGAGTGTCCGAGTCGGTCATCGACGACGCCGTATTGATCCTGTCGGAGTTGCTCAGCAACGCGTGCCGGCACGGCAGGCCGCTGGGCCGCGGAATGGTCGGCGACGGCGACGTGCGAGCGGCCTGGCACGTCGACAAGACGGGCCGGCTGACGGTCGAGGTGACGGACGGCGGCGGTCCGACCCGCCCGATTCCGGCCACACCGTCCGTCACGGCGCACGGCGGCCGCGGGCTCAACATCATCTCGGCGCTCGCCGACACCTGGGGGGTACGCGACGACGTGCACGGCGAGGTCACCGTCTGGGTCGTCGTCCAAGCGGGGCACCGCTCCGAGGATTTCGCTACGCGCGTCGCCGCCCCGTCGGCGGCCGCGCTGACCGACCTGGCCTTCGCCGACCCCTTCGACGACCTGGACTGAACCGCGCCGAGCGCCCCGTCCACGGGACCGAGCGGCTCCTGAAGCCCCCGTCGGGCAGAGTGGACCGAGCCGCTCGAAAGCCCCCTCAGGGGGACCCCTCCCAGGTGAATCCCGGCGCGCCCCGCGCCAGCGGCTAGGCTCGCGCCCGTACGCAAGAGAGCACGAGAGCCGCAGCCGGGAGACACCCAAGATGGCCAAGAAGCGCCCCCAGACCAAGGGCAAGCAGCAGCCGCAGCTCAAGGGCGGAGGCAACGAGAGCTATCCGGCCGTCGGCGCCCGTGAACCCTGCCCCTGCGGTTCGGGCCGCCGCTACAAGGCCTGTCACGGCCGGGCCGCCGCGCAGGCGGTGGCCGAGCTGGTGCAGCGCCCCTTCGAGGGCCTGCCGGGCGAGTGCGACTGGGTCGCGCTGCGCGAGCTGGTGCCCGCCGCCACCGTGGAACTGACGCTCAAGGACGGCCTCCCCGAGGGCGTCCCGTCGGTCACGCTGGCCACCGTGCTGCCGATGGCGTGGCCGGCGCTGCGCCGGGACGACGGTTCGGTCCTGCTCGGGCTGCAGAACGACACCTCGTCCGGCGACATCAGCCGCGACCTGGCGGACACCCTGCGCCGCGCCCTGGAGGCCGAGCCGGGCACGCCGGTGCAGGGCCGCCGCGCGCCCGCCGACGGGCCGCGCATGCAGGACGTGCTCGCACCCGACGCGCCGTTCGAGCCGGCGGTGCACGCCGGTTTCGAGTTCTGGGTGCCGGACCCGGACAACGCCTCGCCGGAGGTCGCCGCCTCCCTGGAGCGGGCCAACGCCGCCGCCATCCCGACCGCGAAGCTCACGGGCGTGGACGCCGCGTACTGGTGCGAGACACCGGAGAAGAACCACCTGCGCTGGGTCATGCCGCACCCCGAGGAGCAACTCCTGGACGCGCTGGCCCGGCTGCACGCGGCCGGCACGTCGAGCCTCGGCGAGGGCACCCGGCTCGTGGGGTCCTTCCGTGCGCACGGGGTGATCGTGCCGGTGTGGGACCTGCCGAGCGGTGTCGGCGCCGACGACGTCGAGAAGCCGGCGGCCGAGTTCGCCGAGCGGCTCGCGGCGGCGCTCGCCGCAGACGCTCCGCTGACCCCGGACGAGCGCCGGGCGCGCGGTGGTCTCACCAACCGTCAGGTCACGCTCAGCTGACCGGTCGGGTCCGCGCGCTGCTGACCCACCGGTCAGTCGGTCGAAGAGCGTGACTCCTGTCACAACTCCCCGTCGTCGCAGGTGAATCCCTGTCCGGATAACCGAGATCGAATTTGCCAGGAGCCGATCTCTTGTTACCGTTCAGATAGCCCGGTTGCTGGTGCATCCCCCGTCGCCAGCAACCGGGCCCTTCCATGTCCGGGACCGGTCAAGGGCTCAACTTCCCTGCGGAGACGCGGAGTTGCTTCCCGACCGCAGCAGCAGCGCGCCGGACTCCCCCGCGGCGAACTCCGCCACCGCCCAGTACGCCGCCGCCCTGCCCGCCGTCCGCTCCCGCGGCGTCTCGCACGCTCCCGGCTCGTCCCCGGCGCCCACGGCGCAGTGCGTCCGCACGGTGCGCCCGCGCGGGCCCATCGCGGTCAGTACGGCGCTCAGGTCGTCGCCGGTCGCGTTGCGGTAGTACGTACGGGCCCAGGTGTCGTGACCCTGGGTGAGGACACAGGTCTGGGCCTCGATGCCGTCGGGGGTGGAGAGTTCGGGACCGCACGTCTTCGCCGGACCGGCCAGTGCCGTCGCCGGACCGGCCGGGGCCTTCACGGGGCCGGCCGCGGGGTCGAGCGCGGGGCCGGCGGGGGGCGACTTCGCGTCACCGTCGCCGACCGGCCCGGCGAACGCGCCGGAGAGCGGCAGGAGGACCGTGACGGTCGCGACGCCCAGGAGCACGATCAGGCGGGGTTGCATGGGCCGAACATAACGACAGTGGGCGCGCGGCCCGTTCGCCGCGCGCCCATTTCCCCTACAACTCGGGTGCGCTCACACCCGTACGAGTGAGGGCGTCGACGACGGCGTCCACGACCGCCTCCACGTCGGGCACCCAGGGGGCGGCCGAACCGGGCAGCGGGGCGCGCTCCCAGCGGACCGGCCCCTGGCCCGTCCCCGAGGGAGGCAGCGCCAGATAGCCGCCCTCGCCGTGGAAGCGCAGGGAGCCGGGGACGTAGTCCTTCGCGTAGAGCAACTCGCCCAACTGGGCCATGGAGTAGGGCGCGACCAGCAAATAGACGCGGCTCTCGGTGGCAACCACGGGGCCGAGCCTGACGGCCGCCGCGTCGAGCGCGGCCAGCGCGCGGGCGCCCGCGCCGACGGGGAGGCTGACGGCGCACGGCGCGGCGCCTCCGGTGGCGAGCACGATGGGGGCGCCCGGGCGGTTGGTCCACCACCAGCGCACCATGCGCTCGTCGGTGGTCGCGGCGAGCAGCCCGGGGTCGAGGGGGTGTGCGCCGGGCACCACGCAGTCGGGGTCCGGGCAGGCGCACCGGCCGCCGTCCGGACGGTCGAGGCCGACGCCCGGCAGTACGGGCCACCGCCAGACGGTGGCGAAGGTCAGGGCCGCGCCGATCTGTCCGGTACTCCGGCCGGGCTTCCTTCCGATTCGCCAGGACAGGAGCCTGCGTCGCCTTCCGAGGATCTCGCGCATGAGCGCTCGTTCCTTTCCGTTGCACGCCGGCGTTTGCCGCCGGGGAGACTGCGGGCCACATCACACCATGTGTGGATCTCTACACCATGTGTGGATCACTTCGCTGTACGTACGAGCTGGCACATCCGACCCCAGCCTGCGGCATGGGGAACCACTCTGAACCGAGCGTTGACGTGGCGTGGGGTGGCGGCGCCTGGCGTTTGCCGTCGCGCGATATTGCTTGCCGCCTCCCCCACGGGAGGATGGGGCACGGTCGTCGTGCGTGAAGACGCCCGGGTGCCGCGCGAGGTTCCGGACGGTCCCCAACTGCCCCTGGTCAGCACTGAGTACGTACCCAGCCCGACCGCTGCAACGCTCTACCGAACAACGTCAGTCGACCCTAATATGCCTTAACCCGGCGCGTTTTTCAGCCAAGTTTTCAAGATCGTTAACTCTGCTCGGAATGCACACGGACACCAGGAATCCCAGCAGGACAATGCTGGACATCCCCTTACCAGGGCGTGTACATCTGGAGACATTGCTAGCGGCGCATAATGACATGGGGGTTTGCGATGCTATCGAGCATTACGCACCGGCCGGAAAGCCGTCAGCCATGAACGCCCCGCACCTCCCGAAAGTGGCCGGAATCGATTCAACAGTTCCGCCACCAGCCCACACTGTCGCGCCCGCCGCGCCCAGCACACCCGCCCCGGTGGACCCTCCCGTCCCCGCCGCCCCCTGCGCCGTCCTCCAGGACCGCCTCGCGGGCTGGGTCTCCGACCTCACCACGCTGCACGAACTCACCGAGCGGCTCGCCCGCACCCGGACCCTCGACGAGGCCGTCCCGGAGCTGTTGCGGGCCGGTGCGGCCCTCGTCGGCGCCCGGCGGGGCCTTGCCGTCCTGGAGCCCGCCGACGGACTGGGCCCCGACACCACGACCGGCCTCGGCCTCACCCGCGCCGAGCTGGGACACCTCGAGACGGTGCCGCGCGGCGCCACCTCGTACGGCCAGATCCTGGACGCCCCGGCGAGCCAAGGCCCCACCCCCGGCCCCCGCCCCGAGATCGTCCGGCCCGACCTCCTCGCGGACGAGGGCCTCGACCCCCGCCACCGCGAGGTCGCCGTCCGCCTCGGCTACGCCGCCAGCTACGCGCTGCCCCTGGCCACCGAGGGGGCCGGCCTGATCGGCGCCGCCGTCTGGCTGTACGACGAGCCCGCCGAGCCGACCGAGCGCAGACGCCACCTGGCGGGGCTCTACGCCGGTTACGCCACCGAGCACCTCGGCCGACTGCTCGAACTGGACCGGGCCCGCACCACCACCGCCACCCTGCGCGAGGAACTCATGCCCGCGCGGCTGCCCCGGGTCGCCGGCGTGCAGCTCGCCGCCCGGCAGCGCACCGGGCCGCGCGGCGGCGGCGACTGGCACGACGCGCTGCCGCTGCCGGACGCCGCGCTCGGCCTCGCCGTCGGCTCGGTCACCGGTTCGGGGCCGAGCGCCGTGGCCGCGATGGGGCGGTTGCGGGCCTCCTTGCGGGCGTACGCCGTGATGGAGGGCGAGGACCCCGTCGCCGTACTCTCCGATCTCGAGCTGCTGCTGCGGCTCACCGAACCCGCGCGGTCCGCCACCGCCCTCTTCGCCTACTGCGAGCCCGCCCTGCGCAAGGTCGTCCTCGCGGGCGCGGGCCACAGCCCGCCGCTGATCATCGGCGAGCGGCGCACGGAGTTCGTGGAGACCTCGCTGTCCGCGCCGCTCGGGATGCTCGCCTGCTGGGAGGCGCCGAGCGTGGAGATCTCCCCCGAGCCCGGAGAAACGGTGCTCCTCTATACGGACGGCCTGCTGCACCGCACCGGGGACGCGATGGACCGGGCGTTCGCGCGGCTGCACGCGGCGGCGGCCGGGGTGCCCAAGGCGCTGCGGGACGACCCGGGCGCGATCGCCGACCACGTGCTGCGCACGGTCCTCCCCGACGGCCTCGACACGGTGGACAGCGAGGAGGACGTGGTGCTCCTGGCGGCCCGTTTCGCGTGAGGCCCCGGCCACGCGCTGTAAGTGGTCCAACGGCCCTGTGCCCCCTTCCGTACGCCCGTACGATGGAAGGCGGCCCAGTGTCGTACCTAGGAGGCAGACCCGTGTCGGACGCCCTCAACCCGGCGGAACCCATCGCTGCTGACGCAGCAGGCCCGGACGAGACCGAAGAAGAGCCGATCAAGCAGCGCAAGAACGGCCTGTACCCGGGCGTTTCCGATGAGCTCGCCGAGAACATGAAGTCCGGCTGGGCCGACACCGAGCTGTACGAGCTGGAGCCGATCCCGCAGGCCGCCAACACCGCGGCCCGCCGCGCCGCGCTCTCCGCGCGCTTCCCCGGTGAGCGCCTGGTGATCCCCGCGGGCAATCTGAAGACCCGCTCGAACGACACCGAGTACGCCTTCCGCGCCTCCGTCGAGTACGCGTACCTCACGGGCAACCAGACCGAGGACGGCGTCCTCGTCATGGAGCCCACGAAGACGGGCCATGACGCGACGATCTACCTCCTGCCGCGCTCCGACCGCGAGAACGGCGAGTTCTGGCTGGACGGCCAGGGCGAGCTGTGGGTCGGCCGCCGCCACTCCCTGACCGAGGCCGAGAAGCTGTACGGCATCCCCGCCTCCGACGTGCGCGAGCTGGCCGGGGCGCTGCGCGAGGCCACCGGCCCGGTGCGGGTGGTACGCGGCCACGACGCCGGCATCGAGGCCGCGCTGACCGACAAGGTCACCGCCGAGCGCGACGAGGAGCTGCGCGTCTTCCTCTCCGAGGCCCGGCTGGTCAAGGACGAGTTCGAGATCGGCGAGCTGCAGAAGGCGTGCGACTCGACCGCGCGCGGCTTCGAGGACGTCGTGAAGATCCTCGACAAGGCCGAGGCGACGAGCGAGCGCTACATCGAGGGCACGTTCTTCCTGCGCGCCCGCGTCGAGGGCAACGACATCGGCTACGGCTCGATCTGCGCCGCCGGCCCGCACGCCACCACCCTGCACTGGGTGCGCAACGACGGCCCGGTGCGCCCCGGAGAGCTGCTCCTGCTCGACGCCGGCGTGGAGACGCACACGTACTACACCGCGGACATCACCCGCACGCTGCCGATCAACGGCCGCTTCGACGAGCTGCAGAAGAAGATCTACGACGCCGTGTACGAGGCCCAGGAGGCCGGCATCGCGGCGGTGAGGCCGGGCGCCAAGTACCGCGACTTCCACGACGCCTCGCAGCGCGTGCTCGCCGAGAAGCTGGTGGAGTGGGGCCTCGTCGAGGGCCCCGTGGAGCGCGTCCTGGAGCTGGGTCTCCAGCGCCGCTGGACCCTGCACGGCACCGGCCACATGCTCGGCATGGACGTGCACGACTGCGCCGCCGCGCGCCGCGAGACGTACGTCGACGGCACGCTGGAGCCGGGCATGTGCCTGACCGTCGAGCCGGGCCTGTACTTCCAGGCGGACGACCTGACCGTGCCGGAGGAGTACCGCGGCATCGGTGTCCGGATCGAGGACGACATCCTCGTGACGGAGGACGGCAACAGGAACCTCTCGGACGCGCTGCCGCGGCGTTCCGACGAGGTCGAGGCGTGGATGGCGCGCCTCAAGGGCTGAGCCGGGCGGGAGCGATCCGTGCCGACGGCCGGGCACCGCGGGTCTCCGCGGGGTCCGGCCGTCGCCTTTGGGGCGCGGGCAGGTGCGGCGGGGGCGGGCAGGCGCGGGAGGGGGAGCGCGGTCAGGCCGTCAGGAGGGCGGGTGCGCCCTCGCGCCACTTCAGCAGCTTGTCGAAGCTGATCACGGCGCCGCCCCGGCCGGGCTTGTTGTCGAGGTGCACGTGGTCGGCGAGTTCCCTGATGATGCCGAGGCCCCGGCCGTGCTCGTCCGTCTCCGCGGCGGGCGACCGGGGCGGCGGACAGCCGCGCGGCGACCCGGGGAAGCCGGGACCCGAGTCGGCCACCTCGATGCGGCACTTCTCGCCGTCCAGATAGGCCGTGACCCGGTACGCCCCGGCCGTCCCGCCGGCGGCGCCCGCACCGCCGTGCTCCACGGCGTTGGCGCAGGCCTCGCTGAGGGCGACCGACAGGTCGAAGGAGACGTCGGGATCCACGCCCGCGGTCTCCATCGTGCCGATCAGCAGGCGGCGGGCAAGCGGCACACTCGCAGCTTCGCGCCGCAAATGGAGAGACCACCAGATGCTCATGCTCCAGCCTCCTGGCTGCGGCTCGACATACCGATACGTATTGCCGCGGGGGCGCCTGAATAAGCGCTCGGCGGCCGTGATGCCGCCCATACGGCGGACGCGCGGCGTGCGCGGCTCGTGTAGGACGGCCACCCCTCGGCGGCTCGCGAACGGCCTCCCTGCCCGCTCACCGGGCGCCCCAGCACTCCCCCACACCCCAGTACTTCCCTCCTGCACCGCGCATACGCCCCGTCAGGCCCCCTGAGGGGACACAGCCGTGCCCATCGTCCGGAACGGGACCTTCCGGACCTGCCGTACGCTCCGGGCGGGCCCAGTGCGATGATGGCCCCGCCATGACTGCCCTCCGCCAGCGCCCGCCGCGTGACGGCGTCGATCTCCGGCTGCTCAGGGCCGCGATGTTCGCCGCGGTCTGCGTCGTGCTGTCCGCCGGGGGCCATGTGCTCGCCTCCTGCGCCGCCGTCCCGCTGTGGACGCTCGGCGCGGCCTTCGTCGCCGTCCTCGCGGTGGCGCTGCCGCTCGCCGGGCGGGCGCGTTCGCTGCCCGGCATCGCGGCGCTCCTCGGGGCGGGCCAGCTCGGGCTGCACGCCCTGTTCGGCCTCGGCCAGCACGGCATGGCCGCCGCCCCGACGAGCGGCGACGCCGCCTTGGTGGAGCGGGCCGCACGGCTGGTCTGCGGGGCCGGCGCCGCGACCATCACGCCCGCCGAGGCCCAGCGGATACTCAGCACGGCCGGACTCACCCCGGGCGGCGGCGCCGTCCACTCGGCCGCGCACCACCACGGGTCCGCCGCGGCGGGCGCCATGGAATCGGCCGCCTCGGGCTCGATGGCGCCGACCGGCTCGATGGACGCCATGGCGCTGCTGCCGTCGGCGCCCATGGTCGTGGCCCACCTCCTCGCGGCCCTCGCCGCCGGGTGGCTGCTGCGCCGCGGGGATCTCGCCCTGCTCCGGCTGCTCCGGCTCGCCCAGGGGGCGCAGGGGGCCGCCGAAGGGGCGCTCGTACGTTCTCTGCGCTCGGCCCTCACCCTCGTACGCGCCCTGCGGGCCGGTCTGCCCGGTGCGCCCGAGACGGCGGGGCCGCCGGTCACGCGTACCGCGCTGCTCGCGCCGCCGAAGCCGCGCACGGTCACCCTGGAGGACGCGGTCATCCGGCGCGGTCCGCCGGCGGGCGTCCACCACCTCGCGCTCGCTGCCTGACGCGACGCACTCCACCCGGGGGCACGCAGACGTGCCCCTTCCGGAGACGTATCCCTTTCGGAGACGTACTCCACCAGAGGTACGGAGGGGTCGCTCGGCACGCACGCGCGCGTGCCGCCAACCGAGCCGCGCGCATCCCCCCGTACTGAGTACAGGACGCCGAACCCCGGGCCGTCGGCCCGGACCGCGAGCCGTCCCGTACTCCTCGCCCTGCCAGAAGTGGAGTGTTTCCTTCATGAAGATGTCCCGTGCCGCCGCCGTCAGCGCCGTCGCCGCATCCGCCGTTCTCGTCCTGTCCGCACCCGCGTTCGCGCACGTCAGCGTCTCCCCGGAGGGTGAGGCCGCCAAGGGCGGCTACGCGACGGTCAACTTCAAGGTGCCGAACGAGATGGACGACGCCGCGACCACCAAGCTGGAGGTCTCCCTCCCCGGCGACCACCCGCTCGCCTCCGTGATGACGCAGGCCGTCCCGGGCTGGACCGCCAAGGTCACCAAGTCCAAGCTCGACAAGCCGCTGGAGATGCACGGCGAGAAGATCGACGAGGCCGTCACCAAGGTCACCTGGACCGCCGACGGCAAGGGCATCCAGCCCGGTTCGTTCCAGAAGTTCCCCCTCTCCATGGGCCAGCTGCCCGAGGACACCGACGAGCTGGTCTTCAAGGCCGTCCAGACGTACGACAACAAGGAAGTCGTCCGCTGGATCGAGCCGCAGCAAAAGGGCCAGGAGGAGCCGGAGCACCCCGCGCCCACCCTCCGGCTGACCGCCGCGTCCGACGACCACCACGGCGGCGGCGCCGCGAAGCCGGACGACAAGAGCGAGCAGGGCGGCACGAGCGAGAGCGCCGCCACGGAGTCCTCCGACAGCAGTGACACCACCGCCCGGGTCCTCGGTGTCGTCGGCATCGTCGTGGGCGCCGCGGGTGTCGCGTTCGGCGTCCTCGCCATGCGCCGCCGCGTCACCGGCTGACCCATCGCCGGCCATCCACACGGGGTGCACCGCGGCGGCGAACGTCCGCCCCGGCGCACCCCGGCCCCTCACATCTGGGACATTTCCGTATGCGCACGAAGAGCTCCAAGAGCAACACGAGCAACACGAGCAACACGAGCAACACGAGCAACAACAGCACCCTGGGCCGCGGCACGGGCGGGCGGAGGACGCTCGCCGCCGTCGCCCTCCTGGCCGTGTCCGCGCTCGCCCTGACCGCCTGCGGCGGCGACGGTGACAGCGAGGGCGGCAAGAAGCCCGTCGTCGACGTCTCCACCGGGGCCGACTCGGGCAAGGTGGCGACGGTCCTGGACAAGGAGTTCGAGAAGCCGGACCTCGTCCTGACCGACACCCACGGCAAGAAGTACGACCTGCGCGAGGAGACCAAGGGCAGGCCGACGCTGGTCTACTTCGGCTACACGCACTGCCCCGACATCTGCCCGCTGACGATGAACAACATCGCGGTCGCCAAGAAGGCCCTGCCCAAGGCCGAGCAGGACAAGCTGAAGGTCGTCTTCGTCACCACCGACCCCAAGCGCGACACCCCCGCCGAACTGGGCAAGTGGCTCAAGGGCGTGGACCGCGACTTCACCGGCCTGACCGGCGACTTCGCCACCATCCAGGCCGGTGCGCGCCAACTCGGCATCAGCATCGAGCCGCCGAAGAAGGACAAGAACGGCAAGATCGTCTCGATGCACGGCACGAAGGTCATCGCCTTCTCGCCCAAGACCGACGGCGGATACGTCCTGTACGGCGAGGGCGCCACCGCCGCCGACTACACCAAGGACCTCCCCAAGCTCATCAAGGGAGAGACCCCGTGAACCACCGCACCACCCGTACCACCTGCACCACCCGCACCACCCGCCGCCGCCGCGCGCTCGCGGCCGGCGCCCTGGCGCTCACCGCGGCGCTCGCCCTGGCGGGTTGCGGCGACGACTCGGGGTCGGGGTCCAAGGACTCCGCGGCCGCCTCGGCCGCCGCGAAGCAGCCCGACCTGCGGATCGGCGGGGCGTACATCCCCGAGCCCACCATGGCCGACATGGCGGCCGGCTACTTCACGCTCACGAACAAGGGCGGCGCCGACAGGCTCACCTCCGTCACGAGCGACGTCGCGGGCTCCATCACGCTGCACAGCACCGAGGGCGGCGCGATGAAGGAGCGGAAGTCCTTCGAGGTGCCGGCGGGCGGCAAGCTCGAACTCGCCGGCGGGGGCAACCACCTGATGCTCGAAAACCTCAAGCGGAAGCTGAAGCGGGGCGAGCGGGTCCCGCTGACCCTGCGCTTCCAGAAGTCCGACCCGATCACGATCGAGGTGCCGGTCAAGGAGGCCACGTACCGCCCCGGGCAGCACGACGGCTCGAACGCCTCGCACGACACGCACATGACGCACACGTCGTACTCGGCGTACTCGTCGCGTTCGACGCACACCTCGCACTCGTCGCACTCGTCGCACTAGGACGGATCGCTGATGCAGACCATCGCTCCCCGCTTCTGGCGGCTTCTTCTCGTGCTCGTCGCCGCGACCGGCGCCTTCCTCGCCGGTGCCGCGCCGGCCTCCGCGCACGCCGCGCTGACCGGCAGCGACCCGAAGCGGGGAGCGGTGGTCGACGAGGCCCCCGCCCAGGTGAAGCTCACCTTCTCGGAGAAGGTCGCCATGTCGGACGGTTCGGTGCGGGTCCTCGACCCGGCCGGCAAGCGCGTCGACACCGGCAGGACCACCGACCTGGGCACCAACACGTACGGCGTGAAACTGCGCCCCGGCCTGCCCGACGGCACCTTCACCGTCGCCTACCAGGTGGTCTCCGCCGACAGCCACCCGGTCGCCGGCGCCTTCACCTTCTCCATCGGCGCGCCCTCCCAGACCAAGGTCGTCCTGCCCGACCAGGAGGCGGGCGGCGGACTCGTCGGGGTGCTCTACGACATCGCGCGCTACTTCTCCTACGCCGGGTTCATCCTGGTCGTCGGGGGCGCCGCCTTCGTACTCGGCTGCTGGCCGCGCGGCGCGGGCGCGCGGCCCGTCCAGCGGCTCGTGACCTACGGGTGGCTCACGCTGACCGGCGCCACGCTCCTCCTGCTCCTCCTGCGCGCCCCCTACACCAGCTCGGGCAAGCTCGCCGACGCCTTCGACATGGGCGCGCTCGGCGACGTGCTCAACACCAAGACCGGCGCGGCCCTGGTCTCGCGGCTGCTGCTGCTCGCCGCCGCCGCGCTGTTCATCGCGGTGCTCTTCGGGGCGTACGACAAGCGCGAGGACCCGAAGGAGAAGAAGGACCTCGCCTTCGGGCTCGCCATCGGCGGCACCGTCGTCGCCCTCGGCATCGCGGCGACCTGGGCGATGGCCGAGCACGCCTCGACCGGCATCCAGGCGGGCGTCGCGATGCCTGTCGACGTGCTGCACCTGCTGGCCGTCGCCGCCTGGCTCGGCGGGCTCGCCACGCTCGTCGTCGCGCTGTACCGCACGCCTTCGGTGGAGGCCGCGGCCGTGCGGCGCTTCTCGCGCGTGGCGTTCGCGGGCGTCGTCGTCCTGACCGCGACCGGGCTCTACCAGTCGTGGCGCCAGATCGGTTCGTGGTCGGCGCTGACCGGTACGGCGTACGGGCGGCTGCTCCTCGTCAAGGTCGGCCTGGTCGTCGTCCTGGTGGGTCTCGCCGCCGTCTCGCGGCGCTGGACCGGCCGCATCACCTCCGAGACGGGTGGCGTCGCCTCCGGAGCGGGTGGTGTCGCCTCCGGGGCGGGTGGCGGCGCGCCGCAGGCCGCGGCCGTCCCGGATGGCGAGCAGCGCGCGCAGAAGAAGCCGGCGGGCAGGCCCCGCAAGACGCCGGTCACCGTGCCGACGGCCTCCGGGGCCGGTGGCCCGGACGACTCCGAGCGCTCGGCCCAACTCGCGCGCCAGCGGGCCGCCATGGCCGCCGCGCGCGAGAAGCGCGCCCGCGACGCCGACCCGCACCGCTCCGGACTGCGCCGCTCGGTGCTCATGGAGGCGGGCGTCGCCGTCGTCCTGCTGGCCGTCACGACGGTCCTGACGACCACCGAACCCGGCCGCACCGAGGAGGAGGCCGCCCGGGCCACCGCCGCGGCGGCCGCACAGCGCTCGGGCCCGCTCACGCTCGACGTGCCCTTCGACACCGGCGGCCAGGACGGCAGGGGCACCGTCCGCCTGGAACTGGACCCGGGCCGCACCGGCGGCAACGACCTGCACCTCTATGTGAAGCGGCCCAACGGCAGCGCCTTCGACGTCCCCGAGGTGAAGGTCTCCTTCACCCTGGAGGCGAAGGACGTGGGCCCGCTGCCCGTCACCCCGGACCACCTCGCCACCGGACACTGGAGTGCGAGCGGGGTGCAGCTCCCCATGGCGGGCGACTGGAAGATCGCGGTGACGGTGCGGACCTCCGACATCGACCAGGTCACCGTGAAGAAGAACGCGCAGATCGGCTGAAACGACATGACGGACAACGGAATCTCGGCGGCATGACGGACAACGGCATTTCCAGACGACGGCTCCTCGGCACCGCCGGCGCGACCGGCCTCGCGCTCGGCGCCGCGGGCGGCGCGGTCGGGTACGCCGCGGCGCCCTCCTCCGACGCGGCGGGGGCAACCGGCGGATCGCGGGCGGTCCTCGCCTCGCTGGGCACGGACGAGGTGATGTTTCACGGGAAACATCAGCCCGGCATCACCACGCCCCTGCAGTCCCGCGGCCATCTCGTCGCCTTCGATCTGACGGCGGGCGCGGGCCGCAAGGAGGCGGCCGCCCTGCTGCGCCGCTGGTCGGCGGCGGCCGAGCGGCTGATGGCGGGCGAACCGCTCGGCGACGAGGACACCGCCGTCGCCCGGGACGCGGGCCCCTCCGGGCTCTCCGTCACCTTCGGCTTCGGCGCCTCCTTCTTCACCCGCACGGGCCTGAAGAAGGAGCGTCCGGCCGCGCTCGACCCGCTGCCCGACTTCTCCTCGGACCACCTCGACAAGGCGCGCAGCAACGGCGACCTGTGGGTGCAGATCGGCGCGAACGATCCGCTCGTCGCCTTCCACGCCCTGCGGGCGATCCAGAAGGAGGCGGCCGGGGCGGCGCGCGTGCGCTGGCAGATGAACGGCTTCAACCGCTCGCCGGGCGCCACGGCGCGGCCGATGACGGCCCGCAACCTCATGGGCCAGGTCGACGGCACGAACAACCCGAAGCCCGCGGAGAAGGACTTCGCCGAGCGGATCTTCGTGCCCTCCGACGGTGACCCGGCCTGGATGGCGGACGGCTCCTACGCCGTCGTACGCCGTATCCGGATGCTCCTCGACGACTGGGAGAAGCTCGGCCACCGGGCGCAGGAGGCGGTGATCGGGCGGCACAAGTCGGACGGCTCGCCGCTGACCGGCGGCACCGAGACGACCGAGCCGGACCTGGAGAAGACGGGCCCCGACGGCAAGGTCGTCATCCCGCTCAACGCGCACGCCCGCATCACCCGGCCCGACCAGAACGGCGGTGCCGCCATGCTGCGCAGGCCGTTCTCGTACCACGACGGCTTCGACGCGCGCGGCGAGCCGGACGCGGGACTGCTCTTCGTCTGCTGGCAGGCCGACCCGCTGCGCGGTTTCGTGCCGGTGCAGCGCAAGCTCGACCGGGGGGACGCCCTCTCGGACTTCATCCGCCACGAGGCCAGCGGACTGTTCGCGGTGCCGGGCGGGGCGGCGAAGGGCGAGTACGTGGGGCAGCGGCTGCTGGAGGGGTAGCGAAGGCCGACGGGGCCGCTACGGGGGCGGGGGGAGCGGCTGCCGTGGGGCCCCTGGGGCTCAGGTGACGGCCGCGCCGCTTGGTGAGACACGGCAGCCGTGCCACGTCCGGCCCATTAGGGTGACGGTATGTCGGCGACGCGCTACACCTACCTCGGCCCCGAGGGCACCTTCACCGAGGCCGCCCTCCGTACGCTGCCCGAAGCGGCCGCCCGGGAACTCGTCCCGATGGTGTCCGTGCCGGCCGCGCTGGACGCGGTCCGCGGCGGTCAGGCCGCGGCGGCGCTCGTGCCGATCGAGAACTCCGTCGAGGGCGGTGTCACCACCACCGTCGACGAACTCGCCAAGGGCGAGCCCCTGATGATCTACCGCGAGGTGGTCCTGCCGATCACCTTCGCGCTGCTCGTGCGGCCCGGCACGGAGCTGACGGACATCAAGACGGTGACCGGCCACCCCGTGGCACAGCCCCAGGTGCGCAACTGGCTGGCCGCCCACCTCCCCGACGCCCGGTGGGAGTCGGCGGCCTCGAACGCCGACGGGGCGCGCCTGGTGCAGGAGGGCCGCTTCGACGCCGCCTTCGCGGGCGAGTTCGCGGCGGCCACCTACGGCCTCGAACCGCTCGTCAGCGAGATCCACGACGCGGCGAACGCCGAGACCCGTTTCGTCCTGGTCGGCCGTCCGGCCCGCCCGGCCGCGCCGACCGGCGCCGACAAGACCTCCGTCGTCATCTGGCTGGGGGACGACCACCCCGGCGCGCTGCTCGAACTGCTCCAGGAGTTCGCCGTGCGCGGCGTCAACCTCATGCGGATCGAATCGCGCCCCACCGGCCAGGGCATCGGCAACTACTGCTTCTCCGTTGACGCCGAGGGGCACATCACGGACCGCCGGGTCGGGGAGGCGCTGATGGGCCTCAAGCGGATCTGCCCGCAGGTGCGCTTCCTCGGCTCCTATCCGCGGGCCGGGATGACCTCGGCGGACGGGCCGACCCTGCGTCCCGGGACGTCGGACGAGGAGTTCCTGGCGGCCTGGGACTGGCTGGCGCGCTGCCAGGACGGTCGTTTCTAGCCACCGAAGGTCTTCGGCACGCCGAAAGTGGCCCTTCGCCGCCCCGGTACCGGCTCCGCGCGCCATTCCTACCTGCAGATTTTCGTTGTCCACAGAAGTTATCCACAGGCTCGCATCTCGACCTGGGGACAAGTCGACAACGAAGCGCGACATGGTCGACAAATCGGCGCAGAGCGCCCGACCCCGTCCCCAGCCCCGCACGTCACCCCTCGTCCACTCTTTTCCATTGATCAACTCTTTGGAGCGAACCATTTCCACTCGAAAGTGGGTGGAGAGTCGGTGGGGGAAGAGATCCATTCCGCACGCCGGTGTCTTTTGGAACGACTTCTTCCGGCATCCACAGATCTTTCGCACACCCTGTGGATAACTCTTCGGGAGTAACCATTCCTGTGGACAACCGAAGCGGACACAGGGCCCAAGTCCCGCCCCGCACAAGGAGTTCGGGTCAAGGCACCGAGCGCGCTCTGCCCCGTTTCGGGGAAGGGTGCCCGTTTTATTGACCGGCCGCCGACGTGCGTACCGGAGGGGCTTTTTCGGCCGCTCCGGCCGCGACGCCTCCGATGATCTTTCGCCGGCATTGCCGCCGCCCCCGCCCCGGCACCCCCGCGAATTCAGTCCGGCAAAACAGGCAAAAGCCCGCAAAAACATATCGAGTCGTAGGCCGGAACCGCACAACGGTAGCCTGGAGGGGTGATTGACCTTCGCCTGCTCCGTGAGGACCCCGACCGTGTTCGCGCCTCCCAGCGCGCCCGTGGAGAGGACGTCGCGCTCGTCGACGCCCTGCTCTCCGCCGACGAGCGACGCAGGTCGTCGGGCGTCCGCTTCGACGAGCTGCGCTCCGAGCAGAAGGCGCTCGGCAAGCTGATCCCCAAGGCTTCGCCCGAGGAGAAGCAGGAGCTCCTGAAGAAGGCGGGCGAGCTGTCCGCCGCGGTCAAGGCGGCCGACGCCGCCCAGGACGAGGCGGACGAGGAGACCAAGCGGCTGCTGCGCCAGCTCGGGAACATCGTCCACCCGGACGTCCCGGTCGGCGGCGAGGAGGACTTCGTCGTCCTCGACCGCTTCGGCACCCCGCGCGACTTCGCCGCCGAGGGCTTCGAGCCCAAGGACCACCTGGAGCTCGGCGAGCTGCTCGGCGCGATCGACGTCGAGCGCGGCGCCAAGGTCTCCGGATCGCGCTTCTACTACCTCACCGGCGTCGGCGCCCTCCTGGAGCTGGCCCTCGTCAACGCCGCGATCGCGCAGGCGACCGAGGCCGGGTTCATCCCCATGCTGACCCCGTCGCTGGTGCGCCCGCGCGCGATGGAGGGCACGGGCTTCCTCGGCCAGGCCGCGGAGAACGTGTACCACCTGGAGAAGGACGACTACTACCTGGTCGGCACCTCCGAGGTCCCCCTCGCCGCGTACCACATGGACGAGATCCTGGACGCCGACAAGCTGCCCCTGCGGTACGCGGGCTTCTCGCCCTGCTACCGCCGCGAGGCCGGCACGTACGGCAAGGACACCCGCGGCATCTTCCGCGTCCACCAGTTCGACAAGGTCGAGATGTTCTCGTACGTCGACCCGGCCGACGCGGAGAACGAGCACCAGCGCCTCCTGGAGTGGGAGAAGCAGTGGCTGACCGGCCTCGGGCTGCCCTTCCAGGTGATCGACGTGGCGACCGGTGACCTCGGCGCCTCGGCCTCGCGCAAGTTCGACTGCGAGGCGTGGATCCCCACCCAGGGCAAGTACCGCGAGCTGACCTCCGCCTCGAACTGCGACGGCTTCCAGGCCCGCCGCCTGTCCGTGCGCATGCGCGACGGCAAGAAGGTCCAGCCGCTCGCGACCCTGAACGGCACGCTGTGCGCCGTCCCGCGCACGATCGTGGCCCTCCTGGAGAACCACCAGCAGGCCGACGGCTCCGTGGCCGTGCCCGAGGTGCTGCGCCCGTACCTCGGGGGCCGAGAGATCCTGGAGCCCATCGCCAAGTGAGCCAGCCAGCTCCGGTCACCCCGTCCTTCCCGTACAAGCTGGTCGCCACCGACCTCGACGGGACGCTGCTGCGCCCCGACGGCACGGTCTCGGACCGCACGCGCGAGGCGCTCACCGCGGCCACCGCGGCGGGCGCCGCGCACATCGTCGTCACCGGTCGGGCCGTGCCGTGGACCCGGCACATCCTCGACGACCTCGGGTACGACGGCATAGCGGTGTGCGGACAGGGCGCGCAGGTCTATCACGCGGGCGAGCACCGGCTGCTCACCTCGGTGACGCTCGACCGGCAGCTGGCGGGCCTGGCCCTGGCGAAGATCGAGGCGGAGATCGGCCCGCTCGCCCTGGCCGCGAGCCGTGACGGCCTCGCCGGCGAGGTCCTGGTCGGTCCGGGGTACGCGGTCCAGGGCGGGCTCCTGCCGAGCCTGCCCTTCACAGACGTCGCCGACCTGTGGGCCGCCCCGCTGAACAAGGTCTACATCCAGCATCCCGGCCTCGACGACGACGCCCTGACGGAGGTGGCGCGTCAGGTGGCGGGCGATCTGGTCGGCGTGACCATGGCGGGCGAAGGCGTCGTCGAGCTGCTCCCGCTCGGCCTCTCCAAGGCCACGGGCCTGTCCCTGGCGGCCCGCCGCCTCGGCGCCAAGGCCGCCGACACGATCGCCTTCGGCGACATGCCGAACGACATCCCCATGTTCGGCTGGGCGGCCCACGGCGTGGCCATGGCCAACGCCCACGAGGAGCTGAAGGCGGTGGCGGACGAGGTGACGACCTCGAACGAGGCGGACGGCATCGCGATGGTCCTGGAACGCCTCCTGGGCTAGGGCGTGTTTCGAAAGTAGCGTCGTCCGCCCGCAGGGCGGGCCTGGCGGCGTCTGGTGCGTGCGCTCGCAAGGCGGAGGGTCGCCCCGATACTGGTGGTATCGGGGCGATCCCGACAACGCGGCGAGGGTGCGTGCCAGGCGTCGCCAGGTAGACGGGACTTTCGAAACATGCCCTAGCACGCCGGGCCCGTGCGCGGGGCTCGGCACCCCCGCCCGGCGCGAGCGGGGGTCCAGACGGCTACTCCTCCCCGGCCAGGGTCAGCGACCGCAGGCGCCGGCCCGCGTACCAGGTCGCGGTGACCGTGACGGCGAGCAGCAGGGCCGTCGCCGCCGGCAGGCCGATGTCGGAGGTGATCAGGTCCCCCTCGCCGACCTTCTGGGCCACGGCCAGCGACCACTGCTGGACGCTGAGCGTGCGCGCCCCCGCCACCAGCGTGCCGAAGAGCGCCTCCCACACCAGGGCGTAGACGAGCCCGAGGATCACGGCATGCCGGGTGACCGTGCCGAGGAGCAGGAAGAGGGCGGCGTACGCGATGGAGGCGACCAGTGCCGCGATCGTGTACGCCACGGCGATCTGCTGACCGTTGCCGTTGAGGATCATCCCCGCGATGAAGGTGGGGATGGCGGAGAAGGCCATGGTCACGGCGATGGCGATGATCAACTTGGTGAAGATGATCGTGGGCCGCTTGACCGGCTTGGACAGGAGATAGACCACCGAGCCGTCGTCGATCTCAGGTCCGATGGCCCCCGTGCCGGCGATGACACCGATGATCGGCACCATCGTGGCGAGCGCGAAACCGCCGAGGAGGTCGACGGCCACCTGGTCGTCGGCGCCGTTGAGCGCGCGCACCGCGACGGCGATGACGACCAGCAGGACGGGCAGGGCGGAGAGGATGAGCGCCCGGCGCCGGCCGAGCAGGGCACGGTAGGTGAGCCGGGCCACAGTGGGGTCGTACACGATGCTCCCTTTCAGGCCGCGACGAGGTAGGAGAAGACCGATTCGAGGGACTCGTCCGAGGGCGAGACCGTCAGGAGCCGGATGCCGTGGTCACGGGCGACACGCGGCAGCAACGCCGTGAACCGGCCGAAGTCGACCGCCTGGACGCGCAACGCGCCCTCCTTGAGGTCCACTTCGATGCCCGCCGTCGACGGATCGGCGATCAGGGCGGCGGCCAGGGCGCGGTCGTCGCTGGAACGGATCAGATAGCGGTGGGGCCGGTCGGTCATCAGGCGGCGGATCTTGCGGAAGTCACCGCTCGCCGCGTGCCGGCCGGCGACGACCACCTCGATGTGCGACGCCAGTTGCTCGACCTCTTCGAGGATGTGCGAGGAGAACAGGACCGTGCGGCCCTGCTCGCCCATGGCGCGCAGCAGCCCCATCAGCTGCATGCGCTGACGCGGGTCCATGCCGTTGAACGGCTCGTCGAGCAACAGCACGGACGGGTCGTGGACCAGGGCGGACGCCATCTTCACGCGCTGGCGCATGCCCTTGCTGTACGTGGAGATCTTGCGGTCCTGCGCGTACTCCATCTCGACCGTCGCGAGCGTCTTCTGGGCGGCCCGCTCGTCCAGGCCGTGCAACTCGGCGTTGGCGACGACGAATTCGCGGCCGGTGAGGAAGTCGTACATCGCCTCGCGCTCGGGGACGATGCCGATGTCCCGGTAGATCTGTTCGTTGCGCCAGATCGGCTTGCCGTCGAGTGTGACGCTGCCCGTGGAAGGGGCGAGGAAACCACCCATCATGTTGATGAGCGTCGACTTGCCCGCGCCGTTGGGGCCGAGGAGCCCGGTGACCCCGGGGCCGACGGTCATGGTGATGTCGTTGACGGCCACCACGTTGCCGAACCAGCGGGACGTGTGGTCGAGGGTGATCGTGCTCATCAGAGGCCGGCCTTTCGGTAGCGGCGCATCATGGCGCCGTAGCAGCCCGCGATGAGGCCGAGGACGACGACTACGTAGACGGCGCCCACGCCCGAGGAGGGGGCCTGTCCGCCGGGGAAGGCGGACGTCGCGCCGAGGAACGCGCTCTGCACGCCGTCGATGAGCGTGATCGGCGAGAACAGGCCCAGCCAGGCGATGGCTCCGGTGCTGCCCTGTTCGTAGGCGATGGCCTGGACCGAGGAGACCGCTCCGTAGCTGATGGTCATGACGGCGATGACGGCGGCGATGCCGAAGCCGCGCCGCGGGGTGACCGCGGAGATGACCAGCGCGATGCCGGAGAAGAGCAGGGACAGCAGCGCCACGGAGACCAGGCCCTGGCCGAAGCCCTTCGTCTGGTCCGCGAAGTCGAGCTTGGCGAGCAGGGCTCCTACGTAGAGCACCAGCAGCGGCGCGGCCGTGAGGACGAAGAGGGCCGAGGTCATCGCGGCGAACTTCGCGAGGACGTAGTCACCGCGCTCGATGGGCCGCGAGAAGTAGAGCGGCACCGTCTTGAAGCGCAGGTCGCGGGAGACGGTCTGCGGGGCCTGGGCGGCCAGGAAGAGGCTGATGACGGCCTGCAGGAAGATCGCGTAGCGCGTGTAGTCGACGGGAAGGTCCTTGGCCTTGGTGGCCACGGCGACCGCCACCATGATCGCGGCGGGTACGCACATCACCGTGAAGAGGATCATCGGCAGGACCTTGGACTTCGCGGAGCGCCCGAGGCCGTACGCGCCGCGCAGGCTCTGGGAGAAGAGCGAGCGCCGGGCGTAGCCACGGCCCAGGCGCGGGCCGTCGTAGTTCCGATATCCGATGTTGTGGATCTGGGTGGACTCGGTGCTCATCGCGTCCGCCTCCTGTGTGCTGTGCCGGGGGCGGCCGTGGGCCGGGGTTCCTGGGCGGCGGCCGTGGGCCGGGCTTCTTGGTCGGCGGCGGCGCCCGCGCGCGCGGGGGCGGGCTCCTGGCGCGGCTCGTCGTGGAAGACCTCCGCGATGTGGTGCCTGCGCTGCTCCATGCGGACCAGACCGAGGCCGAGGTCGGCGACGAGGTCCCGTACGAGGTCGTACGTCTCCTCGCCCTCGGCGGTGAGCAGGAGCGTGTGCCCCGCGCCGGGCAGCTCGCCGCCGGCCTCCGTGCCGATGCCGCGCCCGCGCAGCGCGTCGCGCAGCGCCCGGGTGCCGTCGGGGTGTTCGTCGGTGTCGGTGACCTCGACGGCCAGGGTCGTGGTGATCTGGGTGAAGTCGGTGGTGGAGCTGGAGCGCAGCAGCTTGCCGCCGTCGATGACGACGACGTGGTCGCAGGTGCGTTCCAGCTCGCCGAGGAGGTGCGAGGTGACGAGGACCGAGATGCCGAAGTCGGTGTGGACGCGGCGGATCAGGCCGAGCATCTCGTCGCGCCCGACCGGGTCGAGGCCGTTGGTGGGCTCGTCCAGGAAGACCAGGCGCGGGTCGTGAACGAGGGCCTGGGCGAGCTTGACCCGCTGTTTCATGCCCGTCGAATAGCCACCGATGGGACGGTAGCGCTCCTCGTAGAGCCCGACGTGGCGCAGGGTGTCCGCGGTGCGCTCGCGGGCCGCGGTGGGCGGCAGGCCGGACATGCGCGCCATGTGGACGACGAACTCGGTGGCCGAGACGTCGGGCGGCAGGCAGTCGTGCTCCGGCATGTACCCGACGCGCTCGCGGATCTGGCCGCCGCTGGTGGCGACGTCGAGACCGAGCACGGCGGCGCGGCCCTCCGTGGCGGGGGACAGCCCCAGCAGGATCTTGATCAGTGTGGACTTGCCGGCTCCGTTGGCCCCGACGAGTCCGGTCACACCGGGCCCGATGTCCATGGAGAGCCGGTCAAGCGCGGTCACCCTCGGGAACCGCTTGCTCAGGCTTTCGGTCGCGATCACAGTCACGCTTCGAAGGTAGTGGCGCGGGCCACACGCGTCGTCAGACCACGGGCCTGGCCCGCACTCAGCCTGGAGTATTACGGGCCCGTAGGGGTCGTCCGACGGTGGACCCCTGGGGGATCTCCCGGACCTGTCCCGCGGGGTCGGGCGGAACTATTGACGCAGCCGCCGCTCATTGTCACATTCATCAGTGTCAAGTTACGACCGCGTACGGCGAGCTGCCGGACACGGGTGGACCGGACTCGGGACGGACGGTGGCATGACCTCAGCAGGTGCAGGCGGACTCCCGGCGGAACTGCGGGGGTTCAGGGAAGTGCAGGCCCTGGCGTATGAATGCGCCGAGGCGGTCGCGGCCCAGCTCCGGCCGGGGGTGACGGAGCGCGAGGCCGCCCGGATGCAGCGCGAGTGGCTGCGGGAGCGGGGCGTGCGGGACTGGTTCCATCTGCCCTTCGCCTGGTTCGGCGACCGCACGGCGTTCACGGACTTCCGGATACCGCTGCAGTTCTTCCCCACCCACCGCGAGCTGGAGCCGGGGATGCCGTTCATCCTCGACATGGCCCCGGTGTACAAGGGCTTCACGGCCGACGTCGGGTACTCCGGCTGCCTGGGCCTCAATCCCGTCCACGACAAGCTGCTGGCCGACCTGGAGGCGCACCGCGAGCTGATCCTGCGGGAGGTCCGCGAGCGCCGCCCGCTGCGCGAGATCTACGAGGACGTGGACCGGCTCATGGTCCGCCAGGGGTACGCCAACCGCCATCGCGCGTATCCCTTCGGAGTCATCGCGCACAAGGTCGACCGGGTCAAGGAGCGCCGCCTGTCCCCGCACCTCTTCGGGTTCGGCACCCAGTCGCTCAAGGGCCTGGCGAGCGACCTGCTCCACGGCCACCGCGAGGGCTGGTCGCCGCTGTGGTCGCCCCACAAGTTCTCCGACCACCCGCCCCGGGCGGGGCTCTGGGCGGTCGAACCGCACCTCGGGTTCAGGGGTACGGGCGCCAAGTTCGAGGAGATCCTCGTCGTCACCGACTCCAGGGATCCCGAACAGAGCGCCTTCTGGCTGGACGACGATCTGCCGCATGTGCGGCGCTGGGCCGAGGAGAGGGCCGCCGTATGACGACCGGAGCGGGCAGCGGGAAGGGCACCGACACGATGAAGGACGCGCGCGAGCGCCGGGTGCGTACGGGCGGGATCGAGCTGTGCGTCGCCGAGCTGGGCGACCCCGAGCGGCCCACGGTCCTGCTCGTGCACGGCTATCCGGATTCCAAGGAGGTGTGGACCGAGGTCGCCGAGCGCCTCGCCGGGCGCTTCCACGTCGTGCTGTACGACGTGCGCGGCCACGGCAGGTCGACGGCCCCGCGGCCGTTGCGCGGCGGCTTCACCCTGGAGAAGCTGACCGACGATTTCCTCGCGGTCGTCGACGCGGTCAGCCCGGACCGCCCGGTGCATGTGGTCGGGCACGACTGGGGCTCGGTGCAGGCCTGGGAGTTCGTGACGGTCAAGCGGACCGAGGGGCGGATCGCGTCCTTCACCTCGATGTCCGGGCCCTCGCTCGACCACTTCGGGCACTGGATCAAGAAGCGGGTGGCACGGCCGACCCCGCGCAGGGTCGCCCAGCTGCTCGGCCAGGGCGCCAAGTCCTGGTACGTGTACCTGCTGCACACCCCCGTCCTCCCCGAGCTGGCCTGGCGCGGACCGCTGGGAAAGCGCTGGCCGAAGATCCTCCAGCGCGTGGAGAAGGTCCCGGCCGGTGACTACCCGACGCCGTCGCTCCCCCAGGACGCCGCACACGGGGCCTGGCTCTATCGCGACAACGTCCGCGCGCGACTGCGCAGGCCCCGCGCCGACGCGTACGCGCACGCGCCGGTGCAGCTCATCACGCCCTCCGGGGACGCCTTCCTGTCCGAGCGGCTCTACGACGACCTGGAGCGGTGGGCCCCGCGGCTGGTCCGCCGCACCCTGCCGGCCAAGCACTGGGTGCCACGCACGCGCCCGGACCAACTGGCGGCATGGATCGCGGACTTCGCGACGGCCCACGAGGACGGGCTGCCCGGAAAGGACAGCACCGCCACGGGCAGCAAGTACGCCGACCGGTTCAGCGGCCGGCTGGTCCTGGTCACGGGCGCGGGAAGCGGCATCGGGCGGGCCACCGCCTTCGCCTTCGCCGAGGCGGGCGCCCGCGTGGTGGCCGTCGACCGGGACGAGGAGAGCGCCGCCCGCACCGCGGAGCTGTCCCGTCTGATCGGCGCCCCCGAGGCCTGGGGCGAGACGGTCGACGTCTGTGACGAGCAGGCCATGGAGAAGCTCGCCGAGAAGGTCGCCCGGGAGTACGGCGTCGTCGACGTCCTGGTGAACAACGCGGGCATCGGCCTCTCCGGCTCCTTCCTCGACACCAGCGCCGAGGACTGGAAGAAGGTCCTCGACGTCAATCTGTGGGGCGTCATCCACGGCTGCCGTCTCTTCGGCAAGCAGATGGCCGAGCGCGGCCAGGGCGGCCACATCGTCAACACCGCCTCCGCGGCGGCCTACCAGCCGTCGAAGGCGCTGCCCGCCTACAGCACGTCCAAGGCGGCGGTCCTGATGCTCAGCGAATGCCTGCGCGCGGAGCTGGCGGGCAAGGACATCGGGGTCTCCGCGATATGCCCGGGCTTCGTCAACACGAACATCACGTCGACAGCCCGCTTCGTCGGGGTGGACGCCGGTGAGGAGAAGCGCCGCCAAAAGCGCACCGCCCGGCTCTACGGCCTGCGCAACTACCCGCCGGAGAAGGTCGCCGACGCGATCCTGCGCGCCGTCGTCAAGAACCAGGCGGTCGTCCCGGTCACCCCCGAGGCCCGCGGCGCCCACCTCATGTCGCGCTTCGCCCCGAGGGCCCTGCGCGCGATGGCCCGACTGGAGCCACCCCTGTGAGCGGCCGCTCGCGGCACTCCCTGGCGAGGCCGCACCGCCCGGCACGACGCAGTACGAAGGACGGTCAGCGTGGAGTACCGCATCGAGGATCTGGCGCACCACAGCGGCACGACGGTGCGCACGATCCGCGCCTATCAGGACCGCGGACTGCTGCCCCGCCCGGAGCGGCGCGGCCGGGCCAATGTGTACGGGGAAGCGCATCTGGCCCGGCTGCGGCAGATAGCCGACCTGCTCGACCGCGGGTACACCCTGGCGTCCATAAAGGAACTGCTGGAGGCCTGGGACACCGGGCGGGGCCTGGGCGGGGTGCTCGGTCTGGCCGCGGAGGTCGACGGACCCTGGACGGACGAGAAGGCCGACCGGATCACCCGCGCGGAGCTGGAGGCGGCGTTCGGAGGCGTCCAGGACGAGGCGGCGGTGGCCGACGCGGTCGCCCTCGGGATACTCGAACCGGTGCCGGGCAGCGAGGACGAGTTCCTGGTGCCGAGCCCGCAAGAGCTGGCCGTGGCGGTGGAGTTGCACGCGGCGGGCGTTCCGCTCTCGGCGATAGCGGGCCATTTGCGGGAGTTGAGGGGGCAGGTCGAGTACATAGCCGCCCGTTTCCTGGAGTTCACCACGGAGCACGTCTTCGCCCGCTATCTCGGTCCGCATCCGCCGACGGAGGCGGACGCCGCCGAGGCCGCCTCCCTGGTGCGCCGCCTGCGCCCGCTGGCCCAGCAGTCCGTCGACGCCGAACTCGCCCGTGCCATGCGCCTGTTCGCCACGCGGCACTTGCGCCGGCATCTCGACCCGGAGTGTCCGGTGGCCGACGTGGAGGAGCCGCAACCGGTGCCGCTGCCCGCCGCCACAATGCGGGCTGTACGCGGGCTGGTTGGCGAAGGCAATGCCGCGGCGTTCGTCGCGGCGGCCGCTGAACGAGAAGTGGCGGCACGGACATTGGACGCATTAACAACAACTGACCTAAACAGGACATAAGTTGGGCAAGTACCCTAAAGTATCGCGCGGTTGTCCACAGAACTGTCAACTTTCCTGTGGATAACCGGACTTGGTTGTGGATCAAACCTGGGGGCCAAAATCCGTTGATGAAAACTCGGTGGTCGTCAATCGAGTGCGGGGAAAACGCGTGCCCGCGACCGGCAGGCATGATCGGTGGCATGGAGCACCTGCCCAGCACCGAAGCCGCCCTCGTCGCCCTGCGCGCGGTGGCCCGCGAGCATGACCGGGAGATCGAGGTCTCCCACGCCATCGGCGCCGATCAGACCTCGCGGCGTACCGCCGCCGGGATCGGCGTGACGGCGGATCCGGACGGTTCGCTGCCGCACGAGGCGTTCGTCGAGCTCGGCGGCTCGCCGAGGATCTCGGTGCGGCTCTATCCCGACGACGGCGACGCCCAAGGCGACGGTGGCGGGGCCGACGCCCTGATCACGGTGGAGGGCGTCGAGTTTCCCGACGTGCCGCGTGACTCCGTGCCCGCGTTCGTGCGGTCGGTGCTCGGGGGTCTCGCCCACGTCAAGGGCAGGCGGTTCCCGCCCGGCTACCGACTGGTCGTGCCGCTGCCCGGCGACGAGACGTACAAGGAGTTCGTCCCCCTCGTCACGCTCACGCCGTGGCTCAGCTCCCGGGTGCGCTGAGGGAGCACGCCACGTGGATCAGCGCGGGCTTGCCGCGGGTGCCCGTGGCCAGGATCACCGCGGCGGTGGCTCAGCGCAGCTGCGAGAGCGCTTCGGTCGCGATCTTCTCGAAGACGTCCTGGTCGGTGGCGAAGTCCGAGTCCGGGATCGGGGCGTGGACGACGATCTCCGTGAAGCCGAGGTCCCTGTGCCGGCCGGCGAAGTCCACGAAGGCGTCGACGGACTCCAGGGGGCGGTTGCGGTCCGGCGTGAAGCCGGTGAGGAGGATCTTGTCCAGCTCGGCGACGTCCCGGCCGAGGTCCGCGCACGCCTTGCCGAGCCTCTCGATCTGGCCCCGGATCGCCTCGCGGGACTCCTCGGGCGTGCCGTTCTCGAAGAGCTTCGGGTCGCCCGTGGTCACCCACGCCTGGCCGTGCCGGGCGGCGAGCCGCAGGCCGCGCGGGCCGGTCGCCGCCACCGCGAAGGGCAGTCGCGGCCGCTGCACGCAGCCCGGGATGTCGCGCGCCTCGGTCGCCGAGTAGAAGGTCCCCTCGTACGTCACCGAGTCCTCGGTCAGCAGCCGGTCGAGCAGCGGCACGAACTCGCCGAACCTGTCGGCGCGCTCGCGCGGGGTCCAGGGCTGCCGCCCCTCGGCGAGGAGGGTCGTGGCGTCGAAGCCGTTGCCGCCGGCGCCGATGCCGAGCGTGATCCGCCCGCCGGAGATGTCGTCGAGCGAGATGAGTTCCTTGGCGAGGGTCACCGGGTGGCGGAAGTTGGGTGACGTCACGAGCGTGCCCAGGCGCAGCCGCTCGGTGGCGGCCGCGGCGGCGGTCAAGGTGGGCACCGCGCCGAACCACGGGCCGTCGCGGAAGGAGCGCCAGGCGAGGTGGTCGTACGTGTACGCGGTGTGGAAGCCCAGCTCCTCGGCGCGCAGCCACTGGTCGCGGCCGCCTTCGTGCCAGCGGCGTACGGGCAGGATCACGGTGCTCAGGCGCAGGCTCATGCTTCAGAGCTTACGGCGACGCCGACGGCCCCCGAATGGCCCCCTTCCCGCCGCCCCGCCCGGACACCGAGCCCGTGCGGGCATGTCTCGGCCCCCGCCCCCCGTGCGGTTCGACCAGCGCCGGCGTCCGGTGACGGTCCACTCAGATGTGCGCCCCCGCGCACGCCCGTGCGGGCATATGCGGGACAATCGGCGGTGTGACCTCAGCTACCCCAGGGCCCCAGCCTCCGGCCGTCCCCACCCCGGACACCCCGGCCATCCCGGGCACCCCGGACACCCCGGGCACCCCGGCCGTCTCCGCGCCGTCGGGGCCGCGGCCACGGCCCCGGCTGATCGCGACGGACCTGGACGGCACGCTGCTGCGCGACGACAAGTCGGTCTCCGACCGCACGATCGCCGCGCTCGCCGCCGCCGAGGAGGCCGGCATCGAGGTCTTCTTCGTGACCGGCCGCCCGGCCCGCTGGATGGACGTGGTCAGCGCCCATGTCCACGGCCACGGCCTCGCCATCTGCGGCAACGGCGCCGCGGTGGTCGACCTGCACGGCGGCCCCGGCGCCCACCGTTTCGTCAAGGTCCGCGCACTGGAGCGGGCGTGCGCCCTCGACGTCGTCCGCAGGCTGCGCGCCGCGTCGCCGGGTACGGCCTTCGCGATCGAGCGGACCGGTGGACTGCACCACGAGGAGGCGTATCCGCCGCTGCACATGGAGCCCGGCGAGAGCGTCGCACCCGCGGAGAAGCTCCTGGCCGAGGACCCCGGCGACCCCGCCGTCGCCGAACAGCCGATCCTGAAGATCCTCGCCTTCCATCCCGAACTCCAGCCCGACGACTTCCTGGTGACCGCCCGCGCGGCCATCGGCGAGCGGGCGACGGTCACCCGCTCCAGCCCCAGCGCCCTCCTGGAGATCAGCGGCCCCACCGTCTCCAAGGCCAGCACGCTGGAGCTGTGCTGTGCCGAGCGCGGCATCACGCCCGCCGAGGTCGTCGCCTTCGGGGACATGCCGAACGACATCGAGATGCTGACCTGGGCGGGCACGTCGTATGCGATGGGCAACGCCCACCCGGACGTCATCGCCGCCGCCTCGGGGCGCACGGTCGCCAACAACGACGACGGCGTCGCGGTCGTGATCGAACGGATCCTGGCGGAGCGCCTGGAGCAGCGGGACCGGTCCTAGATCTGGAGCGGCGAGACCGGTCCTAGATCCGGACCCCGCGCCGCGCCAGCCACTTCCGCGGATCGATCCCCGAGCCGAATCGCGGCGTGAGCCGGGTCTCGAAGTGCAGGTGCGGGCCGGTGGAGTTCCCGGTGGTGCCGACCTGTCCGATCCACTGGCCGGCGCGCACCTTGTCCCCCTTGTCCACCGTGACGGTCGCCAGATGCGCGTACTGCGTGAAGTACCCGCCGCGGTGCCGCACCACGACCTCGATGCCGAAGGCGCCCCCGCACGCCACGCTGCGCACCCGGCCCGCGCCGACCGACCGCACGGGCGCCCCGATGCCGACCGCGAAGTCCTGCCCGGTGTGCCGGTGGGCCCAGCGCCGGCCGGTGCTGTCGAAGCCCGCGGAGAGTTCGTACTCCCGCACGGGTGTCACCCACGCGCGCGTGGCAGCTGATTTCGGCTGACGCAGGCGCTGGCGCACGGCGCCCCGGCACCTGCCCGCGGCGACCGCCCGATCCGCCTGGACCTGCAGGGTCCACCGAGCCGACTCAAGCTTCCGTTCGATGCCCCGCCTCAGCCTCGCCAGCCGGGCGTTGCGCTGAATGAGCGCGCGCTTGGCCAGGTCAGCCCTTCGCTTGGCGGCCACGAGCCGGGTGGCGGCCCGCTGCGTCTCGGCGACCGTGCTGTTGACGGCCAGGTCGGCCTGCGACAGGACCTGCCGGCCGCGCATCAGGGCGTCGGGGCTGTCGGCCAGGAGCAGCCGAGCCGCGTGGGGGAGGCCGCCCCCCGTTCGGTACTGGGCACTGGCCAGCAGGCCGAGGTCCTCGGACAGCAGGGCGACACGGCGCCGTTGCGCGGCAAGCAGTCGGTCCAGTTTCCGAACTTTCCTCTTCTGGAGGCGCGCCGCCCGACGCCCCTCTTCGTAGTGGGCGCTCGCGCGGGCGGCCTCTTCGTAGAGCCGCGCCACGGTGGCGCCGGCGCTCGACCCTTCGGTGGTCACGGCGGCGGCGGGAGGCGACGCGGCCGGAACCACGAGGCCGAGCAGCGCGCACAGCAGCACCGACACACTCAGGAGCCGGCGCGGAAGGCGCTGGCGCGGACGACGGTGGCTCAGGCGCATGTCACCGATCGCTTCCCCGTCGGGACCGGCACCTCCTACGCCACTCGTGTACTCGGGGGACGCGATTGCCCCGTGCGGCCCAGCGGCATGACCCCGAACGGCCGCACAGCGCCTCTGCACAGGGCTTCCCCTACGTCGATATGGCCACAGGCCCGGCCGTCAGTGCGGCGCCTGCCACACCACCGTCGTCCCGCCGCCGTCCTCGCCGATCCCCTCCCCGTACCAGCTGTCGCCGCCCAGTGACTCGGCCCGCCGCTTGAGGTTCTTCAGGCCGCTGCGCCGGCCGCCCTCGGCGATGCCCACGCCGTCGTCGGCGACCGTCAGGCGTACGCCCTGCTGCCCGTCGGGCAGCCGCACCGTCGAGTCGACGACGACGTCGATGCGGGCGGCGTGCGCGTGCCGGAAGGCGTTGGAGAGGGCCTCCCGCAGGGCCGCGATGAGGTTCTTCCCGGTCAGCTCGCCGACCACGGTGTCCACGGGGCCGACGAAGCGGTGGGTGGGCTTGAAGCCGAGCGGCACGGCGGCCATGTTGATCTCGCGCAGCACGCGCGTGCGCAGCCCCGACGGCGCCTCGGCCGGACCCTGCTGGAGCGCGAAGATCGCCGTGCGGATCTCCTGGATCGTCACGTCCAGTTCGTCCACGGCCCGCCCGACGCCGACCTGCACCTCCGGCACGACGGACCGGCGCTGGGCGCTCTCCAGCATCATCCCGGTGGCGAAGAGGCGCTGGATGACGAGGTCGTGCAGGTCCCTGGCGATCCGGTCGCGGTCCTCGTACACGGCGAGCCGCTCCCGGTCCCGCTGCGCGTCGGCCATCATCAGGGCGAGCGCGGCCTGTGAGGCGAACTGCGCGGCGAGCGTCCGCTCGGCCTCGCTGAACCGGCGCGCCCCGCGCGCGCGGGGCGTCACGAGCGTCCCGAGGACCCGGCCGTCGCTGTGCAGCGGCAGCATCATGACCGGGCCGTAGCGGCGCGCGAGGTCGGTCATCGTCCGAGGGTCGGTGGCCGCGTCGTCGATGAAGACGGCCTCCCCTTGGAGGAGTTGCGCGACGAGGCGGCTCTCCGGAGGCACGATCAGGCCGAGCGCCCCGGTGGGCTCGTCCGAGGAGACGGCGACGACCTCCATGCCGCCCTCCTCGTCGGGCAGCAGCACGATCCCGGCCGCCGAGTCCGCGAGGTGCCTGGCCTGTTCGGCGACGACGGCGAGGGCGTCCTCGGCGTCGCTGCCGGAGAGCAGGGCCGTGGTGACCGCCACCGAGCCGTCGATCCAGCGTTCGCGCTGTTTGGCGGCTTCGTAGAGGCGGGCGTTGCCGATGGCGATGCCGGCTTCCGTGGCGAGGACGCGCACCATGTGCACGTCGTAGTCGTTGAACTCGGCCCCGTCCCGCTTCTCCGTCAGATAGAGGTTGCCGAAGATCTCCCCCTGGACGCGGATGGGGACGCCGAGGAAGGTCCCCATCGGCGGGTGGTGGGCCGGGAACCCGCAGGAGCGCGGGTCGGCGGAGAGATCGGCGAGACGCAGCGTCCTCGGCTGGTGGATGAGGGCGCCGAGCAACCCCTTGTGGCCGTCCGGCAGCCGCCCGATCCGCTCGGCGGTCCGCTCGTCGATGCCGTGGTAGACGAACTCGGAGAGCCCCTTGCCGTCGTCGGCGACGACGCCGATGGCGGCATAGCGGGCGTCCGCCAGTTCGGCGGCGGTCTCGCAGATGCGGTCCAGGGTGGTGTGGAGTTCGAGCCCGGTGCCGACCGACCGCATGGCTTCGAGCAGCTGCGGCACCCGGGAGGTCAGCTCGGGGGAGAGCCCCTGGAGGCCGCGGGCCGCCCGCGCCGCCGTCCCCGCCGGATCCGGTGTGCCGTCGGGGAGCGGGGAATCGGCGGAGGCCGAAGGTACTGACATGACTTTGAGCCTAGTAAGTCCTATTTACCGGGGAAAGTCGAAGCCTGCCGAGTTACTGGCGAAGTCGAAGCCTGCCGAGTTACTGGGGAAAGTCGAAGCCTGTCGAGCATGGGCGGTCGTCCCTCGGGGGCCGCGTGCCCACGGAGGGCGTCCCGGCCTGCCCCGGTCCTCAGGCCACGCCGAGCAGATCGGCCGCACGCTCTACCTCCACCATGCGCCGCAGCGGGCCCTCCACCGCCGCCAGCTCCCCGTACGTGCCGCACTGCGCCACGCGGCCGCCCTCCAGGACGATCACCTCGTCCACCGCGTCGAGCCCGGCGAGGCGGTGCGTGATGAGCAGTGTCGTGCGGCCCCTCGTGGCCGCCAGCAAGTCGGCGGTGAGGGCGTCCGCGGTCGGCAGGTCGAGGTGCTCGGCCGGCTCGTCGAGCACCAGGACGGGGAAGTCCGCGAGCAGCGCGCGGGCCAGCGCGAGGCGCTGCCGCTGGCCTCCGGAGAGCCGCGCCCCGTGCTCGCCGACGAGCGTGTCGAGGCCGTCGGGCAGCGAGGCGACCCACCCGTCCAGGCGGGCCCGCTCCAGCGCGCCGCGCAGCTCCGCGTCCGTGGCGTCCTTCTTGGCGAGCAGCAGGTTCTCGCGTACCGAGCTGTCGAAGATGTGCGCGTCCTGGGCACAGAGCCCGACCATGCCGCGCACGGTGTCGCCGTCCAGCGCGGCCGCGTCCGTGCCCCCGAGCGTGTACGTCCCTTCGTACGCGCCCAGGAAGCGCAGCAGCACCTGCGCGAGCGTCGTCTTGCCCGAACCGGAGGGGCCGACCACGGCGATGCGCCGCCCCCGCTCCAGCGTCAGGTCGACACCGGCGAGCGCGTCGCCCCGCTGCCCCTCGTGGCGTGCGCGCAGCCCCTCGACCCGCAGCGGGAAGGGCGAGCGCGGGGCGGGCGCGGGCGCCGCGGGCTCCGGCAGCGGCTCGGGGGCGTCGAGGACCTCGTGGACGCGCTCGGCGCTCTTCATGACCCGCTGGCGGTACCGCACGGCGAGCGGCAGGCCCAGCACCGCCTCGAACGCGGCGAGCGGCGTGAGCACGACCACGGCCAGGACGACACCGCTGAGCCGCCCGTCCTGCACCGCCCGCACCCCCACGAGTGCGGCCGCGGTCACCGTGAGGCCCGTGACGAGCGCGCCGAGGCCGTCGCCGAGCGCGGTGGCGGTGGCGCCCCGGGAGGCGATCCGCGTCAGCTCGGCGTCGGCCTCCCCGGCCTTGGCCGTACGCCGCTTCAGCGCGCCGGCGACGGTCAACTCGGCCGTCCCCGTGAGCAGATCGGCCACGCGCGTGGCGAGCACCCCGCGCGCGGGGGCCAGCTTCCGCTCCGCGCGGCGCGCCACGGCACCGCCCAGCAGCGGCACCCCGACGCCCGCGGCGAGCAGCCCCACCGCGAGCACCGCGCCCGCCTCGGGCAGCAGCCAGGCGGTGAAACCGACGGCTCCGAGGCTCACCGCGGCCGCGGCGGAGACGGGCAGCAGCCAGCGCAGCCAGTAGTCCTGAAGGGCGTCGACGTCGGCGACCAGGCGGGAGAGGAGGTCACCGCGGCGGGTGGCGCGCAGGCCCGCCGGGGCAAGCCGTTCCAGGCGGCGGTAGACCGCGACGCGGGTGTCGGCGAGCATCCGCAGCACGGCGTCGTGCGAGACGAGCCGCTCGGCGTAGCGGAAGACGGCGCGGCCGATGCCGAAGGCGCGGGTCGCCGTCACGGCGATCATCAGGTACATCACCGGGGGCTGTTCGGCGGCCCGGGATATCAGCCACCCGGACGTGGCCATGAGCCCGACGGCACTGCCCAGCGCGAGGCTCCCGAGCAACAGCGCGAGCGCCAGCTGCCCTCGCCGCGCCCCCGCGGCCGCCCGTACGCGGGCCGCCACGCCACGCCCCTTGTCGGCGTCCCCCGCCCGATCACCGCCCGTCGCGACGGGCGAGGCCTCCCGCTCCCCGGCGGCCTGCGCACCGTGGGAGGACGCGTCCGAGGCCGACGCGGCAAGGGCCGGCGCATCGAGAGTCGGCACGTCCGAGGCCGACGCACCAGGGACCGACGCATCAAGAACCGGCACGTCCGAGGCCGACGCATCAAGAACCGGCACGTCCGAACCCGGCGCCCCAAGAGCCGCCGCACCCAAGCCCGCCGCGCCAAAGGCCGACCCAGCAACCCCCGACGCCCGCGCCGCCCCTTCGCGCACCGCGGCGAGCCGCACCACACGATCCGCCACGGCCAGCAGCGCGGGCCGATGCACGACCAGCAGCACCGTCCGCCCGACGGCCAGCCGCCGCACGGCCTCCACGACCCCCGCCTCGGTCCCCCCGTCGAGCGCCGCCGTCGGTTCGTCGAGCAGCACCACGGGCCGATCGGCCAGGAACGCCCGGGCCAGTGCGAGCCGTTGCCGCTGCCCGGCGGAGAGTCCGGCCCCCTCCTCCCCCAGCGGGGTGTTCGCCCCGGCCGGCAGCGCGTCCACGAATTCCAGCGCCCCCGCGTCGCGCAGGGCCTCCCGCAGCAGCGCGTCCGACGCCTCGGGCCGCGCGAGCCGTACGTTCTCCGCGATGGTCCCGGCGAAGAGGTGCGGGCGCTGCGGCACCCACGCGATCCGCTCGCGCCACCGCTCGGGACAGACCTCCGCGAGGTCGACACCCCCGACGCGCACCCGCCCCTCGGTGGGCCGCACGAACCCGAGCACCACGTTCAGGAGGGTCGACTTGCCCGCCCCGCTGGGCCCGACGAGCGCCACGGTCTCCCCGGGCGCCACCTCGAACGACGCCCCGGAGACCGCGTCCGACGCCCGCCCCGGATACCGGACCGTCACACCCTCCACGCTCAGCACGCCCGACGGCGCCGCCCGGGTGCCGGCAGCCGGTATCGGGGTCCCCAGGACCGCGAAGATCTCCTCGGCGGCGGCAAGACCCTCCGCCGCCGCGTGGTACTGCGCGCCGACCTGGCGCAGCGGCAGATAGGCCTCGGGCGCGAGGACGAGGATGACGAGACCGACGTACAGGTCCATCTCGCCGTGGACGAGCCGCATGCCGATGGTCACCGCGACCAGCGCGACGGAGATCGTGGCGAGCAGTTCCAGGGCGAAGGACGACAGGAAGGCGATGCGCAGTGTCCGCATCGTCGCCTGCCGGTACTCGCCGGTGATCTTCCGGATCGACTCGGCCTGCGCCTTGGCGCGGCCGAACACCTTCAGGGTGGGCAGCCCCGCCACGACGTCGAGGAAGTGCCCCGAGAGCCGGGACAGCAGCTTCCACTGCCGGTCCATCCGGTTCTGCGTCGCCCAGCCGATCAGGATCATGAAGATCGGGATCAGCGGCAGCGTCACCACGATGATCGCCGCCGACACCCAGTCCTCGGTGACGATGCGGGCGAGCACCGCCACGGGGACCACCACCGCGAGCCCCAGCTGCGGCAGATAGCGCGAGAAGTAGTCGTCCAGCGCGTCCACGCCCCGCGTGGCCAGCGCCACCAGCGAGCCGGTCCGCTGCCCGCTCGACCATGTGGGCCCCAGCTCACCGGCCCGCGCCAGGAGCCGCCCCCGCAGCTCCGACTTGACCGCCGCGCTCGCCCGGTGCGCGGCCAGCTCGGTCAGCCAGGAGACCAGCCCCCGGCCCACCGCGACCAGGGCGAGCAGCGACAGCGGCAGCCCCAGGTCGGCGGCCGACAGGCCCTTCTGGAAGGCGCCCACCACGATCTCGGCGATGAGCATCGCCTGGCCGATGACCAGCCCCGCCCCCGCGAGCCCCAGGACCACCACCGCGACGAGGAAGAAGCGGGTGGCACGGGCGTACCGGAGCAGACGCGGATCGATTGGTTTCACGTGAAACACGCCTTCCTGAGAGCCACAGGAACGTCGGAACCTAGTGGGCGGCGTCGGCGATGTGCTGCGTGCCGATGCGCTTGCGGAACACCCAGTACGTCCATCCCTGGTAGAGCAGTACGACGGGCGTCGCGATGACCGCGCACCAGGTCATGATCTTCAGGGTGTACGGGCTGGACGAGGCGTTGGTGACCGTGAGGCTCCACTCGCCGTTCAGGGAGGACGGCATGACGTTCGGGAAGAGCGTCAGGAAGAGCATCGCGACGGCCGCCGCGATCGTGACGCCCGACAGCGCGAACGACCATCCCTCGCGCCCGGCCTTGATCGCCCCGATGGCGCCCACCAGCGCGAGCACCGCCACGGCCATCGCGACCAGGCTCTTGCCGTCGCCGTGGGCCAGCTGGGTCCACGTCAGGAAGCCCAGCGCCAGCACGGCCGTGACGAGCCCGAGGCCGAGCGCCAGCTTCCGCGCCCGCACCCGGATGTCGCCCACCGTCTTGAGCGAGGCGAACACCGCGCCGTGGAAGGTGAACAGGGTCAGCGTGACCAGGCCGCCCAGGAGCGCGTACGGGTTGAGCAGGTCCCAGAAGGAGCCCACGTACTCCTTGTGGGCGTCGATCGCGACACCGCGCGTGATGTTCGCGAAGGCCACGCCCCACATCACCGCCGGGATCAGCGACGTCCAGAAGATCGCGTGCTCCCAGTTGGTCTGCCACCGCTCCTCGGGCCGCTTGGCGCGGTACTCGAAGGCGACGCCGCGCACGATCAGGCAGATCAGGATGACGAGCAGCGGCAGATAGAACCCGGAGAAGAGCGTCGCGTACCACTCGGGGAAGGCGGCGAAGGTCGCGCCGCCCGCCGTGAGCAGCCACACCTCGTTGCCGTCCCAGACGGGGCCGATGGTGTTGATGAGGACCCGCTTCTCGACCCGGTCGCGGGCGAGCAGCTTGGTCAGGACCCCGATCCCGAAGTCGAAGCCCTCCAGGAAGAAGTAGCCGATCCACAGAACGGCGATCAGTACGAACCAGATGTCGTGGAGTTCCATGTCCTGAGCGCTCCTTCCTTCAGTACGAGAAGGCCATGGGCCGGTCGGCGTCGGCGTCCGGTCCCGCACCGGAACCGCCGCCCGGCCCGCCGATCTTGGTGGGCGGGTTGAGGTCCGCCTCGGTCAGCTCGGGCGGCCCCTGCCTGACGTACTTGAGCAGCAGCTTCACCTCGATCACGGCGAGGATCGCGTAGATGAGCGTGAACCCGATCAGCGAGGTGAGCACCTCTCCCTGGGAGACGCCGGGCGAGACCGCGTCCCGGGTGCGGAGCACTCCGTAGACGACCCAGGGCTGCCGGCCCGTCTCGGTGAAGATCCAGCCCCAGGCGGTGCCGATGAGGGGGAAGATCAGCGTCCACTGGGAGAGCACCCACCACCAGCGGCCGAGCTTGGGGGCCAGCTCCTTGTTCTTGGTGAGCATGAGCTTGGGGATCTCGTCCGCGCCGGTGCGGTGCTCCGGAGCGAGCCAGAACTTCTTCCGCGTCAGCCACAGACCCGCCGTGCACAGGGCCATCGAGACCCCGCCGAAGCCGATCATCCAGCGGTAGGACCAGTAGGCGGTGGGGATGTTGGGCCGGTAGTCACCGGGGCCAAACTTCTCCCGCGCCTCCTTGTTGAGGTCGTTGATGCCGGGGATCTCGGCGCTGAAGTTGTTCTTGGCAAGGAAGGACAGGACGCCGGGGACCTCGATGGCGACCTTGTTGTGGCCCTCGGCGACATCGCCGTACGCGAAGATCGAGAAGGGCGCCGGCTTCTCCGACTCCCACAGCGCCTCGGCGGCCGACATCTTCATCGGCTGCTGCTCGTACATGACCTTGCCGAGCGTGTCCGCGCTGACCACGGTGAGCAGGGTGCCGACGAATGCCGTGACCAGGCCGAGCCGCATCGACATGCGCATGGTGCGGATGTGCCGCTTCTTGCGCAGGTGGACGATGGCGATGCCGGTCATGAAGGCGCCGCCGACCAAGATGGCCGCCGAGATGACGTGGAAGAAGTTGACCAGCGTCGTCTCCTGGAAGAGCACCTTCGAGAAGTCCGTCAGCTCGGCGCGCTTGGTGCCGTCCCGCTCCACGATCTTGTAGCCGACCGGGTGCTGCATGAAGGCGTTCGCGGCGATGATGAAGTACGCCGACAGGATCGTGCCGATGGAGACGATCCAGATGGTCGCGCAGTGCAGCTTCTTCGGCAGCTTGTCCCAGCCGAAGATCCACAGGCCGATGAAGGTCGACTCGAAGAAGAAGGCGATCAGCGCCTCGAAGGCCAGCGGCGCCCCGAAGACGTCACCGACGAAGCGCGAGTAGTCGGACCAGTTCATGCCGAACTGGAACTCCTGGACGATGCCGGTGACGACGCCCATCGCGATGTTGATCAGGAACAGCTTTCCCCAGAACTTCGTCGCCCGGAGGTAGTGCTCCTTGCCCGTCCGGACCCACGCCGTCTCCAGGATCGCCGTGAGGGCGGCCAACGAGATCGTCAGAGGGACGAACAGGAAGTGGTAGACGGTGGTGATGCCGAACTGCCATCGCGCCAAGGTCTCGGGCGCCAGAGCCAGGTCCACTGCGTCTCTCCTTACTCGCCGTGGTCATCGCGGCATTTGCCCCTGCTTGTCCCACTGATCTCCGGAGGAACCGGGGCACGCTTGTGAACGCGTTCACATTCACAAGCATTATGTCGTACTGGCTGTCGACACCCAAATGGGGGTCCCCCTTACCGCCGGAACCATCGCCGGGAACGGGCCGCCGGGGGTGCGGACCCTTCCCATCGACTTCAACATATTGTTGAATCCGCGGCATGCAGACAGAGCAGCACCAGCTACGGATACGGATCTCCTGGCCCGCCGGCCACCTGACCGCGACGGTCGGCGACACCCCGACCGCCCGCGCCCTGGAGAAGGCCCTGCCACTCGCCGCCACGGCCCACACCTGGGGCGAGGAGGTCTACTTCGACACGGGCGTGAGCGTTCCGTGCGAGGCCGACGCCCGTCAGGTCGTCGAACCGGGCACGGTGGCCTTCTGGCCCGACGGCGACGCCCTCGCGCTCCCCTACGGCCCCACGCCGATCTCGCGAGGCGACGAGTGCCGCCTCGCGAGCCCGTGCAACGTCCTCGGCCGGATCGAGCAGGACCCGCGCCTCCTGGCGACCGTGCGCGACGGCGACCCGATCCGCGTCGAACTCCTCACCGCCTGAGGGCGGCCCCTCGCGGAGCGCCTCCGCTGAAGCTCCTCGCGGAGCGCCTCCGCTAGAGCTCCTTGCGGAACGCCTCCGCCGCCGCGAGGAAGACGTCGTTGGCCTCGGTCTCGCCGATCGTGGCCCGCATGCCCTCGCCCACGAACGGCCGCACCACGACGCCGGCCCGCTCGCACGCCGCCGCGAAGTCGGCCGTACGGTCCCCGAGCCGCAGCCACACGAAGTTCGCCTGCGTCTCGGGCACCGTCCAGCCCTGCCCGCGCAGCGTCTCGACCACGCGCGTGCGCTCGGCGACCAGCGCGCCGACCCGGCCCATCAGCTCGTCCTCGGCGCGCAGCGACGCCACCGCCGCGTCCTGCGCCAGCTGGCTCACGCCGAAGGGCACCGCCGTCTTGCGCAGGGCGGCGGCCACCGGCTCATGGGCGACCGCGAAGCCGACCCGCAGGCCCGCGAGACCGTACGCCTTGGAGAACGTCCGCAGGACGCAGACGTTGGGGCGGTCACGGTAGATCTCGATGCCGTCCGGCACCTCGGGGTCGCGGATGAACTCGCGGTACGCCTCGTCCAGCACGACCAGCACATCACTGGGCACCCGGTCCAGGAACCGCTCCAGCTCCGCCCTGCGGACCACGGTGCCGGTGGGGTTGTTGGGGTTGCAGACGAAGATGAGGCGAGTGCGCTCGGTGATGGCGTCGGCCATCGCGTCCAGGTCGTGCACCTCGCCCTCGGTGAGCGGCACCCGCACCGAGGTCGCGCCGCTGACCTGCGTGATGATCGGGTACGCCTCGAAGGACCGCCACGCGTAGATGACCTCGTCGCCCGGGCCGGACGTGGCCTGGAGCAGCTGCTGGGCCACGCCCACCGAGCCGGTGCCGGTGGCGATGTGCGCGGCGGGCACCCCGAAGCGGTCGGCAAGCTCACTCATCAGGCCCGTGCACGCCATGTCGGGGTAGCGGTTGAAGGAACCGGCCGCCGCGAGCGCGCTCTCCAGGACGCCGGGGAGCGGCGGGTAGGGATTCTCGTTGGAGGACAGCTTGTAGGCCGCCGGGCCGCCGGCCGCGGCGGGCTTGCCCGGCTTGTAGGTGGGGATCCCCTCCAGCTCGGCGCGCAGCCTCGGGCTCGTCTCGCTCACCGCAGTCCTCCTCGTACCAGTACCGGAACAGTTCGAAGGTTCGAAAGTTCGCACCTCGAAGGTTCGAATACTGCTCACCTTATGAGGATTCGGCGCCGGTGCGAATGGCCTCCGGAGATCCATCCGCGACCGGTAGGTCGGCCGGGCGCGGCGAAGACGCGCGGCGAGCAGGGGGCGCCCCGTGCTCCCCCGTGCGCCGGTGGCTCGCTCCGTGGCGCGCGTCACCCGTGAAGGTGAGTTGAGACCTCTTCGAGACCTACCGCATCCGCCGGGCCCTCGCGCGACGATCAGCGGCAGCCACTGCCTGGAACCTCAACGCCCTTGTTTTCCATGGTCATTGACCGGTAAAAGCCATGCAGAAACGTGTCTGTCAACGAGTGCATATGCACCCGCGCTACCCGCCCCGATGAGCCCTACTATCGGCTCGCCATGACAGCAGCAGGGAAGCACCAGGTGAGCCGAGCGGAGATCGCGCGCCGGGGAAACCGGCACAACCGAGCGGGCATCAGAGACGTGGCCGCCGCAGCCGGTGTCTCCATCACGACGGTCTCCGACGCCCTCAACGGCAAGGGGCGGCTGCCCGACGCCACCCGACGCCACGTCCGAGAAGTCGCCGAGCGCCTGGGCTACCGCCCTTCCGCGGCGGCCCGAACCCTCCGTACCGGCAAGTCCGGCCTCATCGGCCTGACCGTGACGACGTACGGGGATGAACCTTTCACCTTCACCGAGTTCGCCTACTTCGCGGAGATGGCCAGAGCCGCCACCTCCGCCGCGCTCGCCCGGGGCTACGCCCTGGTGATCCTCCCGGCGACCTCGCGCCGCAGCCCGGTCGACGTGTGGTCCAACGTCGCGCTCGACGGCACCGTCGTCATCGACCCCTCCGACCACGATCCGGTGGTCAGCGAGCTGGTCAGACAGGGCCTCCCCGTGGTCTCCGACGGCCGCCCCGCGGGCTCGCTGCCCGTCACCGCCTGGGTCGACAACGACCACGAGGCCGCCGTCCTGGAGATCCTCGACCACCTCGCGGCCGCGGGCGCCCGCCGCATCGGCCTGCTCACCGGCACCACGACGGACACCTACACCCACCTGTCCACGACCGCGTATCTGCGCTGGTGCGAGCGCGTCGGACAGGACCCGGTCTACGAGTCCTACCCCGCGCACGACCCGTGTGCGGGCGCCGTCGCCGCCGACCGGCTGCTCGCCCGACCCGACCGCCCCGACGCCGTCTACGGCCTCTTCGACCCCAACGGCACCGACCTGCTCGCCGCCGCCCGGCGCTACGGCCTGCGCGTCCCCGACGACCTGCTGCTCGTCTGCTGCAGCGAGTCCACGGTCTACGCCACCACGGAACCGCCCATCACCACGCTCTCGCTCAAGCCCCGGCGCATCGGCACGGCCGTCGTACAGCTCCTGATCGACGCCATCGAGGGCATCGACTCGGGCCGGCCGGTCGAGCAGGTGATACCGACCGAACTGATCGTCCGCACCTCGTCCGAGCGGCGTCCACCGCGCACCACGGTCAGCCCGCCACGCTCCTCGGGCTCCGGCTGACCGCCACGAAGCCGGGCAGAGGAGGCCACCCACGCGCGACGAGCGGGGAAACCTCTGCCCAATTCGGGAGAAATCATCGGTGAACCGGTGTCAGGGACCGATTCACCACCCCTGGTGCACCACACAGCGGGAGCCGCATTCCTATGATGGGCGGACGACACCGCGGGCCGCTGCGACCAGGCAGTCCGTTCTCGGTGCAGATGCGGCGCAATGGTGGTGGAGGGGTCGATGACTCAGGGGGCCGGTCAGGGACCCGATGTGCGGACGGCGACGCTGCGCGACTTCCGCGTACCGGCGTACGTCCATGAGACGACCGGTCCCGCCGAGGTGAGCCCCGCGCCCCCGGGCCCCGGACCGGCACCGGCCCCGGCTCCGGGGGAGGTGCCGGACGACGGCTACACCCCGACCCAGCGCGACCTGCCGGTCATCGGCCGCCGCGGTGACACGGTCCAGGTGCAGGTCATGCCGGATCCCCCGCAGCCGAGGCCCGGCGACCAGCACGGCCCGCTGTTCGTCGTGGGCGACGTGCACGGCTATCTGGACGAGCTCCTCGCGGCCCTCCAGGAACAGGGCCTCATCGACGCCGAGGGCAACTGGGCGGCGGGCAACGCGCGCCTGTGGTTCCTCGGCGACTTCACCGACCGCGGGCCCGACGGCATCGGCGTCATCGACCTCGTGATGCGCCTGTCCGCCGAGGCGGCCGCCGCCGGCGGCTACTGCAAGGCCCTCATGGGCAACCACGAGCTGCTCCTGCTCGGCGCCAAGCGCTTCGGCGACACCCCCGTCAACTCCGGCGCGGGCACCGCCACCTTCCAGGCCGCCTGGCTGCTCAACGGCGGCCAGAAGACCGACATGGAGCGTCTGGAGGACCACCACCTGCAGTGGATGGCCCGGCTGGACGCGATGGAGGAGGCCGACGGTCACCTCCTGGTGCACTCCGACACGACCGCCTATCTGGATTACGGCGACTCGATCGAGGCGGTGAACGACACCATCCGCGAGACCCTCACGCGCAACGACGCCGACGAGTGCTGGGACCTCTTCCGCAAGTTCACCAAGCGCTTCGCCTTCCGCGACGAGTCCGGCCCGGCGGCCGTGCGCGAGCTCCTGGACATGTACGGCGGCACCCGCATCGTCCATGGTCACAGCCCCATCCCCTACCTCCTCGGAGACGTCGGCTCCGAGGACGAGTCGGACGGCGGCGGCCCGGTCATCGAGGGCCCGCACGTCTACGCCGACGGCCTGGCCATCGCCATGGACGGCGGAGTGACCATGGCCGGAAAACTACTGGTCTGCCAACTCCCCCTGGGTATCTGAGCGTTCCCCGGGCAGGCGCCCCTTTACCGGACCGCGTCGCCCAGGGGGAGAATTCTGGAAACCCCCTGTCAACGCGTGCCGTCACGGCTCTACCATCGGCTTATCCGTAGCAGGCTCCCCTCCGTTTCTGCCCGACGGCTCGTAGCCATGCGAGCCTTAGCCCTACGGAGCATCGGGGGATGCACATGAACAGCGCTCCACACCTGCTCAATGAGGACCGCCCCGAGTACGAGCGGATCCTCGACGAGGCGCTGCGCACCGCACCTGACCGTCCTGAACTCGCCGCAGTGGGCCGGCGGCTCAACACCGAACAACTGCGCACCATGGCCCTGAACGCGACAGCGCTGATCACGGCCGCCGCCGCGGCCGAGTACGCGCACTACGTGAAGGTTCGCGAGGAGGCGCGCGCACCTCGACCGTCCTCCACCTCGATCCGCGAAGGGAGCGGACACAGCACCGCGGAGTCCGGCTCCGGCGGCATAGGCCTCGCCACCACGATGGGCGAGGTCACCGAACCGGCGGCCACGGCGGGAGCCGGCGCGATCGCCGTCGTCGCGGTCCTCGCGCCCGTCCTCGCGGGGGCGGCCGCCGCGATCTTCCTGCTCGTCGGCTACATCCTGAAGATGCTCAACCCCGAGCCCGCCTTCGCGGACACCATGCTCACCGCGGGATGGGTCTTCGGCGCGCTGACGGCCGCGGGCATCCTGATCGCCGCGGTCGGGCTCCTCCTGACGGCCCTGCGCAACGGCTCCACCTCCCTGCAGGCGGGCCCGCACGGCGAGCTGCACGAGGAGGTGGCCCGGGCCAGACAGGCATGGAGCGTGGCGCTCCTGGAACAGGGCCTCGTGCCGTTCCTGCGGGCGGCCCTGGCGGATCCCGGGGCGGCGCCCGCCGCCCGCACGCCCTCACAGGTCCCCGGCGACCGGTCCGCCGGCCGCATGCCCCAACTCGGCTACCACCGCCCGGGCTTCAGCAGCCCGGACGGCGGCAGGGCGCCGGGGTCGCGACCGAGCTACTCCAGCCCGGACTTCTCCAGCCCGGACTTCGGCGGGCCCGATCACAAGCCGGAGTAGGCCGGGGAGTCCGCAGAGCCGATCCGGCGCTCTGCGGACACCCCGCCCGTGGGGCGCGCTCAGTCGGCGATCGGCAGATAGACCCGGTTGCCCGCCGCGGCGAACTCCTTGGACTTCTGCTCCATGCCCGCCTCGATGTCGTCCTGCTCCAGGTCACCGCCGTGCCGACGGCGGATGTCCTGGGAGATCTTCATCGAGCAGAACTTCGGCCCGCACATCGAGCAGAAGTGCGCCGTCTTCGCGGGCTCGGCCGGCAGCGTCTCGTCGTGGAACTCCCGCGCCGTGACCGGGTCCAGGGCGAGATTGAACTGATCCTCCCAGCGGAACTCGAAGCGCGCGTCCGAGAGCGCGTCGTCCCAGGCCTGCGCGCCCGGGTGCCCCTTGGCGAGGTCCGCCGCGTGCGCCGCGATCTTGTACGTGATGACGCCGGTCTTCACGTCGTCGCGGTTGGGCAGTCCCAGGTGCTCCTTGGGCGTGACGTAGCAGAGCATGGCCGTGCCCCACCAGCCGATCATCGCGGCCCCGATGCCGGAGGTGATGTGGTCGTAGGCGGGCGCGATGTCGGTGGTCAGCGGGCCGAGCGTGTAGAACGGCGCCTCCTCGCAGATCTCCTGCTGCAGGTCGATGTTCTCCTTGATCTTGTGCATCGGGACGTGCCCGGGGCCCTCGATCATCGTCTGCACGTTGTGCCGCTTGGCGATCGTGTTGAGTTCGCCGAGCGTGCGCAGCTCCGCGAACTGCGCCTCGTCGTTGGCGTCCGCGATGGAACCGGGCCGCAGACCGTCGCCGAGCGAGTACGTCACGTCGTACGCGGCGAGGATCTCGCACAGCTCCTCGAAGTGCTCGTAGAGGAAGCTCTCCTTGTGGTGCGCGAGGCACCAGGCGGCCATGATCGAACCGCCGCGCGAGACGATGCCGGTCTTGCGGCGCGCGGTCAGCGGCACATACGGCAGGCGCACGCCCGCGTGCACCGTCATGTAGTCCACGCCCTGCTCGGCCTGTTCGATGACCGTGTCCTTGTAGATCTCCCAGGTCAGCTCCTCGGCCTTGCCGTCGACCTTCTCCAGGGCCTGGTAGAGCGGCACGGTGCCGATGGGCACGGGGGAGTTGCGCAGCACCCACTCGCGGGTGGTGTGGATGTTGCGGCCGGTGGAGAGGTCCATGACCGTGTCGGCGCCCCACTGGGTCGCCCAGGTCATCTTGTCCACCTCCTCCTCGATGGAGGAGGTGACCGCGGAATTGCCGATGTTGGCGTTCACCTTCACCAGGAACTTCTTGCCGATGATCATCGGCTCGATCTCCGGGTGGTTGACGTTGGCCGGGATCACGGCACGGCCCGCCGCGACCTCCTCCCGCACGATCTCGGGGTCCATGTTCTCGCGGATCCCGATGAACTCCATCTCGGGCGTGATCTCCCCGCGCCGGGCGTACGCGAGCTGCGTCACCGCCTGACCCGGGCGGCCGCGGCGCGGCTGGCGGGGGCGGCCGGGGAAGACCGCGTCGAGGTTCCGCAGCCCGCCGCGGGGCGAGGTGTGCTTGATGCCGTCGTCCTCGGGGCGGAGCGGACGGCCCACGTACTCCTCGGTGTCGCCGCGGGCGATGATCCAGTTCTCCCGCAGCGGGGGCAGCCCGCGACGGACGTCGGTCTCGGCCGACGGGTCGGTGTACGGCCCCGACGTGTCGTACAACGTGACGGCCTTGCCGTTGGTGAGGTGCACCTGGCGGACCGGCACCCGCAGGTCGGGGCGCGAGCCCTCGACATACGCCTTGTGCCAGCCGATGGACTTCCCGGCCTCGTCGCGCTGGTTCCAGACCTGGTCCTGGCCCTTGTCCTGGGCCTGGTCCTGACTCTGGTCCCGCGTCGAGGCAGGCGTGCGTGCGTCCGATGTGGTCATGAGACCTACTCCCTACGCCGGCATTACCCGGTAACAGGTTCGGCGGTCGACGCAGCGGATCCCGTACGGCTCGTGCACATCTCGTGCCGCTTCGTACGGAGGTCAGCGCCCTCTCAGCCCGGTGCTCCGAGCTCCCGCGATTGCAAAGGTGGCTCCACGCTAGCGTCATGTCGGCCGCGCTGAACAGAGGGCCCCCTCCGTTCTTGCGATGATCGGGCCGTGACCACCACACCCCCGCCGCCGCCTCCCCACTCCCGACCGCCCCACTCGGGCCCGCCGGACCCCGGCCCTGGCCCCGGGCACGCACGCGGCCAAGGCCACGGCCACGGGCCCGCACTTGGGCACGAACCGGTGCCCGGACCCGCGCCCGCACCCGGGCACGTACAGGGCGGCGAGCCGGGCAAGGGGCACGGCGGGCACGACGGCGGGCCTGGGCACGGCGGCGGGCATGGAGGGCATGGGCACGGCGGCGGGCACGGGCACGGCGGGCACTCGCACAGCCACGGCCCGGCCGCGCCCGTCTCCCAGCATCTGCGCAAGGTCATCGCCGCGGTGCTGATTCCCTTCGCCGCCGCGGTCGTCGTCGGGCTCGTCGTGCTCTGGCCGGGTGGTACGCCCTCGCACGAGCGGACGGGAGTCGGCTTCGACCGGCAGACGCAATCGGCGAAGGTCACCAAGGTGCAGAAGCTGCCCTGCAAGGACCTCAACCCCTCGCAGACCCCGCCCAACGGCGACACCTCCACCGCCGAGGGCCAGTCCGCCCAGTCCCGTGCGAGCGGCACCTGCAAGAAGGCGCTGATCGAGGTCTCCGTCGGCAAGGACAAGGGCCGCACGTTCACCGAGATCATCCAGCCGGACTCGGCCCGCCAACTGCACCAGGGCCAAGAGGTGGTGGTCGCCTACGAGCCCAAGGCACCCGAGGGGCTCCAGTACTCGGTCACCGATGTGAACCGCAAGATGCCCATGGCGCTGCTCGCCGGCATCTTCGCGCTGGCGGTCGTCGTGGTGGGCCGGTTGCGCGGCGCGATGGCCCTGGTCGCACTCGCCGTCAGCTTCCTGGTCCTCACCTTCTTCATCCTGCCGGCCATCCTCCAGGGCTCGAACCCGCTGGTCGTGGCCGTGATCGGGGCGAGCGCCATCATGCTGGTCGCGCTCTATCTCTGCCACGGGCTCACGGCCCGTACGTCCGTCGCGGTGCTCGGCACGCTCATCTCGCTCCTCCTGATCGGCCTGTTGGGCTCCCTGTTCATCGGCTGGGCCGCGCTGACCGGCAACACGGACGACAACACCGGTCTCATCCACGGCCTCTACCCGTCCATCGACATGAGCGGCCTGCTGCTCGCGGGCGTCATCATCGGCTCCCTCGGCGTCCTCGACGACGTGACGGTCACCCAGACCTCGGCGGTCTGGGAACTGCACCAGGCCAACCCGGCCATGGGCTGGCGCGGCCTCTACCGCGCGGGCATCCGTATCGGCCGCGACCACATCGCGTCCGTCGTCAACACCCTCGTCCTCGCTTACGCGGGTGCCGCGCTGCCTCTGCTGCTGCTCTTCTCGATCGCGCAGTCCAGCGTGGGCACGGTCGCCAACAGCGAGTTGGTCGCCGAGGAGATCGTGCGCACCCTGATCGGCTCGATCGGCCTGGTCGCCTCGGTGCCGGTAACGACCGCGCTGGCCGCCCTGGTCGTCTCCGCCGACCGCTCGTCCGGCCCCCTCATCCCGGCCCCGGCCACCGGTACGCCGGCCCCACGCTCCTCCCGAGGCGGAAAGGGACGCCGCCGCAAGGCCTGACGCCGGCAAATGCACCAATCTGCCATGCGTGTCGACCCGTTGGCATGTTGGTCCGTTGGCTTGGTCCGTTGGCCCGTTGGCCGCCGGCGGTCAGCCCGCGTTCTGCTCCTCCGCCAGGATCCGGTCGAGCGCCTCGTCGAGGTGCGCCTCGAAGTCGGCGAGGGCTCGCTCCTGCCCGATCGGCACCAGCTTGTCCGTGCGGTCCAGGAAGGCGAGCAGTGGTGGGATCCCCACCCGGAACAGCGCCTGGTCCTCGCCGACCTGAAGCCTGATCAGGGCCTCGTCCAGCGTCTCGGGATCGGTGGGTTCGATGCGCACGTCCCCCACCCCGCACGGCCTGACCACCCCGTCGATCAGCAGCTCCCGCCCGAAGGCCCAGGTCACCGGGGCGTCGCCGGGCAGGTGGAAGGTCAGCCGCACGGCATAAGGATCTTCGGTCTCATAGCGCAACTCCACGGGGATACGAAACGACAGCTCCTCGGAAACAAGGAAGCTCATCATGACTTCTGCCTGAACCGACTCGTCCATTGCGCTCTACCCCGTCACATAGCCCTCGAGTGGCCAGGAACCCACTTCCTGACGCTCCTGGCATCTTGCTGAACGTACACACCTGATCACAAGGAGTGAGTTTTCAGATGCTGATAGAGAAGGCGAGTGTCCCTAGCAGTTTCCCGATCTCCCGCTGCAATCTCTCTGCGGCGGGCATCAGGCGGGCCGCCTGGGTGGCGGGCACGGAGATGGCCAGGGTCGCCGCGGTGTTCCCCGCCAGGATCGGAACGGCGGCACAGACCGTCCCGAGCGCGTACTCCTGGCGCTCCACGACCGGACGCATGCGCTCCATGGCGTCGAGCCGACGCAGGAACGTGCGGTCGTCCCGGACCGAGTACCGCGTGATCGACCGCACCGGATAGCGGTGGAGGTGGTCCTGCCGCGCCTCTGCGTCCAGTTGGGACAGGAGGCATTGGCCGATGGCGTGGGCATGGCCCGTCTCGCGGAAGTCGGCCCACTCCTCGACGGCCGGATTACCCGGGGTGTCCGAGACCGCGATGACCTCGATCTCGCCCTCCCGGTACACGGCGAAGTACACCGGCACTCCGATGGCATCACGGCAGTGCGCGAGGGCCTCACCGATCATGCCGCGACGATTCTGCTGCGCCGCGCCGCCGCTGAGTCGCTCGACCGCCTCGCCGAGCACGAACACTCCTTTCTCCCGGCGCAGATAACCCTCATGGGTCAACGTGCGCAGCAAGTGGTAGGCCGTGGGGAGGGCCAGGCCCGCCTCCCGGGCCAACTGCTTGGCGGGTGCCCCGTACTGATGGGACGCGGCGGCTTCCAGCAACCGCATCGCCCGCTGCACCGAGCCGATGAGGGTGGGTGTGCCGGCGGTGGCGTTCGGTGCGGTGGAGATGCCGCCCGGCGAAGTGGAGGTGTCGACTGCGGCCAAGGTTCACTCCCGAAGCGCGTGGGGGGAGCCGTCCGTGCCCGGAGAAACACGGGTGGGCAGTGCGCCCGTACGCGAGGAAGCGGCCCCCGCGTCGGTTTTCGGACTCTAACCCTTGGCCACCGCTGCACGGCCGTCTGCCGGGAAACTTCCCCCGGCCGAGGGAACCGTTTCGAAAAGTCGCCCCTCGGCGGTAGTCGCCTTGGCGGCGACCACTCGGCGTTCAGCCGACCCCGGTGGGAGTCAGCTCAGCGTGCGCGGCTCACCAATCGGTGCGGGACGAGGAGCCGGATATGAACTTCCGTACGACATAGATGAGTCCGCCGACCAGGGCAACGAAGAGCAGCGCCTTGAAGAGCAGGCCGACGACGAACCCGACAACGGTCGCTATCACGCCGCCGAACACGACCAGGGCGATGACGGGCACGGCCACCCACTTCACCCACCACGGCATTCCCGCGAAAATCTCCTTCACTGCCATCGTCCTTACCTCTCTCGGCGCACATCGCATCGGCGCGGGTTTCCGAATGTCCGTGGACTCCCGACTTCTTGCATTCGATGCTAGGGCGCCGAAGAGCTCTGCGGGGACCGCGCAGCCCTTGTCCTCCCCTGATCCGACCCTGAGAGAACCCCGAGGTCGCGACCCTGAAGAGGGCCGGCTTCAGAGAGGGATCAGGCCTCTCGGGACCAGCCCTCCCGGCGTCGGGCCCGTCGGCTCCGGGTCCCTCGGCGCCGGGTCCCTCAGCGTCGGCCCCCTCGGCGTCGGGCCTCTCGAGGTCAGGCCTCGGGCGGGGAGAAGACGACCAGGACCCGCAGGTCCTCGCTGATGTGGTGGAACTTGTGGGCGACGCCCGCCGGGACGTAGACGACGCTGCCGCGCGCGACCGCCGTCGTCTCCATGCCGACCGTGATCGAGGCACGGCCGCTGACGACCATGTACACCTCGTCCTGTGCGTGCGGCTGCTGCGGATCGGTCGCGCCGGCGTCGAGCGCGTAGAGCCCGACCGACATGTTCCGCTCCCGCAGAAACTGCAGATACGCGCCGTCGTTCGCCGCGCGCTCCGCCTCCAGCTCATCCAGTCGGAATGCCTTCATCGCCCTTGTACGCCCCTCGCTGGTGCTCACCCCGCGGTGTTCCGCCGGTGCTCGTGACCCGGCCGTTCCCGGTCCGGGTCTGCCACGATCAGACACATGAAGAATTTCGTAGTCAAGACGATCGCCAACGCCGCGGCCCTGGCCGTCGCCGTGTGGCTGCTCGACAAGATCACCCTGACCGGCGACAGCACCGGCAAGAAGGTCGGCACGCTGATCGTCGTCGCTCTGCTTTTCGGGCTGGTGAACTTCCTGGTCAAGCCGGTGGTGAAGGTGCTCACCTTCCCCCTGTTCATCCTGACGCTCGGCCTGATCACCCTCGTGGTCAACGCCCTGATGCTGCTGCTCACCTCGTGGCTGGCCGACAAGTTCGACGTCAGCTTCCACGTGGAGGGCTTCTGGACGGCCGTTCTGGGCGGCCTGATCATCTCGATCGTCTCCTGGGCCATGAACATGCTCCTCCCGGACGAGGACTGAGCGGCATGACGGACTCCGCACCCGTGGGCGGCTGCGGCGGTGGCCCCTCGGGCGGCACCGCCGGCGCCCCCCACGGCACACCCGACCACCCCGAGCGCATAGGTGACGGCACGCGGGCCGTCCGGGCCGGGCTGCCCGAGCCGGTGAAGCACGAACCCACGCTTCCGGGTCCCGTCTTCGCCGCGCACTTCCACCTGCCCGGCGACCCCACTGGCGGCTACGCCTACGCCCGAGACGAGAACCCCACCTGGACGCACCTGGAGCGCGCCATCGGCGAGCTGGAGGCCCCGGGAGCCGGTGAGGACGTCGAGACGCTCGTCTTCGCCTCCGGGATGGCCGCGATTTCGGCGGTGCTGTTCTCGCAGCTGCGCGCCGGGGACGCGGTGGTCCTGCCGGACGACGGCTACCAGGTGCTGCCGCTGGTCCGCGAGCAGCTCACGGCGTACGGCATCGAGGTGCGGACCGCCCCGACCGGGGGCGACGCGCAGCTCGACGTTCTGGACGGCGCCAAGCTGCTGTGGATCGAGACGCCGTCCAACCCGGGGCTCGACGTCTGCGACGTGCGCCACCTCGCGGCAGCGGCACGCGCGCGTGGCGCCCTTGTCGCGGTCGACAACACCCTGGCCACGCCGCTCGGCCAGCGGCCCCTTGAGCTGGGCGCCGACTTCGCGGTGGCGAGCGGCACGAAGATGCTCACCGGCCACGGCGACATCCTTCTGGGGTACGTCGCCTGCCGTGACGCGGAACTGACCGCTTCCGTACGGCGCTGGCGCAAGATCGTCGGGGCGATCCCGGGGCCGATGGAGGCCTGGCTCGCGCATCGCTCCCTCGCCACGCTCCACCTGCGTGCCGACCGGCAGAACGCGAACGCGCTGGCCCTCGCCGAGGCCCTGCGGAGCCGCCCCGAGGTCACGGGGCTGCGCTATCCCGGCCTGCCCGACGACCCCTCTTACCCGATCGCCTCGCGGCAGATGTGGCGCTTCGGGTGCGTGGTGTCCTTCACGCTGCCCACCCGCGAGCGTGCCGAGCGCTTCCTGGAGGCGCTGCGGCTCGTCGACGACGCGACGAGTTTCGGCGGTGTGCGGTCCACGGCCGAGCGGCGCCGGCGCTGGGGCGGCGACAACGTCCCGGAGGGCTTCATCCGCTTCTCCGCAGGTGCCGAGGACACCGCTGACCTGGTGGCCGACGTACTCCACGCGCTGGACGAATCCGCCGGGTGAACGCTGCGGCGGCCGCAGGCAGCGAACGGTCCGAGCCTCCCCCCTCGTGGCTCGGACCGTTCCGGTTCCGCTTGCGAAGAACCGCGCGAACCAGGCTAGTTGACTCTGTGTCAGTGTCCAATCACTGTAGCGACAGAGACCTATCGACATATTTATAGTTGAGCGCCCCGAGGGTCACGAAGGAGAGGGCGTCGCCATGGACCTGGCCCTGCTGCGCACGTTTGTGACGGTGCACCGGGCCGGCTCCTTCACCCGTGCCGCCGCGCTGCTCGGACTCTCCCAGCCGGCCGTCACCTCCCAGATCCGCACCCTGGAGCGGCAACTGGGCCGCCCCCTTTTCCTGCGCCAGGCCCGCGGCGTCACGCCCACGACCATCGGCGATGAACTCGCCCACAAGGCCGCCCCGCATCTGGACGCCCTCGTGGAGATCGCGGAGACCGGACTCGACGAGGACTCGTCGGTGCGCACGCTCCATCTCGCGGGTCCCCCTGAGTTCACCGCGGAACGGGCCCTGCCCGCGCTCACCACCCTCACCGGCCAGGACAGTCACCGTTACGCGCTGCGCGCCTCGTTCGGCACCGCCGACGAAGTCCTGGAGGGACTCGCGGCCGGACACCACGATCTGGCCCTCACCACGGCCCGGCCCCGGGGCGGGCTGCTCGCCGCGACTCCGCTCTGCGACGAGGAGCACGTGCTGGTCGCCGGGAAGAACTGGGCCGCCCGCATCGGCCCCGGCAAGCTACGCCGAAAGGGCGCGCTGCCACTGGAGAACCTGCCGGTGGTCGAGGTGCACGAGACACTGCCGTTCGTCTCTCGCTACTGGGCCGCCGTCTTCGACACCCGCCCTGCCGCGGCCGGCGCCGTCATCGTGCCGGACCTGCGCGCGGTCCTCGCGTGCGCGGCCTCGGGCGCCGGTCTCGCCGTGCTGCCCCGCTATCTGTGCGCCGACGCGTTGGCCCATGGCGATGTCGTGGCCCTCCTGGAGCCCGCCGTGCCGCCGCTGCGCACCTACTTCCTGGTGGTGCGCACGGGCACGCTCGCCATGCCGCACATGGCGCGGGCGCACGAATGGCTGCTGCGGGCCGCCGTTCACTGGGCTTGATGGCCGCGTCCAGCGGTTCGCGATGTTTCACGTGGAACAGTCCGGGCCACATTCCTCCCATGACCGTCCGACCCGTGGTCAAGCGCACCGCACGCGCCGTCCTGCTGGACGGCGACGACCTGATCCTGATCAAGCGGACCAAGCCTGGTGTCGATCCGTACTGGGTCACCCCCGGCGGCGGCGTGGAGCCGGAGGACGCCACCGTCATCGACGCGCTCCACCGTGAGGTGCACGAGGAACTCGGTGCGAAGGTCATCGACGTCGTGCCGTGCTTCGTCGACACCGTGGAGCACATCGGTGAGGACGGCGGCGCGACCGGTGTGAAGGTGCAGCACTTCTTCGTCTGCCGCCTGGAGTCCATGGACACCGGCCTGCGGCACGGCCCCGAGGTCGAGGAGCCGTGCGGCGAGTACGAGATCGTGCGGGTGCCCTTCACCCGCGTCGGCATCGCCTCGGTCCATCTCGTACCGCTGTCGCTGCGGCACTACCTGGACGGCAATATCGAGGGCGTACGCGCGATGCACGCCCCCGACCTGGGTTAGTCCCGGGCCGCCGCCACCAATTCCTCGACCGAGTCGTGGCGGATCCGCCCCTCGGGGACGCCCGCGTCCCGCAGGGCGTCCCGGCCACTGCGGATCATGCCGGGCGGTCCCGAGAGGTAGGCGTCGTACTCGTCCCAGGGGCCGTACTCGCGCACGGCGTCCGGCAGATGGGACCGCTGGTCCACGATGGGGCGCACGGCGAGCCAGGGGTGGGCCTGCTGCAACCGCAGCATGGTGTCGATGTCGTACAGATCGTGATCGGTGCGGGCGCCGTAGAAGACGTCCACCGGTCGGCGTCTACCGTGCTCGGCGACATCTTCGACCAGGGCCTTGATGGGCGCGATGCCCGTGCCGCCGCCCAGGCAAAGAAGGCCGCTGTCGGTGGTGTGGTCGACGGTCATCGACCCCGCGGGCGGACCCAGCCGCAGTACGTCGCCGGGCCGGGCGTGGTGCACCAGGGCGTTGGAGACCCAGCCGGCCGGGACCGCCTTGACGTGGAAGGACAGCAGTCCGTCGGAGCGAGGCGCCGACGCGAAGGAGTAGTGCCGCCATATCCGCGGCCACCACGGGGTCTCCAGGCTGGTGTACTGCCCCGCGAGGAAGGGGTAGGGCTGGTCCGGGCGGACCGTGACCACGGCTATGTCGGGGGTCCTGAGGTCATGGGCGACGACCTCGGCGAACCACCAGGCGGGGGCGCGCAGTTCGTCTTCCGCGGCAGCGTCGATCATCACCTGGGAGATCGTCGTGTACGTCCGGACCCAGGCGGCCTCGGTCTCCTCGTCCCAGACCGCGCTCGCGTACCGGCTCAGGGAACCGATCAGGCATTCGCCGACGGCCGGGTAGTGCTCGGGCCGGGTGCCGTACTTGCGGTGACCGCGGCCGAGGTTCTTCAGATACGAGACGAGCACGTCGGTGCGGTCGATGTTCTCGGCCGCCGTCAGCAGCGCCTTGAGGAGACGGTCCCGCTGCGTGTCCATCGCCGCGGGGAACAGGGGGCGCAGATCCGGGTGGCGGGTGAAGAGCAGTGCGTAGAAGTACGAGGTGACCTGGTCGGCGACGGGACCGATCTCGGCCATCGTGCGCTGGACCAGAGCTGCGTCGGGGGACACCGGTACGGACGGCTTGGCCAGCTTGGACGACTGGGCGAGCGCCTCGGCCTCGGGCTCCGCGGCGGCCGGCGGGGCGCTCTGCGGGTCAGCGGCTCCGGGAGCGTGCTGCGGGCCAGGGTCTTCGGGAGCGTGCTGCGGGCCAGGGTCTTCGGGAGCGTGCTGCGGGCCAGGGTCTTCGGGAGCGTGCCGCGGGTCGTCCGCCGCTGCCGGGGCGTGCTGCGGGTCAGCGGCTTCCGGAGCGTGCTGCGTGCCGGTCGTCGCCGTGTGCTGCGGAACGCCCGCTGCCGGGGCGAATCGGGGTTGAGCAGCTTGCGGGGCAGGGTGCGGCTGGGCCGCTTGTGGAGCGGGATGCGGCTGGGCCGCGGGCGGGGCGGACCGCTGTCGGGTGGCCTGGGCGGGCATTCGCGGCGTGGTGTCCACGGCCTGGGCCTGCTCCGGATCCGCAGGAGCGGTCGCCAGTGCCTGGGCCGTCCGGGAGCCCGACGCGGCGGATATTCGCTCGTCCACCGGAGCCGCGGTGTGAGATCCGGTGGGGGCCCCGGAGTAGGACGCGCCGAGGCTCGCCTCCTCGGCCCTGCCCAAGGGATGTATCGACGCCGGTCGGCGCACCTCCGCGGCTTCAGGCCCCTCGGCGCCGGGCCGCTGCTGGGGCCCGTCCTCCGTCCGCTTCGGCGGCCTGCGCGGCGTGAACCAGCCGCTCCCGCCGCCGGAAGTGCCGTCGTCCGCCGACGGGGTGGTCGGAGCGTCCATACTGTGCCTCGCCTCGAACATCTCTCGGTCGGTCTGTGCACTTCCTGTCGGAAGCCGTGCGCTTTCCTCGCTCTGCCTCGATGGCTGATCCGGCCACATTGAACCCCGGACACCCGGACCCTACGGACAAGTAGGGAAAGAATGTGACATTGGCCGCAGCCTGCTCACCGCAGCATCCCATCCACCGCCGCCGCGTCGCTGCATAACAGGAAGAACCGGGTCGGGATCTTCCTGCCGCATTAGGCTTCATCGACCTGCGCGCGCGGCCCGCAGGTGTGAGGTAGCCCACCCGGCGCGAACCGGAGTCGACCATACCGGCAGCCGCGCGACATACAAGTCCCCTGCCCTGCCTCGGCAATTCAACGCCGACGCCTTCCCGTGGCCGCAATCACCCGATGCGCCGGATCAATTCGTCCACCTTGCGCAGGTCCCGCCCGAGATGGGAGCAGGCGCCGAGGCCCGGGAGCGAAGAGGTGGAGGAGCGCCATGTAAGCCGAGGCTAGTACCCGCGGTTACCCCTGCTGCCAGACACCCCCGACCAGCGCGGTTGGCACCGTGTTTCACGTGAAACCAAGCCGTCCTGCCCGTCGGACCACGCGGTCAGGGACAGCGTGATGAGAAGCGACGTGCTTCTGCCCACAAACGGGTGGACGCCGAGGACGAACGTCAGACAGCCTGACCCGAGTGTCGACACCTTCCCTCTCCGCACTGCCCATCCGCCGGCTCACCCCACGCGACCTCACCTCCTGCGCCGATCTGTCCGAGGACCGGGGCTGGCCCCGCGAGGAACACAAGTGGGGTCTCCTGCTGAGGGCCGGGACGGGTTACGGCATCGACGACCCCGACGGCGAAGGCCTCATCGGCGTCTTCGTGGTGACCCGGTACGGCCCGCAGGAGCGCCCCGACCTCGCAGCGATCGGCATGGTCCTCGTCGCCGAGCGGTACGCCCGCCGGGGCATCGGTCGCCGTTTGATGCAGTACGCCGTCGAACAGGAGGCCCCGGTCCCGTTGACCCTCCACGCGACACCTCATGGCCGGCCCCTCTACGAGCAGCTCGGCTTCAAGGTGATCGGCCGTGCGGAGATGGTCTGCGGCCGCCTCGTGCCCTCGGGTCCGCTTCCCGGCATCGCCACCCGGCCGGCCACCGCGGAGGACCTGACCGCCATCCTCCGGCTCGACACCGACGTCTTCGGCCACGACCGGACCCATGTCATCGCCCGACTTCCCGCCTTCACCGATCAGCTTCGTGTCGCGGAGGTCGGCGGCGAGATCATCGGCTATGCGGGCGCCTGGCCGAACATGGAGACGCATGTCGTCGGCCCTCTCATCGCCCGCGACACACAGACCGCGAAAGCACTCATCGCCTCACTCGGCGCGCACACCGATCGGCCGCTGCGCACCGACATCGACGTACGACATGAAGAGCTCCTGGCCTGGGTGAAGGAGAGCGGTCTCGAACCGGTCGCCTTCAACGCCGTGATGGCCTACGGCATGCCGGAGCTGCCCGGCGACTGGACCCGACGCTTCGCGCCTTTGACGGTGGCGGCCGGCTGACACGGAACGACCCACGGCACGCGGAACACGCGTAGGCCCGTCCCTCCGCGCCAACAGTCTTTCGGCGCCCGGGACGGGCCTACGCACGTATATGCGTTACGCGAGGGCCTCCACCGCCGTCGTCGCGAAGCCGTGGTCCTGCTCGGGCGCACCGCCGCCCACGCCGATCGCGCCGATCAGACGGCCGTCGCGGTGCACCGGCACGCCGCCCGCGATGAAGAGGAGGGGGCGGTCGAGCGCGGTGGGCAGGGTGTGGAAGGGGCCGCCGGGCTGGACCGCGTCGACCAGGTCGGCGGTCGGGGCGTTCAGCTGGAGGGCGGTGTAGGCCTTGCGGGTGCTGGTCTCGCCGGAGATCAGCACGGCCCGGTCGTCGCGCCGGAAGGCCAGGAGGTGGCCGCCCGCGTCGAGGACGGTGACGCTGACGGTGACATCGGCCGCCTCGGCGGCGCGGCGTGCGGCGGTGACGAGCGCTTCGGCGTCCTCGATGGTCAGCGGGCTGACGGCGTGGGTGGCGGTGGTGCTCATGAGGGGAGGTCTCCTTGCGGGGTGGTGCGGGGGAGGTGAGGCGTGCGAGGGACGAAGGTCAGTGGTGGACGGGTGTGGCCTCGACAGGGGCCTTCCCGGCCGCGACGAGGCTCGGGTGCGTCACGGCGGTACGGCGCTCCAGTGCCGCCGAGACGACGGCCAGGACGAGAGCGGATCCGGCGAGGGCGGCTCCGACCCAGTTCGGGGCGGTGTATCCGAGGCCCGCGGCGATGACGATGCCGCCGAGCCAGGCCGAGAGCGCGTTGCCGAGGTTGAACGCGCCGATGTTGACGGCCGAGGCCAGGGTGGGGGCGCCGGAGGCCTGGTCGAGGACGCGCTTCTGCAGCGGCGGAACGGTCGCGAATCCGAGGGCGCCGATCAGCGCGACGGTCACGGCGGCCGCGACCTTGTTGTGGGCGGTGAGGGTGAAGAGCGCCAGCACGACGGCCAGGGAGCCCAGTGAGACGTAGAGGAGCGGCATTAGGGCCCGGTCGGCGAACTTCCCGCCGATGAGGTTGCCGGCCACCATGCCGAGGCCGAAGAGGACGAGCAGCCACGTGACGGAGGAGTCCGCGTAGCCGGCGACGTCGGTCATCATCGGCGCCAGGTAGGTGACGGCGGCGAACACTCCGCCGAAGCCGAGGACGGTCATGGCCATGGCCAGCAGCACCTGGACGTTGCGGAAGGCCGCCAGTTCGTGGCGGAGGCGCACGCCTTCGGGCTTGGGCAGGTCGGGGACCAGCTTGGCGACGCCCGCGAGGCCGACGACACCGAGCGCCGCGACGATCGTGAAGGTCATCCGCCAGCCGAGCGTCTGCCCGACGAAGGTGCCGAGCGGCACGCCCACCACGTTGGCCACGGTCAGGCCGGTGAACATCATGGCGATCGCGCCGGCCTTCTTCTCGGGGGCGACCAGTTCGGCCGCGACGACCGAGCCGATGCCGAAGAAGGCGCCATGGGCGAGGGAGGCGACGACACGGCCGGCGAGCATCACCCCGAAGACGGGGGCGACGGCGGAGAGGAGATTGCCCGCGATGAACAGGCCCATCAGCAGCATCAGCATCCGCTTGCGCGAGATCTTGGTGCCGAGAACGGTCATCAGTGGTGCTCCGAGGACGACGCCCAGGGCATAGCCGGTGACGAGGAAACCGGCCGTGGGGATGGAGACGCCGAAGTCACCGGCGACCTCGGGGAGCAGTCCCATGATCACGAACTCGGTGGTGCCGATCCCGAAGGCCCCGATCGCGAGGGCCAGGAGCGCGAGAGGCATGGATCTACCTTCCAAACGATTGCAGGTGCGCTTAACGTGCGTCCACAATAGTTGCAGACGCGGGTTAATTGCAAACGCCAGATATTGCACTTGTGGACTACCCTGAGTCGTAGCCACTCGGGGACGGAGGAGACTAGAGCCATGACAGCGACGGACCCCGCACTCACCGCCCTCGCGCAGGGCTGGTGCGCGCTCTCCCTGCTCCACGGACAGATCGAGACCCACATCGAGCGCGCTCTCCAGGCCGAGCACGGGCTGAGCGCGCGGGAGTACTCCCTGCTCGACGTCCTTAGCCGCCAGCACGACGGTGAGGGTGGCCATCTGCAGATGAAGCAGGTCGCGGACGCCGTGGTGCTCAGCCAGAGCGCCACCACCCGCCTGGTCACCCGGCTCGAGGATCGCGGGCTGCTCGCCCGCTATCTGTGCCCCACCGACCGCCGGGGCATCTACACCGACGTGAGCGAAGCCGGCCTCGCGCTGCTCGACGAGGCCCGCCCGACCAACGACGCCGCCCTGCGCGAGGCGCTCGGCGAGGCCGCGCGGAACCCGCAACTCGCCCCCCTGGTCAGGGCCGTCGAAACGCTCCGCGTGCCCGCCTAGGCGCGGTGACGGACGCGACCTGCGGCGGAAGCCCCTCCCCGGTGACGGCAGCCCCGCATAGGCTGCCGCCATGGGAGACCTTGAGATACGCCCGGCCGTCACCGATGACCTGCCCGCCATCGTGGAGATGCTCGCGGACGACCCGCTGGGTGCCACGCGTGAGTCGCCGGACGACCTGACTCCGTACACCACCGCGTTCCGGCGCCTGGCCGATGACCCGAATCAGCACCTGGTCGTCGCCGTACGCGAGGGACGCGTGGTCGGCACCCTCCAGCTCACGATCGTCCCGGGTCTCTCGCGGAAGGGGGCGACCCGGTCGATCATCGAGGGGGTGCGCGTCCATGCCGACGAACGCGGCAGCGGGCTCGGCACCCGGTTCATCGAGTGGGCCGTCGACGAATCCCGGCGACAGGGTTGCCAGTTGGTGCAGCTGACCTCCGACGTCACGCGCATCGACGCCCACCGTTTCTACGAGCGACTCGGGTTCACGGCGTCACACGTCGGGTTCAAGCTCCAGCTCTGAAAGTCCGTCGAGACGTCGTTTCACGTGAAACATGCCGTCTCTAGAAACCGCGCCACCCCTGCGGGTCCACCCCGCCGGGCACGGGTGCTCCCTCGTCGTAGGGCTCCCGGGTGAAGACGAACGACCCCAGGTCGAGATGGCTCACCGAGCCGTCTCCCCGTCGCACCGCCCGGAGCAGCTCCCCCGCGTAATAGCCGTCCAGCCCCAGCCACGTGCCGTCACCATGCGGCCGGAAGCGCGCTCGGCGTCCCGCGCCCGTCAGCGGGCCGATCTCGACCCCGCCGTCGTTCACCAGCCGCAGTGCGAGCACCTGAGTGCCCCAGTACCAAGGGCCAGTCAGCTCCAGAACCTTCTCGTCGACTTCCGGGAGAGGGCGCCACGGCTCCGGAATGCGCGGCTCGGCCTCGGCGACGATCTTCACCAGGTCGGCGGCCACAGCCGCCACCAGGGGCCCGGAGGTGCAGTTGGCGAGAACCACCGCCGCCAGCCCCTCCCGCTCGCTGACCCACAGTCCGGCCAGGAAGCCCGGGAGCGACCCCGTGTGCCCGGCCAGGCTGAGCCCCTCCCAACGCAGCAGATCCATGCCCAGGCCATACGTCCGCTCCCAGTTGTCCGCCTGGGAGGGCGCCGACGGGGTCCGCATCTCCCGCAGTGACTCCGCACCGAGCACCCGCTCGTCGCCCTTGACCAGAAAACAGGCGAAGCGCGCCAGGTCCGCCGTCGTGGACCACAGCTGGCCCGCTGGCGCCATCAGTCCCAGGTCCTCGAGGGGCTCCGGCATCATCACGTCCGCCCAGGGATGCACGGCCCAGCCGCCCGCATGGGGTGCCTCGGGCCGCGCGCTCGTACGGTCGAGGCCCAGAGGCTCCAGGATCTCGCGGCGCAGCACCTCCTCCCAGGAGGCCCCCCGCAGCGCCTCCACGAGCGAACCGAGCAGGGTGTAGCCGGGGTTGGAGTAGTGAAAACGACGTCCGACGGGGTGCTTGAAGGGCTGCTCGCCCAGCACATCGGTGAGGTTGGGGCGCGTCGATCCAGGCGTGCGCTCCCACCACTCACCCGGTGTCTCGGCAGCCAGTCCACCGGTGTGCGCGAGGAGTTCGGCGATCGTGGCCTCGCCCGCGCCGGTCCCCGGCAGGTGCTTCTCCAATGTGTCGCCCAGGTCCAGCACCCCCTCGTCCCGCAGCCGCATCACCAGTACCGCAGTGAAGGTCTTGGTGATCGACCCGATGCGGTACTGGACGTTCTCATCCGGCGCGTGCCCGTCGACCATGCTGCGTCCGCCGCTCCACACCAACTCGCCGTCCCGGGCGACCGAGGCCATCAGCGACGGGGCCCGGCCCTCTGCCTGGGCGGTGGCGATGCGGTGCAGCAGGGCTCGACGGGTGGTGGGGAGCAGTTCTTCATGAGGCGTTGTCATGGGACCAGTTCATCGGGGGGATACCGATACGTCGAGCGGATTCATGGGGAGGTCAGCGCGTCGCCGTCGCCGTCGGTGTCGGCGTGGGTACCAGGGGCCGGGTCGAGATCGCAGGCGGGGCCGGAGTCAGGGACACCGACGCGGCGACCAAGCTGTGGGACATCTCCTGTGAGCTGACCGGTCTCGCCTGAGCAGCTTGCCTCCGCTAGGCGGGCAGAGGCTCGGCATGGTCCAGGAGGCGGATGAGCAGCCCCACGAACTGATCGCGTTCCTCCGGGCTCAGCGGCGTGAGCAGTACGTCGTGCAGGTCGTCCAGGACGTGGTCGAGGCGGAGCAGATGACGGCGCCCCGAGGCGGAGATCGTGATGACGTTGCGGCGCCGGTCGGCGGGATCCGGGGCGCGCTCGACCAGGCGCCGTTCGACCAGTTCGTTGAGCACGCCGACCATGTCGCTGCAGTAGATGCCGGTGCGGCCGCTCAACGCCGCCTGGCTGCCCGGGCCGTCCTCCTCCAGTGCGGCGAGTACGGCGTAATGCCACTTGCGGGCGTCCGCCCGGGCCAGCCCTTCGTTGATCAGCCGGTCCGACCGCGCGGTCAGCTGCGACAGGAGCCGGCTGGCACGCCGCCGCAGCCTGTCGGGCGTCCTCGGTGTGCCGTCATGGGACTGGTCCGCAGCTTCGGCACTGGTCATGGCGCCCATCTCAATCTTTACGTTAGTTCGACTAACGATGTACGTTCGAGCGAGAACGTCAGTGGCACAGACGTCCGTCGCGGGACCTCAGCGTAGAGCGAGCGACCGTTGATGGAAATCGAGCGCATCCCACGCAGATCGAGTGAAACCGACGGAAGGAAGCTCTTGCCCATCAAGAACCTGCGGATCCCCACCCCGGACGGCCAGGCCGACGCGTTCGCCGCCTTCCCCGACGACGGCACGCGGCATCCCGGAGTGCTCATGTACGCCGACGCCTTGGGCATCCGGCCCGTCCTGCGGGAGCTCGCCGGTGAACTGGCCGGGCACGGCTACTACGTACTCGTCCCCAACCTCTTCTACCGGCACGGCACAGCGCCCCTGACCGAACTTCCCGAGTACATCGGCGAAGAGGTCCGCCCCATGGTCCTGGCCGAGCTGATGCCGTTGGTCAATGCGCACACCGCCGAACGCGCCCTGATGGACGCCGACGCCTACCTCAGCTTCCTCGCCGCCCAGCCGGAGGTCGCCCCCGGCCCCGTCGCGGTGACCGGCTACTGCTTCGGCGGCCTCCTGGCGACGCGCACCGCCGTGGCCCACCCCGACGAGGTGGCCGCCCTCGCCGCGTTCCACGCCCCCGTGAGCGCCGACGGCACCGATGTGTTCTCCAAGCTCACCGCCCAGGTCCACTTCGGCCACGCCGAGACCGACCTCACGCCCGAGGCCCTGGCCGAGCTCAACGTCGCTCTGGACACCGCGGGCGTCAACCACACCTCCGAGATCTACCCCGGCACCGCCCACGGTTTCACCATGTCCGACACATCGGCCTTCAGCCCGAGCGGCATGCAACGCCACTGGGACCGCCTGCTCCCCCTCCTCGCCCGCACCCTGCCCACACACTGAGCCCCGCCGCCCCGACGAGGCGGCACGCACGCTGCCCGGTGTGGGCCCCCGCGGGGGGGGGCGGGTCGGCTCTGATCAGGTCTGCGCCATGTCCACGAAGCGCGAGTAATGGCCCTGGAAGGCAACCGTGATGGTCGCCGTCGGGCCGTTACGGTGCTTGCCCACGATGATGTCCGCCTCGCCCGCGCGGGGCGACTCCTTCTCGTACGCGTCCTCGCGGTGCAGCAGGATCACCATGTCCGCGTCCTGCTCGATCGAGCCGGACTCACGCAGGTCGGAGACCATGGGCTTCTTGTCGGTGCGCTGCTCGGGGCCACGGTTCAGCTGGGAGAGCGCGATCACCGGCAGCTCCAGCTCCTTGGCCAGGAGCTTCAGGTTTCGCGACATGTCCGAGACCTCCTGCTGCCGGCTCTCGGCCCGCTTGGAGCCGCCGGACTGCATCAGCTGCAGATAGTCGATGACGACGAGCTTCAGGTCGTTGCGCTGCTTGAGGCGCCGGCACTTGGCGCGGATCTCCATCATCGACAGGTTGGGGGAGTCGTCGATGTAGAGCGGGGCGGCCGAGACGTCCGGCATGCGGCGGGCGAGCCGGGTCCAGTCCTCGTCGGTCATCGTGCCCGACCGCATGTGGTGCAGCGCCACGCGTGCCTCGGCGGACAGCAGACGCATCGCGATCTCGTTGCGCCCCATTTCGAGCGAGAAGATCACGCTCGGCATGTTGTGCTTGATCGAACAGGCCCGCGCGAAGTCCAGCGCGAGCGTGGACTTACCCATCGCGGGCCGCGCCGCGATGATGATCATCTGTCCGGGGTGCAGCCCGTTGGTGAGCTGGTCGAGGTCGGTGAAGCCGGTCGGTACACCGGTCATCTCCCCCGACCGTGAACCGATCGCCTCGATCTCGTCGAGGGCGCCCTCCATGATGTCGCCGAGGGGGAGGTAGTCCTCGGTGGTGCGCTGCTCGGTGACGGCGTAGATCTCCGCCTGGGCGCTGTTGACGATCTCGTCGACGTCACCGTCGGCCGCGTAACCCATCTGGGTGATGCGGGTGCCCGCCTCGACGAGTCGCCGCAACACCGCGCGCTCGTGAACGATCTCCGCGTAGTACTCGGCGTTCGCCGCGGTCGGGACTGTCTGGACCAGCGTGTGCAGATACGACGCGCCGCCGACCTTGGTGATCTCGCCGCGCTTGGTCAGATCGGCCGCGACGGTGATCGGGTCGGCCGGCTCACCCTTCGCGTACAGGTCGAGGATCGAGGCGTAGATCGTCTCGTGCGCGGGCCGGTAGAAGTCGTGCCCCTTGAGCACCTCCACGACGTCGGCGATGGCGTCCTTGGAGAGCAGCATGCCGCCCAGGACCGACTGCTCCGCGTCGAGATCCTGCGGGGGGACACGCTCGAAGGACGAACCTCCCCCGTCCCAGCCGCCCTCCCGGCCGCGCTCGTGCTGCTCGTCACGGCCCCTGCCGCTGTCACGGCGCTGACGGGAGACAGGCAGACGGTCACTGGGACCGCTGTCGGCCCAGGGGTCGTCCAAAGGCTCGGAAATACTCACCGGGCCACCTCCTCCCGTCCGCCGCGCGGACCTAGCCGTGCCCCTCTTACTTACGGCACGACACTGACAAACAAGGGGGCCCAACTCCGGTTCTGACGCGTCGGTTTTACCGGGTTTCCGAGGTCGTACGACGAGGCGGGCGCCGGACCACGGTAGGCCCGCGGGCACCGTCAGCCAATCTGGTTATCCACAGGTGGTGTGGATGACGGGCCCGATGCTGTGGAGAACTCCGCGAAACCTGTGCACGGCCCGGTGGACAGCCCTGTGAACAAGCCCTCAGACCCTGCGCGCCAGCGCCGCTGACCTGCGGTTTTCCCATCCACCGGCTGTGCAGAAGAAAAACTTTTCCCAGCGGGCCAAGATCACGACAAACGGCGCGTCACCGAGCCTCCACTACCTGTCGAAGTAAGGGTCTCTGGAGGATTGCATCTCTTACCTGTGGAAGATTAGATTGGTGTCCATGACACAGGCCCCCCTCGCGCCCAAGGCCGACCGGCGACGACACGACCGGGAGATCATCGCGCTCGCCGTCCCCGCCTTCGGCGCACTGGTCGCCGAGCCCCTCTTCGTGCTCGCCGACAGCGCCATCGTCGGCCACCTCGGCACCGCGCAACTGGCCGGCCTCGGCATCGCCTCGGGTCTCCTCACCACCGCGGTGAGCGTCTTCGTCTTCCTCGCCTACGCCACCACCGCCGCGGTCGCCCGCAGGGTGGGCGCCGGCGATCTCCCCGCCGCCATCCGCCAGGGCATGGACGGCATCTGGCTCGCCCTGCTGCTGGGCGCCGCCGTCATCGCCGTCGCCATGCCCACCGCACCGGTGGTCGTGGACGCCTTCGGCACCTCGGACGCCGCCGCCGGATACGCGATCACCTATCTGCGGATCTCATCCCTGGGCATCCCCGCCATGCTCGTCGTCCTCGCTGCCACCGGCGTGCTGCGAGGCCTCCAGGACACGAAGACGCCCCTCTACGTCGCGGTCGGCGGCTTCGTCGCCAACGCCGCCCTCAACGTGGGCCTGGTCTACGGCGCCGGCCTGGGCATCGCCGGTTCGGCCTGGGGAACCGTCATCGCGCAGTGCGGCATGGTCGCGGTGTACCTCTTCGTCGTCGTACGCGGAGCCCGACGGCATGGCGCATCGCTCCGTCCCGATGCCGCCGGGATCCGGGCCTGCGCCCAGGCAGGGGCGCCGCTCCTGGTCCGCACGCTCTCCCTGCGGGCCATCCTCATGCTCGCCACCGCCGTAGCGGCGCGCCTGGGTGACGCGGAGGTCGCCGCTCACCAGATCGCTCTCTCCCTGTGGAATTTTCTGGCCTTCGCGCTGGATGCCATCGCCATCGCGGGACAGGCGATCATCGCCCGCTATCTCGGCGCCGGTGACGCCGAGGGCGCCCGCGCGGTCTGCCGGCGCATGGTGCAGTGGGGTATCGCCGCGGGAGTGGGCCTGGGACTGCTGGTCGTGCTCGCGCGGCCCGTGTTCATCCCGCTCTTCACGGGCGACGCCGCGGTCCGGGACGCCGCACTGCCCGCACTCATGGTCGTGGCACTCGCCCAGCCGATCTGCGGCATCGTCTTCGTCCTCGACGGAGTGCTGATGGGGGCCGGCGACGGGCCCTACCTCGCCTGGGCGATGCTGCTCACGCTGGCCGCCTTCACTCCGGTCGCCCTGCTGGTACCGGTCCTCGGCGGCGGGCTGACCGCGGTGTGGGGAGCCATGACGCTGATGATGCTGGTACGGATGCTGACCCTGTGGCTGCGCTCCCGCTCCGGCCGCTGGATCGTCACGGGCGCCACCCGCTGAACGCCCCGCTGTTCCACGTGAAACAGCGGAGGGCGTCACGTGAGACAGCGGACGGCGTTTCACGTGAAACAGCCGACGGCGATTCACCTGGGACGACGGAAGGCGTTTCACGTGGAACAACGGACGGCAAAGGGGCCGCACCCATCGGGTGCGGCCCCTTCACTCAGTCTTGCCAAGCGGAACGCTTAGGCGGAGACGACCTCGACGTTGACCTTCGCGGCCACCTCGGGGTGCAGACGCACGGACGTCGCGTGGGCGCCCAGGGTCTTGATCGGCGAGCCCAGCTCGACACGACGCTTGTCGATCTTCGGACCACCGGCAGCTTCGATCGCCGAAGCGACGTCGGCCGGGGTGACGGAACCGAAGAGACGACCGGCGTCGCCGGAGCGGACGGCCAGGCGGACCTTGACGGCCTCGAGCTGGGCCTTGATCTCGTTGGCCTGCTCGATCGTCGCGATCTCGTGGATCTTGCGAGCACGACGGATCTGCTCGACGTCCTTCTCGCCACCCTTGGTCCAGCGGATCGCGAAGTTCCGCGGGATCAGGTAGTTGCGGGCGTAGCCGTCCTTGACGTCTACGACCTCGCCGGCGGCACCGAGGCCGGAGACCTCGTGGGTGAGGATGATCTTCATTAGTCGGTCACCCTTCCCTTATCGCGCGGTGGACGTGTAGGGCAGCAGCGCCATCTCACGGCTGTTCTTGACGGCCGTGGCGACGTCACGCTGGTGCTGCGTGCAGTTGCCGGTCACGCGGCGGGCACGGATCTTGCCGCGGTCGGAAATGAACTTCCGCAGCATGTTCGTGTCCTTGTAGTCCACGTACGTGACCTTGTCCTTGCAGAAAGCGCAGACCTTCTTCTTAGGCTTGCGCACAGGCGGCTTCGCCATGGTGTTTCTCCTGTGTGATCAAGAAGTGTGGGTACGGCCCACCCTCGGCCCGAAGGCCCAAAGCCCTGGGGCTTAGAAGGGGGGCTCGTCCGAGTAGCCGCCACCGGAGCCGCCGGAGCTTCCGCCCCAGCCGCCACCGCCGCCGCCCTGCTGCTGACCGCCGCCGGCAGGCGCACCGGTCGCCCAGGGGTCGTCGGCGGGAGCACCGCCGCCACCCTGCTGCTGACCGCCACCGGAGCCACCGCCCCAGCTGCCGCCCTGCTGGCCGCCGCCACCGCCGCCGCCATAACCGCCCTGGCCGCCTCGACCGGTGGTCTTGGTGACCTTGGCCGTGGCGTTCTTCAGGCTGGCGCCGACTTCCTCGACGTCCAACTCGTAGACCGTGCGCTTGATGCCCTCACGGTCCTCGTAGGACCGCTGCTTCAGTCGGCCCTGCACGATGACGCGCATGCCTCGCTGGAGCGACTCCGCGACGTTCTCCGCCGCCTGACGCCAGACCGAGCAGGTCAGGAACAGGCCTTCGCCGTCCTTCCACTCATTGGTCTGCTTGTCAAAGATGCGGGGGGTGGACGCGACACGGAACTTCGCGACCGCCGCACCGGAGGGGGTGAAGCGCAGCTCGGGGTCGTCGACAAGATTGCCGACGACCGTGATGACGGTCTCGCCTGCCATGGGGGAACCTCTCGGCGGGTTTGCTGCTGGCTGCTTGTTGCTGCTACTCGATTCCCGGGTGCCGCTGAGCTAGAGAGCTCAGTGCATCTCGGGACGGAGGACCTTGGTCCGGAGGACCGACTCGTTCAGGTTCATCTGTCGGTCGAGCTCCTTGACGACCGCAGGCTCGGCCTGGAGGTCGATGACCGAGTAGATGCCCTCGGGCTTCTTCTTGATCTCGTAGGACAGACGACGACGGCCCCAGGTGTCGACCTTCTCGACCTTTCCGTTGCCCTCACGGACGACGGAGAGGAAGTTCTCGATCAGGGGGGCGACAGCGCGCTCCTCCAGATCGGGGTCGAGGATGACCATCACTTCGTAGTGACGCATGTGGAACCCACCTCCTTTGGACTCAGCGGCCACGGTCGTTCCGTGGCAGGAGGGTCGTGATGCGTACGCAACCGTATCGGCCGCCACTGACAATCGGCTTCCGCGAACGGGAGCTCCTGCCGTGGCCGGACAGACACGGGTGCAGACGGTACAGACTACCCGCACCGAGGCTTCCGGTTGAAATCCGGCGGCGGACGGGCAGAATCTGTACACATCGGGTGTGCATGGCGCTACGATGCGCCGCTTTCCGCAGGAGGTGCCTGCCATGGCACAGACAATGCGACACAACAACACCACCTCTCTCCTCGCCTCGGACGGCAGATCCCATCCGCTCCAGGACACGCTGGTCGGCGTGACGCTGGTGCTGGGGGCGATCGCCTTCGTGACGGCGATGTTCCACCACCTCCATCTGCTCAGCTCCTGGGCGGGCCTGGTCGGGATCGCCACGGGTGCGTACGGCCAGTTCATCTCGGCGACGACCCGCGAGCGCTTCGGCCTGATCATCGGTCTCGGGGCCTCGGCGATCGGGTTCTTCCTGGGCATGGCACACGGCGGACTCTTCGGCGGAGTCGTCGGCTGACGCCCTCGCGGCACCCCGGCCCCGGGCGGGCCGGGGTGCTGAGGTCGCCTACGGCCAGTCGGGGCGCTCCCGGGGCGCAGTAGGCTTCGGCGCGAGAGCCGGAGCCCCTGAACCCATGGGGACACACCAGCCGAGGAGCGCCCCGAATGAGTCTGACCCTGAGGACCATCAGTCGCGAGCAGCATCTGGCGTATATCCAGACACTGCCGTCGGCGAGTCATTGCCAGGTCCCGGCATGGGCTGACGTGAAGAGCGAATGGCGCTCGGAGAACCTGGGCTGGTTCGACGACAGGACCGGCTACCTGGTCGGCGTCGGCCTGGTGCTCTACCGCCAGCTGCCCAAGCTGAAGCGCTATCTCGCGTACCTCCCCGAGGGCCCGGTCATCAACTGGTACGCCCCGAACCTCGACGAGTGGCTCCAGCCGATGCTGGCGCACCTCAAGCAGCAGGGTGCCTTCTCCGTGAAGATGGGCCCGCCCGTCGTGATCCGCCGCTGGGACGCTCCGGCGATCAAGGCCGGCATCCAGAACCCGGACGTGAAGCGCCTGCGGGACACCGAGGCCACGTTCATCGAGCCGCGCGCCTTCGAGGTCTCCGACCGGCTGCGCCGGATGGGCTGGCAGCAGGGTGAGGACGGCGGCGCCGGCTTCGGTGACGTGCAGCCCCGCTTCGTCTTCCAGGTGCCGCTGGCCAACCGCTCCCTGGACGAGGTCCAAAAGGGCTTCAACCAGCTGTGGCGGCGCAACATCAAGAAGGCCGAGAAGGCCGGCGTCGAGGTCGTCCAGGGCGGTTACCAGGACCTCGCGGAGTGGCAGCGCCTCTACGAGATCACGGCCGTGCGCGACAAGTTCCGCCCGCGGCCGCTCGGCTACTTCCAGCAGATGTGGCAGGCCCTCAACTCCGAGGACCCCAACCGCATGCGGCTGTACTTCGCGCGCCACAACGGCGTGAACCTCTCGGCGGCCACGATGCTCGTGGTCGGCGGTCACGTCTGGTACTCCTACGGCGCCTCGGACAACATCGGGCGCGAGGTCAGGCCCTCGAACGCGATGCAGTGGCGGATGCTCCGCGACGCGTACGCCATGGGGGCCACGGTCTACGACCTGCGCGGCATCTCCGACTCCCTGGACGAGACGGACCACCTCTTCGGTCTGATCCAGTTCAAGGTGGGCACCGGCGGCGAGGCCGCCGAGTACATCGGCGAGTGGGACTTCCCGCTCAACAAGCTGCTGCACAAGGCACTCGACATGTACATGTCGCGCCGCTGATCCCGCACAATTTCGTACCACCACTCAGCTACACCGCAGACACGAGAAAGGTTCCGGGATCCAGCCATGGCGCTCACGCTCTATGTCGACACCGCGCGCTGGCGGGCACATCACAAGAACGTGCTGGAGCAGTTCCCGGGCATCGTCCCGGTCTGCAAGGGCAACGGCTACGGCTTCGGTCATGAGCGCCTGGCCGAGGAGGCCACGCGCTTCGGCTCCGACATCCTCGCCGTGGGCACCACCTACGAAGCGGCCCGGATCAAGGACTGGTTCAGCGGCGACCTGCTCGTCCTGACCCCGTTCCGGCGGGGCGAGGAGCCGGTTCCGCTGCCCGACCGCGTCGTGCGCTCCGTGTCGTCGCTCGACGGCGTGCACGGCCTGGTGGGCGCCCGCGTCGTCATCGAGGTCATGTCCTCGATGAAGCGCCACGGCGTCAGCGAGCAGGAGCTTCCGCTGCTGCACGCCGCCATCGAGGACGTGCGCCTCGAAGGCTTCGCGATCCATCTGCCGCTGGACCGCACCGACGGCTCGGACGCCGTCGAGGAGGTCATCGGCTGGATGGACCGCCTGCGCGCGGCCCGTCTCCCGCTGCACACGATGTTCGTCAGCCACCTCAAGGCCAATGAACTCGCCCGCCTTCAGCAGCAGTTCCCGCAGACCCGCTTCCGGGCGCGCATCGGCACGAACCTCTGGCTGGGCGACCACGAGGCCACCCAGTACCGCGGCGCCGTCCTGGACGTCACCGCCGTCGCCAAGGGCGACCGTTTCGGCTACCGCCAGCAGAAGGTCGCGTCCGACGGCTGGCTCGTCGTGGTCGCCGGCGGCACCTCGCACGGTGTGGGCCTGGAGGCCCCGAAGGCGCTGCACGGCATGATGCCCCGCGCCAAGGGGGTGGCCCGCGCCGGCCTCGCGACCGTCAACCGCAACCTCTCGCCGTTCGTGTGGGGCGGCAAGCAGCGCTGGTTCGCCGAGCCGCCGCACATGCAGGTGTCCATCCTCTTCGTGCCCTCCGACGCCCCGGAGCCGAAGGTCGGCGAGGAACTGGTGGCCCATCTGCGGCACACCACCACGCAGTTCGACCGGATGGTGGATCGCTGAGTCATCTCCGGGGCACCACGCATCACACCGCTCCGGGACGCCGCGCACCACACCGAAGGGGCCGGACACGACCTGCTCGTGTCCGGCCCCTTCGGCCATGCGAGGGCCCTTGTTCGCTCAGGGCGAACCCCTGTCGGTGACCGACCCCCACTTCACGAGCGCCCCCGCACCGGAGTGCGCCACACGCCGCCCGGAGTGGGCCCCGGCCCCCAGGATCAGGACGTCCTCCGCCCCGTCCAGGACACCGCCCGAAGGGTCGTCGTCCCCGCCCCGCCGCACCACGTCCCGCTCCGGCATCAGTACGTCCCGTACGACCACGGCGCACAGGTACAGCGTCCCCAGCAGGTGGATGGCGATGACGACCTGGTAGCCCTCGGTGGGCAGACCCTTGTGGGCGTCTCCGCTGGTCGTGTACGCCAGGTACATCCAGATCCCGAGGAAGTACACGACCTCGCACGCCTGCCAGATCAGGAAGTCGCGCCAGCGCGGCCTCGCGAGCGCCGCCAGGGGGATCAGCCACAGGACGTACTGCGGCGAGTAGACCTTGTTGGTCAGGACGAAGGCGGCGACCACCAGGAAGGCCAGCTGCGCGAAGCGCGGCCGGCGCGGGGCGGTCAGACCGAGCACTCCTATGCCGAGGCAGACGAGAAGCATCAGGACCATCGCCAGGAGGTTCACGGTGTCCGTGGCCAGGGGAGAGTCCATGCGCTGGTCGAGGATCAGCCAGAAGGAGCCGAAGTCGACGCCGCGTTCCCGGCTGAACGTGTAGAACTTCGACCAGCCCTCACCGGCGAGCAGTATCACCGGCAGATTCACGACGAGCCAGGTGCCCGCCGCGCCCACCAGGGCGGCCCCGAACTCCCGCCACCGGCCCGCGCGCAGGCACAGGATCAGCAGCGGTCCGAGCAGCAGCACGGGATAGAGCTTGGCGGCCGTGGCGAGCCCCAGGAGAACGCCGAAAGCGAGGGCGCGCCCCCGGGACCACATCAGCATCGCGGCGGCCGTGAGGGCGACGGCGAGCAGGTCCCAGTTGATGGTGGCCGTCAGCGCCAGGGCGGGCGAGAGGGCCACGAGCAGGGCGTCCCAGGGGCGGCGGCGATGCGTGCGGGTGACGCAGACGGCGACGACGGCGGCGCAGGCCATCAGTATCCCCGCGTTGACCATCCAGTAGATCTTCTCCTGGTGGTGGATCGATCCGCTGCCGGGCGTCACCCAGGAGGCCAACTCCATGAACAGGCCGGTCAGGACCGGGTACTCCAGGTACTCCATGTCGCCGGGCAGCTTGTCGACGTACGGCACGAGGCCGTCGGCGAAGCCGCGTCCCTCGTAGAGGTGGGGGATGTCGGAGTAGCACGCGTGCGTGTACTGCGAGCTGGTCCCGAAGAACCACGCGCCGTTGTAGCACGGCATCTTCTGGACCATCCCGAGCGCGAACATCCCGAGCGCCACGAGCGCGATGACGCGTACCGGCGTCCACCAGCTCGCGCAGGTCAACGCTCTTCGGCCAAGGGGACCGCCGAGCAGCTCGCTGCCGGCCCGGGCGACCTCATCCTCCATGGTCGGCTGTACCGGCTCGGGTTCCCGCGGGTTCACGGCCTCGTACACGCTCGTGCTCGGCGTCTCTGCGCCCGGATCGGCGCTGGGGTCTGCACTGGGCATGCCCGCCATCCTGCCGTACCTGGCTGGGAACACGGCCCGTACGCGGCTGAGGACACGGTCCGTACGAGACGGAGAACGCGGTCCGTACTCGATGGAGAACGCGGCGAGGGCCGCCACACCCCTCGGTGTGGCGGCCCTCGTTTCACGTGAAACATCCGCTGGGCGGCTCAGCCCGGCTGACGGCCCCGCTCAGCCCGGCGGAGGCCCCGCTCAGCCCTGTCGGCCTCGCGGGCCGCCGAAGAGCCCTCCGTCCCCCTGGCCGGGCGGATCAGTCGTGGGAGTCGGGGTTTCCCCGCCCGGGTCGCCGTTGGCGCCACCATCCTCGGCACCGCCGTCGACTCCCCCGTTCTCGTGGCCGCACTCCCAGTCCCACTGGCTGCAGGACTCCTCGGGGTCGGGCGACTTCGTCGGGGGCTTCGTCGTCTCCGTCTCGGTCGGCGCCGGGGGCGAGGGTTCGTCCTCCTCCTTCGTCGGCTCCTCGGTCGCCGTCGGGCTCGGCGGCGGAGGGGGCGTCTCGCCGACGACCTTTCCGATGGGCTGCGGCACGGGGAAGTTCTCGACGGGCTCGCCCTTGAGCGCGTTCGACATGTAGTCCTGCCAGATCTTCGCGGGGAACGAGGCGCCGTGGATCTTCTCCTCACCGCCCGTGCCGAACATCTCCAGGAACTCGCGCTTCTTGTTGGCCTCGTCGTCGTCCAGGCGGTACATGCTGACCGCCGTCGAGAGCTGCGGGGTGTACCCGACGAACCAGGCCGACTTGTTGCCGTCGGTCGTACCGGTCTTGCCCGCGACCGGGCGGTTGCCCAGCTGGGCCGAGGTGCCGGTGCCCTTCTCCACGACGGTCCTCAGCACATCGGTGACGTTGTCCGCCACCTCCGGCTCGAAGACTCGCTTGGTGTGCTTCTCGTGCTTGTAGACCTCGTCGCCCTCGTGCACGACCTTGGTGACCGAGTACGGGTCGTTCTGCTTGCCGCTGGCCGCGAAGGTGGAGTACGCCCCGGCCATCCGGATCGCGCTCGGCGAGGAGGTGCCGAGCGAGAACGACGGGTAGTTGGAGCTGGCCATGGACCGGTCGTCCTGGAGGCCGGCGTCCATCGCCGCCTCCTTCACCTTGCTCAGCCCGACGTCCATGCCGAGCTGCACATAGGCCGAGTTGACCGACTCGCGCATCGCCTCACGCAGGTCGATCTGGTAGGTGGGGGGGTTGTACGACTGGTTTCCGTCGTTCTTCTGGTTCCACTGCTTGCCGTCGCGGTCGGTCCAGACGGTGCCGTTGTAATTCTGGATCTTCAGTTCGTTCTTTCCGCTGTACAGGCTCTTCGGATTGACGACCGTGCGCTCGGCCTCGCTCTGGATCTCCGGGCCCTTCGGATCGCGCACGCCGTACTTGAAGGCGGCGGCCAGTACGAAGGGCTTGTACGTCGAACCCACCTGGGCGCCGGTCTGGTCGGCGTTGTTGGTGAAGTGCTTCGTCGCGTCGACGCCGCCGTAGATCGCCTTGATCGCACCGTCCTCGGGGTCCACGGACGCCCCGCCGAACTGGACGTGCGTGTCCTTCTCCGGACGCAGCTTCGGCTTGATCTTTTCCTTGCGGACCTTGTTGACCGCCTTTTCGAGCTCCTTGACCTTCGTCCTGTCGAAGGTCGTGTGGATCTCGTAGCCACCCCGCTGGAGCTGCTCGGCGGTGATGTCGGTGGTCCGGATGACGTAGGCCTTGGCCAGGTCCACCAGGTAACCCGTCTGGCCGCCCAGCTGGGTGTTCGACCGCGGGTTCTTCAGCTTCGGGAAGTCTTGGTACTTGTCCCGCTCCGCGGAGGTGAGGCGGCCGTCCTTGACCTCCTCGTCGAGGATCCACTTCCACCGCTTCTTGGCGCGCTCGGTGTTGTCCTGCCGACTGGCCGCGGGGTCGATCTCGGGGTAGCCGGCCGGGTCGTAGTACGTGGCGCCCTTGAGGACCGTCGCGAGGAGAGCGCACTCGCTCGGGTCGAGCTCCTTGGCCTCCTTGTCGAAGTACGCCCGCGCGGCCGCCTGGATGCCGTAGGCCCCACGGCCGTAGTAGGCCGTGTTGAGGTAGCCGGCCATGATCTTTTCCTTGGACTCGGTCCGGCCGACCTTTATGGAGATGAACAGCTCTTTGAACTTGCGGCTGAACGTCTGCGACTGGTCACCCAGCCGCGCGTTCTTCACGTACTGCTGGGTGATCGTGGAGCCGCCCTGCGTCTGCCCGCCCTTGGCCATGTTGACCAGGGCACGCGCGATGCCCATCGGGTCGACGCCCTTGTCGTCCTCGAACGTCTTGTTCTCGGCCGACATGACGGCGAAGCGCATCTCCTTGGGGATGTCGTCGTAGCCGATGATCTGGCGGTTGCGCTCACCACCGGTCGCGACCATCTGCTTGCCGTCGGCCCAGTAGTAGACGTTGTTCTGGGCCTTGGCCGCCTTGTCGACCTCCGGCACCTCCACCAACGCGTACGAGATGCCCGCGACCACCATCAGGCTGCCGAGGAAGCCGAGGAACAGGCCGCTGACCAGACGCCACGACGGAATCCACCGGCGCATGCCGTGCCGGCCCGCGCGCGGGTAGTCGATGAACCGCTTCTTCCCGGACGGCCCCGGACCCCGGCCTCTGCCGCGCCCCGCGCCACCGCCCGAGCCACCGGACCCACCGCCGCGACGCCCCCCGTCACCGCCGCGTCCGCCACCGCCGGCCTCGGCCGCCCGGCGGCGACCACCGCTCGCGCCGACCGAACCGCTGCGTTGCGCGGCGCGACGGGCCTGGGCCCGCCCGCCGTAGGGACGCTCCCCCTCGTCCGGGGCACCGGACGCACGCGTCCTGTAGGACGCCTCCCCATACGAGGGGTCTCCATAGGCCGCTTCTCCGTAGGAGCTGTCTCCGTAGGAGGAAGAGGACGGTCCAGTGGTATCTCGCGGTGCCGCACGGCGGCCCGACGGCGCTGCTGGGGCGCCACGCCTGGCCGCGGCTCGTCCGCCGCCCTGCTGCTGCGGCGGTTTGCGACGGTGCTCGCTCATCGAACGATTACTCCTCGGGCAGGCGCAGTTGCCCGCGCCTGGAAACGGCGGCTGGTTTCCGGTCCCCCCGACGTACGGGTGCGCCCGTCCCGGCGCTCACCCGCACTACACCGGGGACGACGACGCTCCCTGGGGTCACTTGGTTCCCGGTGGCATGCATGGCGCACAGACTACGCACGGTCAAAACCCTCGTAGGACCGAAGTTCACCCCAAATCAGGCAAGTTACTTCCTACGAATCGGTGATGTGACGCCGTTCACCGTGCCCCCTCTTGTCTCACGTGGATCACCGTTCTATCGTCTCGATGTATCGAGTCGATACATCAGCTCGGCATAAGGGTCGGCACAAGGGCCGCTCCGAGGGACCACGGCAGACGGGAGGCGAAGATGAGCAGGCGCTCCGGCATCCTGGAATTCGCCGTCCTCGGCCTCCTCAGAGAGTCCCCGATGCACGGCTATGAGCTGCGCAAACGCCTCAATACGTCGCTGGGGGTGTTCCGCGCCTTCAGCTACGGGACGCTCTACCCCTGCCTCAAGACGCTGGTCGCCAACGGCTGGTTGATCGAAGAGGAGGGCAGCACCTCCGAGGACGCCCTCGCGGCTCCGCTCACCGGGCGACGCGCCAAGATCGTCTACCGGTTGACGGCGGAAGGTAAGGAGCACTTCGAGGACCTGCTCTCGCAGACCGGCCCGGACGCGTACGAGGACGAGCACTTCGCGGCCCGCTTCGCCTTCTTCGGGCAGACCTCGCGGGACGTGCGGATGCGGGTGCTCGAAGGCCGCCGCAGCCGTCTCGAAGAGCGTCTGGAGAAGATGCGCGCCTCCCTGGCCCGTACCCGGGAGCGCCTCGACGACTACACGCTCGAGCTGCAGCGGCACGGCATGGAGTCCGTGGAGCGCGAAGTGCGCTGGCTGAACGAGCTCATCGAGAGCGAGCGAGCGGGACGGGACCAGCAACGGCCCTCCCCCGAAAGCTCCGCTCAGCAGAACAGCACATCTGGGGAGTCGACGGGCCTGCCCCGGCGGCGGGACAACGACCCGCCGCCGGATCCGTCCGACCGCCCCACCAAGTGAGACCCAGCGTTCCGCGGGGTTTCAACCGGAATACCGAGAACAAACAGGGAGCAACCGGAATGGGTTCGGTTCGCGTAGCCATCGTCGGCGTGGGCAACTGCGCCGCCTCGCTGGTCCAGGGCGTCGAGTACTACAAGGACGCCGACCCGGACGCCAAGGTCCCGGGCCTGATGCACGTCCAGTTCGGCGAGTACCACGTCGGTGACGTCGAGTTCGTCGCCGCCTTCGACGTCGACGCGAAGAAGGTCGGCCTCGACCTCGCGGACGCGATCGGCGCCAGCGAGAACAACACCATCAAGATCTGCGACGTGCCGAACACCGGCGTGCAGGTCCAGCGTGGCCACACCCTCGACGGCCTGGGCCTGTACTACCGCCAGACCATCGAGGAGTCCACCGAGGCCCCGGTCGACGTCGTCCAGGTCCTCAAGGACCGCGAGGTCGACGTCCTCGTCTGCTACCTGCCCGTCGGGTCCGAGGACGCCGCGAAGTTCTACGCGCAGTGCGCCATCGACGCGAAGGTCGCGTTCGTCAACGCCCTGCCGGTCTTCATCGCGGGCACCAAGGAGTGGGCGGACAAGTTCACCGAGGCCGGCGTGCCGATCGTCGGTGACGACATCAAGTCGCAGGTCGGCGCCACCATCACGCACCGCGTGATGGCGAAGCTGTTCGAGGACCGCGGTGTCCGTCTCGAGCGCACCATGCAGCTCAACGTCGGCGGCAACATGGACTTCAAGAACATGCTGGAGCGCGAGCGCCTCGAGTCGAAGAAGATCTCGAAGACGCAGGCCGTCACCTCGCAGATCCCCGACCGCGACATGGGCGCGAAGAACGTCCACATCGGCCCGTCGGACTACGTCGCGTGGCTCGACGACCGCAAGTGGGCGTACGTCCGCCTCGAGGGCCGCGCCTTCGGTGACGTCCCGCTGAACCTCGAGTACAAGCTGGAGGTCTGGGACTCCCCGAACTCCGCCGGTGTCATCATCGACGCCCTGCGCGCCGCGAAGATCGCCAAGGACCGGGGCATCGGCGGCCCGATCCTCTCCGCGTCCTCGTACTTCATGAAGTCCCCGCCGGTGCAGTACTTCGACGACGAGGCCTACGAGAACGTCGAGAAGTTCATCAAGGGCGAGGTCGAGCGCTGACCAGCTCTCTTCCTGCCGCTTGAGAGGGTCCCCGGGCATCGCGCCCGGGGACCCTCCTCGTGAGTGAGGGTGGGGACCCTCGGGAAAGTGGGGGCCATGGCCGTCGTCGGTGACCTGCGTGTTCTGCTGCGTCTGCGGGACTTCCGGCGCCTGCTCGCCGTACGACTGATCTCCCAGAGCGCGGACGGCGTCTACCAGGTCGCCCTCGCCACGTACGTCGTCTTCTCCCCGGAGAAACAGACCTCGCCCGCGGCGATCGCCTCCGCCATGGCGGTGCTGCTCCTCCCGTATTCGCTGATCGGCCCCTTCGCGGGTGTCCTCCTGGACCGCTGGCCACGGCGGCAGGTCTTCCTCCATGGCAATCTCCTGCGCGCGGTGCTGGCGGCGCTGACCGCCCTGCTGATGCTCGGCGGCGTCCCCGACGGGGTCTTCTACGTCTCCGCCCTGTGCGTCACCGCCGTCAACCGCTTCGTCCTCGCCGGGCTCTCGGCCGCGCTGCCGCGGGTGGTCGACGCCGACCGGCTTGTCATCGCCAACTCCCTTTCGCCGACGGCGGGGACGCTGGCCGCTACGGCCGGTGGCGGCCTCGCCTTCGTCGTCCGCCTGGCGGGCCCCGACTCGGACGCGGCGGTGGTGCTGCTCGGAGCGGCCCTGTACCTCTGCGCTGCGCTCGCCTCGCTGAGGATGTCCCGCGGGCTGCTCGGCCCCGACCCCGAACTGGTGCGGCCCCGCCTCGGCCAGGCCCTGGCCGGCACGGCACGCGGCCTGCGGGCGGGCGTGGGACACCTGGCGCGGCGCCCCGCGGCGGCCCGCGCACTGGCCGCCATCACGGTGCTGCGGTTCTGTTACGGCGCGCTGACCGTCATGGTCCTGATGCTGTGCCGGTACGCCTGGACGTCGACGGAGTCCGAGGGGCTGGCGCTGCTCGGCCTCGCCGTCGGCGTCTCCGGAGCGGGGTTCTTCGTGGCGGCCGTGGTGACACCGGCCGCGGTGGAACGGCTCGGACCGGGCCGGTGGGTCGCCGTGTGCGCGGGAGCGGCGGCGCTCCTCGAACCGGCCCTGGCCCTCTCGTTCGAAGCCGCCCCGCTCCTCGTGGCCGCCTTCGTCCTCGGCCTGACGACCCAAGGCGCGAAGATCGCCACGGACACGGTGGTGCAGTCCTCGGTGGACGACCGTTTTCGTGGCCGGATCTTCTCCCTCTACGACGTGCTCTTCAACGTCGCCTTCGTGGGCGCGGCCGCAGTGGCCGCGCTGATGCTGCCGCCTGACGGTCGATCGGTTCCACTTGTCGTCACCGTGGCTCTGCTGTACGCAGCGATTGCTTCGGCTATGGCCCGTTTTGACGTGCAGTAAGTGTCACATCAATGCCACAGAGCCTCTCTGGGCTTCAGAGATGTCACTGCGTCCGGATAACTTACGGGCGTCTTATCCGCGCCATCGCGCTCTCGTTCGAGGGGGACCCCCAAAGTGACCACTCCGCCGCCCCAGGGCCAAGCTCCGTACCCGCCCCAGGGACAGGCCCCTTACGGCCAGCCTCAGAACCCCTACGGCCAGCCCCAGGGCGGCGCCCCGCAGCAGGGTCAGCCGACGGCCCCGCAGCCGCCGTACCCGGCCTTCAACCAGGGCGCCCCGGTTCCCCCGCCGGCCACTCCGCGCCAAGGCCGCGGCAAGAAGCTCCTCCTGCGCATCGGCGGCTTCATCCTCGTCGCCATCCTCATAGCCGTCGGCAAGTGGCAACTGGGCAAGAGCGATGCCGAGACGACCGCGGTCGGCAGCTGCATGCACAACGAGGGCACGGACTTCAAGCCGGATCTGAACGAAGTCGACTGCTCGTCCAGCGACTCCGAGTTCAAGGTGGTCGAGAAGTTCGACGGCACCAGCGACGCCGAGAAGTGCCGGGCGGTCAAGACTTCCCAGATCGCCTACTACCAGCAGGGCAAGGGCCACGACGTGGTGCTCTGCCTGAAGAAGACGAAGTAGCGGGGCTGGGAAGGTCCAGAAGATTCCAAGGGGCGGTGTTTCACGGTTTCACGTGAAACACCGCCCCTTGGTCCGTCTTGGCGCGCCTTGGTCCGTCTTGATCGTTCTTGGGCGCTGAGGGGTGTTTCACGTGAAACACCCCTCTCGCCTCAATCCTGCGAGGCCCACCACTCCTTGAGTGCCGTCACCGCCGCGTCCCGCTCCATGGGGCCGTTCTCCAGCCGCAGCTCCAGCAGGAACTTGTAGGCCTTGCCGATGGCCGGCCCGGGGCCCACGTCCAGGACCTCCATGATGTCGTTGCCGTCCAGGTCGGGGCGGATCGAGTCCAGCTCCTCCTGCTCCTGGAGGCGGGCGATGCGCTCCTCCAGACCGTCGTACGCACGCGACAGCGCGTTCGCCTTGCGCTTGTTGCGCGTGGTGCAGTCCGAGCGGGTCAGCTTGTGCAGGCGCTCCAGGAGCGGCCCCGCGTCCCGCACGTAGCGGCGCACGGCCGAGTCCGTCCACTCGCCCGTGCCGTAGCCGTGGAAGCGGAGGTGGAGCTCCACCAGGCGCGAGACGTCCTTCACCAGCTCGTTGGAGTACTTGAGCGCCGTCATGCGCTTCTTGACCATCTTGGCTCCGACCACCTCATGGTGGTGGAAGGAGACCCGGCCGTCGCTCTCGAAGCGCCGCGTCTTCGGCTTGCCGATGTCGTGCAGCAGTGCCGCGAGCCGGAGCGTCAGGTCGGGGCCGTCCGTCTCCAGCGCCATCGCCTGCTCGAGAACGATCAGCGAGTGGTCGTAGACGTCCTTGTGCCGGTGGTGCTCGTCCCGCTCCAGGCGCAGCGCCGGAAGCTCGGGCAGGACCCTCGCCGCGAGGCCCGTGTCGACGAGAAGGGCGAGGCCCTTGCGCGGGTGGGTGGAGAGGATCAGCTTGTTCAGCTCGTCCCGCACGCGCTCCGCCGAGACGATGTCGATGCGCTCGGCCATCGCCTTCATCGCGGCGACCACCTCGGGCGCCACCTCGAAGTCCAGCTGCGCGGCGAACCGCGCGGCCCGCATCATCCGCAGCGGGTCGTCCGAGAAGGACTCCTCGGGCGTGCCAGGGGTCCGCAGGACACGCCCGGACAGGTCCTCGAGCCCGCCGTGCGGGTCGATGAACTCCTTCTCGGGGAGCGCCACGGCCATCGCGTTCACGGTGAAGTCACGGCGGACGAGGTCTTCCTCGATGGAGTCGCCGTAGGACACCTCGGGCTTGCGCGAGGTCCTGTCGTACGCCTCCGAGCGGTACGTCGTGATCTCGATCTGGAAGCTCTGCTCGGTGTCGCCGGCGCGGCCCTCCTTCTGGCAGCCGACCGTCCCGAAGGCGATCCCGACCTCCCACACCGCGTCGGCCCACGGCCGGACGATCCGCAGGACGTCCTCGGGGCGGGCATCGGTGGTGAAGTCCAGGTCGTTGCCGAGCCGGCCCAGCAGGGCGTCCCTGACCGAGCCGCCGACCAGGGCGAGAGAGAACCCGGCCTCCTGGAAACGGCGGGCGAGGTCGTCCGCGACAGGGGACACGCGCAGCAGTTCGGCGACTGCGCGGCGCTGCACCTGGCTCAGTGCGCTGGGATTGTCTTCATTGGCGTTCGGCACAACAGAAAAGGGTACGTGCCCCGGGCGCCCGGAGCCGACCCGATCGCCGTCGGCCGCCCGCGGCCCGCACCGACGCGGACCGCGTCTCGGCACCCCCGACGGGGTCCTTCGATCCCGTGGAGCAGTCCGCGGCACTTCGCCCCAGCGCGCATCGTTACCATGCGTGGACGCACAACCGACGACCACTGACGACGAGGGACGGGCGAACGCGTGGCCGAGGCGGCAGACTTCCCGGGGACGAGCCCCTCACCTGCCCGCCGGTGGCTGCGGCGCACCGCGGCACTACTGGTGGGTACCCCTTTGCTGGCCGGCGTCCTCCAGGCCCCGGCGGCCCCCGCGCACGCCACCGTGCCGAGCGCGGCGGCCGAGGCCACCGGCTCCACCACCGTCGACGTCTCCCTGGACGCGCTCACTCCCACGGTCCCGGGTGAGGACGACACGCTCACCGTCTCCGGCACCGTCACCAACAACAGCAGGCAGCCGGTGACCGGGGCCCAGGTCGGGCTGCGGGTCGGCCCCTCGTTCAGTGGCCGCAGCGAGATCGACCGGGCGGCGGAGCGCCGGGGCTTCCAGCCGGGGTCGGACGGCAGCGAGGTCGGCGGCAAGTACGTCGACAAGTTCGACAAGCTCGTTCCCGGCGTCCGGCAGGACTTCAGCATCAAGGTGCCCGTGAAGGCCCTGGACCTCGGGGCCGACGGTGTCTACCAGCTGGGTGTGACCCTCACCGGGCAGACCCCGGCACAGGGCTATCCGCAGGTGCTCGGCATCGAGCGCACCTTCCTGCCGTGGCAGCCCGGGGCGGCCGAGACGAAGACGAAGACGGCCTACCTGTGGCCGCTCATCTCCGACACCCACCTCACGGCGAAGACGGAGTCCGACGAGCAGCAGACGCCCGTCTTCAAGAACGACGATCTGGCCGCGGAGCTGGCCCCGGGCGGACGCCTGCAGCAGCTGCTGGCCCTCGGCAGTGACCTGGACGTCACGTGGGTCATCGACCCTGACCTGCTGGCCACCGTCGAGGCGATGACCAAGGGCTACCAGATCCAGAACGACGACGGGAAGACCACGAGGACCGGCAAGCACCAGGCGGTGGCCACGGAGTGGCTCAACGACCTGGAGGCGGCCGTCAAGGGCAAGAAGATCGTCGCACTGCCCTTCGCCGACCCCGACCTCGCCTCCCTCGCGCACAACGGCAGGGCGGTCAGCGGATCCCTCAGCCACCTCAAGGACGCCACTGAAGCCGGGGTCCGGGCGGTGGACACGATCCTGCACGTCAAGCCGAGCACGGACTTCGCGTGGCCTGCCGAAGGGGCGATCGACCCGTCCATCGTCGACGTGTCCACCTCCGCGGGCGCCCACACGGTGATCGCCCGCAGCGACAGCCTGCGCGAGACCAGCGGCCTGCCGTACTCGCCCAACGCGGCCCGGCCCATTGGCGGGGGAACGACCGCCGTGGTCGCCGACGCCCGTCTGTCCACCGCCTTCCAGGGCGACATGTCGGAGGCCGAGAACTCCACGCTCGCCGTCCAGGAGTTCGTCGCCCAGAGCCTGATGCTCAACCTCCAGGACCCCGGCAGGCAGCGCAGCGTCGTGGTCGCCCCGCAGCGCATGCCGTCGGCCAGCCAGGCCCAGACCATGGCGAAGGCCCTGACCGCGCTCCAGGGCGGTCAGTGGTCGCAGCCCGAGGACCTCACCGCGGCGGCGAAGGAGAAGCCGGACCCGCGGGCCACGACCCGGGTGCCCTCGACCGGGGCGTACCCGACCTCGCTGCGCAGGCAGGAGCTGCCGCAGTCGGCCTTCGAGTCGATCCGCGACACCCAGGGCATGCTGGAGCGCTTCCAGGTGATCCTCACGGACGAGGACCGGGTGGTCACCCCGTTCGGGCGGGCCATAGACCGTGAGATGTCCACGTCCTGGCGCGGCCGCCCGGCGGAGGCGTCCACCTACCGGGGCAGCGTCGAGAGCTACCTGCGCGAGCTGACCGAGCAGGTCGCCCTGATCAACAGGTCCGACGCGAAGCTCTCCGGGCGCAGCGCGACCATCCCGGTGTCCGTGCAGAACAATCTGGTGCAGGGCGTCGAGAACCTGACCCTGCGGCTGTACTCGCAGAACCCCACCCGGCTCAAGATCGGCGACGGGCAGTTCGAGGAGCACCCGGTGAAGATCGCGGGTGGGCACTCCCAGTCCGTGAAGTTCACCACTACGGCCAACGCCAACGGCCCGGTCCCGGTCTACGCCCAGCTCTACACGGAGGACGGGCAGCTCTACGGAGATGCCGTGCACTTCGAGGTCAACGCCACCGAGGTCACCCCCACGGTCATGCTCGTCATCGCCGGCGGCCTCCTGCTGCTCGTGCTGGCCGGTTTCCGGATGTACACGCAGCGCAAGCGGGCGGCCCGCCGGCTGGCCGAGCAGGACGGCCAGGAGGACGGCCACGAGGACGGCCCCGACGGCGAAGCCGGTACGGCGTCCGGGGAGGACGACCCCGAGCAGCCGAGTGACCCGACACCGGACACCGGTCCCGAAAGCACCGACCCGTCGGAGACGGGTGAGAGAGTGGACCGTTGAGCGATGTCGTGGCCGGTGGGCCCGGGGACGATGAGGTGGGGTAAACCATGAACGCGCCGTACGACGGTGACCGCGGCCAGGGCTCGGGCGGCTCCGCCTCGCCCGAGGGCCCGCCCGCGGACTCTGCCGACCACGGGCAGGTTCCGCCGCAGCCCGCGCCCGACACGTACTTCCAGGACGCCTACGACCAGGATCCCTACCGGGCGCGGGACCTCTCCGCCCAGGATCCGGTGACCGAGGCGCTCTACGACCGCGCGGCCCACCCTCCGCCGCCGCCGGGCACCTACCCGCAGCAGCCGCTCTACGGCCGGCCGCCCACGCCCGAGCACGCCCCCGACCCTCGTGTGTGGGCCCAGCCCCCGGCCCCGGAGCCGCAGGGCCCGACCCGGCATCTGCCGTACGGCGACGACGCCCGTACGACGCAGTTCGTGGGCGTCGACGACCTGGTCACCCAGGCCGGCGAGGAGCGGCACGAGCCCGACGCCTTCGCCCACCTCTTCCGCGACCAGCAGTCCGGCGGCTACGGCGGCCAGCAGGTCGGCTACCAGCAGGACGGCCACCCGCAGGACAACGGCCGGCCGCACGGCAACGGCTACCCGCAGGACAACAACGGCCAGCCCCAGAGCGGCTACCCGCAGGAGAACGGCTACCCGCAGGACGGACACCAGCAGGGCGGATACCAGCAGGGCAACGGCTACCCGCACGGGAACGCCTATCCCCAGAACGACAACGGCTACCCCCAGGGCGGCTACCAGCAGCCCCTCGACAGCGGCTATCCCCCCGCCGACCAGTCGATCGTGCCCGCCCCCGCGGCCCCGGTGCCCCCGCCCGTCGCGACGCCGGCCGCCGCGCCCGCCCCGAAGTCGGGGGGCCGGGCCTCAGGCCTCCTCAAGTCCAGCGCCGTCATGGCGGCGGGCACGCTCGTCTCCCGCCTCACCGGTTTCATCCGCTCCGCGCTGATCGTCTCGGCGCTGGGCGTCGGCCTGCTCGGCGACACCTTCCAGGTCGTCTACCAGATCCCGACGATGATCTACATCCTCACCGTCGGCGGCGGCCTCAACTCGGTGTTCGTCCCGCAGCTGGTCCGTTCCATGAAGGAGGACGAGGACGGCGGCGAGGCCTACGCCAACCGCCTGCTGACCCTCGTCATGGTGGCGCTCGGCGTCCTCACCGTCCTCGGCATGGTCCTGGCCCCCCAGTTGGTGCGGGTGATGTCCGTTCCGGTCGCCGACGACCCCGCGGCGACCGAGGTCGGCACGACGCTGCTGCGGTACTTCCTGCCCTCGATCTTCTTCATGGGCATCCACGTGGTGATGGGCCAGATCCTTAACGCGCGCGGAAAGTTCGGCGCGATGATGTGGACCCCGGTCCTCAACAACATCGTCATCATCGCCACACTCGGCATGTTCCTCTGGGTGTACGGCACCGCGGCGACGTCCCGCATGTCCGTCGACAGCATCCCGCCGGAGGCCGAGCGGCTCCTCGGCTTCGGTGTCCTGCTCGGTCTGGTCGTCCAGGCCCTGGCGATGATCCCGTACCTGCGCGAGACCGGGTTCCGGCTGCGTCCCCGCTTCGACTGGAAGGGCCACGGTCTCGGCAAGGCCGCCAAGCTCGCCAAGTGGACAGTCCTGTTCGTGCTGGCCAACCAGGCGGGCGCCCTCGTCGTCACCCAGCTGGCCACCGCCGCCACCACCGACCTGCCCTCGACGAGCGGCATCGGCTTCTCCGCCTACGCGAACGCCCAGCTCATCTGGGGGCTCCCGCAGGCCATCATCACGGTTTCGCTGATGGCGGCCCTGCTGCCCCGGCTGGCCCGCTCGGCCCAGGACGGGGACGCCGGCTCCGTCCGGGACGACATCTCCCAGGGCCTGCGCACGACGGCCGTCGCGATCGTGCCCATCGCCCTCGGCTTCGTCGCCCTCGGCATCCCCGCCTGCACGCTGATCTTCGGCTCCTCGGGCACCGCCCAGGCCACGAACATGGGCTACATGCTGATGGCCTTCGGCCTCGGCCTGATCCCGTACTCCGTGCAGTACGTCGTGCTGCGCGCCTTCTACGCCTACGAGGACACGCGCACCCCCTTCTACAACACGGTCATCGTGGCGGCCGTGAACGCCGCTGCCTCCGGGGCCTGCTACCTGCTGCTGCCCACCCGCTGGGCGGTCACCGGCATGGCGGCCGTCTACGGCCTCGCCTACGCCATCGGCGTGGGCGTCGCCTGGCAGCGGCTGCGCAAGCGGCTCGGCGGCGACCTGGACGGCTCCCGTGTCCTGCGTACGTACGCGCGGCTCGGCATCGCGGCGCTGCCCGCGGCCGTGCTCGGCGGCGGCGCCGCGTACGCCGTCACCAGAGCGCTCGGACAGGGTGTCCTCGGGTCCCTGGCGGCACTGGTCGCGGGCGGCTTCGTACTGATCGGCGTCTTCTTCGTCGCGGCCAAGCGCATGCGGATCGAGGAGATCAACTCCATGGTCGGCATGGTCCGCGGCCGTCTCGGGCGCTGAGATGAGGAGTACCGCACAACCATCGCCGGGGACCGCGTGTCGTGCAGAGCACAGGACTGTGGGCACAATTGGCTTCGGCGTCTGACGAAGCGCGATGGATGGGGAGGCAGGAACGACGGTGGCGGAACGGAGCACGGCTGCCGTCGACGTGGCAGACAACAGCGGTGATGAGCCGCTGACCGCCAAGGCGGAGCAGCCCACGGCCGACGGGGTGGCCCTAACCCGGGAGCGGGACACGGCAGCAGACGAAGACGCGGCGGAAACCGGGAAACCCAAGAGCCGTGGGGCCTCCTCACCCCCGGAACTGCACAGCGGCCACAAGCTCGCCAGACGCTACCGACTCGAAGAGTGCGTCACTCGACTGGACGGGTTCAGCAGCTGGCGCGCGGTGGACGAGAAACTCCGCCGTGCCGTCGGCGTACACCTGCTGCCCGCGAACCACGCACGGGCACGCTCCGTGCTGGCGGCGGCCCGTTCCTCGGCTCTCCTCGGAGACCCGCGGTTCGTGCAGGTCCTGGACGCGGTCGAGGAGAACGATCTCGTCTACGTCGTCCACGAATGGCTTCCGGACGCCACGGAACTCACCGCGGTCCTCGCGGCCGGCCCCCTGGAGGCGCACGACGCGTACCAGCTCGTCAGCCAGATCGCCCAGGCCATGGCCGCCGCACACCGCGAAGGGCTGGCCCATCTGCGGCTGACCCCGAGCGCCGTGCTGCGCACCTCCACCGGTCAGTACCGCATCCGCGGCCTCGCCGTGAACGCCGCGCTGCGCGGGATCAGCTCCGAGACCCCGCAGCGCACGGACACGGAGGCGATCGGCGCGCTGCTGTACGCCTCGCTGACGCAGCGCTGGCCGTACGCGGACGACGCCTACGGCCTCTCCGGGCTGCCCAAGGACGTCGGCCTCATCGCCCCCGACCAGGTGCGGGCAGGGGTCCACCGCGGCCTCTCCGAGCTCGCCATGCGGGCGCTCGTCAACGACGGGGCGACCGCCTCCCGCCAGGACCAGCCGTGCACGACGCCGGAGGAGCTGGTCAAGGCCATCGGCGAGATGCCCCGCATCCGCCCGCCGGAGCCGGCGTTCACCGCGCCGCCCGAGTACCAGCGCACCACGTACCAGCAGGGCACCTACGGCCGCCCCGCGCTCCACCCCGGCGCCACCCCGCCCGTGCTCGCGCCGCCGGCCCCGCTGCAGAGCCGTACCGGCAGGGCCCTCAAGTGGGCCGTGTCAGCACTGCTGATCGCCGCGCTCGGTCTCGGCAGCTGGCAGCTCGCGGACGCCCTGATGGAACGCGAGAACTCCGCGGACACCAACACCACGCAGACGACCAAGGACGGCGACGACAAGGACCGCCTCAGGCCCAAGAAGCCGATCAGCATCGAGAACGGCCAGGAGTACGTCCTGGAGGGCGTGGCCCAGGATCCGAGTGCCGTCGCGAAGACCTACGACAAGGACCGTTCGACGCTCTGGCGCACCAAGACCTTCGACGACGGACCGAAGATCGCCCCGTTCAAGCCCGGCGTCGGGATCGTGTACGACCTCGGCTCGAAGCAGAACGTCTCCGAGGCGTCCATAGCCCTTCTGTACAGCGGTCCCGAGACCACGGTCACGTTGTTGGCCGCGGACTCGCTGAAACCCACGACCCCGATCGACTCGATGAAGAAGATCGGTACCGCCACGACATCCGGCGACACCGCGAAGATCGTGGCCAAGAAACCCGTGAAATCGCAGTACGTGCTTTTGTGGATGACGTCCCTTCCGCGGTCCGGCCCCGACGGCTTCAAGGAAGCAGGATTCAAGCAGGCCATCGCGGACGTGAAGTTCAAGGGCTGAGGGGTCGGCGTGGCACGGGGGGAGGGGATCGACGGTGGACGACACCGCGCACGGTGACCTGAGCGATCAGGAGCTCCTCGCCCGCCATGTCTCCGGGCACGACAAGGACGCCTTCGGTGAGCTGGTCCGCCGCCACCGGGACCGGCTGTGGGCCGTGGCGCTGCGCACCCTGGGAGACCGCGAGGAAGCCGCCGACGCGGTACAGGACGCTCTCGTCTCCGCCTACCGTGCCGCGCACACCTTCCGCGGCCAGTCCGCCGTCACGACCTGGCTGCACCGGATCACCGTCAACGCCTGCCTCGACCGGGCCCGCAAGGCCGCTTCCCGCAAGACCTCCCCGCTCGACGACACCGAGCGCCTCGAACAACTGCTGGAGCCCGAGGAGTCGGCGTCCGCCCCGGCCGAGCGGAACGACCTGCACCGGGAACTCCAGGAGGCGCTGCGCACGCTCCCCCACGACCAGCGTGCCGCCCTCGTCCTGGTCGACATGCAGGGCTACCCGGTCGCCGAGGCCGCCCGGGTCCTCGACGTCCCCACCGGCACGGTCAAGAGCCGCTGCGCCCGTGGCAGAGCCAGACTGCTGCCGCTGCTCACCCATCTGCGCTCGGAGACACGTGCGCGCGACGGCGACAGCTACGAGGTCAGCAAGGACGGCAAAGACAAGGGGCCCGGCTCGGGAAGGAACCGGACGCAGGGGACATCCGTCCCACCGGCAGCAGGGCCACGGGATGCGGGACCAAGCGATTCAGCTGCGGTGAAGGGCGGAGGTGGGCAGGCGTGACAGCCACGACCGACTCGGACGGGCACCCGGAGGTCACCGAGATCTCCGATCTGACCGAAGGCCTGCTCTCCCCGTCGCGCACGGGCGATGTACGGCGGCATCTCGACAGCTGTGACCTCTGCGCCGACGTCCATGCCTCCCTGGAAGAGATCCGCGGCCTGCTCGGCACCCTCCCCGGCCCGCCAGCTATGCCGGCCGATGTCGCGGGTCGGATCGACGCGGCGCTGGCCGCCGAAGCGCTGCTGGACGCCACCGCTCCCGACGGCCCCTCGACGGACGCGGCGGAGCCCGCGGCGGCCACCTCGGCATCCACCCCTTCGGCGTCCGTTGCCGCGCCGCGTGTTTCACGTGAAACAGAGCCCGCTGCCGCCCCCACCGCCATGCCCCGCGCTTCCGCCGACCGGCCTGCCGGGCGACCGCGCGGGGCCACCGGTCCGGGGCGCGGTGCGCCTCCACGCCGTACCCGCCGCCGTACAGCCGTGCTCGGGGCCGTGTTCACCGCCGCTGCCATCGGTCTGGGGTCCCTGCTGATGCAGACCCTGGGCGATGACTCCCCGAACACCTCCGCGGACCGGCAGAAGACCGCGGACTCCTTCTCCGAGGGCACGCTCAAGGGGCAGGTCGCCGACCTGTTGGTCAAGAGCCCGGTCAAGAAGTCGCGGGGCCACAAGTCGGACGGGTCCAAGCCGTCCTTCGACACCCGCTCCAGCCCGGAGTCCCCGACGGCCGACTCCCCGCTGCGCGAGGAGACGGTCCGGGTCCCCGAGTGCATCCGGCGCGGCATCGGCTCCAGGACCCCGCTCGCCGCCGAAGAGGGCTCGTACGAGGGAAAGCGCGCGTATCTCGTCGTGGTGCCCCACGATTCCGACGCCGGTCAGGTCTCCGCCTACATCGTCGACGCCGCCTGTGTGGGCAAGTCCTCACCGAGCGCGGGCAAGGTTCTGCTGACGCATTCCTACCCTCAGGGCTGACACGCCTCCGTACGCGCGGGCACGGCGGGGAATGCATGCCCCGTAGGATCCGTTGGGTGGGGTGAGTAGTCCTGAGACAGGCACCCACCAGCAGTACGCAGCAGTCCCCAGAGACGAGGAATCAAGCCGTGACCGACGTCCGTAACGTGATCATCATCGGCTCCGGGCCCGCCGGCTACACGGCGGCGCTCTACACCGCGCGCGCGTCGCTGAAGCCGCTGGTGTTCGAGGGCGCCGTCACCGCCGGCGGTGCGCTGATGAACACCACCGAGGTGGAGAACTTCCCCGGCTTCCAGGACGGCGTCATGGGCCCCGAGCTCATGGACAACATGCGTGCGCAGGCCGAGCGCTTCGGCGCCGAGCTCGTGCCCGACGACGTGGTCGCCGTCGACCTCACCGGTGAGATCAAGACCGTGACGGACACCGCGGGCACCGTGCACCGCGCGAAGGCCGTCATCGTCACGACCGGCTCGCAGCACCGCAAGCTCGGCCTGCCGAACGAGGACGCGCTCTCCGGACGCGGCGTCTCCTGGTGTGCCACCTGCGACGGCTTCTTCTTCAAGGACCAGGACATCGCCGTCATCGGTGGCGGCGACACCGCCATGGAGGAAGCCACCTTCCTGTCGCGCTTTGCCAAGTCCGTGACGATCGTGCACCGCCGCGACAGCCTGCGCGCCTCCAAGGCGATGCAGGAGCGCGCCTTCGCCGACCCGAAGATCAAGTTCATCTGGGACAGCGAAGTCGCCGAGATCAAGGGCGAGCAGAAGCTCTCCGGGCTGACGCTGCGCAACCTCAAGACGGGCGAGACCTCCGAGCTGCCGGTGACCGGCCTGTTCATCGCCATCGGCCACGACCCGCGCACGGAGCTCTTCAAGGGCCAGCTGGAGCTGGACGACGAGGGTTACCTGAAGGTGGCGGCGCCGTCGACCCGGACGAACCTCACCGGCGTCTTCGGTGCCGGTGACGTCGTCGACCACACCTACCGCCAGGCGATCACGGCGGCCGGCACCGGCTGCTCCGCCGCCCTCGACGCCGAGCGCTTCCTCGCGGCCCTCGCCGACAGCGAGACCGCGACGGCTGCCACCGTCTGACCCCCTCTTCCCCCACCGCACCAAGTTAAGGAGACTGCCGTGGCCGGCACCCTCAAGAACGTGACCGACGCCTCCTTCGAGGAGGACGTCCTCAAGAACGACAAGCCCGTACTGGTGGACTTCTGGGCTGCCTGGTGCGGTCCGTGCCGCCAGATCGCCCCCTCCCTGGAGGCGATCGCGGCCGAGCACGGCGACAAGATCGAGATCGTCAAGCTCAACATCGACGAGAACCCGGGCACGGCCGCCCGGTACGGCGTCATGTCCATCCCGACCCTGAACGTGTACCAGGGTGGCGAGGTCGCCAAGACCATCGTCGGTGCCAAGCCGAAGGCCGCGCTCGAGCGTGACCTGGCGGACTTCATCGCCGAGTGAGCATCGACGCCGTTTCACGCGGCGCATGGTGTTTCACGTGAAACACGAATGGGCCGGTCCTCTGGGACCGGCCCATTGTGTTTGCTCCATGCGGCGCGCTCGGCCCACTCACTCAGAGCGGTCGTAGCGCCGGTTCCTTCTGTACCGCCCCCAGCAACCGGTCGAGCGCCATCTCGACGTCTTCCTTCCAGGAGATCGTCGTCCGCAGCTCCAGCCTCAGCCGTGGATAGGCGGGGTGCGGGCGGACCGTCTTGAAGCCCACCGCCAGCAGGTGGTCGGCGGGCAGCAGACAGGCCGGCTTCTCCCACCGCGCGTCGCCGAAGGCCTCGATCGCCTTGAACCCCCGACGCAGCAGATCCTTCGCGACCGTCTGGACGATCACCCGGCCGAGCCCCTGGCCCTGATACCCGGGCATGATCCATGCCGTCATGAGCTGAACCGCGTCCGGCGACACAGGGCTCGTCGGGAACGCGGTGGAGCGCGGAACATAGGCGGGGGGAGCGTAGAGCACGAAACCCACCGGCACGTCGTCGACGTACACAACCCGGCCGCAGGAGCCCCATTCCAGCAGGACCGCGGAGATCCACGCCTCCTTCTCCGCCTCTGCCGTTCCGGCCTTTACCGCGGCCTCGCCGCTGACCGGGTCCAGTTCCCAGAAGACGCACGATCGGCAGCGTTCGGGAAGGTCCGGGAGGTTGTCCAGCGTGAGCGGTACGAGCCGACGCCCCATGAAGGCGGTCCCTCACTTTCCTCGCCCGCCACACTGCGGGCGGCTGTCAGAGCGCTTCGTTCCCGGAGCAGACTGCCGACGAACCCGCCGACCGCCCCAAGCCCCAGGCCCGCGGTCATCAGTCCGGTGCGGCTCATCGTCCGCATGGCCCCCGCCTCCCCAAAGAGGTGCCGTCAGGTGGATGCGCCATACCCGAACGCATCGTATCCACGAAGTGATTCCACCGATACCGTAGGAAAGCAAAGAGCGGGCCGTGTTCCGGTACAGACCGGACACGGCCCGCTCTCGCGCTGCCGACTGGCGTGGCTAGGCCTTGCGGTCCTCGGAGGTGTCCTCCGGGGCGTCCTCGACCTGGCCGTTCTTCAGGACGGGGCCCTCACCCGGAGCCAGCGTGCTGAGGATGCGCTCCAGGTCCTCCAGCGAGGCGAAATCGACGACGATCTTGCCCTTCTTCTGCCCGAGGTCCACCCGTACCCGGGTCTCGAACCGGTCCGAGAGACGAGTGGCCAGGCTGCTCAGCGCCGGCGAGAGCCGGGCACCGGCACGCGGTCCCTTGGCCTTCGGCGTGCTCTGGGGGCGGGACCCCATGAGGGTCACGATCTCCTCGACGGCACGCACCGAGAGGCCTTCGGCCACGATCCGGTGCGCGAGCCGGTCCTGCTCCTCCGAGTCCTCCACGGAGAGCAGCGCCCGGGCGTGCCCGGCGGAGAGGACCCCGGCGGCCACCCTGCGCTGCACGGCAGGGGAGAGCTTCAGCAGGCGCAGGGTGTTGGAGACCTGTGGACGGGACCGGCCGATGCGGTCCGCCAGCTGGTCGTGCGTGCAGTTGAAGTCCTTGAGGAGCTGGTCGTAGGCGGCGGCCTCTTCCAGGGGGTTCAGCTGGGCACGGTGCAGGTTCTCCAGCAGCGCGTCCAGCAGAAGCTTCTCGTCGTCCGTGGCCCGCACGATCGCCGGGATGCGCTCCAGACCCGCCTCCCGGCAGGCGCGCCAGCGCCGCTCACCCATGATGAGTTCGTAGCGCGTGGGGCCCAACTGCCGTACGACGACCGGCTGAAGCAGACCTACCTCCTTGATGGAGGTGACCAACTCCGCGAGGGCGTCCTCATCGAACACCTCACGCGGCTGCCGGGGGTTGGGGGTGATGGAGTCCAACGGCAGCTCTGCGAAGTAAGCACCGGCCGTCGGCGTATTCTCCTGGGGCGCTGCCGCCTGTCGGGGCGGCTCCACCGTTTCACGTGAAACGGTGGACTGCGGGAGCGCCGTCACCTTCGCGGCGGCCACTCCTCGCTCGGCGGTGAGTACCGGCACAGCCGTCGGAGAGGTCGAAGCTCCCGCTGCGCTCTGCGGTACCTGCTTCTCTGTCGGGGCCGCAGGGATCAAGGCACCGAGGCCCCGCCCCAGTCCCCTCCGTCGCTCGCTCACTGCATCCCCTCCGTCGTGCTGTGCTGGTCGTTCTGAGCGCCCGGGTGGGCGTGTTGTACGTCGTAGTGCACTCCGACCCCGCGCAGCGCGATCTCGCGTGCCGCTTCGAAGTAGGAAAGCGCGCCACTCGATCCCGGATCGTAGGTGAGCACCGTCTGGCCGTAGCTCGGCGCCTCCGAGATGCGGACCGACCGCGGGATGCTGGTCCGCAGCACTTCCTTTCCGAAGTGGCTGCGCACCTCGTCCGCCACCTGGGAGGCGAGCCGGGTCCTGCCGTCGTACATGGTGAGCAGGATCGTCGAGACGTGCAGGTGCGGGTTGAGGTGCCCCCGCACGAGGTCGACGTTGCGCAGGAGCTGGCCGAGTCCTTCCAGCGCGTAGTACTCGCACTGGATGGGGATCAGCACCTCGGCGCCCGCCACCATGGCGTTGACCGTCAGCAGTCCCAGGGACGGCGGGCAGTCGATGAGGATGTAGTCCAGCGGCTGCTCGTAGGCCTGGATCGCCCGTTGCAGCCGGCTCTCCCGCGCCACCAGCGACACCAGCTCGATCTCCGCGCCGGCCAGGTCGATCGTGGCCGGGGCGCAGAAGAGGCCTTCGACATCCGGCACCGGCTGCACGACGTCGGAGAGTGGCTTGCTCTCGACCAGGACGTCGTAGATGGACGGCACCTCGGCGTGGTGGTCGATACCGAGAGCGGTGGAGGCGTTGCCCTGCGGGTCGAGGTCGATCACCAGGACACGGGCGCCGTGCAAGGCGAGCGAGGCGGCGAGATTGACGGTCGTCGTCGTCTTGCCCACCCCGCCCTTCTGGTTCGCGACGACCATGACGCGGGTCTGCTCGGGTCGTGGCAGGCCTTCTCCTGCGCGACCAAGCGCTTCCACCGCCAGTTGGGCAGCACGGCCGATGGGTGTGTCGTCCATCGGGGTCGGTGTTTCACGTGAAACATCCTCCCCCGCCGATTCGGTACGGGGACCGGGGACCGGATCGGTCATCGGTCCCGCGATGTTGGCGTCGGACCGCAAGGATTCACTCTCCTCGACATCAGGCTCACAATGAACAGAGCCTCCCATGCTTTGAGGTTCATGAACCAGCGAGGCCCGGTTATCTGTGGACGAATCCACCTCTGTGGACAACTCCGTTCCCCTGTCGAGGGAACCGAGGGGGCGGCGGTCGCGAGGTTCCGCAGCGCGGCCGCGATTGATGATGCCATGCAGCAGTGAGCGACGTTTCACGTGAAACACGATGCACGGCAACCGGGGTGCCGCTGCTGCGACACCCCGGTATGCGTACGTATGGACCGCTTCTACGGCCCTGTGTCAGCCGTGCCGACGGCGGCGCGTGCGGCCCGTGCGCGCCGCCTTGGCCCGCTTGGCCGCGAAGCGTACTCCGCCCGGGCTCTCCCCGACCTCGACCCGTACGACCGTGGACAGGGGGTCCACCACGCCCTCTCCGACATGCAGGACCGAGGTGCCCACCGCGCCGAGCTTGCTCAGGGCGGACCCCGCGGCCTTGACCTCTTCCTCGGCGGTGTCGCCCTTCAGGAGAAGCATCTCCCCGTACGGGCGCAGCAGAGGAACGCCCCAGGCCGCCAGCCGGTCCAGCGGCGCGACGGCCCGCGCGGTCACCACATGGACCGGAGGCAGCTTGCCGAGGACTTCCTCGGCGCGGCCGCGTACGACCGTCACATGGTCGAGCCCGAGCAGCTCGACGACCTCGGTGAGGAAGTTCGTGCGCCGCAGCAGCGGCTCAAGGAGGGTGATCTTCAGATCCGGGCGGACCAGTGCCAGCGGGATGCCGGGAAGCCCGGCGCCTGAGCCGACGTCGCAGACCGTGACGCCTTCGGGCACGACCTCGGAGAGCACCGCGCAGTTCAGCAGGTGCCGCTCCCAGAGCCGGGGTACTTCCCGGGGGCCGATCAGGCCTCGCTGCACTCCCGCATCGGCGAGCAGCTCCGCGTACCGGACCGCGTCCGTGAAGCGATCGCCGAATACCGTCCGCGCCTCTTCAGGCGCCGGGGGAAGCTCCGCTGCCTCCGTCACGGGGACCGTCCTTCCGTACCGCACTGGGGTGGTGACTATCGGGCTGACAAAGACCGGCCCCGCCTGCGGACAGACGGGGCCGGGAAGAGCGGTGTCGCTCAGGCGGGGAGCACGACGACGAAGCGCTGCGGCTCCTCGCCCTCGGACTCGCTGCGCAGACCGGCGGCCTTGACCGCATCATGCACGACCTTGCGCTCGAACGGCGTCATCGGCTTGAGCCTGGCCGGCTCGCCGGAGCTCTTGACCTCGGCCGCGGCCGTGGCGCCCAGCTCCGACAGCTCCTCACGCTTCTTGGCGCGGTAGCCCGCGATGTCCAGCATCAGGCGGCTGCGGTCCCCGGTCTCGCGGTGCACGGCGAGACGCGTGAGCTCCTGGAGGGCCTCCAGGACCTCGCCGTCGCGCCCGACCAGCTTCTGCAGGTCACGGCCGGCGGTGTCGCTGATGATCGAGACAGCGGCCCGGTCGGCCTCGACATCCATGTCGATGTCACCGTCGAGGTCGGCGATGTCCAGCAGACCCTCGAGGTAGTCCGCCGCGATCTCGCCCTCCTGCTCGAGGCGCGTGAGAGTGTCGCCGGCCTCGGCAGCGGCGGAGGAGGTGGTGCCTTCCGTCACGGGATGGGCTCCTTCTACTTCTTGGAGGACGGGTGCTTGGGCCGCGGCTGGCCCTTGCGCTGCTGTCCCGACTTGGCTTTGCTGCGGGTACCGGAGCCGGGCTTGGTGCCCGTCGTGTCGCCGCCCGTCGGCTTGGCCTTGGGGGCGGCGTCCTCGGGCTGGACCTGAGCCTTCTCCAGTGACGTCTTGGGCGCCTCTTCGGCGTCCGTCCTGGTGGCGCCCTGCGCGATGGCGGTCTGGCGCTTGGCCTTGCTCTGGCGCTTGGGCTGCTGGCGCTTGGGGCCACCGGCGGCGGTGGCACCGTCCTCGGTCAGCGTGGCGACCGAGGTCTCGCTCTCCACCACGGTGCCGTCGGCCTGGGCCGCGAGGCCCGCCTTGGTCAGACCGTTGATGAACTTGCGCTCGAACTCGTTGCGGTCACGGCCCTTGGCGACGATCGCCTTGATGACGTTCATGTTGCCCCGTCCCCGCACCTTCTTGGTGTGGGTGATCTGCTTCTGCAGACGCTCCAGGAAGGCCGCCTGGGCCTTGGAGCCCGGCGTCGGGTTCCGGCGGATCACGAACATCTGCTGGCCCATGGTCCACACGTTGGTGGTCAGCCAGTAGACGAGGACACCGACGGGGAAGTTGATGCCGAAGACGGCGAACATGATCGGGAAGACGTACATCAGCATCTTCTGCTGCTGCATGAACGGCGTCTTGACCGTGGTGTCCACGTTCTTCGTCATCAGCTGGCGCTGGGTGAAGAACTGCGAGGCCGACATCATGATGATCATGATCGCGGTGACGACGCGGACGTCCGTCATCGAGGCGCTGAGCGAGGCGACCTTGTCGGCGCTGTCCGTGAACTTCGCGGCCAGCGGAGCACCGAAGATGTGCGCCTTACGCGCGCTCTCCAGAAGACCCTGGTCGATGACGCCGATCGTCTTGCCCGTCGCGATGCCGTTCAGCACGTGGTAGAGGGCGAAGAAGAAGGGCGACTGCGCCAGGATGGGAAGGCACGAGGAGAGCGGGTTGGTGCCCGACTCCTTGTACAGCTTCATCATCTCTTCGGACTGGCGCTGCTTGTCGCTCTTGTAGCGCTCCTGGATCTTCTTCATCTCGGGCTGCAGCGTCTGCATGGCCCGAGTGGCCTTGATCTGCTTCACGAAGAGCGGGATCAGGCAGATTCGGATCAGGATCACCAGGGACACGATGGACAGGCCCCAGGCCCAGCCCGTGTCGGGGCCGAAGAGCTTCCCGTACACCGAGTGGAACTGGACGATGACCCACGAAACTGGTGTCGTGATAAAGCTGAAGAGACTGGCAATCGTGTCCACTAATCAGGCTCCTTGAGCATGGGACGGGGTCTCGGTCTCGGCGGCCGTGCTCGGGGGAGGAGGCCCGGTCGGCGCGCCTGCGGCGGAGGGCCCGCCCTTGCGTTCGCGCCAGGCGGCGCGCAGCATCTCGTGCCACCGCGGACGCTTGCGCGGCGGAACATGGTCGACACCACCGAGCGACCACGGATTGCACCGCAGGACGCGCCAGGCGGTGAGCGCCGTGCCCTTGAGCGCACCGTGCCGGTCGATGGCCAGGTAGCCGTAGCGGGAACACGACGGGTAGTACTTGCAGACCGGACCCAGAAGCGGACTGATCGTCCACTGGTACAGCTTGATAAGGGCCAGCAGCGGGTACTTCATCGCGCGCCCCCTCCCAGCAGCCGCTGCAAGGCGGCGTCCAGGTCTCGGGCCAGCTGTGCATGGTCGGCGTCGCCCGCTCCGGGCAGCGCTCGTACGACTACCAGGCTACCGGGGGGCACGGCCGCGAGCCGGTCGCGCATGAGGTGGCGAAGCCTGCGCTTCACGCTGTTGCGTACGACTGCTCCACCCACGGCCTTGCTGACGACGAAACCCGCACGTGTCGGGGGAAGGCTCTCCCCAGGCACGTGCGGGTCCGTTGCACCGCTGCGTAGATGGACGACGAGGAGCGGGCGTCCGGCCCGGCGTCCTCGGCGTACCGCGGTCGCGAAGTCTTCGCGCCGCCTCAGCCGATGCTCGGTAGGCAGCACGACGTCATGACCTGACTGAGATCAGGCGGACAGGCTGGAGCGACCCTTGCCACGACGGTTGGCGAGGATCGCGCGGCCGGCGCGGGTGCGCATCCGCAGGCGGAAGCCGTGGGTCTTGGCGCGACGGCGGTTGTTCGGCTGGAAGGTGCGCTTGCTCACTCGGGGGCTCCAGAAATGATCGTGGGTGGCGGGACATCGCCTGGCTGTCACCGTGCGCCCACGAGAAGCTCGCGAATACGCACCGAGTGCACCGCTTCACAATCACAGATCGTGATCTTTGCCCATCGGAGGCAGGCGGCAGCAGCCATCGACAACTCGACCTGGTCACGGTACGCGGGGCTACGCCATCCGGTCAAACCGACCGCTGGAGGGAGACACTGTGCACAGCCTGTGGACAACAACTTGAACCGCAGCCGTCGCCCTGACTACCTTGGCTGAACTCCGATTCGTTCCCTTCCCCCTCCCCATCCCGATTTCCGTCCCAAGAACCACACCTTCGTGGGACCCCGTGAGAGAGCGTGCCCTGTGGCTGATGTACCTGCCGATCTTGCCGCAGTGTGGCCACGAGTTCTGGAACATCTGCTGGGTGAGGGGCGGGGCCAGGGTGTCGAGGCGAAGGACGAGCGGTGGCTCCGGAGCTGCCAGCCCCTGGCGCTGGTCGCCGACACCGCGCTGCTCGCCGTGCCGAACGAGTTCGCCAAGGGCGTCCTGGAGGGCCGGCTGGCCCCCGTGGTCAGCGAGACGCTGAGCCGTGAGTGCGGCCGCCCGATCCGCATCGCCATCACGGTCGACGACTCCGTCGGCGAACCGGCCGGCCCGCCGATCCAGCACCAGCAGGGCCAGCAGCAGTCGCACCAGCAGCGCTACGAGGAGCCCGAGCTGCCCTCCGGCTCGGGCCAGGGGCGGGACGGCTACGAGAGTTATGGGCGCCGCCCCTCGGACGAGCACCAGGGCTCCCGCGATCAGCTGCCGACCGCCCGGCCCGCCTACCCGGACTACCGGCGCCCGGGTCCCGGCGCCTGGCCGCAGCCGCAGCAGCAGGACGACTACGGCTGGCAGCAGCCCCGGCTCGGCTTCCCCGACCGCGATCCGTACGCGAACCCGGTCCAGCAGCCGCAGCGCGACTACCGCTCGCAGCCGCAGGACCGCTCACCGTACGAGCAGCAGCGCTCGGAGTCGCAGGACCGCCGCGAGCGCCATGACATGTCCGACTCGTCCGGGGACCCCCGCGACCACCGCGATCCCCGTGACCACCGCGATCCGCGCGATCACCGGGGCAACGAGGGGCACGGCGGCCATGGAGTGCACCGGGGCGGCCCGGTCGGCCGCAACTCGTCCAGTGGCGCCCCCGGCCCGCTGGCCGCGCAGCCGGCGCCCGCGACGGGGCCCGGCGAGCCGACGGCCCGGCTCAACCCCAAGTACCTCTTCGACACCTTCGTCATCGGCGCGTCCAACCGCTTCGCGCACGCGGCCGCGGTGGCCGTCGCGGAGGCGCCCGCGAAGGCGTACAACCCCCTCTTCATCTACGGGGAGTCGGGACTCGGCAAGACGCACCTGCTGCACGCGATCGGGCACTACGCCCGCAGCCTGTACCCCGGAACGCGCGTGCGGTACGTGAGCTCCGAGGAGTTCACCAACGAGTTCATCAACTCCATCCGCGACGGCAAGGGCGACAGCTTTCGCAAGCGCTACCGCGAGATGGACATCCTGCTGGTCGACGACATCCAGTTCCTCGCGGACAAGGAGTCGACCCAGGAGGAGTTCTTCCACACCTTCAACACGCTCCACAACGCGAACAAGCAGATCGTCCTGTCCAGCGACCGGCCGCCCAAGCAGCTGGTCACGCTGGAGGACCGGCTGCGCAACCGCTTCGAGTGGGGGCTGATCACCGACGTCCAGCCGCCCGAGCTGGAGACGCGCATCGCGATCCTCCGCAAGAAGGCGGTGCAGGAGCAGCTCAACGCCCCGCCGGAGGTCCTCGAGTTCATCGCGTCGCGGATCTCGCGGAACATCCGCGAGCTGGAGGGCGCGCTGATCCGGGTCACGGCGTTCGCGTCGCTGAACCGCCAGCCCGTGGACCTGGGGCTCACCGAGATCGTCCTCAAGGACCTGATCCCGGGCGGCGAGAACGCGGCTCCGGAGATCACGGCGACGGCCATCATGGCGGCGACCGCGGACTACTTCGGGCTGACAGTGGATGATTTGTGCGGATCCTCGCGCAGTCGCGTGCTGGTGACGGCCCGCCAGATCGCCATGTATCTGTGCCGGGAGCTGACCGACCTCTCGCTGCCGAAGATCGGGGCGCAGTTCGGCGGCCGCGACCATACGACCGTCATGCACGCGGACCGCAAGATCCGCGCTCTGATGGCCGAGCGGCGCTCCATCTACAACCAGGTCACCGAGCTCACCAACCGCATCAAGAACGGCTGACGGCCGCCGCGACGCGTCGCCGAGGGCGCCCCGGGACACCTCCCGGGGCGCCTTTTTCGTCGCCCACGCGTGCGTGGAGCCCGTTTCACGGCGTGGGAAGCCCGTTCCACCCGCACAAGACCCTCGTACGGCCGGCCCTCGTTGTTCGATTTCCCCAGCTCAGACGGGGGTTCTCCACAGATGTCGGGACTTTTTCGCGTCCACACCCTGGGGACTGGAAAGTTGTCCAGACACTGTCCACAGGCGGCGCGACTGAGAGATCATCAGGCCAGGTCAGGTGGTTGTGGATTCGTGGACGAAGACTGTCCACAGGGTGTGGATGAAATTTCCGTCCACAGGGTGTGCGCGACGTTGTCCACCGGCAGCCCACAGGCAGGGGGCTGTTGTCCCCAGCTTTTCCCAGCTTCTCCACACGGCTGTCCACTGTTCGGCAACGTGACGCGCCCCCTCACCGGGTCGAGTGAAAGGCGTCACACCAAGGTGCCGGGTTGGCCTGTGGGGAAGCGGGGTAAAGCTGGGGACAGCGCTGGGGAGAAGTGGCCCCTGCCTGTGCATCGGGTGTGCAGAACTTTCGCCCGTCCACAGAAACACCCGGTTGTCCACGGGCTCCGCCCACAGGCACGGTGGATAAAAAACCGGTGCTGACCAGCGCATACACGGTTATCCACGGTTTCCACAGGCCCTACTACTACTCCCAACTAGAGAGTCCGGGGAAATCGTTTGGAAGTGGGGCCTGTGCACAACTCGCCCCGCGGAGCTCCGAGGCCGCTCGCCACGACTTGACCCCGACGGGCACCGACTGTCAGTGCGGTGCGTCAGACTGGACCCCGGTGTCCTTCCCACGGCATGGCTGAGAGACACCGAGTCAGACGACGAGGGCCACAGGCCCAGCGGGCGAGAGCAGCCAGCAACAGCAGGAGGGCGGCTTACGGTGAAGATCCGGGTTGAACGCGACGTACTCGCGGAGGCGGTGGCCTGGGCGGCGCGCAGCCTCCCGGCCCGGCCGCCTGCGCCCGTCCTCGCAGGTCTGCTGCTGAAGGCCGAGGAAGGCGCACTGAGCCTGTCGAGCTTCGACTACGAGGTCTCGGCACGCGTCTCGGTGGACGCCGAGGTGGACGAGGAAGGCACGGTCCTCGTCTCCGGCCGGCTGCTCGCGGACATCTGCCGAGCGCTCCCCAACCGCCCGGTGGAGATCTCCACAGACGGTGTACGGGCGACGGTGGTCTGCGGCTCCTCGCGCTTCACACTCCACACGCTTCCCGTGGAGGAGTACCCCGCGCTGCCGCAGATGCCGACCGCCACGGGCACCGTCCCCGGTGAGGTCTTCGCCTCCGCCGCCGCCCAGGTGGCCATCGCCGCGGGCCGCGACGACACGCTGCCGGTGCTGACCGGCGTACGCATCGAGATCGAGGGCGACACGGTCACCCTGGCCTCCACCGACCGCTACCGCTTCGCGGTCCGCGAGTTCCTGTGGAAGCCGGAGGACCCCGAGGCGTCCGCCGTCGCCCTGGTCCCGGCCAAGACGCTCCTGGACACCGCCAAGGCGCTCACGAGCGGCGACACGGTCACCCTGGCGCTGTCCGGCTCGGGCGCGGGCGAGGGCCTGATCGGTTTCGAGGGAGCGGGCCGGCGTACGACCACGCGTCTCCTCGAAGGCGACCTGCCGAAGTACCGCACGCTGTTCCCGACCGAGTTCAACTCGGTGGCCGTGATCGAGACCGCCCCCTTCGTGGAGGCCGTCAAGCGTGTGGCCCTGGTGGCCGAGCGGAACACCCCGGTGCGGCTCAGCTTCGAGCAGGGGGTGCTGATCCTGGAGGCCGGCTCCAGCGACGACGCACAGGCTGTGGAAAGGGTCGACGCCCAGCTCGAGGGCGACGACATCTCGATCGCCTTCAACCCGACGTTCCTGCTCGACGGCCTGAGCGCGATCGACTCCCCGGTCGCCCAGCTGTCCTTCACGACCTCCACGAAGCCGGCGCTGCTGAGCGGCAGGCCGGCCCTGGACGCCGAGGCGGACGACGCCTACAAGTACCTGATCATGCCGGTACGTCTGAGCGGCTGAGCCCACAGGTGTGTGCGTGCGTCCGGGCGTAGGCTCGGACGCAGGTACGAAAGTGCCGTAACGCCACGTCGCTAGTGAAGGAACCACTGATGGAGCTCGGTCTCGTCGGCCTCGGCAAGATGGGCGGCAACATGCGCGAGCGCATCCGCCGCGCAGGTCACACCGTCATCGGATACGACCGCAACCCGGACCTCGCCGATGTCCACAGCCTCGAAGAGCTTGTGGGCAAGCTCAAGGGCCCGCGGGTCGTGTGGGTGATGGTCCCGGCCGGTGCCGCGACCCAGTCGACCATCGACGAGCTGTCCGAGCTCCTCCAGCCCGGCGACGTCGTCGTGGACGGCGGGAACAGCCGCTGGACGGACGACGAGAAGCACGCCGAGGAGCTGAAGGCCAAGGGCATCGGTTTCGTGGACTGCGGTGTCTCCGGAGGCGTCTGGGGCCTGGAGAACGGCTACGCCCTGATGTACGGCGGCGACAAGGAAGACGTCGCCAAGGTGCAGCCGGTCTTCGACGCGCTCAAGCCCGAGGGTGACTTCGGCTCGGTGCACGCGGGCAAGGTCGGCGCGGGCCACTTCGCGAAGATGGTCCACAACGGCATCGAGTACGCCATGATGCAGGCCTACGCCGAGGGCTGGGAGCTGCTGGAGAAGGTCGACTCGGTCACGGACGTGCGCGAGGTCTTCCGTTCCTGGCAGGAGGGCACGGTCATCCGTTCCTGGCTGCTGGACCTCGCGGTCAACGCGCTGGACGACGACGAGCACCTGGAGAAGCTGCGCGGCTTCGCGCAGGACTCCGGAGAGGGCCGCTGGACCGTCGAGGCGGCCATCGACAACGCGGTTCCGCTCCCGGCGATCACCGCGTCCCTCTTCGCCCGCTTCGCGTCCCGCCAGGACGACTCCCCGCAGATGAAGATGATCGCCGCGCTGCGCAACCAGTTCGGCGGCCACGCGGTCGAGAAGAAGTAATCCACAGCCTGTGCGTCGAGCACGGGCTTGCCGGGGGAGGTCGGCGCACACCATGCACGTCACGCATCTGTCGCTGGCCGACTTCCGGTCGTACGCCCGGGTCGAGGTCCCACTCGATCCGGGCGTCACCGCGTTCGTGGGCCCCAACGGCCAGGGCAAGACGAACCTCGTGGAGGCCGTCGGCTACCTCGCCACACTCGGCAGCCACCGCGTCTCCTCGGACGCCCCCCTGGTGCGCATGGGCGCCGAGCGGGCCGTCATCAGGGCCAACGTCCGCCAGGGCGAGCGGCAGCAGCTGATCGAACTCGAACTGAACCCCGGCAAGGCGAACCGCGCCCGCGTCAACCGGTCCTCCCAGGTCAGGCCGCGGGACGTGCTGGGCATCGTGCGCACGGTGCTCTTCGCGCCCGAGGACCTGGCGTTGATCAAGGGTGACCCCGGTGAGCGGCGGCGCTTCCTCGACGAGCTGATCACCGCCCGCTCCCCGCGCATGGCGGGCGTCCGCTCGGACTACGACCGGGTCCTCAAGCAGCGCAACACCCTCCTGAAGTCGGCCGCGCTCGCCCGGCGCCACGGCGGACGCTCCATGGACCTGTCCACGCTCGACGTCTGGGACCAGCACCTCGCGCGCGCGGGCGCCGAGCTGCTGGCGCAGCGGCTCGATCTGATCTCGGCGCTCCAGCCGCTGGCCGACAAGGCGTACGAACAGCTGGCCCCCGGCGGCGGGCCCGTCGCCCTGGAGTACAAGCCCTCCGCGCCCGGTGAGGGCCACACCCGCGAGGCGCTCTACGGACAGCTGATCGCCGCCCTCGAGGAGGCGCGCAAGCAGGAGATCGAGCGGGGCGTGACCTTGATCGGCCCGCACCGCGACGACCTGCTGCTCAAGCTGGGCCAGCTCCCCGCCAAGGGGTACGCGAGCCACGGTGAGTCCTGGTCGTACGCCCTGGCGCTGCGCCTGGCCTCGTACGACCTGCTCAGGGCCGAGGGCAATGAGCCGGTGCTCGTCCTCGACGACGTCTTCGCGGAGTTGGACGCCCGCCGCCGGGAACGGCTAGCGGAACTGGTGGCCCCCGGGGAGCAGGTGCTGGTCACGGCCGCGGTGGACGACGACGTCCCGGGCGTGCTGGCAGGCACGCGGTTCGCGGTGGCGGATGGGGCGGTGGACCGCGTATGAGCCAGGAGAAGCCCGCCAAGGGCGAGCCCGAGGGGCCGCGGAAGACGCCCGAGCCCTCCGGCGTCGACCTCGCCCGCGTCGCCCTGCGCGCCGCGAAAGAACAGGCACGCGCGCGTGGGGACGCCGCGCAGCAGAAGAAGCAGGCCCGCCGCGGCGGACTGCGCTCCGGGGCCCGCGCCGACGGCCGCGATCCGCTGCCGCTCGGCTCCGCCATCAACCGGCTGATCACCGAGCGCGGCTGGGAGACGCCGGCCGCGGTCGGCGGTGTGATGGGCCGCTGGCCGCAGATCGTCGGCGACGACCTGGCCAAGCACTGCGTCCCGCAGAAGTACGACGAGGACGAGCGCGTCCTGACCGTGCAGTGCGACTCCACGGCCTGGGCCACCCAGCTGCGCCTCATGGCCCCCCAGCTGGTCGCCCGGCTCAACGAGGACCTGGGCCACGGCACCGTGCGCCTCATCAAGGTCCTCGGCCCCGGGGGCCCCGCGCACCGCTTCGGACCCTTGCGCGCACCGGGCAGCACGGGCCCCGGCGACACCTACGGCTGAGCCTGCCGGTGGCGGTTGCTGGGGGTTGACGGCCCGAAGCGCTGAGTGCCGCTGTGAGCCCTCTGGAGCCCCGTTCCGTATATGGGGAGTCGGCCGAGTCCGGTTCAGGGCGGCACATGAGGACTCAGGTACCGGCAAGCCCCCATCAATGTCAGTGCTACCGGTAGACTGGAAGCTAATCCCGCCCCACTTGTGGGACGCACCGAGCAACGCTGACTATCGCTGAACGACGCAGCCGCTCCGGCCACCGCCGGGAGCTTGGCTTGTGCTGTGCCAGAAAGGGCGCTTCGTGGCCGATTCCGGCAACCCCAACGAGAACATCCCGTCCACCGCCGCCGGCGAGACCGTCGAGGCCCCGCCCTCGTACGACGCCAGCGCGATCACCGTCCTCGAGGGTCTGGACGCGGTCCGCAAGCGACCCGGCATGTACATCGGTTCCACCGGTGAGCGCGGTCTGCACCACCTGGTGCAGGAGGTCGTGGACAACTCCGTGGACGAGGCCCTCGCCGGCCACGCGGACGCGATCGACGTCACGATCCTCGCCGACGGCGGCGTGCGCGTGATCGACAACGGCCGTGGCATCCCGGTGGGCATCCACCCGGTCGAGAAGAAGCCGGCCGTCGAGGTCGTGCTGACCGTGCTGCACGCGGGCGGCAAGTTCGGCGGCGGCGGTTACGCCGTCTCCGGTGGTCTGCACGGCGTCGGCGTCTCCGTCGTGAACGCCCTGTCCACCAAGCTCTCCGTCGAGATCAAGACGGACGGCTACCGCTGGACGCAGGACTACAAGACGGGTGCCCCGACCGCCCCCCTGGAGCGGCACGAGGCGACCGACGAGACCGGCACCTCGGTCACCTTCTGGGCCGACGGCGACATCTTCGAGACCACCGAGTACTCCTTCGAGACGCTGGCGCGGCGCTTCCAGGAGATGGCGTTCCTCAACAAGGGTTTGACGATCAAACTCACTGATGAGCGCGAGTCGGCGAAGGCCACGGCGGGTGCGGACTCGGCCGAGGCGACCGACGACGAGGCCGCCGAGGCCCGCACGGTCACGTACCACTACGAAGGCGGCATCGTCGACTTCGTGAAGTACCTCAACTCCCGCAAGGGCGAGGTCATCCACCCGACCGTCATCGACATCGAGGCCGAGGACAAGGGGCGCCTGCTCTCGGTCGAGATCGCGATGCAGTGGAACTCGCAGTACACGGAGGGCGTGTACTCCTTCGCGAACACGATCCACACGCACGAGGGCGGCACGCACGAAGAGGGCTTCCGGGCCGCGCTGACGGGCCTGGTGAACCGCTACGCACGCGAGAAGAAGCTGCTGCGCGAGAAGGACGACAACCTCACGGGCGAGGACATCCGCGAGGGTCTGACGGCGATCATCTCGGTGAAGCTGGGCGAGCCCCAGTTCGAGGGCCAGACGAAGACCAAGCTGGGCAACACGGAGGCCAAGACCTTCGTGCAGAAGGTCGTCCACGAGCACCTCACGGACTGGTTCGACCGCAACCCCAACGAGGCCGTCGACATCATCCGCAAGGGCATCCAGGCCGCCACGGCCCGCGTCGCCGCCCGCAAGGCGCGCGACCTGACCCGTCGCAAGGGCCTGTTGGAGACGGCGTCCCTGCCGGGCAAGCTCTCCGACTGCCAGTCGAACGACCCGACGAAGTGCGAGATCTTCATCGTCGAGGGTGACTCCGCCGGTGGTTCGGCGAAGTCCGGCCGCGACCCGATGTACCAGGCGATCCTGCCCATCCGAGGCAAGATCCTGAACGTCGAGAAGGCGCGCATCGACAAGATCCTGCACAACCAGGAGGTCCAGGCCCTCATCTCGGCCTTCGGCACCGGTGTGCACGAGGACTTCGACATCGAGAAGCTCCGCTATCACAAGATCATCCTGATGGCGGACGCCGACGTCGACGGCCAGCACATCAACACGCTGCTCCTGACGTTCCTGTTCCGCTTCATGCGGCCGCTGGTCGAGAACGGTCACATCTACCTCTCGCGCCCGCCGCTGTACAAGATCAAGTGGTCGCGGGACGACTTCCAGTACGCGTACTCCGACCGCGAGCGCGACGCCCTCGTGGAGATCGGCCGCCAGGCCGGCAAGCGCATCAGGGACGACTCGGTCCAGCGCTTCAAGGGCCTCGGCGAGATGAACGCCGAGGAGCTGCGCATCACCACGATGGACCAGGAGCACCGCGTGCTCGGCCAGGTCACCCTGGACGACGCGGCACAGGCCGACGACCTCTTCTCGGTGCTGATGGGAGAGGACGTCGAGGCACGGCGCTCGTTCATCCAGCGCAATGCCAAGGACGTTCGCTTCCTCGACATCTGAGTCGGCCCGTACAAGCCGCACCTCGAAAGGACTTTGACCAGCAATGGCCGACGAGAACACCCCTGTGACGCCCGAAGAGGAACCTGTCGTTCCCGGTGTGGGCATGCGTGTCGAGCCCGTCGGGCTCGAGACGGAGATGCAGCGCTCCTACCTCGACTACGCGATGTCCGTCATCGTGTCCCGCGCGCTGCCCGACGTACGCGACGGCCTGAAGCCCGTCCACCGCCGCGTCCTGTACGCGATGTACGACGGTGGCTACCGCCCCGAGAAGGGCTTCTACAAGTGCGCCCGCGTCGTCGGCGACGTCATGGGCACGTACCACCCGCACGGCGACTCCTCGATCTACGACGCCCTGGTGCGCCTCGCCCAGCCGTGGTCGATGCGGATGCCACTGGTGGACTCCAACGGCAACTTCGGCTCCCCGGGCAACGACCCGGCGGCCGCCATGCGGTACACCGAGTGCAAGATGGCGCCGCTGGCCATGGAGATGGTCCGCGACATCGACGAGGACACCGTCGACTTCACGGACAACTACGACGGCCGCAACCAGGAGCCGACGGTCCTGCCGGCGCGCTTCCCGAACCTGCTGATCAACGGCTCGGCGGGCATCGCGGTCGGCATGGCCACCAACATCCCGCCGCACAACCTCCGCGAGGTCGCGGCGGGCGCGCAGTGGGCCCTGGAGCACCCCGACGCCTCGCACGAGGAGCTGCTGGACGCCCTCATCGAGCGCATCAAGGGCCCCGACTTCCCGACCGGCGCCCTCGTGGTGGGCCGCAAGGGCATCGAGGAGGCCTACCGCACGGGCCGCGGCTCCATCACGATGCGCGCGGTCGTCGCGGTCGAGGAGATCCAGAACCGCCAGTGCCTGGTGGTCACCGAGCTGCCCTACCAGACCAACCCCGACAACCTCGCGCAGAAGATCGCCGACCTGGTCAAGGACGGCAAGGTCGGCGGCATCGCCGACGTGCGCGACGAGTCGTCCTCGCGCACCGGCCAGCGCCTGGTCATCGTCCTGAAGAGGGACGCGGTCGCCAAGGTCGTGCTGAACAACCTCTACAAGCACACCGACCTCCAGTCGAACTTCAGCGCCAACATGCTGGCCCTGGTCGACGGGGTGCCGCGCACGCTCTCGCTGGACGCGTTCATCCGCCACTGGGTGACGCACCAGGTCGAGGTCATCGTCCGGCGCACGAAGTTCCGGCTGCGCAAGGCCGAGGAGCGGGCGCACATCCTGCGCGGCCTGCTCAAGGCCCTGGACGCCATCGACGAGGTCATCGCGCTCATCCGCGGCAGCCAGACCGTCGACGTCGCGCGCGAGGGCCTCATGGGCCTGCTCTCGATCGACGAGATCCAGGCCAACGCCATCCTCGAGATGCAGCTGCGCCGGCTCGCCGCCCTGGAGCGCCAGAAGATCGTCGCCGAGCACGACGAGCTCCAGGCCAAGATCAACGAGTACAACTCGATCCTGGCCTCGCCCCAGAAGCAGCGCCAGATCATCAGCGACGAGCTCGCGGCGATCGTCGACAAGTTCGGCGAGGACCGTCGCTCCGCGCTCGTGCCCTTCGACGGCGACATGTCCATGGAGGACCTGATCGCCGAAGAGGACATCGTCGTCACGATCACCCGCGGCGGCTACATCAAGCGCACCAAGACCGAGGACTACCGCTCGCAGAAGCGCGGCGGCAAGGGCGTGCGCGGCACGAAGCTGAAGCAGGACGACATCGTCGACCACTTCTTCGTGTCGACGACGCACCACTGGCTGCTGTTCTTCACGAACAAGGGCCGCGTCTACCGCGCCAAGGCGTACGAGCTGCCTGACGCCGGCCGCGACGCCCGCGGCCAGCACGTGGCGAACCTCCTCGCCTTCCAGCCGGACGAGCAGATCGCCGAGATCCTCGCGATCCGCGACTACGAAGCGGTGCCCTACCTGGTGCTCGCCACCAAGGGCGGCCTCGTGAAGAAGACCCCGCTGAAGGACTACGACTCGCCCCGCTCGGGCGGTGTCATCGCCATCAACCTCCGCGAGACGGACGACGGTTCGGACGACGAGCTGATCGGCGCCGAGCTGGTGTCGGCCGAGGACGACCTGCTGCTCATCAGCAAGAAGGCCCAGTCGATCAGGTTCACCGCAACGGACGACGCGCTGCGCCCGATGGGCCGCGCCACGTCGGGTGTGAAGGGCATGAGTTTCCGCGACGGCGACGAACTGCTCTCGATGAATGTCGTCCGGCCCGGTACGTTCGTCTTCACCGCCACCGACGGTGGGTACGCGAAGCGGACCAATGTCGACGAGTACCGCGTGCAGGGTCGCGGTGGCCTGGGCATCAAGGCCGCCAAGATCGTGGAGGACCGCGGCGAACTCGTGGGCGCCCTGGTGGTCGAGGAGACGGACGAGATCCTCGCCATCACGCTGGGCGGTGGTGTGATTCGTACGCGAGTCAACGAGGTCAGGGAGACGGGCCGTGACACCATGGGCGTCCAACTGATCAACCTGGGCAAGCGCGATGCCGTGGTCGGCATCGCTCGTAACGCCGAGGCCGGCCGCGAGGCCGAGGAAGTCGACGGGGACATCGTCGTCGACGACCCGGACGGCATCGAGCCGGCCGTCGGTACGGACGAGGGCACGGACTCCTCGGCCGAGTAGCGCGAGGAGTGAGTGATCGTGAGTAAAGCCACGGGCGCCGAGGCCCAGCGGGCCGGCACTACCGGTAGGGACGGTGCCCGTGGCTCCGCCACAGATGCCCACGACTCCGACGAGTCTCATGGATCCCAGGGGGGAACTGTGACGGACACCCGAGACGCCGACACGTCGGGCGGGGCGCTGCCCGGGGAGCGCAGGCCCGAGACGCAGGCGTCTCAGCCGTACCACCCGCCGCAGGCGTACCAGCAGGGCGCCAAGGGGGGCGCGGCGCGCAAGCCGCGGCCGGGCACGCGCACGGTGCCGCGCACGCGCAAGGCGCGGCTGCGGGTGGCCAGGGCCGACCCGTGGTCGGTCATGAAGGTCAGCTTCCTGCTCTCCATCGCCCTCGGCATCTGCACGATCGTCGCGGCCGCCGTGCTGTGGATGGTCATGGACGCGATGGGCGTCTTCTCGACGGTGGGCGGCACGATCTCGGAGGCGACGGGCTCGAACGAGTCGAACGGCTTCGACCTGCAGTCCTTCCTGTCGCTGCCGCGCGTCCTGACGTTCACCTCGATCATCGCGGTCATCGACGTCATCCTGGCCACGGCGCTGGCGACGCTCGCGGCGTTCATCTACAACCTCTCCGCGGGCTTCGTGGGCGGCATCGAGCTGACGCTGGCGGAAGACGAGTAACGGGGTCGCGTCGGGGGCCGGAGCACCGATTTTGGGACTGGCCCCCAGGTGCGCTAATCTTCAGGGGTCAGCGCGCGGGACATACTCCGAAGCGCGGCGGGGCTATAGCTCAGTTGGTTAGAGCGCATCCCTGATAAGGATGAGGCCACAGGTTCAAATCCTGTTAGCCCCACCAGTACGAAAACCCCCGGCCGAATACGGTCGGGGGTTTTTGCCGTGTGGGGTCGCCCTGAACAACTCACTGTCGTCGAACCTCGGTCGCACTACGCTCTGCGGATGACCTTGGAATGGGAACAGGTAATCGTTCATTCGGTGGATCCGGCGGCCCTGGGGCAGTGGTGGGCCGACGCTCTTGGCTGGGTCGTCGTCCACTCCGATGACGATGAGTTCGAGATCCGCCCGGCGCCGGATCGCCTGCCGGGGTTGGATTTCGTCCGGGTCGAGGAGAACAAGAAGGCGAAGAGCCGGCTGCATCTCGACTTCCGGCCCGACGACCAGGCCGCCGAGGTGGCCCGCCTGGAGGCGCACGGCGCGAAGCGCGTCGACATCGGCCAGGGCGAGCAGTCGTGGGTGGTCCTGGAGGACCCCGAGGGCAACGAGTTCTGCGTCCTCGGTCAGCGGCGCCAGGCGAGCTGACTGCACCGCGCGCCCTCGGCCGGCCCGTCCGTTCGCGCGAAGGCCCCCCAGCCTGTGTGGCTGGGGGGCCTTCGGACGCCTGTGGGGGGTGCCCAGTCCGGGTTACGGCTCCGAGGCGAGCCCTGGCTCATGGGCGGTGGCCGTCCCGGCCTCGGCTTCCGTGTCCGCGGGGGGCAGGTGCCGGCAGCTGGGGGACGACCCGTGGGCCTCGGCGCGGATGCGCTGCTTCATCGTCGGGGGCAACGAACGTTCGTACGCGGCTGTCCAGAGGGCGGCCAGAGCCGGCGTGGGCGCGCACTCCGTGGCGTTGCGAGCGTTCGTGGTCTCCTGTACCGCCGTGGCCGCGGTGGCCGTCGTGGTGAGTCCGAGCGCCGCGAAGAGCGCGAGGAAGGCGGTGACGATCGTGGTCCACAGCTTCATGGCCTTGTTGCCGGTCATGACCCCTCAATTCGGGTTGGGCGATTTGCGTACTTTCCTCATGATGTGTATGTGGGGTCGATAACGACGGACCGACGCCCGCGCGGCGCCGATGTTCAGATGAACACCACCCGGATGGCCCCAAGGGCCCCGAGAAAGGGCGCGGAGCGGCGAACGCCACAGTGGGGCGAGGCCGGCGGAGCGCCGAAGTCCGTTTGGACTGCTGTGTCGGGGGCGGAAGTTGGGGGTCGGATCCAGGTCACCGATCGATATCGGTCGGTGTGTATAGTCGGGCGCCAGAAGTCCCCTACGTCAAGGAAAGACGAGGTCGCGCGGTGAAGAAGCTTCTCCTGGTCGCACTGGCCGCCATCGGCGGGCTCCTCGTGTACCGCCAGATCCAGGCGGATCGCGCCGAGCAGGATCTGTGGACGGAGGCGACTGACTCCGTGCCCACGGGTTCGTGAGTCATCGACACCAGTCACTTCACAGGCCCCGGTCGCTGATGCGGCCGGGGTTTTGTGCTGTGCGGTGAGTTCGCTCCCGTAAAGGATTTGCTTGCGGGAGCGAATGTGGGGGTTGGTGGTGGCGCGGTTGCGGTGACGGCGGAGTCGTGGTGGTGTCCCCGGGGCGCCCGGCGGGCAGGACGCTCGGGGCGGATGGGCCCGGGCGGTCCGGGCGGGACGGCCGACTTCGCGACGAGGGGTGGCGCGGGATGGGGCGGCGGCTTGGCGGGGGCAGGGGCGCGGCGCTGGCGGTGGGGGCCGCGCTGTGTGTGACCGGAGTGCTGCCCCCGGCTCAGACGGTGGCGGCGGGCGCGTCCTCTCCGTACGGTTTCGCCGAGGACGCCGAAACGATCGACGGCGCGACGAGCAACGCGGCGGGGCACCGGCTCAGCCCGGGGAAGACGTACCTGAGCTCCCTCCCGCGCGCGGGGCAGCGTTTCTACCGCCTGGAGTTGACGGCCGAGGAGAGCGCCTACGTGGCGGTCACCGCGGTGCCGGGGGTGGCCGAGAAGGTCTCCTACGCCGATGGCCTCAAGGTCTCCGTGCAGGACGCCGACGGCGCCAACTGCAGTCCCCGGGAGGCGCGGAAGGCGAGGTTCGGGGCCTCGGAGAGCCCGCGCCCCGTCACCGCCACGGCGGCGCGCCGGGTCGGGCCCGACGAGAGGAGCTGCGCGGGGGCCGGCACGTACTACGTGCTCGTCGAGCGGATGAGCGAGCCTGAGTCCTCCCGGGGTGACTGGGGGCTGGAGCTTCGGGTCGCGACGGAACCCGCGCTGCGGTCGGCGGGAGCGACGCGAGCGCCCCGCTCCTGGAATTCCGCCACCCCCGCGCCCCGGACCGGTGAGCGGAGGAGCCGCGCGGGCGGGCCGGGCTTCTCCGGGGCCCGCGCGCTGGGTACGGGGGTCTGGGGCGACCGGATCGCACCCGGCCGAACGCTCTTCTACCGGGTGCCGGTCGACTGGGGGCAGCGCCTCTCCGTCGGCGCGGAGCTGGGCAGTTCGAGCGGGCGGGGCGAGCGGAACGGGACGGTACGCGGCTCCGGGCGCGGTAGGGGGTACGTCTCGTCCGCGTTGGTCGTGGCGCTGTCCAACCCGGTGCGCGCGGAGGTCGACGACGAGGACACGGCGTACGACGGCAAGCAGAAGTCGGTGGCACTGGACCCGCTGCCTCCGGTCGCGTACGAGAACCGCTTCGCGCCGGCCGACAGGGTGGCCGCGGTGCGGTTCGCCGGCTGGTACTACCTGTCGGTCCACCTCAGCCCGCGGGTCGCGGAGGTGTCCGGCGAGGGGCCGCTCGACCTGACACTCCGAATATCCGTCGAAGGGGCCGCGCGCCCGGGGCCGGCGTACGCGGGATCGCCCGTACCCGCGGGGGAGTTCGGCGTCACGGAGCGGGACGATGACGACGACACGGCGATGGTGGTGCTCGCCGTCGGTGGGATCGGGACCGGGGCGGGTCTGCTGGGCGTCCTCGGCGTGTGGACGCTGGTCGCGCGGCGCAGGGCGACGCGTTTCGCCGTCAGAGCCGGGTCAGGGCCCACACGCCCACGGTGAGGCACAGCAGCGCGATGAGCAGCATCGGGACGGCGATCTTCGCGGGCGGGTGGGGTGGTGGGCCGGCCGTGGGGGGCGTGGAGGGCGGTGGCGATACGTAGCTGTGGGTCCCGAAGGCGGGGGCGCGGTGCGTCGCCGGTGCGGGGCCTGGCGGTCGGGAGCCGTGACTGAGGGTGGCTGGGGGGCGGGCAGGGCCGGTGTGTCCGGCGGGGCTGGTGGGACGCATGAGGTCGGTGTGACCGGTGGGGCCAGTAGAGGCGTACCCCGTGGGCAGCGGCGGAAGGTGGTCGAAGATCTGGACGGGCTCGGCGTCCGACCCCGGCTCCGGCAGCAGCTCGGCGGCGGACGCCAGCGCCTTGCGCGCCCCGGTGGCGGTGCGGAACCGCGCCCTGGGGTCGGGCTGGAGCAGGGTGGCGATGACCTGCCAGAGCGGTTCCGGCACGCCCCGTGGCGCGCAGGGCGTGCCGTACGCGGCGAAGTGTGCGATCAGTGCCGTGGCGTCCGGTTTCGCGCCCTCCAGGACGTACAGGGCCACCAGGCCGACGGCGAAGAGGTCGGCGGTGAAGTCCGGATCGGCGCCCAGCAGCTGCTCGGGAGCGAAGTAGCCGGGCGTGCCCATGACATGGTCGGTCGCGGTCAGGCGCGGCTCGCCCTTGCGCATGGATGTGCCGAAGTCCGACAGACGCAGGTGCGGGCGTCCGGAGCCGGTGGCTTCGAGCAGGACGTTGGCCGGCTTGATGTCGCGGTGGACGACACCTTCGGCGTGGACGGCCGCGAGACCGGAGAGGAGCTGGTCGAGGAGCGTGCAGGCGAAACGGTGCGGCAGCGGTCCGTAGTCCCCGATGAGGTGCGCCAGCGAGCCGCCGCCGACCAGGTCCATGGTGAACAGGACCTTGTCGTCGTCGGCGGCCCAGCTGGCGGGCGCGAGCACGTGCGGGTGGTCGATCCTGACGGCCTGCTCCCGCACGAACCTCAACAGGGTGTGCGCGTCGCTCTGTTGCAGCACTTTGGCGGCCACGTAGCGGCGCCGCCGGTGGTCCCAGGCGCGCCAGACCGCTCCGACTCCCCCGTGTCCGATCGGGTCGACCAGTTCGTACCGGCCGGCGAAGACCTCACCCATGGTCGCGCTCCGCTCCCCTTCCGGGCCGTGCGGCGGCCCGGTCGACGGCTCAGCTCTGGTGCGCCTCGTAGTGGGCCACCGCGTCCGCGGTGCGTCCGGCGCCGTACACCCGGAGGAACTCTGCCAGCTCCGGGTGGGTCGGGGCGAGGGAGTCGGCGGCGTCGATGATGTCGCCGGCGGCGGCGACGGAGCGCAGCAGCGACTGGATCTCGCGCACCACGCGCTTGACCGTGGGCGCACCCGAACCGGTCGCCGTCTGCGAGGTGTTGGTGAGCACGGAGCCGCCCTGGGACTTCCTGATCTCGTCCATGCGGTCGGTCGCCTCGGCGGCGCTCACGCTGCCGTCCGCGACCTGGCTCGCCAGTTCCTGGAGGAGCTGCACACGCTGGACGACCGCGGGGTTGCCGATCTTGGCGCGCTGACCGCTCATCAGCTGGGACAGCATGGGCGCGGACAGGCCGAGGACCCCGGCGAGACGCGCCTGGTTGAGGCCCAGATCATCGATGAGTCGACGGAAGAGCGCCCCCAGCGGCTCCCCGTACCAGTTCCGCTGGAGCTCCCGTGCTCTCGCGGTGGTGTCCTGCTGTGCGGCGTCCATTGCGTCTCCCCATCGCTTCCCCTAAGACCGCGGTTCGCTGCCGCGAACCACGTCGTGCATCTTACGGAGCGTGGTCGTCGACCGGGACCCCCAATCCTTTTGCGAGATCCGGGGGGTGACCCGGTACTCTGGTCTGCGGTGCACGCCGGAAGGCGGTCCTCGCGGCCCGGCGCATCGTTCTCGGGGCCTTAGCTCAGTTGGTAGAGCGCTGTCTTTGCATGGCAGATGTCAGGGGTTCGACTCCCCTAGGCTCCACAGCCCGAGAGCCCCTCCGAACTGCGCGAACGCGGGTCGGAGGGGCTTTTCCGTGTCCACAGGCCCGCGGCTGCCCCGGGGTGCCGCGGTCAAGGCTCTAGAGCAGCGCCTCCGAGCCGTGCAGCTCGACGAAGCCGACCACCTGGCGCAGCCGGTCGAAGCTGGTGACGTTGTTGCCGATCAGGCGCACCGAGGCCGGGCGGCCCTCACGCCAGCTGTGGGCGGCCCGGGAGAGGGCTCCCCACTGGTTCTCCATTTCGGCGTAGTCATGGCTCAGCTGGTAGTTGGTGAAGCCGTTGATGTTGCCGTAGACGCGGTTGAAGATCGGGCCGAAGCGGGCGGCTTCGGAGAAGATGGTGATGGCCATCAGCATGCCCCGGTCGACGCGCGTCTCGTTCCACGTGGGGACGTTGTGCAGGTCGTACAGCGCGTTGAAGATGTTGGTGGAGCCGAGGTAGAGGTTCTCGCGCGTGCTGCCGCCGTTGAGGCTGAGGTAGCTCCCGTTGCGCGGCATGAAACGCACCTGCACGCCCAGATCCTGCTGGAACTGCTGCTGGCGGCCGTCCTGGAAGGCCCAGTGGACGCCGGCGCCGGGCGAGTAGAAGCCCGCGACGTAGAGGTTGTCGGCCCACAGGTAGACAGAGACGAGGTCGCGCCCCTCGTTCCGCACCCGCACCTGGATCAGCCGGTTCGTGTTCCGGGTGGTCTGCTGGACCAGGCCGCTGCCGGTGTCGGTCGCGTCGCCGTAGCTGTTGCGGTGGATCGCGTCGATCAGGTTCCAGTAGCGATTCGCGTGCTCGCCCCGGCCGGCCGTGATGTCCGTGATGTCCCAGTCGATGACCGGCCAGTTCTCTTGGGCCGCCGCGCTGCTCCTGGCCGCCGGCCTGAGGTCTCGGCTGACCGCCGTCGGCGATGCCGGCTGGAGGTCCCGGCTGACCACCGTCGGCGCCGCCGGCTGGAGGTGCCGGCTGACCGCCGTCGTCCTGTGGGCGGGGCCGGTCGTCGCCGAGGCCATGGTGGCCGGCGGGGTGAGCAGTGCGGTCGCGGCGGTGATCGACACCAGCGCGAAGCCAGTCCTCTTGAGCACGGCGTTCCCTCATCAGTCGGTCGGGTGTGGGCGGGGTTTGCGATCCCCTCGCGGTTCGCTTCAGCATGCGTGCGCTTTCTGGCACGCCGTTGCCCTGCCGTGCATGCGCTCTGGTCCCTGCGTGCATGTCCGTGACATGCCCCGTGCCGTTCCCGGATCCGTGGCTCCACCGACCTTGGTCAGGAGGCGGTACGCGGGGGCGCCGCGGGCAGCTCGACGGTGACGCTCAGGCCGCCGGCGGGGCGCGGGGTGAGGGTGAGGGTGCCGTCGTGGGCACGGGTGATCGTCTCGACGATGGCCAGGCCGAGGCCCGCGCCCACATGGTCGGTGTGGACGCGTTCCGTGCCGCGCCGGAACGGTTCGGTGAGGGTCGGGGTCAGCTGCGGGGCGAGCTTCTCGCCGGTGTTCTCGACGGTGAGCAGCACCATTTCGGGCCGGACAGCGGTGGTGATCCACACGGTGCCCCGTTCGGACAGGTTGTGGACGATCGCGTTGTGCACGAGGTTCGTGACCAGTTGGAGCAGGAGCGCCGGCGAGCCGGTCGTGGGTGCGATGTCACCGCTGGTGGCGAGGGAGACACGGTGCCTCTCGGCGAGGGGGAGAAGTGTTTCGGTGGCTTCTTCCGCCATGAGGGACAGGTCGACGCGTTCTCGGGCGAAGGCCCGCCGCTCGGCGCGGCCGAGCAGCAGCAGCGCCTCCGTGAGGTCGATCGCCCTGCTGTTGACGGTGTGGAGACGCTCGACGAGTTCGCCGGTGTCGTGGTCGGGGTGACTGCGGGCGACGTCGAGCAGCGCCTTCGAGATCGCCAGCGGGGTGCGCAGCTCGTGCGAGGCGTTGGCCGCGAACCTCCGCTGTTCCGCGACGTGCGCTTCGAGCCGTTCGAGCATCGCGTCGAAGTCGTCGGCCAGGTCGCGGAACTCGTCCCTGCGGCCCTCCAGGCGGATGCGGTGCGAGAGCGATCCGTCCGTCGCCATGCGGGTGGCGTCGGTGATGCGGGTCAGGGGGGCGAGCATGCGGCCCGCGAGGAACCAGCCGCCGAGGAGGCCGAAGACCAGCAGGAACATCAGGACCGCGGCTGCCGCCGGAGTGAAGGTGCCGATGAGGAGCTGGCGATTGGGGTTCTCGTGCAGCATCCTGCGGTCCCAGTCGTCGGGGACGTACTGCAGGAGGAACACCCACACGGCGGCGAGCAGCAGGGCACCGGCGAGCATGACGAAACCGGCGTAGCTGAGCGTGAGCTTGAGGCGAACGCTCAGGCCGGGCCGCCTATCCACGGCCTTCCCCCTCGTGTGCGGCCCGTGGCGCCGTGTCGATGCGGTAGCCGGCACCCGGGGCGGTGGCGATGATCCAGGGTTCGCCGAGCCGTTTGCGCAGGGCCGAGACGGTGATGCGGACGGCATTGGTGAACGGGTCGGCGTTCTCGTCCCACGCGCGCTCCAGGAGTTCCTCGGCGCTGACGACACCGCCCTCCGCGGCGACGAGGACTTCGAGCACGGCGAACTGCTTCCTGGTCAGTGCCACGTAGCGGCCGTCCCGGTGGACCTCTCTGCGGAACGGGTCGAGACGCAGTCCCGCGATCTCCCGTACGGGAGGCCTGTGGTGGGCACGTCTGCGGTCGAGTGCTCTGAGCCTGAGCGCGAGTTCCCGGAGCTCGAACGGCTTGGTGAGGTAGTCGTCGGCTCCGAGCTCGAACCCCGAGGCCTTGTCGTCGAGGCGGTCGGCCGCCGTGAGCATGAGGATCGGTGTGCCGCTGCCGGAGGCGAGGATGTGCCTGGCGATCTCGTCACCGGACGGGCCGGGGATGTCGCGGTCGAGGACGGCGATGTCGTACGTGTTGACGGCCAGCAGCTCCAGCGCGGTGGTGCCGTCACCCGCGATGTCGGCCGCGATCGCCTCCAGGCGGAGGCCGTCGCGGATGGCCTCCGCCAGATAGGGCTCGTCCTCGACAATCAGCACACGCATGGAGCGAGGCTACGAGCCGGCACATATCGCCGGTGTATCGAAAACCGCATACGTGGTGGCAACACCCGGCTGCCTTGACTGGCGGTATGACTCCCACTCCAGTGTCGGCAGGCATACGCGAGCGCCGGACGCGGCGGCTCCTCCGCGTCCTCCGAGGCCCCAGCTCCCCTGACCAGGAGCGAGATCAGGACCGAGATCAGGAGCGGCACCAGGGCCGACACCAGAAGGGGCGTCCGGACGCCCCGGCCCGGCCTCGAGCGGAGCCGTGGAAGCGGGGCCCGGTGTTCGCGGTGCTGGCGCTGCTGTTGGGCCTGCTCCTCCTGCTGCACGCCCGGCTCCCGGACCGCAAGGGCATCGGCAGCTTGGTGGAGAGCTTCCTGCCGTGGTCCGCGCTGTTCGTCCCGGTGCTGCTCGCCGGGGCGCTGTGGCGCCGCTCCGCCTCGGCGGCCCTCGCGCTGCTGCTGCCCGCCGTTGCGTGGCTGTACCTCTACGGTGGGCTGCTCGCCGACAAGTCCCGGCCGGGCGCCGACCTCACCGTGGTCTCCCACAACGTCGACGCCGACAACGCAGACCCGGCCGGCACCGCCCGCGACCTGGTCCGCTCCGGTGCGGACGTACTGGCCCTGGAGGAGATTGACCGGCAGGCGAAGCCGCTGTACGAGCGGGCACTGGCGGAGGCCTACCCGCACCACACGGTGCTGGGCACCGTCGGTCTGTGGAGCAAGCTGCCGCTGTCGGACACCGAACCGGTCGACACCGCGCAAGACGTCGGACCGCTGGCGGCCACCAAGCCGGCCGCCGTCAGAGCGGCCGACAGTCGGGCGCTGCGCGCCACGGTGGCCACGGAGAACGGGCCGCTGGCGGTGTACGTGGCCCACCTGGGGTCCGTACGGGTCCGTCCCGGGGACGGCTTCTGGACGGGCGACCGGGATCGCGGCGCACAGGCGCTCGCCGAGGCCGTCGCCGCCGAAGACAACGAACGGGTGGTGCTCCTCGGTGACCTCAACGGCACCATGGACGACCGCGCGCTCGCTGGTCTCGCCGCGCGGCTGCACTCCGCCCAGGAGGAGGCCGGGGACGGTTTCGGCTTCAGCTGGCCGGCGACCTTCCCCGTGGCGCGGATCGACCAGATCCTGGTCCGGGGTGTCGAGCCGAAGAGCGCGTGGGTGCTGCCGGCCACCGGCAGCGACCATCGGCCGGTGGCGGCCGGGATCGACTGGTGAGCGGCGTGTGCGAGAACGCGGTCAGCGTGTGCGAGAACGCGGTCAGGCGGCGGGCGGCACGATCGAGGCGCTGTTTCACGTGAAACATCGTGGGGCGGAGAACCAATCGGTCCTCCGCCCCACGACGCGTGGTGCTGCGGTGTCACTGCCGCCGGGGACGCGGCGCGCGTCCCGCCTGCGTCAGCTCTGCTTGTCCCGGTCCGTCGCCTCCGCCTCGGCCTCGGCCTGCTTGGCCTGGACCTCCGGGTCGAGGGCGGCTTGGTCGCTGCCATCGACCGAGGTCAGCGGCGTGCTGTCGGGGACCTCGGTGGCCGCGGGCGGCTCCACCAGCCAGTCCGGGTTGGCCTGCTTGTCCCACCACTTCCAGGCGGCGAAGGCACCCCCCGCGAGGATGCTCACAAGGGCCAGCTTCTTGGCGATGCGGCCGTTCCTGGCCCGGCGCTCGTGCTTGCGGACCAGCCGCTGGATCTCCTTGGCCGAGACCTGGCCGCGCAGAGCGGCGAGCGCGGCCGTGCTGCGGGCCGCCGCCTCCTCACGGACGGGCTGTGCGGCCGCCACCGCGTTCTCGATGCGGGGCTTGGAGTACTCGGCGGCCTGCCGGGCGGCCTTGCGGGTGCGTACGGCTGCTTCGTGGGCGGCGTGGTCGACCTTCGGCGGCACGTGCGTACGCGCCTGCTCGACGCGGGGGGCGACGTGGGCGCCGTACTGGACACGGGCCTGTTCGGCCGCCTGCGACACCTTGGGCGCCAGCCGCGCACGCGCCTCCTGGGCGTACTGCGCGGCCCGGTCCTTGGCCGTGTCGGCGTATGGCGCCACCGCGTCCGCGGCGTGCCGCACGCTGTCCTTGGCCGAGCCAGTCGCGGCACGCACGCTGTCGATGCGGGTCACGTGATCCTCCTCCTCGGTGGCGTATACGTATGTCACCTTTCCACCCTTTCAAGGATCATGCCTTCTGGATCGCTCCCAGGTATGAATCACTCGCGGGCGGCAAGGAACGGGTATCCGTTTCCGGCCCGGGGAATCCGATTGAACGGGACGAGAAGAGTTCTTTGCCGACGATGCCATGGATGGCCGCCCGCGGATCGCCGCGGCGCGCGCCACTCGGCGGCTACTCGTCCCCATCCGGTCCGTGCGAGGATCGGGGTGTCACAGAAGACTGTCACAGAAGACAACGGAAGGCAGATCGTGGCTGAGCAGCTTTACGCCACCCTGAAGACCAACCAGGGCGACATCGTGATCCGGCTCCTGCCGGACCACGCGCCCACGACGGTCAAGAACTTTGTTGAGCTCGCTCAGGGCGAGCGCGAGTGGGTCCACCCCGCGACCGGCAAGAAGACCACGGACCGTCTGTACGACGGCACCGTCTTCCACCGCGTTATCAGCGGATTCATGATCCAGGGCGGCGACCCGCTGGGCAACGGCACCGGTGGCCCGGGCTACGAGTTCAAGGACGAGTTCCACCCGGACCTCGCTTTCAACAAGCCGTACCTGCTGGCGATGGCCAACGCGGGACCGGGCACGAACGGCTCGCAGTTCTTCGTGACCGTGTCGCCGACCGCGTGGCTGACCGGCAAGCACACGATCTTCGGCGAGGTCGCCGACGACGCCAGCCGCAAGGTCGTGGACGCCATCGCGGGCACGCAGACCAACCCGCGCACCGACCGCCCGGTGCAGGACGTGGTCATCGAGTCCGTGGTCATCGAGACCCGCGACGCCTGATCGACGCGTACCCGCGCGTATCCGCGAGGGAACCGAACCGCCCCGCCCATCCGTAAGGAAGGGCGGGGCGGTGCGTTGCCGAGCGTGCCAGCACGCCACAGCGCCTGCCACACCACGGTGCCGCGGTGTCGCGGCGCCGCCACGCCACAGCGCCGCAGTGCCGTCGTACCAGTGCCGTCGCACGGAGATTTGAGGGGACCTCATGGACCAGGTGCCAGGCAGCCCGCAGGAGTCGCGGGGGGAGTCGGGCCTGCCCCGCTGCTACCGCCACCCGGACCGTGAGACCGGCATCACCTGCACCCGGTGTGAACGTCCCGTCTGCCCGGAGTGCATGATCAGCGCCTCGGTCGGCTTCCAGTGCCCGGAGTGCGTCCGCGGTGGTTCGGGGACGGGCCACGCCCCGACGGCCACCCAGCCGCGCACGGTCGCCGGCGGCACGATCAGCGCCGACCCCCGGCTGGTCACCAAGGTCCTGCTGGGGCTGAACATCGCCCTGTTCCTGGTGCAGATGGCGATCGGGGACCGCTTCACCGACCAGTACGACATGCTCGGACGCGCCTTCGTGCCGGAACTCGGATCGGTCGAAGGCGTCGCCGAGGGGCAGTGGTACCGCCTGGTCACGGCGATGTTCCTGCACGGCAGCGTCATGCACATCGCCTTCAACATGCTGAGCCTGTGGTGGATCGGCGGGCCGCTCGAAGCGGCCCTCGGCCGGGCCCGGTACATCGCCCTGTACCTGGCCTCGGGGATCGCGGGCAGCGCGCTGACCTATCTCCTCGCGGAGCCGAATCAGCCCTCGCTCGGGGCGTCCGGCGCCGTCTTCGGCCTGTTCGGCGCGACCGCCGTCCTGATGCGGCGCCTGAAGTACGACATGCGGCCGGTCCTCGTACTGCTGGCGGTCAACCTGCTCATCACGAAGTTCTGGCCCAACATCGCGTGGCAGGCCCACATCGGTGGCCTCGTCGGCGGGCTCATCGTGGGCTACGCCATGGTGTACGCGCCCCGCGAGCGGCGGAGCCTCATCCAGTACGGCAGCTGTGCGCTGGTCCTGGTCGCGACCGTGGTGATCGTCCTCGTCAGGACCGGGCAGCTCGTGTGAGGAAACGGTGTTGTCCACAGCGTGTGCTCGATCCTGTGCACGCTGTGGGGAACACCCGTGCCCCTCGTCGCCGGCCCGGGTTTTCCCAGGAAGGACAAGGGGTGGGCGGTGGCGAGGGAACCGGTGGGTCAGTCACACCGGTGTCAACCGGCGGAGAGTTATCCACAGATCTTCAGACCTTTTCCACTCGTGTGGATAGCGCTGTGGATAACTCAGGGCAGGGCTTGCGCGGCGGGGGTGGAGTGAGCTACTTCCACTGCGTGGAGACGCCGAAGCCCGCCGCGATGAAGCCGAAACCGACGACGATGTTCCAGTTGCCGAGCGAGTCGATCGGCAGCGTGCCGTTCGTGACGTAGAAGACCACGATCCAGGCGAGCCCGATGAGGAACATCGCCAGCATCACCGGAGCCACCCAGCTGCGGTTGGTCAGCTTGATGTTCGTCGCCTTCTTGGCGGGGGGCGGCGTGTAGTCGTCTGCCTTCTTGCGGATACGTGACTTCGGCACGAGGGTCTCTCCTGTCGATGCGCTGCGTGGCCGCGCAGGTAACTGGGACGGGGCCGGGCGGGACTCCTCGGGGAGCAGTGGCCTCCCCCGGGCGTCCGTTAGCGTAGTGCTTCCGCGGCGCTGAAGGAGATAAGGGTACGTTGAGCAATTCTGCCGACCCCCACGAAGGTGCCGGTCGTCGCCCTCGATGGCGTCCGGTTCGGGTGCTTACGGGTGCCGTTTTCGCGCTCGCCGGCCTGATTTTCTTCACCAGTTTCAACACGGCCAAGGGCACCAACATCCGCACCGACGCCTCCCTGCTGAAACTGTCCGACCTGATCCAGGAGCGCAGTCACAAGAACGGCGCGCTGGATGAGTCCAACGGCTCCCTGCGCGACGACGTCGAGGCGCTCGCCCAGCGCGACGACGGGGGCACCAAGGCCGACGACGCCCGGCTCAAGGCCCTGGAGGAGAACGCCGGCACCAAGGAGCTGCACGGCGAGGCCGTCACGGTCACCCTCGCCGACGCCCCGCCCGACGCGACGCCCAAACTCCCGGGCTACCCCGACCCGCAACCCAACGACCTGGTCATCCACCAGCAGGACCTCCAGGCGGTGGTCAACGCCCTGTGGCAGGGCGGCGCCAAGGGCATCAAGGTCATGGACCAGCGGCTGATCTCCACGAGCGCCGTGCGCTGCGTCGGCAACACCCTGATCCTCCAGGGCCGCGTCTACTCCCCGCCCTACAAGGTGACCGCCGTGGGGAACCCCGACAAGCTCAGGACCGCCCTCGCCGCGTCCCCCGAGATCCAGAACTACATGCTCTACGTGAACGCCTACGGCCTCGGATGGAAAGTGGACGAGGACGGGACGGTGACTCTTCCCGGCTACTCGGGCACAGTGGATCTCCACTACGCGAAGCCCGTGCGATGACCGGCGGAGCGGTCCCGTGCGACGACCGGCGGAGCCGTGGAGCAGCCGGTGGGCAGCCGAGGAGTAGCCGCCCCTAGGGGGAGCCTGTGTCCGTGCGCGTGATCGTCAGGACGTTCAGCGAGCTGTGCGTGACCGTCGGCACGCTGATCGTGCTCTTCGTGGTGTACGTCCTGTTCTGGACCGGCGTGCGGGCCGACGAGGCCATGGAGCGCCAGATCGATGATCTCCACAGTCGGTGGGCCTGGGACTCGGCGGCCACGGGGACGGGGAGGGGCGGCGCCGAGGATGGTGGCGGCGAGGCATCCCCGCAGCAGCCCGCCCCCTACAAAGACGGCAAACCGTTCGCCGTCATGTACATCCCGCGGTTCGGTTTCACGTGGAACAAGCCCGTGCTCCAGGGCACCGGTACGGACGTGCTGAAGAAGGGGCTCGGGCACTACGCCGCCACCGCCAGACTGGGGCAGAAGGGCAACTTCGCGGTCGCCGGCCACCGGCGCACCTACGGCGACCCCTTCAAGGACTTCCCGCGGCTGCGGCGCGGTGACGCCGTCGTCCTGACCGACGGCGCGACCTGGTTCACGTACCGCGTCGAGAGGAGCCCCCACAGGACCCTCCCCGGCGACATCGGCGTCATCGCGCCCGTCCCGCGCGCGTCCGGCTTCACGGGCCCCGACCGCTACCTCACCCTGACGACCTGCGAACCGGAGTGGGGACACAGCCACCGGCTGGTCGTCTGGGCCCGACTGGAGGGGACCCGGCCCGTGGAGGCCGGGAAACCGGAGGCACTGCGCCGTTAGTCTGTTGCCGTACGGCGAGAGAGGCCTGTTGCCGTACGCGACCGGAAGGGACGGCATGTACGGCTGGATCTGGCGGCATCTGCCGGGAAACACATGGTTGAGGGCGCTGATCGCTCTGGTGCTCGTCCTCGCGGTGGTCTATGTGCTGTTCCAGTACGTCTTCCCCTGGGCCGAACCGCTGCTCCCCTTCAACGACGTCACGGTGGACGGCCAGTGAGCGCCCCCGGCGGCGCCCGCCGCACACGCGTCCTGGTCGTGGACAACTACGACAGCTTCGTCTTCAACCTCGTCCAGTACCTGTACCAGCTGGGGGCCGAGTGCGAGGTGCTGCGCAACGACGAGGTCGCGCTGCGGCACGCGCAGGACGGCTTCGACGGCGTCCTGCTCTCGCCCGGACCCGGCACCCCGGAGCAGGCGGGCGTCTGCGTCGAGATGGTGCGCCACTGTGCCGCGACCGGCGTGCCCGTCTTCGGGGTCTGCCTCGGCATGCAGTCCATGGCGGTGGCGTACGGCGGCGTGGTGGACCGGGCCCCGGAGCTCCTGCACGGCAAGACCTCGCTCGTACGCCATGAGGGCAAGGGCGTCTTCGCCGGCCTGCCCTCGCCCTTCACCGCGACCCGCTACCACTCGCTGGCGGCGGAGCCCGCCACCGTCCCGGCCGAGCTGGAGGTCACCGCGCGCACGGAGGACGGCATCATCATGGGCCTGCGCCATCGGGAGCTGGCGGTCGAAGGCGTGCAGTTCCACCCGGAGTCCGTGCTGACCGAGCACGGCCACCTCATGCTCGCCAACTGGCTGGTGGAGTGCGGCGACACCGGCGCCGTCGCGCGATCGAGCGGGCTCGCCCCGGTGGTGGGCAGGGCCACGGCGTGACGGCCCCGCGCCCCGAGCCGGGCCCCTCCGAGGCCCCGTACGGCGCGAGTGGCGCGCCCGGGGACGGGGGCGCTCGCGCGCACGGGGACGCGGAGACACTGGAGGAAGCGGTCGATCACCTGACCGACCCGCTGACCGATCCGCTGCCCGGCCCCCGGCCCGGGGACCACCCCTCTCCGTGGTTCCGCAGCGCGCTTGCCGAGCCGCAGCGCGTGCCCGCTCCCGAGCCCCTGGCGGAGCCGCCACGCGCGCCCGGGCCCACGGCGGCCCCCGCCCCCAGGGTGGTGTCCCAGCGCGCGCCTGAACCCACGTACGAGCAGCTGTACGGCGGTTACGCCCCCGAGCCGATAGCCGATGACGAGACGGTGGGCCTGCGGACCGCCGACACGCGCCGCGCGCCGCAGACCGGGGGCGGGCCCGAGCCCGCCGGCTCCACCGGGGGCAGCCCCGGGCTCCCGCACCCCGCCGAGGGCAGGGCCGCCCGCCGCAAGGCCGCGAGGAAGGGCGGCGCGCGCCCCGCACCGCCCCGGCCCGGCGGGGCCCCGCTCTCGCGGGTGGAGGCCCGACGCGCGGAGCGCGCCCGCAGGCCCTCGCCCGGCGCGGTGATCAGCCGTGGGCTCGGCGAAGTCTTCATCACCGTAGGCGTGTTGATGTTGCTGTTCGTCGCCTACCAACTGTGGTGGACGAACATAAGGGCCCAGCAGCAGGCGGACGGCGCCGCCCACGCGCTGCAGCGGGAGTGGGCGAAGGGGGAGGGCAGGCCGGGCGCCTTCGAGCCGGGCCAGGGCTTCGCGCTCCTGCACATCCCGAAGCTGGACGTCGTCGTGCCGGTCGCCGAGGGCATCGACAAGCAGAAGGTCCTCGACCGCGGCATGGTCGGCCACTACGACAAGGGCGCCACCAAGACCGCGATGCCGGACGCGGAGAAGGGCAACTTCGCGCTGGCCGGCCACCGCAACACCCACGGCGAGCCGTTCCGCTACATCAACCGCCTGGAGCCGGGCGACCCCATCGTCGTCGAGACCCGGGACACGTACTACGTCTACAAGATGGCAAGCATCCTGCCGCAGACGAACCCCGGAAACATCAGTGTGATCAGCCCCGTGCCGCCGGGCTCCGGCTTCACGAAACCCGGCCGCTACATCACACTGACCACCTGCACCCCGGAGTTCACCAGCAAGTACCGGATGATCGTCTGGGGCAAGATGGCCGAGGAACGGCCGCGCGGCAAGGGCAAGCCGAGCGTGCTCGTCAACTAGAAGTGTGAGAACGGGGCGGAACCAGTGGCAGCCACGACCGAAGACGACGAGAAGCAGGCCGAGGCGCCGGCTCCGGCGCCCCCACCACGCCGCCGGGGCCGCGGTCCCCTCGCCACGGCGGTCAGCGTCTTCGGGGAACTCCTCATCACCGCCGGCCTGGTCCTCGGCCTCTTCGTCGTCTACTCCCTGTGGTGGACCAACGTCGTCGCCGACCGTGAGGCGCACCAGCAGGGCGAGAAGGTGCGCGACCGGTGGGCGGGCGGTCCGGGCAGCGTCGACACCAAGGGCGGCATCGGCTTCCTGCACGTACCCGCGATGGGCAACGGCGAGATCCTGGTCAAACCGGGCACCGACAGCAAGCGCCTCAACGACGGCGTCGCCGGCTACTACAAGAAGCCGATCAAGTCCGCCCTGCCCCAGGACAAGAAGGGCAACTTCACGCTGGCCGCGCACCGCGACGGGCACGGCGCGAAGTTCCACAAGATCGACAAGATCAAGAAGGGCGACGCGATCGTCTTCGAGTCGCGGGACAAGTGGTACGTCTACAAGGTCTACAAGACGCTGCCCGAGACCTCGAAGTACAACGTGAAGGTCCTGGACCCCATCCCCAGGGAATCGGGCGTCAAGCACTCCGGGCGCTACATCACGCTGACGACCTGCACGCCCGTCTACACCTCCACCTACCGCTACGTCGTGTGGGGCGAGCTGGAGCGGATCGATGACGTCGACAGCAAGCGGACGCCTCCACCAGAGCTGAAGTGACGCTGCCCCAGGGCGGGTACGACGAAGCCCCGGTCGCCGCTGAGCGGTGACCGGGGCTTCGTTCACGCGGCCGGTGGGCCGGGGTCAGTCCTCGTCGCGGTTCGAGCCCCAGTGGGAGTCCCGGTGGGAGTCGCGCTGCGACAGGCCGCCGAGGAAGCCGCCGCCGTCGTCCCCGCCGCCGATTCCGCCGTCGTCGTTCCCGCTGTTGCCGCCGTTTCCGCCGCCGCCCGCGGTGGTCAGGTTGACCGCCGAGCCGGGATCGACCTTCTCGCCCGCGTTGGGCGTGGAGAGGACCACGAGGGCGTCGTCGTCCTGCGGGCCGGTGATGGTGCCGACCGAGAGGCCGGCGTCCTCGATGGCCTTACGGGCGTCCTTCAGCTTCTGGCCGGTCAGCGGCGGGACAGTGGTCTCCTCCGGCTTCTTGGCGACCTGGACGGTCACCGTGGAGCCGGGGTCGGCCGAGGTGCCCGCGGTGGGTGTGGTCTGGATGACCTTGCCCTCCGCGACCTCGTCGCTGGCCACGTCCTGACGCTGGGGAACGAGGTTGTTGTCCTCGATCTGCTTCTTCGCCTCGGCCCAGGTCTTGCCGACCACGCTGGGCACGACGGACTGCGCCTTCTTCTTGGCGACGGTGAGGGTGATCTTGCTGCCCTTTTGGACCTCGGTCCCGAACGTCGGGTCCTGTTCGAGCACCGTGCCCGGCTCCTCGGTGGACTCCCGGGACTCGGTCTCCACCTTGAACTGGTACTTGTCGCCCCGGAGCTTCTCCGTGGCGTCCTCGACGTCCGTGCTGATGACGTTCGGCACCGCGACCTTGGGCGCACCGGTCGAGACCGTCACCGTGATGGTGTCGCCCTTCTCGACCTCCGTGTCCGCCCCGGGGTCCTGCTCGCAGATCTCGCCCTTCGGGTACTTGGCGCACGGCTCGTGCTTGCCGACCTCCAGCTTGAGCCCGACGTTGACGACCGACTCCTTGGCCTCACCGAGCTTCTCGCCGACGAGGTTCGGCGCCTTCGTCGCGCTGTCGGCGCCGTCCCCGCTGAACGCCACCTTCCCGATGAGGATCGCCCCCACCAGGACGAGGACGCCCGCGATGATCAGCAGCCACGTCGACGTGTTGTTCTTCTTCTGTCGGCGGCCGTGGCCGGTCTCGTCGTAGGCGCCGTCGTCGGGGCCGACCGGCGGCATCATGGACGTGTGGCCGCCACCGTTGTGCGGGTGCAGCATCGCGGTCTGCTGGTCGTCCGGGTGGCCGTAGCCGACCGCGCCCATGGCGGCGGTGGCCGCGACGGGCTGGCCGTCCAGGCACGCCTCGATGTCGGCGCGCATCTCGTCGGCCGACTGGTAGCGGTAGTCGGGGTCCTTGGTGAGGGCCTTCAGGACGATGGCGTCCATCTCCGGAGTGATCTCTCCGTCGAAGACGCTCGGGGCCTGCGGCTCCTCACGTACGTGCTGGTAGGCGACGGCGACCGGGGAGTCGCCGACGAACGGCGGCCGGACGGTGAGCAGCTCGTAGAGCAGACAGCCGGTGGAGTAGAGGTCGGAGCGGGCGTCCACCTGCTCGCCCTTGGCCTGCTCCGGGGACAGGTACTGGGCCGTGCCGATCACCGCGGCGGTCTGCGTCATCGTCATGCCGGAGTCGCCCATGGCGCGGGCGATGCCGAAGTCCATGACCTTGACCTGGCCGTTGCGCGTCAGCATGACGTTCGCGGGCTTGATGTCGCGGTGGACGATGCCGTTGCGGTGGGAGTACTCCAGGGCCTGGAGGATGCCGATCGTCATCTCCATGGCCCGCTCCGGCAGCAGCTTGCGGCCGGAGTGAAGGAGCTCGCGCAGCGTGGAGCCGTCGACGTACTCCATCACGATGTACGGGATGGAGACCCCGTCGACGTAGTCCTCGCCGGTGTCGTAGACCGCGACGATCGCCGGGTGGTTGAGCGAGGCGGCCGACTGGGCCTCACGGCGGAACCGGGCCTGGAACGACGGATCGCGGGCCAGGTCGACCCGCAGCGTCTTCACCGCCACGGTGCGTCCGAGGCGGGTGTCGTGCGCGAGGTAGACCTCCGCCATCCCACCACGGCCTAGCACCTGGCCCAGCTCGTACCGGCCGCCGAGGCGACGCGGCTCTTCCATAGCTAATCCAGCCCTCTCCGTCGGTCCCCGACCGCACCTTTGTGTGGTCCGGCGGTGTGCTGTCCGGGCATACGGTACCCGGCTCGACTTACGTGACCCGGACGTGACCGTCAGCCGATACCGGACCGGTACCGCAACGTGCACCGATGTCGAGTGGCCGTGACGGGCGTCACTTCTTGCTCTTGATGACCGCTTCCATCACGTCCCTGGCGATGGGGGCGGCGAGCCCGCCACCGGAGATGTCACCCCGGTCCGCGGCACTGTCCTCGACCACCACGGCGACGGCGACCGGCGAGCCCGAGTCCGTCTTGGCGTACGAGATGAACCAGGCGTAGGGGTTCTTGCTGTTCGCCACGCCGTGCTGGGCCGTACCCGTCTTGCCACCGACGGTGACGCCGGGGATCTGCGCCCTGGTTCCCGTGCCCGACTTGACGACCGTCTCCATCATTTCCTGGAGCTTTTGGGCGTTCTCCTTCGAGAGCGGCTCGCTCATCTCCTTGGGCGAGTGCTTCTCGATGACGTCGAGGTTGCGGGCCTGCAGCTCGCTGACCATGTACGGCTCCATGAGCGTGCCGTCGTTGGCGATCGCGGAGGCGACCATGGCCATCTGCAGGGGCGTGGCGGCGGTCTCGAACTGGCCGATGGAGGACAGCGCGGTCTGCGGCTTGTCCATGTCCTCGGGGAAGTTCGAGGCGTTGGAGCGGACCGGGACGAACTGCTCGGAGTTGAACCCGAACTTCTTCGCCGTCTCCAGCATCTTGTCCTTGCCGAGATCGGCGCCGATCTTGCCGAAGACGGTGTTGCAGGAGACCCGCAGCGCCTCACGCAGCGAGGCGTTCTTGCAGGGCAGGTCGCCCTCGTTCTTCAGCTGGGTCGTGGTGTTCGGCATGGTCCACGGCAGCGGCGAGCGCGTCTTGCCGTCGATGCTGTCGTACAGGCCGTGCTCCAGGGCGGCCGCCGCCGTGACCACCTTGAAGGTGGAGCCCGGCGGGTAGGTCTCGCGCAGCGCGCGGTTGACCAGCGGCTTGTCCTTGTCCTTGTCGAGCTCCAGGAACTTCTCGGCCTCGGCGTTGGTGTTGCCCGCGAAGTCACCGGGGTCGTACGAAGGGGTGGAGGCCAGCGCGAGGATCGCGCCCGTGGAGGGGTCGATGGCGGCCACCGCGCCCTTGCCGCGGCCCTTCAGGCCCTCGTAGGCGGCCTTCTGCGCCGCTCCGTCGAGGGTGGTGACGACGTTGCCGCCCTCCTTCTTCTCGCCGGTCAGCATGTCGAGCGTGCGGCGGAAGAAGAGCCGGTCGTCGTTGCCGGTCAGGATGCCGTCGTCGATGTTCTCCAGCTGGCTGGCGCCGATGCGCTGCGAGGAGTAACCCGTGATGGGGGCCCACATGGGCCCGTTCTTCCAGGTGCGCTTGTACTTCAGGTCGCTGCCCGGGGTGGCCTTGGAGCCGGTGATCGGCTTGCCGTCCACGATGATGTCGCCGCGCGGCTGGGAGTAGCGCTCGATGGTGACGCGGGGGTTAGCACTGTCCGTTTCGAGGTCACTCGCTTTGACGTATTGGAGCCAGTTGTCCCGAATAAGTAGGGTTAGGACCAGCAGACCACAAAAGATCGCGATCCGACGTAGCGGCTTGTTCACGGTCCGAACCTCTTCGACTTGCGGTCACCACGGTCAGGTGCGGAGAAGTCTAGTACTACAGCCGACGGCTTTACCGTGAGTGATCGAGTAGGCACAGGTGGCTCGGGCCGCAATGAGAGGGGAATGCCAGGGGAACAGAGGCCGCTCCAGTTCCGCTCTGGCGCCCCCCAACGTTCAACTGCTAGGCAGTCGGCGTACCTCCGATCGGTGGCGTATCACGTGTGCTGACGATGGTGGTCTACCACTGCACCCTGAATCGGCCTACTTACCTGATTTTCGGAGGCCTCCGCCCTGCTCATGTTGAGCGAGGGTCTACGACCGCATCACCGGCAGTAAAAGCTGCTGATGGCCGAAATTCAATGTCACCAGGTGGCTGATTCGTTAGACGTTTCGCTTAAACCAGGAAGGCTTCTCGTAAACCGAAGTGAACGGCGGTTTGGCCCGAAGTGTTTGAACCGTACAGCGAAAGGTGGGCGTTATATCCCATTGGGGCCATGCGGCATGGAGTGGGGCAGTTGGGGAGCCTCGAACGTTGATAAAACCTGTTGCGGCGCAGAGGGGTCTAGGATAGTTTTTCGCTCAGGGGACGATGTTGTCGCCTTGGCATTGTGCGTACGGTGTCATTTCGTTTCGTGTCATGAAATGGGGACGTGTGAAGAACTTAAAGAGGGCCGGAACCCTTGTGGGAATCTCCCTGGGGGCCACGATGCTCGCCGTCACCAGTGCCCACGCCACGTGGTCAAGTTCTCTATCCGGCGTGCGGCCTGACTATGCCTCGCGAGAGTGGTCAGACTCCGACTACACGCAAATCCACTTCAAGCACTGTTTCGCTAGTGACGGAAGCAGCACCTACGGCAGCGTTACAGTGGAGCTCATACGGACGACCGGAACTGACACCAGCTTCGGGTCGAAAACTTTCACGGAATGCTTCTCGTGGGGCGATGGAGACGAGACAAGCACAGGTGTTTGGACTGGGTTGCCATCGGGTGATTATCGATTCAAGATCAAGGCTGTTGGGGGATCTACCTGGCCGTATCGTCTACTGTCGGTGCGAGATGTGATCGTCGACACAACCAAGGCGGACTAGTCCATATAACTCGGCCCGCGTACGGTTGGGCGCCTACTGAAACAGCTCCCTAGGATTTCAGTCCCCCGGATATGTTGTGGGGACTCGAGTAACCGTGCAGTTTATGAGGTCCTAGCGGCTGCTTTTGAATTATTGTGCAGGATTCTCGGAGTTTGACGCGCAGGTTTATAACCTGCTGCAATAAGGTGCCTCTGGCCAGAGCATGGTCAGAGGCACCTTTGTGTGTTTGCAGGTAGCTATGCCTGCCCGGGAAAGCCCATGACTTACGACCTTCCCGTGACGGGTCGGTAGGGAGCGGTTCGTCCGTTCCCTACCGGCGAAATAGGGATGGCTTGGCTTAGGCCGGTCGAACTACCTGGGTCATCTCGGCGTCTGGGCTTGGTGCAGGTGAAGGTGCGGGCTTTCGGGCTGTGTCGCTGATGCGCAACAGGATACCAATTAGGGCCCAATTGGCGATCACGGACGAGCCGCCATATGCCAGGAAAGGCATGGTCATGCCTGTAAGCGGAATCAAACCCATGACGCCGCCGGCGACGACGAAGACCTGGATGGCGAAGGCGCCGGACAATCCAGCAGCGAGAAGCTTTCCGAACGGGTCGCGAGCCGCGAGTGCAGTGCGAAGCCCGCGCTCCGCAATCAAACCGTAGATCAAAAGGATCGCCATGATCCCGGTGAGCCCGAGCTCCTCACCGAAAGTCGCCAGAACGAAGTCGGAGTTGGCGGCGAACTTGATCAGGTCCGAGTGGCCCTGTCCGAGCCCCGAACCCAGCACACCACCGGAACCGAAGGACCAGAGAGCCTGCATAGCTTGCTCGGAGTGACCAGGCGCACCCTGGCGACTGAGCGTGTATTCGCGCATTGGGTCCAGCCAAGCCTGCACACGGCTCTCTACATGCGGCTCGAAGCTCGCTACACCGACCGCCCCGACGGCGGACATAAGCAGGCCGAACACGATCCAGCTGGTGCGCTCCGTAGCGACGTACAGCATCACGACGAACATGCCGAAGAACAGCAGCGAGGTACCGAGGTCGGTCTCGAAGACCAGAATAAGGATCGACATCGCCCAGACGACGATGATCGGCCCTAGATCACGGCCACGCGGCAGATAGAGTCCGACGAAGCGCCGTGACGCGAGGGCCAGGGCATCCCGCTTCACCATTAGATAGCCAGCGAAGAAGATCGCGATGACGATCTTTGCGAATTCACCGGGTTGGATGGAGAAGCCGCCGATACTGATCCAAATCTTCGCCCCGAATACATTCATGCCAAGCCCTGGGACCAGGGGAAGCAGCAACAATACGAGCGCGCCGGCCATCGAGATATAGGTGTAACGCTGTAGAACTCGGTGGTCCTTCATCAGCAGGAGCACTCCGACGAACAGAGCGATTCCAATCGCGGAATACATCAGCTGGTTTGGAGCTGCAGGAGTGAAGGAACCGTACTGGGTCTTGGCCAGATGCTGTAGCCGCTCAGATTGGTCGAGTCGCCAGATGATGACGAGACCCAGACCGTTCAGCAACGTTGCCAATGGCAGCAGCAGCGGGTCCGCGTACGCGGCGAACTTGCGTACGACGATATGACCGACGGCCGCGAGAAGGCCGAGACCCAGGCCGTAGCCGAGCATGCCGGACGGCAGTTCACCGTCGAGCGCGAGGCCGACGTTGATGTAGGCGAACAACGGGATGACGACCGCGAAAGCGAGCAGCGTGAGCTCGGTGTTGCGCCGGCTCGGCGCCCCGATCGCGCCGATCGTCGACGTGTGTGTAGTACTGCTCATGGCGTGCAGAGGCCCCCAACGGCTGCTTACTGCTTACCGCACAGCGGGACCAGCTTCTGCTCATCCTCGGAGAGGCTGGGGCCGGGTGTGGGAGTCGGTGCGGTCTTGGACTTGTTCTTGTCGGTCGTGCTGTTCTTGTCGTTCTTGCCGGCCGGGCCGGACGGGTCGGTGGTGGGGTCGTCGCCCGGGGCCTTGGTCAGGCCGGTCGTGCCGCCCGCCTCGCCCTCGCCGGTCCTGGCGTTGTTCTCGCGCTCCACCTTGCGGCGCTCGGCGTCCTTCCGGCACGCGGAGGCCTGCAGACCCAGCTCCTCGATCTTGCTCGTGGCCTCGTCGAAGTTGCCCTCGGCGATGGTGGCCTCGACCTGCTTGCGCTGGTACGGCGGCAGGTACTTGAGTTCGATCTCGGGGTGGTCCTTCTCCACCTTCGACAGGCTGACCCAGGCGAGATCCTGGTCGATGCCCCGGTAGAGCGCGATGTGCTCGTCCTTGGTGCCCACGAAGTACTGGGTCTGCGTCCAGCGGTACCCGCCGTAGAGCCCGCCGCCGATGACGGCGAGGGCGAGCACGGTGTAGAGCGATCTCTTGATCCACTTGCGGCCGCCGCGGGGCTTGACGAAGTCCTCGTCGTCGTACGCCCCGAAGCCGCCCTCGGGGACGTACCCCGTGGAGTCACCGCTGCCGGGCGGACCGAAGCCGCCGCCCGAGGACTGGGGCGGCACCGGGCGGCCGAGCCCGGAGGCGCGGCCGGCGGGCGTCTGCATGGCGCCGTCGTCCTGCGCCTGGAGCTGGTTCTCGGCGACCGCGCCGACCACCACGGGGGTGTCGGACAGCTGGCCGGCGAGGGTGTCGCCGCTGTCGATGTCCAGGACGTCGGCGACGATCACGGTGATGTTGTCGGGGCCGCCGCCGCGCAGCGCGAGCTGGATCAGCTCCTGCACGGTCTCCTGCGGGCCCTGGTAGGAGGCGAGGGTGTCCTCCATGGTCTGGTGCGAGACGACGCCGGAGAGGCCGTCGGAGCAGATCAGGTACCGGTCACCGGCGCGGACCTCGCGGATGGACAGGTCCGGCTCCACGTGGTCGCCGCTGCCCAGCGCGCGCATGAGCAAGGAACGCTGCGGGTGGGTGGTGGCCTCTTCCTCGGTGATGCGGCCCTCGTCCACGAGGCGCTGCACCCAGGTGTGGTCCTGGGTGATCTGCGTGAGCACGCCGTCGCGCAGGAGGTACGCGCGGGAGTCGCCGACATGGACGAGGCCGAGGCGCTGACCCGTCCACAGAAGGGCGGTCAGGGTCGTCCCCATGCCCTCCAGCTGGGGGTCCTCCTCGACCATCAGCCGCAGCTGGTCGTTGGCCCGCTGCACGGCCGTGCCGAGCGACGTCAGGATGTCCGAACCGGGCACGTCGTCATCGAGCGTGACGAGCGTCGTGATGACCTCGGAGCTGGCCACCTCACCCGCGGCCTGGCCCCCCATGCCGTCGGCGATGGCGAGGAGTCGGGGGCCGGCGTAACCGGAGTCCTCGTTCCCCTCCCGGATCATGCCTTTGTGCGATCCGGCGGCGAAGCGCAAAGACAGACTCATGCGCACCTCGCCCGTCGGCTCCGGGTACATCCGCACGGTGCCCACCCTCCGGTCGGGAGCGCGCCGGCGTCCAGTGCCTGGACAGCCGCTTCGGCTCGCTCGCTCCGCTCGCGCTCTTTCATGACGTAGCACTACTTCCGCAGCTCGATGACGGTCTTGCCGATGCGGATCGCCGTGCCCAGCGGAATGGGCGTCGGGGTGGTGAGTCGGGTCCGGTCGAGATACGTGCCGTTGGTGGACCCGAGATCCTCGACGATCCACTGGCCGTCCCGGTCCGGGTAGATCCTGGCATGCCTGCTGGAGGCGTAGTCGTCGTCCAGCACGATCGTCGAATCGTGTGCACGGCCCAGCGTGATGGTCTGGCCCTGCAGCGCGACCGTCGTCCCGGCGAGGATGCCCTCGGAGACGACGAGCTTGCTCGGGGCGCCGCGGCGCTGGCGGCCGCCGCCGCTCTGCTGCTGGCGCTGTTGCGGAGGCGCGGCCTGTTGCGCCCGGGCGGCCTGCTGGGGCCGCTCTCGGCGCGAACCGCGCTGTGTGACGCGCGTTCCGAACAGGTCGCTGCGGATGACCTGGACGGCCACGATCACGAACAGCCACAGAACGGCTAGGAAACCTAGCCGCATGACCGTCAGGGTCAGCTCTGACATTGCCCCCGCTTCACCCTTCGGCTTGCCGGTAAACGATGGTGGTTTGGCCCACGACGATCCGCGAGCCGTCGCGGAGCGTAGCGCGGGTGGTGTGCTGCCCGTCTACCACGATGCCGTTGGTAGACCCGAGATCCTGGATCGTCGAGGGCGTTCCGGTCCGGATCTCACAGTGCCGGCGCGATACGCCGGGGTCGTCGATCCGCACATCGGCGTCGGTGCTGCGTCCCAGCACCAGCGTCGGGCGGGAGATCTGATGGCGATTGCCGTTGATCTCGATCCAGCGCCGCACCTGGGCGCCCGGGAGCGGTCCGGCGCCGGGGACCGGGGGTCTGGCCGCCGCCGGGGACGGGGCGCCGGGGCGACCCGCGCCGGGCGGTGGTGCCGCCGGCATGGGAGGTGCCCCGCCGGGGGCGCCGGAAGAGGACTGCGGATAGCCATAGCCGCCGCCCGCGCCACGGCCCGGGGCCACGGTGCCGGGACCCGCGCCGCCGGGGCCGGGGCCCGCGGTGGCCTGTTCGGGAGACTGGGAGGTGCTGGAGGCGAGCGTGCGGCTGCGGACGCGGTACAGGCCGGTGTCGAGGTCCTCGGCCTTCTCCAGGTGGACCTTGATGGGCCCCATGAAGCTGTAGCGCTGCTGCTTGGCGTAGTCGCGCACCATGCCGGAGAGCTCGTCGCCGAGCTGGCCGGAGTAGGGGCTCAGGCGCTCGAAGTCGGGGGCGCTGAGCTCCACGATGAAGTCATTGGGGACGACCGTCCGCTCGCGGTTCCAGATCGTCGCGTTGTTGTCGCACTCCCGCTGGAGGGCGCCGGCGATCTCGACGGGCTGGACCTCGGACTTGAACACCTTGGCGAAGGTGCCGTTGACCAGACCTTCAAGTCGCTGTTCGAACTTCTTCAGGACTCCCATGGGGCACCTCCTCCGTCGTAGTCATCCTGGTACTGCTTACTGATCGTATCCACGCGCCGGGAAATCGGCTGGTTCCCCCTGTCTGCCCGGTCGGTGAGTGTCGCCTCTCACAAGGCATGCCCGCACCAGGCGCCAGGGATCCCCCCAGGGCCCCTGACGAGGCCCTGATTTCCGGATCCGCAAACCCTTCCGGGCAGTTGCTCGCGACGCATGCTGAGTCTCCTCTTGCAGGGATCGTAGAGGTGGCCTCGAGCCAGTGTCCCGCACCTGGCTGTGGACCTTCGCGTGCTCCGGTCCCGGGGATGGGCGAGGGCGGGCCGGGCCGGGCGGGCGGGAGCACGGTCCAGGGGGACAGGTCCGGTGCCGGCCCGGGCGCGGCCCCGGGCGTGGCCTGGGCCCCGGCACGGTCCGAGAGCGGATCCCTTGGCAGGTGCCCGCCGAATACGGATGTGAATCCACCGTCCGCACCGTGCTAATCTTCTGGATGTCGGCAGGCGCTCGCACCACACAGTGAGAGACCCAAAGACACACCCATGCGCGGGTGGCGGAATAGGCAGACGCGCTGGATTCAGGTTCCAGTGCCCGAAAGGGCGTGGGGGTTCAACTCCCCCCTCGCGCACCATGGAGCACCGACAGAGGTGCTCTGGTTGTACCGACGCGGCAGGCGCCATCGTGACCACGATGGCGCCTGCCGCTGTTGTGTGGCCAAGAACGCTTGGGCCGCCGAGAGCTTGGAGTCGTCGGTGTCCGTTTTTCCGGTGTGGATCTTCGGTGGCTCTGCTGCGGGCTGTAGTTTCGCCCTCGGTTACAGGTGGCTTGTGAGGAAGGTCTCAGGGCTGGGAGCCGTATCCCTATGTAGTCCAGGTGGCCAATGGCTTGGTCTCACAGCAGCGGGTGGGCCGTCGATGTGCAGGGCACGCACCGTGGGGGCAATGGTCCGCCCAGGCGGTGCGTTTGCGGGAGTTGGCATGACCCAACCGAGAGGCCAGCAGGAGGACCTGGGCGGCAATACGGCGAGTGTCGGCGTCTTTCGGACTTTGGTAGGAGAGGCTTGCGCTAGAGGATCGAGGGCAGTACCAGTTGCCCTCGACGAGTTCGGTGTCGGCGAGGCCGGCCTGGATGAGGAGTGCTCTGGCCGGGCGAGTCGATTGCCTGCTCCCACGGTGAACTGACCACGAAGCTCCACCTCGCCTGCGACGACCAGGGTCGGCCATTGGGCTTCGCCATCTCCGTCGGCACGCTAAAACAGCACCCGGGTCGAGCAGGCCATTGCCCACATTAGCTCCTCCATGAAAACCCGTGGCTGCCTGCGGCCACGAGGAATCAAAGCCGTCATACGGAGCAGACCGACCCTATTAAGGCCGACATTCGCTGCAGCCTCGGTCGAACCGCCTGCCTACGCCATAACGTCATCGAAGTCGTTGCTTCAACAACAAGCTTAAACACGCCAAGGTGCTGGGCGCACTCACCTACGGACCGCTGCGGCTCATGCCGCTTGCCCAACCTCAGATGTTCCTCAAATCGAACGCGTTTTCCCCTCGATGCCTCCGCGTAGTCGTATGATCACTAAGGAACATCTGGTCCGTCATGGAAGGACCACGTGGCTTGACCAGCCACGGGTCCCGTTCTAGGAGGGGAACATGGACAGGAAGCGCAAGATAGCCACGGTCGTGGCAGGAGTTACGGCCATCGCAGGATTCGGGATCGGACCGGCCTTCGCTGAGGGCGGCTTCAAGAGCAGCATTGATGCGTGGATCACAGGTAAGGACTCTCGTCACTGGAACGACAAGAACCGGGACGGGGTGTCGACGTCGGTCAAGTTCTCTGGCTGCACGGCCCACAACGGGGGCTCGGGCGAGGACCACTTCAAGAACGTAACCTTGCAACTGAAGAAGGAGCGCTCGGCCCTTCCGGACCCCGTAGTTGCTCGGGACACGAACTACTGTGACACGTCCAGCTTTGGCGACCGTTCCAAGGGTGGCTACTACTTCAAGTACACCCGTCTGAACGGCTATGACCAGCCCGGCTACAAGCTGTTTGTCAAGCGCGTGGTCGTCAAGTACTGATCCACTCGGCAGGGTGCTCGGTTCCGGATGAGAGGATCGGGCACCCTTCCTGCGCTCACCGCTGTTCCGCGCTGACCACCTGGATAGGCCGTGCTGCTTCGTTTCATCGATTGTTCCTTCACCTACCGTGCGAGAGTCTCTGTCCTTGACGGCTTGTCATTGGAGTTTCCCTCGGGATGCACCGTGCTGTTGGGGCCCAACGGTGCTGGAAAATCAACACTGTTGTCTCTGGGAGCCTCGGTTCTTGCTCCCGTGTCCGGCCGGGTGCAACTGGGTGAGTTGACAACTACGGAAAGACGTCACCGTAGTGAGTACCGGCGCAGAGTCGGGTGGCTGCCGCAGCAGGTAAAGCCTGTGCCATCGTTGACCGTACGAGAGCAGGTGGCTTATGGGGGCTGGTTGAAAGGTCTTTCGAAGTCCGTGGCGTGGGAACGCTCCGCAAAGGCCCTGGACCGGGTTCGCCTCGCAGAGCTGGCGAAGCGCCGGAGTCACGAATTGTCCGGTGGACAGATGCGACGACTTGGCATCGCACAGTCCCTGATTCACGATGCCCAGATCGTTCTGCTGGACGAGCCGACCGCGGGCCTTGACCCAGTGCAGCGTGGTGTCTTCCGCGAACTGGTGGGCGAGCTGTCAGAATCCGTCAGCTTTGTGGTCTCCACCCACCAGACGGAGGACCTGGTCGATATCTACGAGAGCGTCATCGTCTTCGACCAAGGACAGGTGGCCTTTCAGGGGAAAGTTCCGGACTTCTTCGCCCAGGCTCCTAAAGGCATACCGGTCGAGCGGCGCGCGGAGAGCGCCTACCGTAGCCTGGTTCGAGGGGAGGTCTGAGGCATGCGTCTTGGAACTCTCCTCCGATCAGGGCCGGCCGCCTGGGTTGCACTCGTCATGCTCCCGGTCCTGTTCTGGTTCGGTGTGCGGAACACAGATTCTGTTATCGAATACTGGGAATCCGCCACTGCGCAGTCGCTGATCGTGCTTGGTTTTGTGAGCGCGGGATGCGGTGCCTGCGCCGCGTGGGAATCCGCGAGAGTTCACCGTGCGGGGATCGATGGTTGGGCTCCCGCCCGCAGCCGCCTTCACATCGCCTGGCTGCATCTCGCCCCGGTCATCGTATTGGGACTGCTTGGGGTGCTCGCAAGTCTCTTGGCCTATTCCTCTATCGCTCTCGGGGCGCCTGGCTTCCCAAGCTTGGGAATCCTGTTCACCGCTTTTGCGGTCGTGGTGTCCCATATCGCGCTCGGCTGGCTGGTAGGGCCGTGGATGCCACGCATCCTGGGTGCCGCCATGATGCTCATCTTCGGTTACCTGTGGGGGTTCTGGCCTGCTGCACTGGGCGAGTTGCCCTGGCTGCGGCACCTCAACGGGCAGGGGCTGGTGGAGTGCTGCAGCATCGACCAAACTGCGTCGGTCCGGAGTATGGCCGCCACCATCGTCTTCTCCGCTGGGCTGGTGGTCGCCGCTCTGCTTGCCACTGCCCTCGGCACGAGGGGCCGACGACATCAGGCATATGCGTTGGCGGCCGGTGCTCTTGGTGTCGCAGGTGCAGTCATCTTGGCCATGCCGCTTGAGTTCGAGGGAGTGCAAGCCCGGGATCCCGGACTCCGCAGGTGTGCAGGCGGACGTGTCCAGGTTTGCGTATGGCCAGAGCAATACGAACGGCAGGACGACATGGTTCGCTGGGCGCAGGACGCCGAACGCCGCCTGAGCCGAGTGGGAGTCACTCCGCCATCCCGCGTCGAGTTCGGTGAACCGCGCCCTAGCGAGAGCACGGTCCGGGCCGTCACCGCCACCAGCGTTCTGCCGGATTCCCCGCCGGCGTGTGCGACGAAGCCAGGGGCCGAGTACCCGGGGGATGCTGCGCACAGCGCGATCTACGCCTGGTTGTCGCTGACTTCGGGAGAGCCCGAGGGTGAGCTGGTGACGTATTGGCAGCCCGAAGCGGTCGCTCTCGCCGACCAGATACGCGAACTATCTCCAGCTCAACAACATGCCTGGTACGAGCGCAACATGCGATCCGTTCTGGACTGTTCCGTGACGGCGGATCTCAGCCCTGCTTCCTTCCAGCATGCAGGGGACAAGAAATCGTGACCTGGTGGCTTCGCGTTCACATGGTGCATGCCTCCTGGGCCTCTGTGCTGGCTTGCTTCATCCTTGCCCCACTACTCGCCGGGGCGGCGCTTCCTATCCCCTCGCTCATGGGCGGGTTGGGGTCAGGGGTTCCGTTGCCCTTGGTTCTCCCGGTGGCTCCGGTGTGCTTCCTCCTGCACGCCATGAGCAGAGCGCCCATGGAAACCGATGCCACCGCGGTCCGCCCAGTCTCCACCTACCGGGCCGTCCTATTCGGAGGTGCCGCCAGTGTGGCGGTCGTCCTGGGAGTGTGTGAAGCGCAGTGGCTCGACTTCGGTGTGGGTCTCGGCGTGGCGCGGAATCTGGCGGGGTACCTCGGCGTGGGCCTGATCGTTCAGTACCTCGTCGGCTCCATGTACGGTCCGTTGGCCGTCGCCGCCCTCCCTGTGGGCTGCGCGCTCATTGGCCTGGGGCCTAGCCAGAACCCGTATCCCTGGGCGTGGCCGCTGCACGAGAGCGCTTCTCTCCTGGCCGCCGCTGCGGCCCTCATGCTTTTCGTAGCAGGAACGGTCTTGGGCTTGAGGCGAACTGCAGGGCCATGTCCGTAGCGCCAAGGGCTGGCAAGCTCCGTATAGACCTTCGGCGAGTCTGTGTGGAGCGTGTAGAACAAAGGTTTGAGCCCGCCGGAACGCCGGGCCTCGGTGTCAACCATTTGAGGTTGGGCTGCGGCCTGAAGGGTGGAAGACCCGGCTGCCCGGTACGTCGTCCTGTGCGTGAGCAGGACGACGGTATGCCGAGTGAGGGATCCATCCATCCCCCTACACCTGAGGGCCGTAACCCCTGGCCGGCGTGATGCGGAACTATGGCGCCTACTGGTGATGAGTGAGAGCAGGCGGAAGGGAACGAAGACGATCACGGCGGCACTGAGACACCGGGTGGCCGAGCCGCCCCTTGATCGGCCTCTGGCCTGGGCACCGGACAATCGACGGGTTTTGTGTCCGTACGCGTGCTCGCGACTACCTCTGCGTGTAGTGATCTATGTCACCGTAGTTATCCACAGGCTCTGACGGGAGTCGGCGCGCGGCGGTACTTTCGAGGCCAGGTTCGGTGGACGGACGGCGGGGGCGATGGGCATGGCGGAACTCGGGAAGGCGCTGGTGCGCCGAGGGCCAGGGCAGGGACAGCGGCGGGGGAAGAGGATTCCGCAGGTGCCGGGGTTCGCGCCGTGGCCCGGGCAGGGGTCGCCCAAGCGCGAGGGCAAGGCGTTGCGGGGGCGCGTCCCCCGCTCGATGCACGCGGGGTTCGAGGCGGGGGCGGGGCGCCCCGACCCCGTGGCGGCCGTGGAGGAGTCGAATCGCACCCGGCTCCCGGAGCTGGTGCCGATCCGGGTCGGCAGGATGACCGCCTCCCCCTTCGCTTTCCTGCGGGGGTCCGCGGGACTCATGGCGTACGACCTCGCGCGGGCCCCGCTGACCGGGATCGGTACGCAGATATGCGGGGACGCCCACGCGGCGAACTTCGGGCTGTACGGGGACGCGCGGGGCGGCCTCGTCATCGACCTCAACGACTTCGACGAGACGGTGCACGGCCCCTGGGAGTGGGACCTGAAGCGTCTGGCCACCTCCCTGGTGCTCGCCGGCCGCGAGGCGGGCGCGAGTGAGGCGGTCTGCGCGGACGCCGCCCTGGACGCGGCGGGGTCCTACCGCCGCACCATGCGGCTTCTGGCGAAGCTCCCGGCCCTGGACGCGTGGAACGCCATCGCCGACGAGGAACTGGTCTCGCACGCGGATGCCCGCGACCTCCTCGGCACGCTCCAGCGGGTCTCGGACAAGGCCCGGCAGAACACGAGCGCCCGGTTCGCCGCCAAGTCGACGGAGCGGGTCGAGGGCGACGACGGTTCCGTGGGTCGGCGTTTCGTGGACGCGCCGCCCGTGCTGCGGCGTGTGAAGGACGCGGAGGCCGCCTCGGTGGCCGCGTCCCTCGAGGAGTACCTGGAGACCGTCTCCGAGGACCGGCTGCCGCTGCTCGGGCGGTATGCCGTCCAGGACGTGGCGTTCCGCGTCGTGGGCACGGGCAGCGTCGGCCTGCGGTCGTACGTGGTGCTGTTGCTCGACCACCGGGGCGAGCCCCTGGTGCTCCAGGTCAAGGAGGCGCGTCCCTCCGCCTTGCTGCCGCATTTGCCCGCGGCGGGCTTCAAGGAGCCCCAGAGCGCGCACGAGGGGCAGCGGGTGGTGGGCGGCCAGAAGCGGATGCAGGTCGTCAGCGACTTCCTGCTCGGGTGGACGACGGTGGACGGACTGCCGTTCCAGGTGCGTCAGTTCAGGAACCGCAAGGGCAGCGTGGACCCGGCGGCGCTGACCGCCGACCAGCTGGACGACTACGCCCGCATGACCGGCGCCCTGCTGGCCCGCGCGCACACGCACGGCGCCGATCCGCGCCTGATAGCGGGGTACTGCGGCAAGAGCGACAAGCTGGACGTGGCGATAGCGCGCTTCGCGACGGCGTACGCGGACCGCACGGAGGCGGATCACGCGTCGCTGGCGCGGGCCGTCAAGGAGGGGCGGGTGGCCGCGGAGACGGGGGTGTGAGGCGGACCGGGGCCGAGCGCCTCCGGTGTGGTGGACGGTGTGCTTCCGGGGGCGGCATCCGGTGCGGTGGACGGTGCGCTTCCGGGTGCGGCACTCGGTGCGGTGGAGGGTGCGTTTCCGAGTGCGGCATCCGGTGCGGTGGAGGGTGCGTTTCCGGGGTCAGCTTCCGGTGCTGGTGGACGGCGGGCTTCCGGGGCGGGGCGCCTGGTGCCCTACGCTGGACGAGTGACGATGCCGGAAGCCGAGCCGACGCAGCCCGAGACGCCCGAGACCTCTGGCGGGGAGGCGGGGCGCCCGGCTCCGGAAGGGCGGCTCAAGGACCAGCTCAAGGAGCGGCTGCGGGCGCGCTCCGAGGAGCGGCGCGAGCAGGCGGCGGGGCAGTCCGCGGCAGAGGCGATGCCAGAGGAGCCCCAGCGGCCCGAGGAGCGGCTCGAAAGGGCCGTGCGCGCCGCCGAGCAGGCGCTGATCGAGTACGAGATCGCGTTGGAGACCTTCCGGGTGGAGGTGGAGAACTTCTCGCGCCTGCACCACCAGAAGCTCGGCCCGATGTACGCGCGCCTCGACGAGCTGGACGCCCGGATCGCGGAGGCCACCGCGGCCCGCACGGGTGACCCCGAGGACCTGCGCAAGGCGGAGGAGGCGCGGGCACGGGTGATGCCGATGCCGGGTGTGGAGGAGCTGTTCCACGGCTGGATGGACGACGAGGGCCTCTCTCCCGAGGCCGCGTCGATGCTCACCGAGCAGTCGGTGCGGCCGCCGCAGCGTGTGCGTCCCGGCGAGGAGGCCCGCAAGCTCTACCGCGAGCTGGTCCGCAAGGCGCATCCGGACCTGGCGCAGGAGGAGGGCGAGCGACAGCGGCGCGAGGAGTTCATCACGCGCGTCAACGCCGCCTATGCCCGCGGGGACGAGGCGCTGCTGCGGGAACTGTCCGCGGAGTGGGCCGCGGGGCCCGTGCCGCAGGAGCAGCGGCTCACCCGCAGCGAGGAGCTGTACGCCAGGCTGGAATGGCTCGCCCAGCGCAAGGAACTCCTCTCGGTCCTCGCCAAGGAGCTGGAGGAGAGTGCGATCGGCGGGATGCTGCGGCTCGCGCCCGACGACCCGGACACGCTGCTCGACGAGATCGCCGAGCAGCTGCTCGCGCAGGTCGCCGAGCGCGAGGCGGAGCTGGCACGGCTGACGGCGTAGTGCCGGTCGGGTAGCGTCGGGGGCATGGCTTTCGGATCTCATGTGCCCACCGTCGGCGTCGACGCCCTCACGAGCGGCGACTTTCTGCTGGACGTCCGCGAGGACGACGAATGGCAGGCGGGTCACGCCGAGGGCGCGCTGCACATTCCGATGAGCGAGTTCGTCGCCCGGTACGGCGAGTTGACCGAGGCCGCCCCGCAGGACGGCAAGGTCAACGTCATCTGCCGCTCCGGCGGGCGCTCCGCCCAGGTCGCCATGTACCTGGGGCAGCAGGGCGTCGACGCGGTGAACGTCGCCGGGGGCATGGAGGCCTGGCAGGCCTCGGGCCGACCGGTCGTGGACGACCAGGGCCGCCCGGGCACCGTGGTCTGAGGCCCCTCGCCCCTCTTGACCGCCCCTCTGGACCGCCTCTCTGAACCGTTTCTCTCGACCGCCTCGCGTCAGCCGAGCGGGTGGGCGGCCAGCAGGTCGCCCAGCGTCTCCTCGTACGCCGCCGCCGGGCCGAGGGAGAGCTCCAGTTGCTTGGCCCAGGCGTGGTAGCGGTGCAGGGGGTAGTCGGTGTCGGCGCCGAAGCCGCCGTGCAGGTGCTGCGCCGTCTGCACGACCCTTCGTACGCCCTCGGACGCCCAGATCTTGGCGACGGCCACGTCCCCGGCGACGGGCAGTGCGCTGTCGGCGCCGGTGCTGATCCGCCAGGCGGCCTGCCAGAGGGTCACCTCCATCGCGCGCAGGTCGATGTACCGGTCGGCGGCCTGCACCGCCACGGCCTGGAACGTCGCGATGGGGTGCCCGAACTGCTCGCGCTTGCCGGTGTATTCGCCGGTCATGCGGAGCACCGCCTCGCCGAGGCCCAGGGCGAGGGCGCAGGTGCCGGTGGCGAGCAGGTCACGCAGCCGGTCCCAGGCGCCGGCTGCCTCGATGACGTCGCGGGCGTCGACGCGCACGTCCTCCAGGCGCAGCTCGCCGAGCCGTTCGCCGCTGGTGGAGAACTGCTCGGCGATGGTCAGGCCCTCGTGGACGCGGGGCACGAGGGCGAGAACGGTGTGGCCGTCGTCGGCACGGGCGGGCACGAGGACGAGGTCGGCGTTCTGCGCCCAGGGCACGGCGGTCTGCAGCCCGTCGAGGAGCCATCCGTCACCGTCGGGTCGGGCGGTGACGGCGAGGTCCGCCCGGTCGTGGCCGGTCCGGCCGTGGGCGGCGGCGGTGAGGACGAGCTGCCCGAGAGCGGCCCGGGGCAGGACGCGCCGCCGCAACTCGGCGCTGCCGTGGGCCTGTACGAGCGCGGCGGCGGCGGCGTGTTCCAGGAGCGGAACCCGTGCGAGGACCTTCGCGGACTCGCGGAGCACCAGGCACAGGGCGATGGCGTCCAGGTCCACGCCGCCGTGCTCGGTGCCGATGAGCAGCCCGAGCAGGTCGGCGTCCGCGAGCCGGGCCCACACGGCGCGGTCGAAGTCCTCCGCGACGGCACCGGGCGTGCGGGCCGGGCTCGGCACCCCGTCCGGTGCGACGCCGGCGAAGAGCGCCCTGGCGGCCTCGACCACGGCCTGCTGTTCCTCGGTGAAGGTGAAGTCCACTGCCTGTCCTCCCACGCACCGGCCTGTCCCAACTGACGGGGCGTCAAGATAGAACAGGTTCTAGGGGAAGGGAACAGCCACGGCGTCCACGGTCGCCGGTACTTGGGCCCGGCGTCTCAGCGGTCGAAGTCCAACTCCACGGTGTCCGTGGCCGGATGGGACTGGCAGGCCAGCACATATCCGGCCTCCGTCTCCTCCGGCTCCAGCGCGAAGTTCCGCTCCATCCGGACCTCTCCCGAGACCCGGAAGGCGCGGCACGTGCCGCAGACCCCGCCCTTGCAGGCGTAGGGCGCGTCCGCGCGGTTGCGCAGCACCGTCTCCAGCAGCGTCTCGCCGTCCAGGACGGGCCAGGTGCCCGAGCGGCCGTCGAGGGTCACGGTCACCGTGCTGTGCGCGGGGGTGGCGGGCGAGGCCGGGGGTGCGGTGGAGACGCCGCCGTCCACGTGGAATATCTCCTCGTGAATGCGCCGACGGTCCACGCCGAGGCCGCGCAGGGTGCGCTCGGCTCCCTGCACCAGACCGAACGGCCCGCACAGGAACCAGCCCTCGACGTCCGCCACGGGCAGCAACGCCGGCAGCAGACGGGTGAGCCGCTCCTCGTCGAGCCGTCCCGAGTCGAGGCCGGCCTGCTGCTCCTCCCGGGAGAGGACGGTCACCAGCTGGAAGCGGTCCGGCCAACGGTCCTTCAGGTCGGCGACCTCTTCCAGGAACATCGTCGAGGCCGCCGTGCGGTCGCTGCGTATGAGGCAGAACTCGGCTTGCGGTGCGCGCTCCAGGAGGGTGGTGACGATGGAGAGCACCGGCGTGATTCCGCTGCCGCCGACCACCGCCGCATAGCGGCCGGGAGCGGGGTCCAGCGTGAAACGTCCGGCCGGGGTCATCACCTCCAGCTCGTCACCGACACACAGCTCCTTGAAGGCGTACGTCGAGAAGGCGCCGTCCTCCACGAGGCGCACTCCGACGCGCAGTGTCCTGGGCATGCCGGGGGCGTCGGCGGGTGGGGCGGGCGAGCAGATCGAGTACGTACGCCGGATCTCGGTGCCGTCGGTGAAGCGGCGCAGCGCGAGGTGCTGGCCCGGGGTGAAGCGGTACTCCTCGCACAGTGCGGGCGGCACGTCGAAGGTCAGCGTCACGGAGTCGTCGGTGAGCCGGTCGACCGCCGCTACCCGGAGCGGGTGGAAGCGTGCCATCACAACTCCTTGAAGTGGTCGAAGGGCTCGCGGCAGGAGGCGCAGCGGCGCAGCGCCTTGCACGCCGTGGAGGAGAAGCGGCTGAGCAGCTCCGTGTCCGTCGATCCGCAGTGCGGGCAGCGGATCGACAGGCTCAGGGGCACGGGCCCGTCCGCCGGGTGGGAGCGCGGGGGCGCTATGCCGAACTCGGCGAGCTTGCGGCGGCCTTCGGCGCTGATGTCGTCCGTGGACCAGGCGGGGGAGAGCACGGTGCGCACGGACACCTCGGTCATGCCGTGCTCACGCAGCACCTGCTGTATGTCGCAGGACATGGCCTCGACCGCCGGGCAGCCGGTGTACGTGGGGGTCAGCTCGACGTCGACCTTGCCGGGGGCGAGGACCCGCACGCCGCGCACCACGCCGAGGTCGGCCAAGGTCAGCACGGGCAGCTCCGGGTCGGGCACCGAGCCCGCGAGGGCGAGCAGCTCCGCCTCGAGTGCCGTGGGCACGGTCGTCACCATGACGCCCCCGGGTGGCTGCGGTGCAGGTGCTGCATCTCGGCGAGCATCCGCCCGAACGGCTCGGTGTGCAGGCCCTGGCGTCCGGCGCCCGCCGTCCACGCGCCGGTCTGCGGTCCGCCGGGCACGGTGAGGGTGGCCCGCTCGACGACGGCCGTCACCGAGGCCGTCCAGCTCTCCCGCAGGGACTCGCCGTCGACGTCGATGCCGTCCACCGGCTGGAACATCTCGCCGGTGAACCGCCAGAGCGCGTCGAGCCCGCGCTGCATCCGCTCGTGGCTCTCGGCCGTGCCGTCGCCGAGCCGCAGGGTCCACTGCTCGGCGTGGTCCTGGTGATAGGCGACTTCCTTGACGGCCTTCGCCGCCAGGGGCGCGAACTCGCTGTCCCCGGCGGCCAGTCGGCCGTACAGGAGGGTCTGGAAGGTGGAGAAGTAGAGCTGGCGGGCGATGGTGTGGGCGAAGTCGCCGTTCGGCTGCTCGACCAGCTGGAGGTTGCGGAAGGCGCGCTCCTCGCGGAGGTAGGCCAGCTCGTCCTCGTCGCCGGCGAGAGAGAGCAGGACGCGGGCCTGGCCGAGGAGGTCGAGGGCGATGTTCGCGAGGGCGACCTCTTCCTCCAGGACGGGGGCGTGGCCGGCCCACTCCCCCAGGCGATGCGAGAGCACCAGGGCGTCGTCACCCAGGGCGAGGGCAGGCAGGGCCTCGGTCGGGACGGCCGGGGCGTGGGTGGTGGCTGCGGTCGGGGTGGTGGTCACAGGTGCTTCACCCCCTCCGGGATGTCGTAGAACGTCGGGTGGCGGTAGGGCTTGTCGCCGGCCGGTTCGAAGAAGGAGTCCTTCTCGTCGGGCGAGGAGGCGGTGATCGCGGTGGACGGCACGACCCAGAGGGAGACGCCCTCGCTCCTGCGGGTGTAGAGGTCGCGGGCGTTGCGCAGGGCCATCTCCGCGTCCGGCGCATGCAGGCTGCCCGCGTGGGTGTGGGAGAGCCCGCGACGGGAGCGGACGAAGACCTCCCACAGCGGCCAGTCGGTCGAGCTGCTCATGCTGTCGCCTCTCCGTGCTGTGCGGTGCTGCCCTCGGTGCCGCTCATCTGTGGGCTTTCCGCCTGTGCCCCGTCTGCCTGCGTCCTGGCCGGCTGCGTCTTGGCCGACTGGTCTGCGGCTGCCTGTTTCGTGGCGTAGGCGGCGGCGGCCTCCCGGACCCAGGCGCCTTCCTCGTGGGCACGCCGGCGCTGGGTGATGCGCTGGTCGTTGCACGGGCCGTTGCCCTTCAGGACGTCCCAGAACTCGGTCCAGTCGATCGGGCCGAAGTCGTAGTGCCCTCGCGCCTCGTTCCACACCAGGTCGGGGTCGGGGAGGGTCAGGCCCAGCGAGGCGGCCTGGGGGACGCAGATGTCGACGAAACGCTGGCGCAGCTCGTCGTTCGAGTGGCGCTTGATCTTCCATGTCATCGACTGCTCGGAGTGCGACGACTCGTCGTCGGGCGGGCCGAACATCATCAGCGAGGGCCACCACCAGCGGTTCACCGCGTCCTGCGCCATTTCGTGCTGGGCCTCGGTGCCACGGCTGAGGGCGAGCAGGGATTCGTACCCCTGGCGCTGGTGGAAGGACTCCTCCTTGCAGACGCGGATCATCGCGCGGGCATAGGGGCCGTACGAACAGCGGCACAGGGGGACTTGGTTCGTGATCGCGGCGCCGTCCACGAGCCAGCCGATCGCGCCGACGTCCGCCCAGGTCAGCGTGGGGTAGTTGAAGATCGAGGAGTACTTCTGGCGGCCCGAGTGCAGCTTGTCGAGCAGCTCCTCGCGGCTGGTGCCGAGGGTCTCGGCGGCGCTGTAGAGATACAGGCCGTGCCCGGCCTCGTCCTGCACCTTCGCCATCAGGATCGCCTTGCGCCGCAGGGAAGGGGCGCGGGTGATCCAGTTGGCCTCCGGCTGCATGCCGATGATCTCGGAGTGCGCGTGCTGGGCGATCTGGCGCACGAGGGTGGCGCGATAGGCGTCCGGCATCCAGTCGCGTGGCTCGATGCGCTCGTCGGCGGCGACCGCCGCGTCGAAGGCGGCCTGCTGCTCGGCCGTGCGCGCGGCCTCTTCCGGCTCCGTCCCCGCCGCCTTGGGTGCGGCTGCTGTCGCCATCTCGGTCCCCCTCGACCTGGGAGCGAACCGACCGACCGATCGTTCGGTTCGTTGGAATTCAATGGTGCGGCGCGCCGCCATAAGGTGTCAACCCTGTGGATAACTTCGCCGCCGCTGCGCGCGGCGGACAGGCCTGAGTACCGTTCCGGCGGCAGGGTTCGGAGCGGGGCGGGGGAACGGGGCGGAATGGACGGGTACGACGAGGGTTCCGGGGGCGGGTCCGCCGGGCCGTCGGGGTCTGACGGGCCGCCTGGGCCGGCCGGGCCGCCTGGGGCCACCGGGCCTGTCGAGCCCGCCCCGTCACGCGGGTCTGCCGGGCCTTCCGGACCCATCGGGCCACGTGCGTCCGTTGGGCCTTCCGGGCCGAGCGAACCGCCATCCGGCCCGAGCGAACCGCCCTCCGGGCCGAGCAAGCCGCTATCCGGGCTGAGCGAGCCGCCCTCCGGGCCGAGCGAACCGCCACCCGAGCCGAGCGAGCCGCCCTCCGGGTCCCCCCGCCCCGGCATCGCCGGGCTCAAGCTCGGTCACCAGATCGTCGCCGCCTGCGCTCTCGCGCTCATCGCCGTGGTCGCGTGCGTGCACATCGGGATGCTCTTCTTCCACGTCGCTCCCTCGAACACACTGACCAAGCGGCACGGCGACGTGGTGGACGAATGGATCTACCCCGAGTTCGAACAGAACTGGAAGCTCTTCGCGCCCAACCCGCTCCAGCAGAACGTCGCCGTACAGGCCCGGGCGGAGCTGCGTACGGGCGGCGGAGGGATGCGGACCACCGACTGGTACGACCTCTCCGCGCAGGACGGCGCCGCCATCGACGGAAGCCTGCTGCCCAGCCACACCCGGCAGAACGAACTGCGCCGCGCCTGGGACTTCTACGTCGGTTCGCACGACGCGCAGAATCGTCCCGTCGGTCTGCGGGGCCGGCTCTCCGAGCGCTACGTCCGCCGCATCGCGTACCTGCGGCTCGAACGGGAGGGGCCCGGCGGCGCGGGCGACGAGATCGCGCGCGTGCAGGTGCGCTCCAGGACCACGAGCGTACGGCCGCCGAAGTGGAGCGAGGAGAAGGTCGCCACCAAGCCGGTGTACCGCCTGGTCCCGTGGTGGTCGGTGACGCCCGACGACCTGCCGCTCGCCGACGCGGAGGGGGTGGCCCGGTGACCCGTACCGAACAGCCCGCCGCGAGGCAGGGGTCTTGGGCCGGGCAACGTCTCCTGGCCGTCGCGCACCCCCTGGCGCGGGGGCTCGACAAGGTCACCGGCCACGCCCTCGGCCCGTACCAGAGCGCGGTGATCCGCATCGGATTCGCCGGCACCTGGCTGTTCTTCCTGCTGCGCGAATTCCCCCACCGCCATGAGATGTACGGCCCCGACGGCCCCTGGGACTGGGAGATGGCGCGCCGGCTCATCTCCGGCAACGGCGCCTTCACCGCCCTGATGTGGTCCGACGCGCGGATCTGGTTCGAGATCGTCTACACGGTGGCCGTCGTGAGCAGCGCCCTGCTGCTGCTCGGCTGGCGCACGCGCACGATGTCAGTGCTCTTCATGATCGGCGTGCTGTCGTTGCAGAACCGCAGCGTCTTCATCGGCGACGGCGGCGACAACGTCATCCACCTCATGGCGACCTATCTGGTCTTCCTCCGGTGCGGCCAGGTCTGGTCGCTGGACGCGCGGCGGGCGGCACGCGCGCGTGTAGGGGCGGTGCGGGGTGAGCCGGGCGTCGACAGGGTGGGGCCCGTGCTGTGGTGGGCGCTCGGGCTGGGGCTGTCCGTCGTCACCCTGATGGGGGAACTCGATGACTGGTGGCCCCTGATCTTCTGGGGGGTGTGGCTCGCCCACGGCCTGTGGTGGCTGGCGGGACGGCGCGCCCCGCACGGTGAGCTCCGCAAGCTCCTCGACGTCGTCGCCAACCTCGTCCACAACGCGGGCCTGCTTGTGATCATGGTGGAGGCCTGTCTGATCTACGCCACCGCCGGCTGGTACAAGATCCAGGGGAGCCGCTGGCAGGACGGGACGGCCGTGTACTACCCGCTGAACCTCGACTACTTCTCCCCGTGGCCGGCTCTCTCCGGACTGCTGTCGTCCCACGGGCTGATGCTGATGCTGGTGACGTACGGGACGGTCGCCGTGCAGGTGGCCTTCCCCTTCACCCTCTTCAACCGGCGGGTGAAGAACGTCCTCCTGGCAGCGATGATCTTCGAGCACGCCGTGATCGCCGTCGTCCTGGGGCTGCCGTTCTTCTCCCTCGCGATGATCACCGCGGACGCGGTCTTCCTGCCCACATCGTTCCTGCGGCGCCTCGGCAAGTGGGCGGCACGCGCGCGCGTAGGCTTCGCCTCATGAACGGGACGGAGCCGACGGACGGGACGCACGCGACGGACGCCGACGGCGCCGTACGCGCCTGGCTCGGGCTCGCCGACGCCTCCGTGCTGCTCGACGGCTTCCACGCGATCAAGCACGCGCTGCGCTTCGACGCGCGGGTGCCGGTCGCGCTGACCGCTGACCGCGCGGGCGTGCTGGCGCTCGCCGACGAGCTGGCCCCCGATGTGCGGGACGCGCTGGACGCGCTCCTGGTGGAGGTGTCCGAGGAGCGGCTGCGCGCGCTCGTGCCGAGACTGCACCCCACCGCGATGGCCGCCCTGGCGGTACGCCCCTCGCGCACCGCCAACCTGGAGGCCCTGGGGCGTACGCCGAGGACGGCGCCGGTCGTCGTGCTCGACGACCCCCGCAACCTGGGCAACGCCGGGGCGGTGATCCGGCTCGCCGCCGGGTTCGGGGCGACCGGTGTCGTCACGACCGGGACGCTGGACCCCTGGCACCCCACTGTCGTACGCGGCGGCGCGGGGCTGCACTTCGCGACCGCCGTGGAGCGCGTGGAGGTCGCCGAGCTGCCGGCCGGGCCGGTGTTCGCACTCGACGCGGAGGGTGTGGACATCCGGGGGCTGAAGATCCCGGACGACGCCGTGCTCGCGTTCGGTTCCGAGCGCAGCGGTCTCTCGGCGGCCCTGCGGGCACGGGCCGACCAGCTGGTGTCCCTGCCGATGCGGCCGCAGGTGTCCAGCTACAACCTGGCGACGAGCGTCGCCATGGCGCTCTTCCACTGGTCGGCGGGCAGGCCTTCGGGCGTGGAGGCCTGAACCCGCCGCAGTCCGTCCCGCGCGCGGGTCACGCGTCCTTGCGGATCTCCACCACGCGGAAGCGGTTGGCGACGAACGCGCCGTCGCACAGCGCGGCGTTCGCCGCGGGGTTGCCGCCCGAGCCGTGGAAGTCCGAGAACGCCGCCGTCTGGTTCACATAGACCCCTCCCGTGAGGTTCAGGGACAGCTGGGCGCACTCCTCCAGGCAGGTCTCCTCGACGGCCGTGGAGACCTCGTGCGAGGTGGTGTACGCCCCGACGGTCATCGCTCCCTTGTCCCGCACCGTGCGGCGCAGCAGCTCCACGGCGTCCGCCGTCGAGTCGACGGCGACCGCGAAGGAGACCGGGCCGAAGCACTCGCTCAGGTAGGCCGCCTCGGCGTCCGGCTTCGCGCCGTCCAGCTTGACGATGACCGGGGTGCGCACCACGGCGTCCGGGAAGTCGGGGTTGGCCACCTGCCGGGAGGGCAGGGCGACTTCACCGAGGCCGGCGGCCGCTTCCAGGCGGGTCCTCACGTCCGGGTTGACCAGCGCGCCCAGGATGCCGTTGGCCCGGGCGTCGTCACCCAGGAGGCCGTCCACCGAGGCCGCGAGGTCGGCCACCACCTCGTCGTACGACTTGGCCCCGGCGTCCGTGTGGATGCCGTCGCGGGGGATGAGGAGGTTCTGCGGGGTCGTGCACATCTGGCCGCTGTAGAGGGACAGGGAGAAGGCGAGGTTGGCCAGCATTCCCTTGTAGTTGTCCGTCGAGTCGATGAGGACGGTGTTGACCCCGGCCTTTTCGGTGTAGACCTGCGCCTGGCGGGCGTTGGCCTCCAGCCAGTCGCCGAAGGACGTCGACCCCGTGTAGTCGATGATCTTGATCTCGGGGCGGACGGCGAGGGTCTTGGCGATGCCCTCGCCGTCCCGCTCGACGGCCAGGCAGACCAGGTTCGGGTCGAAGCCGGCCTCGGCGAGGACCTCGCGGGCGATCCGCACCGTGAGGGCGAGCGGGAGCACCGCGCGCGGGTGGGGCTTGACCAGGACCGGATTGCCGGTCACGAGCGAGGCGAAGAGGCCCGGGTAGCCGTTCCACGTCGGGAAGGTGTTGCAGCCGATCAGGAGCGAGATGCCGCGCGCCACGGGCGTGAACCGCTTGTTCAGCGCGAGGGGGTCGCGCTTCCCCTGGGGCTTGTGCCAGTCGGCGGTGTCGGGGGTGCGGGCCTGCTCCACGTACGCGTACGCGATCGCTTCCAGGGCGCGGTCCTGGGCGTGCGGGCCGCCCGCCTGGAAGGCCATCATGAAGGCCTGGCCGCTGGTGTGCATGACGGCGTGCGCGAGCTCGTGGGTGCGGGCGCCGATGCGCGCAAGGATCTCCAGGCCGACCATCGCGCGTGCTTCCGCGCCCGCGTCGCGCCAGGCGCGCATGCCGGCCCGCATCGCGGGGAGCAGGACGTCGACGTCCGGGTGGGGGTAGGTGATCCCCAGCTCCGGGCCGTAGGGAGAGACCTCGGCGCCGACCCAGTCGTCCGTGCCGGGCTGGTCGAGGTCGAAGCGGGTGCCCTGGAGGGCGTCGAAAGCGGCTTTGCCCTCGGACAGGCTCAGGCTGCCGTCCTCCCCGTACGCCTTGGGGTGCTCGGGGTGCGGCGACCAGTACGCACGCGTGCGGATGGTCTCCAGCGCCTGATCGAGGGTGGGCCGGTGCTTGGCGATCAGCTGGTGCGCGGTGAGTTCGGCGGCCATGACAGGACCAACTCCTCGTCGGTCAGCTCTCCGTCGAGCTGGCGAGATGGGCGGGAACAGTGGGCAGGGACTGGCTGACAGAGCTAGAGTAACCGAACGATCGGTCGGGACAAGAGGGTCCGCCAAACCTGTGGACAACTTCTTCGCGGCCACCCCGAAACCTCCGGCCGGCCCACCGTGCGGGAGGATCGCGAGCATGACAGCACTCGAGCTCAGCAGCGCCGTTGCCGTGGTCGGCACCGGAACCATGGGGCAGGGCATCGCACAGGTCGCCCTGGTGGCCGGCCACCCCGTGCGGCTGTACGACGCCGCCCCCGGCCGGGCGAAGGCGGCGGCCGACGCGATCGGCGCCCGCCTGGACCGGCTCGTGGAGAAGGGCAGGCTCTCGGCCGGCGACCGCGCCGCCGCTGCCGCCCGGCTCGCGCCCGCCGAGAGCCTCGCGGAACTGGCCGGCTGCGCCCTCGTCATCGAGGCGGTGCTGGAGCAACTGGAGGTCAAGCAGCGGCTGTTCCAGGACCTGGAGGACGTCGTCGCCGAGGACTGCCTGCTGGCCACCAACACCTCCTCCCTCTCCGTGACGGCCATCGCGGGCGCCCTGAAGAAGCCGGGCCGCTTCCTCGGCCTGCACTTCTTCAACCCGGCGCCGCTGCTCCCCCTCGTGGAGGTCGTCAGCGGCTTCGCGACCGACGAGGCGGCGGCCACGCGCGCGTACGAGACCGCGTGGGCCTGGGGCAAGACTCCGGTGCGCTGCGCCGACACCCCCGGGTTCATCGTCAACCGCGTCGCCAGGCCCTTCTACGCCGAGGCGCTGCGCCTGTACGAGGAGCGGGTCGCCGATCCGGCGACGATCGACGCGGTCCTGCGCGAGTGCGGCGGCTTCAAGATGGGCCCCTTCGAGCTGACCGACCTCATCGGCCAGGACGTCAACGAAGCCGTCACGCGCTCCGTGTGGGAGTCGTTCTTCCAGGACCCCAAGTTCACGCCCTCGCTCGCCCAGCGCCGGCTCGTCGAGTCCCGCCGCCTCGGCCGCAAGTCGGGGCAGGGCTGGTACGCGTACGACGACACCCCGCGCGCGGAGCCGCACACCGCGGGGCCCGAGCGGGCTCCGGAGTCCGTCACCGTCCACGGCGACCTCTTCGCGGCGGACGCCCTGCCCGACCTCATGCGGGAAGCCGGTATCCGGGTCGGGCACGGGAAGGACGCCCCGAACTGTCCCGGCTCCATCGAGCTGCCCGGCGGCGCGCGGCTCGAACCGGCCGACGGGATGTCCCCCGACGCCGCGGCGGAACCCACGATCCACTTCGACCTCGCCCTGGACTACCGCACCGCGACCCGTATCGCCCTGGCCCCCTCCGGCCGGGTGGACGAGCGGGCGCTGAAGGAGGCGGTCGGCCTCTTCCAGGCGCTCGGCAAGAAGGTCAGCGTCATCGGCCCCGCCCCGGGGATGATCGTCGCCCGCACGGTGTGGATGCTCGTCGACTTCGCCCTGGACGCCGTCGGCCGCGAGGTGGCGGACGCGCAGGACGTCGACACCGCCATGCGGCTCGGCGTCAACTACCCGCTCGGACCGATCGAATGGGGTCGGCGGCTCACCGCGTACCGCGTGGCCGAGGCGCTGGACCTGATGAACGACGGGTACCCCACCGGGCGTTACGCGCCCTCCCAGGCCCTGCGGCGCCAGGCCGTGCGAGAGGAGTACTCATGACCACCGCCCGGCGTGACACGTACACCCCGGAGACGCTGCTGGGCGTCGCCGTACGGGTCTTCAACGAACGCGGCTACGACGGCACGTCCATGGAGCACCTCTCCAAGGCGGCCGGTATCTCCAAGTCCTCGATCTACCACCACGTGGCGGGCAAGGAGGAACTGCTGCGCCGCGCGGTCAGCCGGGCGATCGACGGCCTCTTCGGGATCCTCGCCGAGGAGCACGCGCGCGCGGGCAGCGCCGTCGAGCGCCTGGAGTACGTCACGCGGCGCACGGTCGAGGTCCTCGTCGCCGAGCTGCCCTACGTGACACTGCTGCTGCGGGTGCGCGGCAACACCGATACCGAGCGGTGGGCCCTGGAGCGGCGCAGGGAGTTCGACCAGCAGGTGGCCGCGCTGCTCAAGGAGGCGGTCGCGGACGGCGACCTGCGCTCCGACGTCGAGCTGCGCCTGGCGACCCGGCTGCTCTTCGGAATGATCAATTCGATCGTGGAGTGGTACCGGCCGGAGAGCCGGGGAGCGGCCAACGGCGGCCAGATCGCCGACGCCGTCGTGCAGCTGGCCTTCGGAGGGCTGCGCACCGACCGCTGAGTCACGGGCGTCGGCGTCCCGGGCCTCCTTTTCCGGCCCGGTGAGCTCCGGCCCGGTGAGCTCCGGCCCGGTGCTCCGGCCGGCGTTCCGGCTCGACGTCAGGGGTGGGTGCTCGGCTCGGCGCTCTGCAGGTCGTCCTCCTCGAAGACGAGCAGCGTCCGCGTGCTGAGGACCTCGGGGATGGACTGCAGCCGGGTGAGCACCAGCTCCCGCAGCGCGCGGTTGTCGGGCGTGTGCACCAGGAGCAGCACGTCGAAGTCGCCGCTGACCAGTGCGATGTGGGAGGCGCCGGGGAGCGCGCGCAGATGCTCGCGCACCGTGCGCCAGGTGTTCTGCACGATCTTCAGCGTGATGTACGCCGACGCGCCCTGCCCGGCGCGCTCGTGATTGATCCGCGCCCCGAACCCCCGGATGACGCCGTCGTCGATGAGGCGGTTGATGCGCGCGTAGGCGTTGGCCCGCGAGACGTGGACCCGCTCGGCGACGGACCGTATCGACGCGCGACCGTCCGTGTGCAGGATCTGGAGGATGTCGCGGTCGATGGCGTCCAGGGACCGGGGCTCCGGACGGTCCTCGGCATGCTGGTCGGCCATTCGTTCAGATGCCATGTCCCCCCGCCTCCCTACCATGGACGTACTGCGTCCATCCCAGGCTGTGCAGAACCGTTTGTCCACAGCCTGGAGGTGCCTGTAGCCAAAATGTGCCGGCGACCGAACAATCGGTAGGTGAGGCGCCTCACATCACCGCGCCTCTTTTGCAGCTCCTCACGAGGAGACCGCTTCCCCCAGGAGGTGCCGTCATGACGGTCATGGAGCAGCGGGGCGCCTACCGGCCGACTCCGCCCCCCGCTTGGCAGCCCAGGACCGACCCCGCGCCGCTGCTGCCGGACGCGGAGCCGTACCGGGTGCTCGGCACCGAGGCCGCCGCGAAGGCCGATCCGGGGCTGCTGCGCCGCCTCTACGCGGAGCTGGTGCGCGGGCGCCGCTACAACACGCAGGCGACGGCGCTGACGAAGCAGGGCAGGCTCGCGGTCTACCCCTCGAGCACCGGCCAGGAAGCGTGCGAGGTGGCCGCCGCGCTGGCCCTAGAGGAGCGGGACTGGCTCTTCCCGAGCTACCGGGACACGCTCGCCGTGGTCGCCCGGGGCCTCGACCCGGTGAGCGCCCTGACGCTGCTGCGCGGCGACTGGCACACCGGATACGACCCGCGCGAGCACCGCACGGCGCCCCTGTGCACCCCCCTGGCCACCCAGCTCCCCCACGCCGTGGGCCTCGCGCACGCCGCCCGCCTGAAGGGGGACGACGTCGTCGCGCTCGCCATGGTCGGCGACGGCGGCACCAGCGAGGGCGACTTCCACGAGGCGCTGAACTTCGCCGCCGTGTGGCGGGCGCCCGTGGTCTTCCTCGTGCAGAACAACGGCTTCGCGATCTCCGTGCCGCTCGCCAAGCAGACGGCCGCCCCCTCCCTGGCCCACAAGGCCGTCGGGTACGGGATGCCGGGGCGCCTGGTGGACGGCAACGACGCGGTCGCGATGACCGAGGTCCTCGGTGAAGCGGTCACCCGCGCGCGTGAGGGCGGCGGCCCGACGCTCGTGGAGGCGGTCACCTACCGGATGGAGGCCCACACGAACGCCGACGACGCCACGCGCTACCGCGGGGACGCCGAGGTCGAGGCCTGGCGTGGCCACGACCCGATCCTGCTCCTGGAGCGGGAACTGGCAGGGCGGGGCCTTCTCGACGACGACTTCAAGCGGCGGACGGGTGAGGAGGCCGAGGCCATGGCCGCCGACCTGCGCGAGCGCATGAACCAGGAGCCCCTGCTCGACCCCATGGACCTCTTCACGCACGTGTACGCCGAGCAGACCTCGCAACTGCGGGAGCAGGCGGCGCAGTTGCGGGCCGAGCTGGACGCCGCCTCGGAAGAGGCGCACGCATCGGAGGGTGGGACGCGATGACCACGGTCGCGGCGAGGCCGGCCACCAAACCGGCCACCATGGCGCAGGCGCTCGGCCGGGCGCTGCGCGACTCCATGGCCGAGGACTCCTCCGTGCACGTCCTCGGAGAGGACGTGGGGGCGCTCGGCGGCGTCTTCCGGGTCACGGACGGGCTCACGAAGGAGTTCGGCGAGGACCGCTGTACGGACACGCCGCTGGCCGAGGCGGGCATCCTCGGGACGGCCGTCGGCATGGCGATGTACGGACTGCGGCCCGTCGTCGAGATGCAGTTCGACGCCTTCGCCTACCCCGCGTTCGAACAGCTCCTGTCGCATGTGGCGAAGATGCGCAACCGCACCAGGGGCGCGATGCCGCTGCCCCTCACCGTGCGCGTGCCCTACGGCGGCGGGATCGGCGGCGTCGAGCACCACAGCGACTCCTCCGAGGCGTACTACATGGCGACCCCGGGCCTCCATGTCGTCACCCCGGCCACGGTCGCCGACGCCTACGGCCTGCTGCGGGCCGCCATCGCCTCCGACGACCCGGTCGTCTTCCTGGAGCCGAAGCGGCTGTACTGGTCCAAGGCCGACTGGAACCCGGACGCGCCGCAGACCGTTGAACCGATAGGACGCGCGGTGGTGCGGCGCCCCGGCCGCAGCGCCACGCTCATCACGTACGGCCCGTCGGTGCCCGTCTGCCTGGAGGCGGCCGAGGCGGCGCGCGCCGAGGGCTGGGACCTCGAAGTGCTCGACCTGCGGTCGTTGGTGCCCTTCGACGACGAGACGGTCGCCGCGTCCGTGCGGCGCACGGGCCGGGCGGTCGTCGTGCACGAGTCGACCGGTTTCGCGGGCCCCGGCGCGGAGATCGCCGCACGGGTCACCGAGCGCTGCTTCCACCATCTGGAGGCGCCGGTGCTGCGGGTCGCGGGGTTCGACGTCCCCTATCCGCCGCCCATGCTGGAGAAGCACCATCTGCCGGGCGTCGACCGGATCCTGGACGCGGTCGCGCGGTTGCAGTGGGAGGCGCAGAGCTGATGGCGCAGGTGCTGGAGTTCAAGCTGCCGGACCTGGGCGAGGGGCTGACAGAGGCCGAGATCGTCCGCTGGCTGGTCGAGGTCGGGGACGTCGTCGCCGTGGACCAGCCGGTCGTCGAGGTCGAGACGGCCAAGGCGATGGTCGAGGTGCCGTGCCCCTACGGAGGCGTGGTCACCGCCCGCTTCGGCGCCGAGGGCGCGGAACTGCCCGTCGGGGCACCGCTGCTGACGGTCGCGGTGGGAGCGCCGGCCGAGGCCTCCGCACCCGGGGTCCCCGTACCCGAGGCCTCCGCACCCGGGGTTTCCGCACCCGAGGAGCCCGCCGAGCGGGCCCTGCAGACGGCCGCGGATGAGGCTTCGGGAAACGTCCTGGTCGGTTACGGCACCGCGGCCGCCCCGGCCCGCCGCAGAAGGGTGCGGCCCACCCGGCACGCCGTGGCGGCGCCGTCCGAGGAGCCGCGTTCGGAACAGGGACGCACGCGCGTGGCCGGTCCGGTTCCGGTGATCTCCCCCCTCGTGCGCAGGCTGGCGCGGGAGCACGGGGTGGACCTGCGGGCGCTCGCGGGCTCGGGCCCGGAGGGGCTGATCACACGGGGTGACGTCGAGGCGGCCATCGGCGGGGGCGGAACGGCCGGGCGCGCCCCGGGTACGACGGAGCGTGCCGCCACCACGACCGAGCACGCCGCCGTCGGGGCGGACGAGGCGCGTCGGGGCGCGGACGTCACGGCGGCGGTCCGCGCGGACGACGAGCTGGTCCGCGCCGGGTCCGCGCAGGCGCGGCGCCAGGTCGAGGCGGGGCAGGAGCCCACGGACGCGGGACGGGAGTCCCGGCACGCGCTGACCGGCATCCGGGGCCTCGTCGCGGACAAGATGGCCCGCAGCAGGCGCGAGATACCCGAGGCCACCTGCTGGGTCGACGCCGACGCGACGGAACTGCTCGCCGCCCGCACCGCCATGAACGCCGCGACGACGGAGGGCGACGGCCACAAGGTGTCGCTGCTCGCGCTGTTCGCCCGCATCACGGTGGCCGCGCTCACGCGCTTCCCGATGCTGAACTCCAGCGTGGACATGGAGGCGCGGGAGGTGCGGCAGTTCGCCGACATCCACCTCGGATTCGCCGCGCAGACGGAGCGTGGCCTGGTCGTGCCCGTCGTCCGGCACGCGCAGGCGCGCACCACCGAGTCGATCAACGCCGAGCTGGTGCGGCTCACGCAGGCGGGGCGGGCCGGGAGGCTGACCCCCGGGGAGCTGACCGGGGGGACGTTCACGCTGAACAACTACGGGGTGTTCGGGGTGGACGGTTCCACACCGATCATCAACCACCCCGAGGCGGCCATGCTCGGCGTCGGCCGGATCGTGCCGAAGCCGTGGGTGCACGAGGGGGAGCTGGCGGTGCGGCACGTGGTCCAGCTGTCGCTCACCTTCGACCACCGGGTGTGCGACGGCGGCACGGCGGGCGGCTTCCTGCGGTACGTGGCGGACTGCGTCGAACAGCCGGTGGTGCTGCTGCGCTCGGTGTGAACCTGGCGGGGGGAGCCGGGCGGGCGCGCCGGATGGCATGCCGGGGGCGGCGTCCAAGTAGCGGAAGTTCCCTTGCGCCCGGGGTTGTTCGCGGGGTGGCGATGATCCCGCGTAGGGACATACTCGGGGGGTGACCGCGAACGAAGGTGGCGTCTACGACGCCGTGGTGCTCGCCGGCGGCGGTGCCGCGCGGCTCGGCGGCGCCGACAAACCCGGGGTGCGCGTGGGCGGCCGGACGCTGATCGACCGGGTCCTGGCCGCCTGTTCCGGCGCCGGGACCACCGTCGTCGTGGCCGCGCCGAGACCGACGGCCCGGCCCGTGGTGTGGGCGCGCGAGGACCCGCCGGGCGGCGGGCCGCTGGCCGCGTTCGCCGCCGGGCTGCGGCGCACGACGGCGGAGCGGGTGCTGGTGCTCTCCGCCGACCTGCCGTTCCTGGACGGGCGGACGGTGCGCCGGTTGCTCGACGCGCTGCGGGACAGTGGTGCGGACGGGGCGCTCCTCACCGATCCCGGGGGGCGTGACCAGCCGCTCGTGGCGGCCTATCGCAGCGCGTCGCTGCGGCGGGGGCTCGCGGAGGTCGCGCAGACGCGCGCGGGTACCGGCGCGGACACGGGCGAGGGTGGCGGGCTCGACGGGCTTCCGCTGCGCCTGCTCACCGCGCGGCTCGATCTGACCCGGGTCGCGGACCCCGTCGCCGCCTTCGACTGCGACACCTGGGACGACATCGCCGCCGCACGGGCGCGGATCAGGGAGCATGGGCACGTGTTGGATGAATGGATTTCCGCAGTCAAGGACGAGCTCGGCATCGAACTCGACGTCGATACCGGCACCCTCCTCGACCTCGCCCGCGACGCCGCGCACGGCGTGGCCAGGCCCGCGGCACCGCTGACCACGTTCCTCGTCGGCTACGCGGCGGCTCAGGCCGCCGCGTCGGGTGGGACGGGTGGCGGCGCCGAGGCGGTGGCCGAGGCGGCGCGCAAGGCCGCGGCGCTCGCGGCACGCTGGGCGCAGGAGGCCCGCCAGGACGCGAAGGACGACGGCACGCCCGCCCCCGACGCCGCGTCCGATGCCGGATGACCGGGCAACCCGCTCCGGACGCCGACCTCGACGAGGCGCTTGCCCTGGTGAACGAGTGCCGGGACGGCCGCAGAGCCGTGCCCCACTCGGCGTCCCCGGCGTCCCCGGCGTCCTCGGTCTCTACGCCGTCCGCGGCCTCCCCCGTCTCCCCGCCCACGCCTCCGTCCGCCCCGCCCCACACGCGCCCCGGCACGTGGGGGCAGGCCCCAGAGGGCGGGGCCGCGCACGTCGGCGTCACCTCATGGCCCGCCGCCCGCGCACGTGCCGCGCAGGCCGTGCCCCGGACGGGAGGCGAGCCCGTGGCCGTCCCCCTGGACCAGGCGCTCGGGCTGACCCTGGCCGCCCCGCTCACCGCCCTCACCGACCTGCCGTCCTTCGACACCTCCGCCATGGACGGCTGGGCCGTCGCGGGGCCGGGCCCCTGGGGCGTACGGGAGGACAAGGTCCTCGCCGGGCACGAGGGGCCCGAGACCCTCGGGGACGGTGAGGCGGTCCGGATCGCGACGGGTGCCCGCATCCCGCGGGAGGCCACCGCCGTGGTGCGCTCGGAACACGGCCGACTGGACGCCAGGGGCAGGCTGCACGCCCTGCGCGAGGTGGTGCAGGGCCAGGACATCCGGCCGCGCGGCCAGGAGTGCCGTTCCGGCGACCAGCTGCTGCCGGCCGGCTCCCTGGTCACGCCCGCCGTCCTCGGTCTGGCCGCGGCGGCGGGGTACGACACACTCGCCGCGCTGCGTCGGCCCCGGGTCGACATCCTCGTACTCGGTGATGAGCTGCTGACCGAGGGCCTGCCCCGCGAGGGCCTCATCCGGGACGCGCTCGGCCCGATGCTGCCGTCCTGGCTGCGCGCGCTCGGCGCCGAGGTCACCGGCGTGCGGCGGCTGGGCGACGACGCCGACGCGCTGCACGCCGCGCTCACCGACTCCGCCGCCGACCTGATCGTCACCACCGGCGGCACGGCGGCGGGCCCTGTCGACCACGTCCACCCCACGCTGCGCCGCATCGGCGCCGAACTGCTCGTGGACGGTGTCGCCGTACGGCCCGGGCACCCGATGCTGCTGGCCCGGATCCGGCCCGGCCGGCATCTCGTGGGGCTGCCGGGCAATCCGCTCGCCGCCATCTCCGGCCTGCTCACGCTGGCCGAACCCCTGCTGCGTACGCTCACCGGACGCGGGTCCGGGGCCGCCACCACGTACGCCCCACACGCCTCGCCCGCCGCCTCGCATGTCGCGTACACCGCGCCCGTACGCGAGGACGTGCAAGGGCACCCGCACGACACCCGCCTCGTCCCCGTCACCCTGCGCGCCGAGCACGCCGTGCCGCTGCGGTTCAACGGCCCGGCGATGCTGCGGGGCATCGCGGCGGCCGACGGGCTCGCGGTGGTGCCGCCCGGCGGGGCACGCGAGGGTCAGGTGTTGGAGATCCTGGACCTGCCCTGGCGTTCGACCGACGGCGGGGTGTGTTTCACGTGAAACTTCCCGGCCACGACGTGATCGCCCGCCAGCCCGACGAACACCATGTGACCCACCGGATCAAGCTGCCCCAGCGGGTGGTCGAACGGCCGTTGCGCCAGGTCACCCGGCGGCTGGCGATGGCGTTGCTGGTGCTCGCCCTGACGACGTTCCTGGTGTGGATCGACCGGAGCGGCTACCACGACAACTCGGATGAGCGCGTCGACTTCCTCGACGCCGCGTACTACGCCACCGTGACGCTCTCCACCACCGGGTACGGCGACATCGTCCCGTACAGCGACAGCGCGCGGCTCACCAACATCCTCCTGATCACGCCGTTGCGCGTGCTCTTTCTGATCATCCTGGTCGGTACGACCCTCGAAGTGCTCACGGAACGTACGCGCGAGGAATGGCGTCTGTCCCGCTGGAGGTCCAACTTGCGTGAACACACTGTCGTCGTCGGCTTCGGCACCAAGGGCCGTTCGGCGATCCAGACCGTCTGCGCCACCGGTCTGAAACCGGAGCAGATCGTGGTGGTCGATCCCAGCGCTAAGGCCATCGAGGCGGCGACGGCCGAGGGGTACGCGGGTGTCATCGGTGACGCGACCCGCAGTGATGTGCTGTTGCGGGCGGAGGTCCAGCGGGCCCGGCAGATCATCATCGCGACGCAGCGCGACGACACGGCGGTGCTGGTCGCGCTCACCGCGCGGCAGTTGAACCGCGGGGCGAAGATCGTGGCGGCGGTGCGCGAGGAGGAGAACGCGCCGCTGCTGCGGCAGTCCGGCGCCGACGCGGTGATCACCAGTGCGAGCGCGGCGGGACGGCTGCTCGGGCTCTCCGTGCTGAGCCCGAGCGCGGGCATGGTCATGGAGGACCTGATCCAGCAGGGCACCGGGCTCGATCTCGTCGAGCGGCCGGTGATAAAGGCCGAGGTGGGGCGGGGAGTGCGGGAGACGGATGACCTCGTGGTGAGTGTCGTACGCGGGCATCGGGTGCTGGGGTACGACGATCCGGCCGTCGGGAAGCTGGAGTTGACGGACCGGCTGATCACGATTGTCCGGGCGTCGCCCGCGTCGGTGGTCGCGCCCGACGCGAGGCCGTTGCCGGCGGATTGATCTGGCCTGGGGGCCTTGGGGGTTCGCCCCGGGGCGGGGGCGGGGGCGGCTCCGGGCCGTGTGCCGGGGGTCGGGGTGCCGCCGGGGGGTGAGGTCGCTGTTCTCGTGGCTGTGTGTTGTGGCTTGTCGCGCAGTTCCCCGCGCCCCTGGTGGGGCGCCCGTGGCTGTCCGTCGAGGGGTGCACGCCCGTGGGGTTTCCTTGGTGTGGGGGGCGGCGGGAGTAGCCTCGGCCGCATGTATGCGATCACGATCCCCGAACCCGGCGGCCCCGAAGCGCTCGTGTGGGCCGAGGTGCCCGATCCCGTGCCCGGCGAGGGCGAGGTGCTGGTCGAGGTGGTGGCGAGCGCCGTCAACCGCGCCGATCTGCTCCAGCGCCAGGGCTTCTACAACCCGCCGCCCGGCGCGTCCCCCTACCCCGGTCTGGAGTGCGCGGGCCGGATCACCGCCCTTGGTCCCGGCGTCTCCGGCTGGGCGGTCGGCGACGAGGTGTGCGCCCTGCTCTCCGGCGGCGGTTACGCCGAGCAGGTCGTCGTCCCGGCCGGGCAGCTGCTCCCCGTGCCCGAGGGCGTCGACCTCGTGACGGCGGCCGCGCTGCCCGAGGTGACCGCGACCGTCTGGTCCAACGTGTTCATGATTTCCCACCTGCGGCCCGGTGAGACGCTGCTCACGCACGGCGGTTCCAGCGGCATCGGCACCATGGCGATCCAGCTGGGCAAGGCGGTCGGCGCGAAGGTCGCCGTCACGGCGGGCAGCAAGGAGAAGCTGGCGTACTGCCAGGAGCTGGGCGCCGACATCCTCATCAACTACCGCGAGCAGGACTTCGTGGAGGAGCTGGCACGCGCCACGGACGGGGCCGGTGCCGACGTCATCCTCGACAACATGGGCGCGAAGTACCTGGACCGGAACGTGCGCGCCCTCGCGGTGAACGGGCGGCTCGCGATCATCGGCATGCAGGGCGGCGTCAAGGGCGAGCTGAACATCGCCACGCTGCTCAACAAGCGTGCCGCCGTCACCGCCACCTCGCTGCGGGGGCGGCCCGCGGCCGAGAAGGCGTCGATCGTCGCGGCGGTGCGGGAGCACGTCTGGCCGCTCATCGGCGCGGGGCATGTGCGGCCGATCGTCGACCGGACGGTGCCGATGAGTGACGCGGCCGAGGCGCATCGGGTGCTGGAGGAGAGCGGGCACATCGGGAAGGTGCTGCTCACGCGGTAGCCGTCACACCCTCTTGGGCGCGATCGAGGTGCCGGGATGGTCATGCCATGTGAGTGTTGTGCCTGGCGTGATGTTCCTCTTGACCTTGGGTGTCCCGACTGCGGGAGGCGACCGGCGCGGTGACTGTTTCGTGGCTGGCTCTGCGTGGGGTCCTCGTGACGACGCTGCTCACCGTCCTCGGGACGGTCGCGTCCCTCGGGTCGGCCGCGTCCCTCGGGTCGGTTCCGTCCGGGCCCGTGTCGTACGCGGCGGAAGCCGGGCCCCGGGGCCCCGTCACCAGCGTCGACGAGACGCCCCGGGCCGGCAGCCGTCCTGGTGAGGGCCGCGCGCGGCCGGGGCGTGCCGATGCGCCCATCCCCGATCCGCCGGCACCGCCCTCGCCGCCGCCGGACGTATCCCCGCCGCGACCCGAACGGGTGTCGGTGACCCTCCGGGACGGCATGAGCGACCCGAAGGAGCCGACCTCCACGGAGTCCGTGCTGCCCGGGCCCCGGGTGCTGCCGCTCGGCGGCGGCCTGGTCCTGATCGGCCTCGGCCTCGGTTTCCTCGGCCTGCGGCTGCGGCGTGACTGAGCGGCGGCGGAGGGGGTGGCCGAAGGGGTGGTGCCCGAGGGGTTCGCGAGGGTGGATCACCGCCGTATGGGGGCACCACCGACGTGTGATGTACGGGTGCGAGACAATGACGGCATGGAGATGCCGAGGAACGAACGGTCGCCGGAAAGCCCCCAGGTCCTGGTCGTTGGCCAGGACGGAATGGCTCTCGGTGGTGGCGGAGACGACGAATCCCGCGAGGTTCCGGTGACGGAGATGGTCGAACAACCGGCCAAGGTCATGCGCATCGGCAGCATGATCAAGCAGCTGCTTGAGGAGGTGCGGGCGGCTCCTCTCGACGAGGCGAGCCGAGTGCGGCTGAAGGAGATCCACGCCAGCTCGGTCAAGGAGCTGGAGGACGGTCTGGCGCCCGAGCTGGTCGAGGAGTTGGAGCGGCTCTCCCTGCCCTTCACGGAGGAGGCGACGCCGAGCGACGCCGAACTGCGCATCGCCCAGGCCCAGCTGGTCGGCTGGCTCGAAGGCCTCTTCCACGGGATCCAGACGACGCTGTTCGCCCAGCAGATGGCGGCGCGGGCCCAGCTGGAATCCATGCGCCGGGCGCTGCCGCCGGGCATGGGCGGCGACGACGAGGAAGAGGGCGGCATCGCGGGCCGCACGGGGGGCCCGTATCTCTAGGGGCCTCTAGGGGCGCGGCCAGTACGTGACGAGGGCCCGGTACGCGACACGCGTACCGGGCCCTCGTCGTATCGGATCAGAGGATCGGCTCAGGCCGGGTTGCCCGTGGAGACGTCGAACTGGATGTCCACGTTCTTCGGGTCCACGTCCGAGCCCTCCTTCGGGGTCTGCCGCATCACGGTGTCCTCACCGTAGGCGTTCTCGTCGATCGAGCGCTTGTCGTAGCTCCACCCGGCCGCCTGCAGACAGGACAGCACCGACTTCCAGTCCTTGAAGGTGAAGTCAGGGACCTTGATCTTGTTCTCGTCGTTGTACGAGGTCTCCGGCTCCTTGCACTTCTCGACCTCGATGATGTTGTCGCGCTCGGGCCCCTTGTGCCCCGCCACCGGCTGCTTCGACTTGTCGTCCGACGCCTCCTTCTCGCCGTCGCCGCCCAGGGTGAGCGCGGTGATCAGGCCGCCGATCGCGAGGAGCGCCACGACGATCGAGCCGACGATCAGCGGGATGTTCCGCCGCTTGCCGCCGCCGGGGCCCCCGGTGGCCGCCGTGACCGGCTGCGGGGAGAGGTTGTAGGGGGGCGGGGTGTGCGCGCCCTGCTGCTGGGGGTAGCCGTAGCCCTGCTGCTGCGGCGGGTAGCCGTAGCCCGGGGTCGGCGCGGGGGTCGAGGGGGCGTAGGGGCCCGGCTGGTACGGCGTCTGCACACCGCTGCTCTGCTGCGGGAGCGAGGAGTCGACCGGCGGGAAGACCGCCGAGCTGACGCCCGCGCCGCTCGCCGTCGGCGCGCCCGGCACGATGCTGGGGGCCGCCGCCTGGAGGGACTGGGCCACGCGCAGGCACTCGTCGCGCATCGCGTCTGCGGTCGGGAAGCGCTCGTTCGGGTTCTTCTTCAGCGCGCGGGCGACGATCGCGTCGACCGCCGGCGGCAGCGAACGGTTGATCGAGGACGGAGCGACGGGCTCCTCCTGGACGTGCGCGTACGCGATCGCCAGCGGCGAGTCCGCCTCGAACGGCAGGCGCCCGGTGACCAGTTGGAAGAGCATGATGCCGACCGAGTACAGGTCGGAGCGCGCGTCGACGCCGCGGCCGAGGGCCTGCTCGGGCGAGAGGTACTGCGGGGTGCCGACGACCATGCCGGTCTGGGTCATCGAGGTGACGCCGGACTGCATGGCGCGGGCGATGCCGAAGTCCATGACCTTGACGACGTCGCGCTTGGTCATCATGACGTTGCCCGGCTTGATGTCGCGGTGCACCAGGCCCATCTCGTGGCTGATCTCCAGCGCCGCGAGCACATCGGCGGTGATCTTCAGCGCCTGGCCGGTCGGCATCGCGCCGTACTGCGTGACGGACGCGTCGAGCACGGAACCGAGCGGCTTGCCCTCGACGTACTCCATGACGATGTACGGCATCGTCGTGCCGTCGAGCTCGTCCTCGCCGGTGTCGAAGACCGACACGATGTTGGTGTGCGTGAGCTTCGCCACCGACTGGGCCTCGCGGCGGAAGCGCTCGCGGAAGGACTGCTCGCGCCCCAGCTCGGTGTGGAGCGTCTTGATCGCGACTTGGCGATCGAGAACGGCGTCGTACGCGAGGTGGACCGACGCCATGCCGCCTTCGCCGAGCAGATCGCGCAGTTGGTAGCGGCCACCGGCCAGCGAACGCCCCGCGTACCGCCCCTGTGCGCCGTCCTGGCTGCTCATCTCGTGCGTCCCCCATCGGCGCGGTGGCCGGACGGCTCCGCGGCTGGTGATCGATTACCCGCTATTCCTGGCCAAGTCTGCCCGAGGACGATGACGCGTCAAGCTCGGTGCCCGTTCCGTGACCGTACGCGCAAGAAGCGTCTCGGAAGCGTTACAAGTTTGCGCGTGAGGACCCGTGAACGCTTTTATGTCCGGTCCACGTCGAACCGGCAGGTGGCGTGAAGGCTGTAGCGTGGCCCGTCGGAGTACCCGTGCGACGGCGTGCTCAGCACCAAGTACCACGACCAGAAACGACGGCGAGGACTGATGGCACAGACGCAGCGCGCTCAGGGCCCGTCCGACCCCGACGCGACTGGCGGCGGAATGTCAGACGCGCCTGAGTTGTGGGGCAATGGCGGGCTCGTCGGAGACGGCCGCTATCGGCTCACGCACCGGCTCGGCCGGGGCGGCATGGCCGAGGTGTTCGCCGCCGAGGACGTACGTCTGGGCCGCACGGTGGCGGTCAAGCTGCTCCGCTCCGACCTCGCCGAGGACCCCGTCTCCAAGGCCCGCTTCACGCGTGAGGCCCAGTCGGTGGCGGGCCTCAACCACCACGCCGTGGTGGCCGTGTACGACTCCGGTGAAGACGTCGTCGGGCCGAGCGTCGTCCCGTACATCGTCATGGAGATCGTCGAGGGTCACACGATCCGCGATCTGCTGCTCAACGCGGAGGCGCCGGGTCCCGAGCAGGCGCTCATCATCGTCTCCGGGGTGCTGGAAGCGCTCGCGTACTCGCACCAGCACGGCATCGTGCACCGTGACATCAAGCCCGCGAACGTGATCATCACCAACACCGGCGCGGTGAAGGTGATGGACTTCGGCATCGCGCGCGCCCTGCACGGCGCGCAGTCGACGATGACGCAGACCGGCATGGTCATGGGCACGCCCCAGTACCTGTCGCCCGAGCAGGCGCTCGGCAAGGCCGTCGACCACCGCTCCGACCTGTACGCGACCGGCTGTCTGCTCTACGAACTCCTCGCGCTGCGGCCCCCGTTCACCGGCGAGACGCCGCTGTCGGTGGTCTACCAGCACGTCCAGGACACGGCCGTGCCGCCCTCCCAGGTCTCGGACGCGCCGCCGGAGCTGGACGGGCTCGTCATGCGCTCCCTCGCCAAGGACCCGGACGACCGGTTCCAGACCGCCGAGGAGATGCGCGGCCTGGTCCAGTACGGGCTCCAGATGCTGCACGAGCAGGGCAGCCACACGGGCACGTGGAACACCGGGCCCGTCGAGACGCACGAGGGCGGCGGCACCCCGGCGATGGGCGTCGCCGGTTCGGGCGCCATGGGGCACCCCGACTCCGGGACCGCGCAGATCCCGGGCCCGATGCTGCGTCCGCCGGGCGGCGACGACGGCGGCTTCGAGGGCGGGCAGCGCGGCGGCAAGGGCGGCCGGGGCAGGATGTGGATCGTCGCCGTCCTCGCGGTCATCGCGATCGCGGTGGGCGTCGCCGTCGCGCTGAACTTCAACAGCGACACGAAGCACAAGGAAAAGCCCCCGACGACTCCCACGACGAAGCAGTCGCAGGAGAAGAAGCCCAGCAAGAGCCCGGACAAGGGCGAGACGAGCGGGGCGACGGAGCCCGGCGGGGGCACCGGGGGCCAGACGGACTACCCCCCGCAGACGAACCAGCCGACCGGCCCCACCCGGCCGACCGGCAACCCGACGCGGCCCACCACGGACCCGACGACCGACCCCACGACGGATCCGACGACGGACCCGACGACCGACCCCACGACGGACCCGACCGACGATCCGCCGGTCACCACGGACCCGACCGAGGGCGAGGGTGACCAGGGCGGCACCGGCGAGGACCCGGGCGTCTGATCCGGGGGCTCCCCGCGTCTGATCCGGCGGCTCAGCGGACGCGCTGCGGGCTGGGGGCGCGGCCCGTGCCGCGGACCCGGCCCGTGCTGAGGGTGTGGACCTGGGTCACCTGCGGCTGTATCCGCAGGTAGACCGGGTCGAACAGCTCGCCGTCCGCGAAGTGCGGGGCCGGCCCGAACAGCTCCAGCTCGGCGTTGGTCGGCTCGACCGCCTCGCAGACGCCGACGCACTGCACGCTCCACCGGTCCTCGTGGGCGCCCGCCGTGTCGGCGTTGTCCGCGCCGTAGGCGACGACGCTGCCGGCGCAGGCCTGGTGGTAGCCGTATCCCTGGTGCATGCGCAGCAGGATGCCGCCGCCGACGACGATGTGGCGGGCCACCGCGAGGAAGGGCAGCGCGCGCATGCTGGTCGCCACCCGGCCGTGGTCCGTACGGCGGAGCAGCTCGAAGGCGAGCTGGTCGTCGGCGGAGTCGGCGGCATCAGTGGCAGCGGGGACGTCGGAGGGCATGGCCCCACCTTCGTCCAGGGGCCAGGGCTCATAAAAGAGGCCCCCGCCCCCTTGAAACGGGACGTAAGTCCCGTCAGTGCTGCTTCTCCGCCTGCATGCGCGCCACGTACGCGGCGGCCTGCGAGCGGCGCTCCATGCCCAGCTTGGAGAGCAGGCTGGAGACGTAGTTCTTGATCGTCTTCTCGGCCAGGTGGAGCCGCTCGCCGATGACGCGGTTGGTCAGGCCCTCGCCGATCAGGTCGAGGATCTTGCGCTCCTGGTCGGTGAGGCCGGCGAGCCGGTCGTCACCCTTGGTGTTGTTGCCGTCGCGCAGCCGCTCGAGGACCCGGGCCGTGGCGACCGGGTCGAGCAGGGACCGGCCGGCGGCGACGTCGCGCACGGCGGTGAGCAGTTCGTTGCCGCGGATGGCCTTGAGGACGTAACCGGACGCACCGGCCATGATCGCGTCGAAGAGGGCCTCGTCATCGGCGAAGGAGGTGAGCATCAGGCACTTGATGTCCTCGTTCTGCGAGCGGATCTCGCGGCACACCTCGACCCCGCTGCCGTCGGGCAGGCGTACGTCGAGCACGGCCACGTCGGGCCGGGTCGCGGGGATCCTGACCAGGGCGTCCGCCGCTGTGCCGGCCTCGCCGACCACCTCGATGTCGGACTCCACGGAGAGCAGCTCATGGACTCCACGCCGGACCACCTCATGGTCGTCGAGGAGGAAAACCGTAATTTTTCCGTCTTCGCGCACGGAGCCAGTCTCACACACGATCACTTTTGATGCCCGGGAGGAACCCTTCTCGTGCGGCCCTTCCCGAGCCCGGGGTGGCCGGGATAACGTGCCCGTGTTCCGGCCCCCTGCCAGGCTGTGATCAGTGCTGTGACCAGGATGTGTTCCCGCTTTTCTCGAAGTACTCGGATTTCCCAGCAGTCGACGCATGGTCGTTTACTTGGAAATCCAAGCAAATTCGCAGGTCAGATGGGGTTTCACAGAATTGGGAAGCACTGGGTAACGTGCATTGTGCAGGGCGCTCGCCGGGGCACCTGTCACGCCTGTTCCCGGCCGAGCCGCACCCACCCCGTGCGCGGGCGGACCAGGCGAGCCGTACTGGCTCACCCGGTAATCCCGGGAGCCGGACCGACGGAGGAGCACACGTGACCGTGGAGAGCACCGCCGCGCGCAAACCGCGCCGCAGCAGTACCGGCGCCGCCAAGCGCGCGAGCGCCAAGAAGGCCGCGCCGCAGAAAAGCACGGAGCCCGAGCTCGTACAGCTGCTGACGCCCGAGGGCAAGCGCGTCAGGAGCGCCGAGAACGCCGTGTACGACGCGTACGTCGCCGACATCACCGGCGAGGAGCTGCGCGGCCTGTACCGCGACATGGTCCTCACCCGTCGCTTCGACGCCGAGGCCACCAATCTGCAGCGCCAGGGCGAGCTGGGCCTGTGGGCCTCGCTGCTCGGCCAGGAGGCCGCCCAGATCGGCTCGGGCCGGGCCACCCGTGACGACGACTACGTGTTCCCCACGTACCGCGAGCACGGCGTCGCCTGGTGTCGCGGGGTCGACCCGACGAACCTGCTCGGCATGTTCCGCGGCGTGAACAACGGCGGCTGGGACCCCAACAGCAACAACTTCCACCTGTACACGATCGTCATCGGCTCGCAGACGCTGCACGCCACCGGCTACGCCATGGGCGTGGCCAAGGACGGTGCCGACTCGGCCGTGATCGCGTACTTCGGTGACGGCGCCTCCAGCCAGGGCGACGTGGCCGAGTCGTTCACCTTCTCCGCGGTCTACAACGCCCCGGTCGTGTTCTTCTGCCAGAACAACCAGTGGGCGATCTCCGAGCCCACCGAGCGCCAGACGCGCGTGCCGCTCTACCAGCGCGCGCAGGGCTACGGCTTCCCCGGTGTGCGGGTCGACGGCAACGACGTGCTCGCCGTGCTCGCCGTCACCAAGTGGGCGCTGGAGCGGGCCCGCGCGGGCGAGGGCCCGGCGCTGATCGAGGCGTTCACGTACCGCATGGGCGCGCACACCACCTCCGACGACCCGAGCAAGTACCGCGACGACCAGGAGCGGGTGGCCTGGGAGGCCAAGGACCCGATCCTGCGGCTGCGGGCCTACCTGGAGTCCGAAGGTCACGCGGATGAGGGATTTTTCGCGGAACTCGACGACGAGAGCGAAGCGTTGGGCAAGCGAGTGCGAGAGGTGGTGCGGGCGATGCCGGATCCCGATCTGATGGCGATCTTCGAGAACGCGTACGCGGACGGGCACGCGCTCGTGGACGAGGAGCGCGCCCAGTTCGCCGCCTACCAGGCGTCGTTCGCGGACGGCCCCGCGGCCGGGGAGGTCAAGTAACCATGGCTGTCCAGAAACTGCCCATCGCCAAGGCGATCAACGAATCGCTGCGCACGGCGCTGGAGAACGACCCCAAGGTCCTCGTCATGGGCGAGGACGTCGGCAAGCTCGGCGGTGTCTTCCGGGTGACGGACGGGCTGCAGAAGGACTTCGGCGAGGAGCGGGTCATCGACACCCCGCTCGCCGAGTCGGGCATCGTCGGCACCGCCATCGGGCTGGCCCTGCGCGGATACCGCCCCGTGGTGGAGATCCAGTTCGACGGCTTCGTCTTCCCGGCGTACGACCAGATCGTCACGCAGCTCGCGAAGATGCACGCCCGCGCGCTCGGCAAGATCAAGATGCCGGTCGTCATCCGCATTCCGTACGGCGGCGGCATCGGCGCCGTCGAGCACCACAGCGAGTCCCCCGAGGCGCTGTTCGCGCACGTGGCGGGCCTGAAGGTGGTCTCCCCGTCGAATTCCGCGGACGCCTACTGGATGATGCAGCAGGCCATCCAGAGCGACGACCCGGTGATCTTCTTCGAGCCCAAGCGGCGGTACTGGGACAAGGGCGAGGTCGACAAGGAGGCCTTCCCCGGGCCCCTGCACAAGGCCTTCGTCGCCCGCGAGGGCAGCGACCTGACCCTCGTGGCGTACGGGCCGATGGTGAAGGTCTGTCTGGAGGCGGCCGCGGCCGCCGCGGAGGAGGGCAAGTCCCTGGAGGTCCTGGACCTGCGCTCCATGTCGCCGATCGACTTCGACGCCGTGCAGGCCTCGGTGGAGAAGACGCGGCGGCTCGTCGTCGTCCATGAGGCCCCGGTCTTCCTGGGCACGGGCGCGGAGATTGCGGCGCGCGTCACCGAGCGGTGCTTCTACCACCTGGAGGCCCCGGTGCTGCGGGTCGGCGGCTATCACGCCCCGTACCCGCCGGCCCGCCTCGAGGAGGAGTACCTGCCGGGTCTCGACCGGGTGCTCGACGCCGTCGACCGCTCGCTGGCGTACTGAGGGAGAGGGTCGTGACGACGATGACAGACACCGCTCTGGCCGAGTTCAAGATGCCCGACGTGGGCGAGGGACTCACCGAGGCCGAGATCCTCAAGTGGTACGTGGCGCCGGGTGACACCGTCACCGACGGCCAGGTCGTGTGCGAGGTCGAGACGGCCAAGGCCGCGGTCGAACTCCCCATTCCGTTCAACGGCGTCGTGGCCGAGCTGCGCTTCCCCGAGGGCACGACGGTCGACGTCGGCCAGGTGATCATCACCGTGGACGTGTCCGGCGGAGCGGGCACCCCGGCGGCGCCCGCCCCGGCCGCGGCGCCGGAGGCCGTGCCCGCCGAGGCCGTGGTCTCCGGGGCCCCGGTCGCGGAGGGCAGGACTCCCGTGCTCGTGGGGTACGGCGTGGCCGAGGCCTCGACGAAGCGGCGGGCCCGCAAGGGCGCCGTCGTGGAGCAGGCCGCCGTCGCGGAGCAGGAGCCGGCGCCGGTGCCGGCCCCGGTGGCTCCGCAGAACGGCAGCGTGAACGGCCACGGCGCCCGCCCGCTGGCCAAGCCGCCCGTCCGCAAGCTCGCCAAGGACCTCGGCGTGGACCTCGCGACGGTCACCCCGTCCGGACCCGACGGGATCATCACGCGCGAGGACGTGCACGCGGCGGCGGTGGTGACGGCCCCCGCCGAGGCCGCCGCACCGCAGCCGACACCGGTACAGGCACCGGCACAGGCACAGGCACAGCAGGCCGCCCCCGCGCAGCCCCAGGGGCAGGCACCGGCCCCCGTGGCGGGCGCCGACGCCCGCGAGACCCGTATCCCCGTCAAGGGCGTCCGCAAGGCGACCGCGCAGGCGATGGTCGGTTCGGCGTTCAGCGCCCCGCACGTCACGGAGTTCGTGACGGTCGACGTGACGCGCACGATGCGGCTGGTCGAGGAGCTGAAGCAGGACAAGGCGTTCGAGGGGCTGCGGGTCAATCCGCTGCTGCTCATCTCCAAGGCCCTGCTGGTGGCGATCAGGCGCCATCCCGAGGTCAACGCCGCCTGGGACGAGGCCAACCAGGAGATCGTCCAGAAGCACTACGTGAACCTCGGCATCGCCGCCGCCACCCCGCGCGGTCTGATCGTGCCGAACATCAAGGACGCGCACACCAAGACCCTGCCCGAACTGGCCGAGGCGCTCGGCGAGTTGGTGTCGACGGCGCGCTCGGGCAAGACGTCGCCCGGTGCCATGCAGGGCGGCACGGTCACGATCACGAACGTCGGCGTCTTCGGCGTCGACACGGGCACGCCGATCCTGAACCCCGGCGAGTCCGCGATCCTCGCGGTCGGCTCGATCAAGCTCCAGCCGTGGGTCCACAAGGGCAAGGTGAAGCCGCGTCAGGTGACCACGCTGGCGCTCTCCTTCGACCACCGCCTGGTGGACGGGGAGCTGGGCTCCAAGGTGCTCGCCGATGTGGCGGCGATCCTGGAGCGGCCCAAGCGGTTGCTGACCTGGGCGTAGCACGCAAGAGAAGGGGGCCCGCCGCGCGGTGAGCGGCGGGCCCCCTTCTCGTACTGTCGGCGTGCCTGGTGTCAGGCGACCTTGAAGCCGTAGTCCATCAGCTTCTTGGCGTCCGAGAGGCGGTCGGCCGCCGAGGACGAGGTCAGGACGGTGCCGATGACCGTCTTGCCGTTGCGCGTCGCGGCGAAGACGAGGCAGTACTTCGCCTCGGGGCCGGAGCCCGTCTTCACGCCGAGGGCGCCGCTGTAGGAGCCGAGGAGCTTGTTCGTGTTCTCCCACGCCATGTTGCGGTAGCCGCCGGACTTCGTGGTGACCTTCTGGGTGGTCGCCTTGGTCTTCACGACCGTGCGGAACGTGGAGTACTTCATCGCGTTGCTCGCGAGCTTCGTCAGGTCGCGCGGCGTCGAGTAGTTCTGGCCGTGCCCGATGCCGTCGAACGAGTCGAAGTGGGTGTTGGTCAGGCCGAGCGACCTGGCCGTGGTGTTCATCTGGCCGATGAAGTTCTTCACGCGGGCCGCGCGGGTGGTGCCCTTGCCGAACTTGTCGGCGAGCGCGTACGCGGCGTCGCAGCCGGAGGGCAGCATCAGCCCGTACAGCAGCTGGCGGACGGTGACCTTGTCGCCGACGATCAGGCGGGCCGAGGAGGCGTAGTTGTTGGCGACGATGTAGTCGCTGTACGCCTTCTGGACCGTGACCTTGGAGTCGAGGTTGAGGTTCCGCTGGCCGAGCACCACGCGCGCCGTCATGATCTTCGTCGTGGAGCCGGTGGACCGGCGGGTGTCGGCGGACTTGGTGAAGAGGCTCTTGCCCGTGCCGTTGTTCATCACATAGCCGCCCTTGGCCGCGATGGACGGCTTGGGCGGTGCGGCCGCGTGGGCCGGGGTGGTGAGGACGCCGCCGGCCAGTATCGCGCTCGCGGTGAGGGTTACAACCGATACGCGGCGTACGTCCTTGATGCCGGTTTTCAAGATCTCTGCTCCAAATGCCCCTGGATTGCGGCCACATGGAGGGGCCGCCTCTTTCGTAAGACGAGTGAGAGGGGGCAATGGATGTGCCGACGCGCCGAGAAATCTGCTCCGGACCCGAGAAATCTCGCGGGGACCCGTGAGGGCGCATGGAGCGCGCGGGGGTCCGTCATGTGGACGGGGGATTCTCGCGTATACGTGTTGTATCTAAGCTGTGCGCATGCCAGCCCCCGCCGCCGCGACCACGCCCACCACCCCCACCGCACCCGCCTCCACCACCTCCTCCGCCACCCCCACCGCCACCGCCACCGCGCCCGCCGGCAAGCGGCCGCCCGCCGCCGAACGCGTCTACGCGCACGTCAAGCGAGCCGTCCTGGAGCGCCGCTACGAGGGCGGCACGCTGCTCACCGAGGGCGAGCTGGCCGAGGCCGTGGGCGTCTCCCGCACGCCGGTGCGCGAGGCGCTGCTGAAGCTGGAGGTCGAAGGGCTGCTGCGGCTCTACCCCAAGAAGGGCGCGCTCGTGCTGCCCGTCTCCGCGCAGGAGATCGCGGACGTCGTCGAGACGCGGCTGCTCGTCGAGACGCACGCCGTGCGCAAGGCCGTACCAGCGCCGGCGGGGCTCGTGGAGCGCCTCGCGGCGCTGCTGGCCCGCCAGCGCGAGCAGGCCGCCGCCGGGGACTTCGCCGCGGCCGCCGTCACCGACCGCTGCTTCCACGCCGAGATCGTGCGCAGCGGGGGCAACGAGATCCTCTCGCGCCTCTACGACCAGCTGCGGGACCGGCAGTTGCGGATGGGGGTCGCCGTGATGCACTCGCACCCGGACCGGATCGCGAAGACGCTGGCGGAGCACGAGGAGATCCTCGCGGCGCTGCGCGAGGGCGACGCGGAGGCGGCGGTCGCCGTCGTCACCCGGCACGTGGGGTGGTTCCAGCACCTGGCCCGGGGTGAGGTGCGGTGAGTTCCCCGTCCGCCCCCGCCGTCCTGCCCGGTGATCCGCCGGGCGGCGGGAAGGCCGTGGTCGTCTGGTCGATCGGGGTCGCCGTCTACTTCGTCGCCGTCATCTTCCGCACCTCCCTCGGCGTCGCCGGACTCGACGCCGCCGACCGGTTCCACGTCAACGCCTCGGCCCTGTCGACGTTCTCGATCCTCCAGCTGCTCGTGTACGCGGGGATGCAGATACCCGTCGGCCTGCTGGTCGACCGGCTCGGCACCAAGAAGGTGCTGACCATCGGCGTCGTGCTGTTCACGGTCGGGCAGCTCGGCTTCGCGTTCTCCCCCTCGTACGCGATGGCGCTCACCTCCCGGGCCCTGCTGGGCTGCGGCGACGCGCTCACCTTCATCAGCGTGCTGCGGCTCGGCACGCGCTGGTTCCCGGCCCGGCGCGGCCCGCTGGTCGCCCAGCTCGCGGGGCTCGTCGGCATGGCGGGCAACCTCGTCTCCACGCTCGTCCTGGCGCGGCTGCTGCACTCCGTCGGCTGGACCGCGGCCTTCGCGGGCAGCGCGCTGTGCGGTGTCGTCGTCCTGGTCCTGCTGACGCTGTTCCTCAAGGACCACCCCGAGGGCCACGAGCCGAAGCCGGCCGAGCGCACCGGGGCGGCCTTCGTACGCGAGCAGATCACCCTGTCCTGGCGCGAGCCCGGCACCCGGCTCGGACTGTGGGTGCACTTCACCACGCAGTTCCCCGCGATGGTGTTCCTGCTGCTGTGGGGGCTGCCGTTCCTCGTCGAGGCGCAGGGCCTGTCCCGGGCGGCGGCGGGCGAACTGCTCACCCTCGTCGTGCTCTCCAACATGGTGATCGGCCTGGTCTACGGGCAGATCGTCGCCCGGCACCACGCGGCGCGGCTCCCGCTGGCGCTCGGCACGGTCGGGGCGACGGCCACGGCGTGGGCGGCCACGCTCGCCTGTCCCGGGGAGCACGCGCCGCTGTGGCTGCTGATCGCGCTGTGCGCCGTGCTCGGCGCCTGCGGGCCCGCCTCGATGATCGGCTTCGACTTCGCGCGGCCCGCCAACCCGCCCGAGCGCCAGGGCACGGCCTCCGGCATCACCAACATGGGCGGCTTCGTCGCCTCCATGACGACGCTGCTGGCGATCGGCCTGCTGCTGGACGCGACCGGTGAGAACTACCGCGTGGCGTTCTCGGCGGTGTTCGTCCTGGAGGCGGTGGGGCTCTGCCAGATCCTGCGGCTGCGGAAGCGGGCGGTTCGCCGGGAGCGGGAGCAGCTTGTCGCCTCCCGGGTCGAGGCCGTGCACGTCCCGGTGTGAACCGCTTCGGGGGCGTCTGGGACGCCGGACGGTCGGCTCTGCTTCACGGCGTCACGACGTCATGGAGTCACGACGTCACGGAGTCACGGTGTCACGGCGAAGTTGCGCAGGATGGCCTCCGCGAGGTCGTGGTCGCCCTCGGTCTTGACGCGGTCGGCGACGGCCCCGTACGACACGCGTCCGCAGGCGAGCCGGAAGTATGTCTCCCAGTCCAGGGCGATGGTGGCCAGCGGGCCGAGCGAGGGGGCGTTGTCCACGGTGCCCTTGCCCTCGGCGTCCACGCGCACCGTGCGCAGGAACTCCACGGGGCCGCTGACGTCGAAGACGACCGCGCTGTTCGCGGGCGCGCCCGCCTCCTTGGCGACGACCTTCGCCAGCCCTTGCAGGAGCAGGTCGCGCGCCACGTACGCCCCGGGGGAGTCGAGGTTGCCGGGCTTGCGCAGCGCCGTGCGCAGGTCCTGCTCGTGCACCCATACGTCGAACGCCCGCAGGCGCATGGACTGTTCGAGGGTCCGCTCCGTGCCGAGGGGGCCGCGGACCTTGGTGCTCGGGTCGCGCGACTCGTTCCGCAGCTGCCGGGAGCGGCGGATGATCGTGTACTCCAGCTCGGAGGTCATCTCCGGTGCCGTGTGGTGGCGCCGCACGTCGACCTGCATCTCCATGTACCGCTGGCCCTCGGTCCGCACGTGGTACAGGTCGCGGGGCAGGGAGTGGATGGGTCGCGGGTCGCCCAGCATCTCGCAGTCGAGGCCGATGACATGGGAGACGATGTCGCGCACCGACCAGCCGGGGCACGGGGTGGCCCGGTTCCACTCGCCCTCGACGAGCGGTGTCACCAGCTCGGATATCGCTTCCACGGAGTGGGACCAGGCATCGGCGTAGGTTTGCAGGCTGGGATGGAGACTCACGGGACCCCTCGGCGGTCGTACGCGGGCGGTGGGTGTCGGTGGGGCGTCGTGGGGGTCCGGGGGGCTCCCCCGGAAAATCACAGTACGCTGCCCGCAGGCACCCCGGCAGTGCTTTCGTGTGACGATCGTAGGCTGTGCTTGACGGTGATGACGGATCGAATGCCAGGACGGTGGTAGTGTGCGCGCCTCTCTCATCCAGATCGCCGTGGACGAGGACGAGCCGGTCAATTCCCGTAGGGAGCGCGTCTCTTCGCTGGTGCGGGAGACGGCGGCACGGGAGCGGCCGGATCTCGTGGTGCTGCCCGAGCTGTGGACGACGGGCGCCTTCGCCTACGAGGCTTTCGCGAGCGAGGCCGAGCCGCTGACGGGTCCCACGTACGACGCGATGTCCGAGGCCGCGCGGGACGCGGGCGTCTGGCTGCACGCCGGTTCCATCCCCGAGCGCGCCGCGTCCGACGACGGCTCCGGCGCGGGGGACGGGGGCTCCGGGGCGGGGGACGGTGTCCTCTACAACACCTCGCTCGTCTTCTCCCCGGACGGTGAACTCGCCGCCTCCTACCGGAAGATCCACCGCTTCGGCTTCGACAAGGGCGAGGCCGTGCTGATGGGCGCGGGCTCGCAGCTCGTGACAGTTCGCACGCCGGACACCACCCTCGGCCTCGCCACCTGCTACGACCTGCGCTTCCCCGAGATGTTCCGGGGTCTTGTCGACGCGGGCGCCGAGATGTTCGTGGTGTCCGCCGGCTGGCCCGAGCGGCGGCGCGAGCACTGGCTGCTGCTGGCCAGGGCGCGGGCGGTCGAGGACCAGGTGTACGTCCTGGCCTGCGGTACCGGCGGCACGCACGCGGGCGTACCGCAGGCCGGGCACAGCGTCGTCGTCGACCCGTGGGGCGAGGTGCTCGCCGAGGCGGGCGACGGTGAGGAGGTCCTCACCGTCGATCTCGACCCCGCGAAGGTGGCGGCGACACGCGAGCAGTTCCCGGCGCTGAAGGACCGGCTGCTGGGGATGGACCCGCCGCCCGGACGCTGACGCGCGCCCCGCCCACGACGCCGGAACCGGACATCAGTCGTCCGAGCGCTCCTTCTCCGCCAGGTGGATGACGCAGACCGTGACGGCGACCAGCAGGGCGGGATCGGCGTCCTCGCGCACGACGTGCAGGCCGTACGTCTCGCGCACGCTGAGCCAGCGGCGCGAGATGTCCGCCAGCAGCTCACCGTCGTACTCGACGGCGAACTCCCGGTCGAGGATCTTGCCGCTGACGTCCAGCTCCGTGCCGTCGACGAGCGAGACGCGGTAGTGGTTGCGCAGCAGCGACAGGCGCTTGCGCCGGACCGTGGCGAGCGGGTGTCCCTCCCGCTCGATCACCATCGTGTCACGCAGGGCGAGCATCTTGGCGTGGATGTCGATGAGGACCCTGCCCTGCGCGTCCTTCAGCTCGAAGGTGTCGCGCAGGCGCATCGCCTTGCCGTCGACGAGGAAGACCTTGCGGCCCTGGTCGTCCTCGATCCAGTAGTCGTCACCGATGCCGAGCAGGCGGTCCCGTACGAGAAGTCTCATGACCCATGACTACCCCGAACCGTCGCACATCGGACATCAGACATCGGACATCCGGCATCGATGATGTGGTGTGTCGGCGGGTCAGTAGCCCCTGCGCTCCTGCTCGGGGTCGACGACCGTGTTCGGCGCGACCGGTGGCACCACCGCCCGCCTGCGGCGCGCGATGCTGGTGAACGCGGCGACGCCGATGAGGCCGACCGCCATCATGACCAGACCGGCGACGGTGAGGTTGAGGCCTTCCATCTCCCAGTCGGTCGCGAACGTGAGAATGGCGCCCACGGCGATGAGAATGATGCATCCGCCCAGGCCCATATGGACCGCCTCCCTGTGGTCGTGGCTGCGATGCACCGTGTACCCGGATGGGCCACGACCACACGGGACTTGACGCCTCAGCCCGCCAGGAACGCCACGAGGGCGTTGGCCAGCATGTGCGGGTCGTCCGCGCCGCACAGCTCGCGGGCGCTGTGCATCGACAGGATCGCCACGCCGATGTCGACCGTCTTGATGCCGTGCCGGGCCGCGGTGATGGGGCCGATGGTGGTGCCGCACGGCATCGAGTTGTTGGAGACGAACGACTGGAACGGCACGCCCGCCTTCTCGCACGCGGCGGCGAACACCGCCCGCCCGGTGCCGTCCGTGGCGTAGCGGTTGTTGACGTTGACCTTGAGGATGGGGCCGCCGTTGGCGCGGGGGTGGTGCGTCGGGTCGTGCCGCTCCGCGTAGTTGGGGTGCACGGCGTGGCCGGTGTCGGAGGAGAGGCACACGGTCCCGGCGAAGGCGCGGGCCCGGTCCTCGTAGGAGCCGCCGCGCGCGAACACGGACCGCTCCAGGACGCTGCCGAGCAGCGGGCCGTCGGCGCCGGTGTCGGACTGCGAGCCGTTCTCCTCGTGGTCGAAGGCGGCGAGGACCGGGATGTACGACAGGTCGGCGCGGCCCGACACGGCGGCGAGGGCGGCCGTCGCCGCGTGCACGGACAGGAGGTTGTCCATCCGGGGGCCCGCGACCAGCTCGCGGTCACGGCCCAGGAAGGCGGGGGGCTCCACGGAGTACGTCATGAGGTCCCAGCCCGTGACGTCGCCCTCGCCCAGACCGGTCTCCGCCTCCAGGAACCGGATCAGGTCGCCCTCGTGCACGTCGTCGCCGAGCCCCCAGATGGGCTGCATGTGCTTCTGCTTGTCGAGCTTCAGGCCCTCGGAGTGCACCGAACGGTCCATGTGGATGGCCAGTTGGGGCACGCGCAGCAGCGGCCGGTCGATGTTCACGAGCCGCGTCGTGCCGTCGCGCAGCGAGAGCCGGCCCGCGAGGCCGAGGTCGCGGTCCAGCCAGGAGTTGAGCAGCGGGCCGCCGTAGATCTCCACCGCGATCTGGCGCCAGCCGTGGGCGCCCGCGTCGGGCTGCGGCTTCACGCGCAGGTTCGGGGAGTCGGTGTGGGCGCCGACGATGCGGAAGGGGGTGTGCGGGTCGGCGCCCTCCGGGACGTACCAGGCGACGATCGCGCCGCCGCGCAGCACGTACTTGCCGCCGGTCGTGCCGTCCCAGGCGTCGGTCTCCTCGACCCGGCGGAAACCGGCCTTCTCCAGCCGCTCGCCGGCGCTCGCCACGGCGTGGTACGGCGTGGGGCCGGCCGCCAGGAAGGACATGAGGTCTTCGGTGTGGCCGCGGTCGAAGGGGCCGGTGGATGTGCGCATGGCTGCCAGCCTAGCCAGAGCGGGGGTGGGGTGGTGTGGGTCCCCGGGGCGGGGGTGGTGCCCCCCTGCGGGGGTGGGGTGGGTTTGACGGGGTCTGGCCGGGGGCCTGGGGGGGTGGGGAGGATCTCCTGCCCCGCCGCTCCGCGGCGGATGTCTCCCACCCACCCGCCCGTTGCCCCGCGTCATCCCCTGGCCCACCGCTTCGCGGCGGATGTCTCCCACCCACCCGCCCGTTTACCCGGCGTCATCCCCTGGCCCGCCGCTTCGCGGCGGGAGCTTGTTCGGTTCCGGGGCGATGCGGGGCAATCGGGTGGGTGGGTGGGAAAACATCCGCCGCGAAGCGGCGGGCCAGGACCGCCCCCCCACGCCGCACGGCCCGGGGCGGGCCGGGGCCTCACGCCACACGGCCTGGGCCTGGGCCCAACGCCGCACGGCCCGCCCCCGGGACGGGGACAGGCCGTGGTGCCCGGCGCGGGGGCCGGGGGAGAGGCAGGAGAGGCGTGGGGCTAGAACGCCGCCTCGTCCAGCTCCATCAGCCCCAGGTCAACGCCTTCGGCGAGCTTCCGCTCGGCGGCGACCCCCGGCAGAACCGTCGTCGCGAAGAACTTCGCCGCCGCGATCTTGCCCTCGTAGAAGGCCTTGTCCTTGGCGGAGGCCGTCTCCAGCTTCTCGGCGGCGACCGCCGCACCCCGCAGCAGCAGGTAGCCGACGACGACGTCACCGGACGCCATCAGCAGGCGCGTGGTGTTGAGGCCCACCTTGTAGATGGACTTGACGTCCTGCTCGGTCGCCGCGAGGTCCGTCAGCATGACGCCGACGATGGCCTCCAGCTCGACCGCGGCCTTGGCCAGCTCCTCGCGGGCGGCGGCCAGCGTCTCGCCGCCCGTGCCGACGGCGAGGAACTTCTTGATCTCCTCGGCGAGGCCGTTCAGCGCGGCGCCCTGGTTGCGGACGATCTTCCGGAAGAAGTAGTCCTGCCCCTGGATGGCCGTCGTGCCCTCGTAGAGGGTGTCGATCTTGGCGTCGCGGATGTACTGCTCCAGCGGGTACTCCTGGAGGTACCCCGAGCCGCCGAACGTCTGGAGCGACTGCGCCAGCAGCTCGTACGACTTCTCCGAGCCGTAGCCCTTGACGATGGGCAGGAGCAGGTCGTTCAGGGCGTTGAGCGCCGACGCGCCCTCGCCCGCCGCCTCCTTGACCTGGATCTCGTCCTGGACGGCCGCGGTGTGCAGCACGAGCGCGCGCATGCCCTCCGCGTACGCCTTCTGCGTCATCAGCGCGCGGCGCACGTCCGGGTGGTGGGTGATCGTCACCTTGGGCGCGGTCTTGTCCATGAACTGGGCGAGGTCGGGGCCCTGGACGCGCTCCTTGGCGTACTCCAGGGCGTTCAGGTAGCCCGTGGACAGCGTCGCGATGGCCTTCGTGCCGACCATCATCCGCGCGAACTCGATGATGCGGAACATCTGGCGGATGCCGTCGTGCTTGTCGCCGATCAGCCAGCCCTTGGCGGGGTGCTGGTCGCCGAAGGTCATCTCGCACGTGTTGGAGGCCTTCAGGCCCATCTTGTGCTCGACGTTGGTGGCGTAGACGCCGTTGCGCTCGCCCAGCTCGCCGGTCTCCCAGTCGAACTCGTACTTCGGTACGAGGAAGAGGGACAGGCCCTTGGTGCCGGGGCCGTGGCCCTCGGGGCGGGCGAGGACGTAGTGGAGGATGTTCTCCGACATGTCGTGCTCACCGGAGGTGATGAAGCGCTTCACGCCCTCGATGTGCCAGGAGCCGTCCGCCTGCTGCACGGCCTTGGTGCGGCCGGCGCCGACGTCCGAGCCCGCGTCGGGCTCGGTGAGGACCATCGTGGAGCCCCACTGCTTCTCGACGGCGATGGAGGCGATCTTCTTCTGCGCCTCGTTGCCCTCCTCGAAGAGGATGCCGGCGAACGCCGGGCCGGAGGAGTACATCCACACGGCCGGGTTCGAGCCGAGCAGCAGCTCCGCGTAGCCCCAGATCAGGGAGCGGGGCGCGGTGGTGCCGCCGATCTCCTCGGGCAGGCCGAGGCGCCAGTACTCGGAGTCCATGAAGGCCTGGTAGCTCTTCTTGAAGGACGCCGGGACGGGCGCGGTGTTGGTCTTCGGGTCGAAGACCGGGGGGTTGCGGTCGGCGTCCGCGAAGGACTCGGCCAGCTCGTTCTCGGCGAGGCGGCGCAGCTCTTCGAGGATGCTCTTGGCGGTGTCGACGTCCATCTCCGCGAACGGGCCGGTGCCGTACAGCTTGTCGCGGCCGAGCACCTCGAAGAGGTTGAACTCGATGTCGCGGAGATTCGACTTGTAGTGGCCCATGGCGAAGGCTCCGTAAGCAGAAAGGGATGGAATACCAGTAAGTAGCTACGATGATGCTACCCGTCGGTAATAAGACGCAACCCCTAACCGGCCATCTGTGACTCAGTAGGCTTCCACCCATGTACGGCTACGACCAGAACCCTGGCGCCCAGCAGCAGTACGCCCCGCCGGGCGCGCAGCCGCCGCCGCAGCAGATGCAGGGCATGCCCGGCGGTGGGTACGGCCAGCAGCCGCCGCTCTATCCCGAGCCCTCGCCGCCGTCCCTCGCGGACGCGGTGCGCGCCTTCACCACGGGCTCGCTGTCCGCCGAGGACTTCCAGCAGATCTTCGCGACCTCGAAGGTCTACTGCCCGCGCGGCGACAACCCCGGCTTCCTCGCGCTGCACAACACCCAGCAGCCCGTCATCCCGATGTTCACCTCCCTCAAGGAACTGCGCCGGTACGCCGGCAAGGACTCCAAGTACTTCGTGATCACCGGCGCCGAGGTCATCGACCTCCTCCCCACCGGGTACGGCTTCGTCCTCGACATGGAGGGCGAGCACCGCATGGTCTTCGACGCGAAGGCCGTGGAACAGATGGTCGACTTCGCCATGCGACGCATGTACGGCTGACCCACCCTCCCGGCCCGCCCGTACCCCGGGCCTCGGGTCGTGCGCCGGGTGCCGGACCGTGACCCCGCTCGTCGGGTCGTGACCCGGGCGTCGGGTCGTAGGCCCCGGGCGCTGGGCTGTGGCCCGGGCTGTCGGCCGTGACCCCGGTGTCGGGCCACGATGCCGACCGCCGGGTCATGGCCGAGCGCTGGACCGTGACCTGGCTGTCGAGCCGTGCTCCGGCCGCCGGGCCGTGACCCCGGTGTCGGCCGGCGTCCGGGGGCCGCCGGACGGGTAGCGCTCAGATCGTCGCTTCAGGTGAACGGCGGGCGGGGCGCGGCCGGGTCGGGGACCGCGCGGAGCGGGGGCGCGGATGCTCACGTCCATGCCCTCCTCGTCACCCTCGTCTTCGCCCTCGCCCTCGCCCTCTTCCTCGTCCCCGCACTCCGCCTCACCCGAGCCCTCGCCCCCGTACTCCGCCTCGCCCGCGCCCTCATCCCCGCGCTCCTCCTCGCCAGGGAGTGTGCGTCGCGCCCTCGCCGACCCGGGCAGGGGGCGGCTCGCCGTCCTCGTGACCTTCGCCGTGTGCGCGGCGCTGCTCGGCGCCGCGTTCCCGGGTACGAGAGCGGCCGCGTCCCCGGGCACCAGGGCGGTGGCGCCCGCCGGGGCGCCGGAGGCGGCCATGAGGGGCCCCGTCTCCACCCCCGGCCCCCCGCCCCCAGCGGCCCCCGCACCCCCCGCGAACCCGCCCCCTCCAGCCGCCCCGCCCCCTCCGGCGGACCCCGCACCCCCCGCCAACCCGCCGCCCCCCCGGGCGGACCCCGCAGCCCCCGCCAAGCCGCCGCCCCCCGCCGCCCCTCCGCCCCGGACGGACGCCGCCGCCCCCGCCCCCCGTACCGACTCCGTCGGCCCCGGCGAGACCCCCGCCGATCGTGCCCTCCGCGCCTTCCTCGATCACGGGCCCAGGGCCGGGGTCATGATCGCCGCCCACCGGGGGCAGTGGCGCAGGGCCCCCGAGAACAGCCTCGCCGCCGTCCGGGCGGGTTTCGCCGACGGTGCGGAGATCGTCGAGGTCGATGTCCGGCTGACCAAGGACGGGGTGCCCGTCCTGATGCACGACGAGAGGGTGGACCGCACGACCGACGGCACCGGTCGCGTCGCCGACCTCACCCTCGCCCAGCTGCGCGGCCTGCGGCTGCGCGCGGGACTGGGCGGTCGCCAGGCGGCGGTCACCGGTGAGCGGGTGCCGACGCTCGCGGAGGCCATGGGCGCCGCCCGCACCCTCGGCCTCGTCAATCTCGACCAGGCCTGGAAGGACCGCGAGGCCGTCTGGCGGGTGCTGGAGCAGACCGGCACCGTGCGCAACGGCCTCTTCAAGTCCAGGGCACCGGCCACGGAGGTACGGGCGTTCCTCGACCGGCATCGGGGCGCGCTCTACATGCACCTGGTGGATGACGCCAACGCCGCTTCGGTGGGGGATTTCGGCCAGAACCGGCCGCCCGCGTTCGAGGTCGTCTTCGACGACGTCCGCGACAAGGTGGCCGCCCCCGCCTTCGCCGAGGGGCTGCGGGCGACCGGCCGCGTGTGGTTCAACACGATGCGCAACGGCTACGCGGCCCGGTTCACCGACGAGGCCTCGCTGATCGACCCCGCGCGCGGCTGGGGCGCGCTCATCGCCCGTCACAAGGCGACGATCCTCCAGACCGACAACGTCCGGACGCTGAAGTCCTACCTGACCACCGGCGCCCCCGACCCCGTGCCGGCCGGGGCGGTCCGCGTCCAGGCGGAGAACTACGCCCCCGGCGGCGAGGGCAGGGCCTACCACGACATCGACCCCGGGAACCGGGGCGACGGACCGGGGCGGCGCGGCGAGAACGTCGACGTGTGCGACCACGACGGCGCCGTGGTCGTGTGCTGGATGCGCGGCTCGGAGTGGCTGACCTATGGATTCGACGTGCCGAAGGCCGGCCGCTACACCCTCAAGGCCCGCGTCTCGTCCCCGTACTCCCCCGCCGGCACCTACCGGCTCGCCTTCGACCGCGCCGGCCCGGGCAAACCGGTACCGGTCGCCAACACGACCGCCCATCACGCCTTCGACCTCCAGGACAGCCGCGATCCCCGGGAGCTGGCCGCCGGCCACCACCACGTCCTGCTGTCCCTGGACGCGGGCGCGTTCCAGAACTGGAACCTGGACTACCTCCAGCTGGAGCCCGTGCGTCCGTAGCCCGCGCCCGTAGCCCGTGCGCCCATAACCGGAACAGATCAAGCCACCCGTGGGACCCGGAGGGAATGCCCTCCGGGTCCCGTTCGTTCAGATGGCAGAAAGTTCTATGTTCAACTAAAGTGAGCGCACAAGGAGGTCCGACCATGCCTGCAGTGACCGTCGAGAACCCGCTGACCCTGCCCCGAGTGGTGGCACCGGCCGACGCCGTGGCCCGCCCCGTGCTCGCCGTGACCACCGCGCCCAGCGGCTTCGAGGGCGAGGGCTTCCCGGTGCGCCGGGCCTTCGCGGGGATCGACTACAAGTACCTCGACCCGTTCATCATGATGGACCAGATGGGTGAGGTGGAGTACGCCGCCGGCGAGCCCAAGGGCACCCCCTGGCACCCGCACCGCGGCTTCGAGACGGTCACCTACCTGATCGACGGCACCTTCGTCCACCAGGACTCCAACGGGGGCGGCGGCACCATCCGCGGCGGCGACACCCAGTGGATGACGGCCGGCAGCGGCCTGCTGCACATCGAGGCGCCGCCGGAGGAGCTCGTCCTGTCCGGCGGCCTCTTCCACGGCCTCCAGCTGTGGGTGAACCTGCCTGCCAGGGACAAGATGATGGACCCCCGCTACCAGGACATCCGCGGCGGCCAGGTCCAGCTGCTCACCTCCCCCGACGGCGGCGCGCTGCTCCGCGTCATCGCCGGTGAGCTGGACGGGCACGAGGGCCCCGGCATCACGCACACGCCGATCACGATGATCCACGCGACCGTGCGGCCCGGCGCCGAGGTGACGCTGCCTTGGCGCGCGGACTTCAACGGACTCGCGTACGTCCTCGCGGGCCGCGGCACGGTCGGGGCCGAGCGGCGCCCCGTGCACGTGGGGCAGACCGCCGTCCTCGGCGCCGGTTCCGCGCTGACCGTCCGTGCCGACGAGCGGCAGGACGCGCACGCCCCCGACCTGGAGGTCGTCCTGCTCGGCGGGCAGCCGATCCGCGAGCCCATGGCGCACTACGGGCCGTTCGTGATGAACAGCCGGGCCGAACTCCAGCAGGCCTTCGAGGACTTCCAGAGGGGCCTCCTCGGCAAGGTCCCGGCCGTGCACGGCATGTAGCCGTACTTGACCGGCCTGGCATGTAGGGGCACATGACCTGCCCGGCATGTAGCCGTACATGAGCAGCCCGGCATGTAGCCGTACATGACGTGCGCGGCGCCCGGCCCCGTGCTCGGGTAGGAGAGGTGGAGACCCTCCTGCCCGAGCCCGCCCGCCGCGCCGCCGCCTGGTGCGTCGTCGTCCTCCTGGTCACCGGCGTGGCCGCCGTGGGGGTCTGGCTCTGCGTCACCCTCAAGACGGCCGTCACCCCGGTCCTGCTCGCCCTGCTCGGCACCGCGCTGCTGGGCCCGCTGTACCGGCGCCTGCTCAAGATGCGGGTGCAGCGCTCCCTCGCCGCCGGACTGACCTGCGCGGCCGTCGTCGCCGTCGTGGGCGGGGCGACGTACATCGTGGTCAAGGCGCTCATCGACAGCGGCGACCAGATCATCGCCTCCCTCAAGCAGGCCGCGAGCGACCTGTCGAAGTACTTCGGGGCGGCCGGCACCTCGCTCGACGACATGGCGTCCAACGCCAAGGAGCTGTTCGGCAAGTTCGGCGGCACGGCGGCGTCCGGGGTGATCAGCGGGCTCAGCACCGTCGGCGAGATGATGGCGATGGCCGTCCTCGCGCTGCTGCTCGTCTTCTTCTTCCTGCGCGACTCCGGGCGCGCGCTGAACGGGCTGCGCTCGCTCGCCCCCGGCGACAGCGCCGACACCGCCGAGGTCATGGCGCGGCGCGCCTTCGAGGCCATCGAGGGCTTCATGCGCGGCACGACGATCATCGCGTTCATCGACGCCCTGTGCATCACCGTCGGCCTGCTGGTCCTGCGCGTCCCGGGCGCCCTCGGGCTCGGCGCGCTCGTCTTCGTCGGCGCCTACATCCCCTACCTCGGCGCGTTCCTGTCCGGCGCGGTGGCGATCCTCGTCGCCCTCGCCGACCGCGGCTTCGCCATCGCGCTCTGGGCGCTCGGCGTGGTCCTGGCCGTACAGGTCCTGGAGGGGCACCTCCTCCAGCCGATGATCCAGAGCCGCACCGTGCAGATGCACCCGGCGGTGGTCATGCTGGCGATCACGGCGGGCGCGTCCGTCGCCGGAATCCTCGGGATGCTCCTCGCCGTACCCCTGACGGCGGCGGCCTTCGGCGTCCTGTCGGAACTGCGCTCCCGCTACTCCGGTACGGCTCAGCCCCCCGAGTAGCGCCCCGAAGGGGCGCGGGGAACCGCGCGCCCAGCCCACGACGACCCGCGCGTAGTGGCCCCCGCCGCTGCCCCGCCACTCATTCCCCCGCCTCACCGCCGGCGGCATTCGCGTCCTCGTACAGCTCGAACCAGATGCTCTTGCCGTCCCCGCGCGGGTCCACGCCCCACGCCCCGGCGAGCAGCTCCATGAGGACCAGGCCGCGCCCCGACGACGCCATCTCGCCCGGCCGGCGCTTGTGCGGCAGGTCGTCGCTGCCGTCCGCGACCTCGGCCCGCAGCCGGCGCGCGCCGGGCTCACCGGTGACCTCGGCGACCAGCAGGGCGTCGCCGTCCGTGTGCACCAGGACGTTCGTCAGCATCTCCGAGACCATCAGGACCGCCGAGTCGACCTGCTCGTCGTCCGCCCAGTCGTGCAGCAGGTCCCGCAGGTGCCTGCGGGCGCCCGCGACGCGCTCCGGTTCGGCCTGCGCCACGGTGAGGACGGTGCGGCGGGCGTCCGTGCGCTGCTCGGGGCGCCCGGTGCGGCTCAGCAGCAGGACGGCCACGTCGTCCTCGCGGCGGTCGGCGAGCGGTCCCGTGGTGTAGTGCGAGGCGGGCCCGTGCACGGCCTGTACGAGCCGGTCGGCGAGGAGTTCCAGGCCGTCCTGCTCGTCCTCGCCCAGATACCCCTCCAGGATCGACCGGATCCGGGACCAGCCGCTGTCCAGGTCGTGGCCGCCGGTCTCGATGAGACCGTCCGTGCAGATCAGCATGGTCTCGCCGGGTTCCAGGACCAGGCGCGTCGTCGGATAGTCCGCGTCCGGGTCGATGCCCAGCGGCAGACCGCCCGCCGTGGGCCTCAGCAGAACCGTTCCGTCACTCATGCGTATCGCGGGTTCGGGATGGCCGGCGCGGGCGATCTCCAGGACGCCGGTCGCCGGGTCGGCCTCCACGTACAGGCAGGTCGCGAAGCGCGGGTCGTACACCGTGGACTCGTCGGCGCCGTGGCCGCTGGAGCCGTACGTGATCGACTCGGTGATCCCCGACAGGAACCGGGTGGCCCGCGACAGCACCGCGTCCGGGCGGTGCCCCTCGGAGGCGTAGGCGCGCAGGGCGATCCGCAGCTGCCCCATCAGGCCCGCCGCGCGCACGTCGTGCCCCTGTACGTCGCCGATGACGAAGGCGATCCGGCCGCTGGGCAGCTGGATCATGTCGTACCAGTCGCCGCCGACCTGGAGCCCGCCGCCGGTCGGCACATAGCGGGCCGCCACGCTCATCCCCGGGATCCGCGGCCCGAGCATCGGCAGCATGGAGCGCTGCAGGCCCTCCGTCAGCTCCCGCTCGGACTCGGCGACCCCGGCCCGCGACAGCGCCTGCGCCAGCATCCGGGCGACCGTCGTCAGGACGGAACGCTCGTCGGGCGTGAAGGACACCGGATACGCGAAGGCCGCCATCCACGCGCCCATCGTGCGGCCCGCCACCGTCAGCGGCAAGAACGCCCACGACTGCCGCTCGAAGCGCCGGGCCAGCGGCCAGGCCGCCGGATAGCGGCGGCGGTAGTCCTCGGGCGAGGAGAGGTAGACGGCACGGCCGGTGCGCACCACCTCGGCGGCCGGGTAGTTGGTGTCCAGCGGCATCGCCGAGAAGGGCCCGTCGTCGCCGGGCTGGTGGCCGTGGTGCCCGATGATCGAGAGCCGGTCGCCCGCCACCCCGAAGACCGCGAGCCCGTCGGGCGAGAACCCCGGCATGGACAGGCCCGCCGCGACCCGCAGCACCTCCTCCGTGGAGCGCGCCTCGGCCAGCGCCCGGCCCGCGTCGAGCAGGAACGCCTCCCGGGAGCGGCGCCAGTCGCCCGTGACGGGTGTGCGGGCGGCGGTGCCGGGCGCGGGCTCGCTGACCTCCTGGAGGGTGCCGATCAGCTCGTACGCCTCGGTCGCGTCGTGCAGGACGGGCTTGGAGCGGCTGCGTACGGTGCGCAGGACGCGCCGTCCCGTGTCGTCCATGATCCGCAACCGGGCCTCGGCGAGGGTGCCCTCGGCGACGGCGAGCTGGACCGTTCCGTAGATCTCGTTCCAGTCGACCGGGTGGAAGCGGGAGCGCACCGCCGCCTCCGTCAGGGTCTGCGGGCGGGCGGGCAGGCCGAGCAGCCGGGCGGCCTCGGCGTCGAGCGTGACGGTCCCGGACGCGTTGTCCCAGCGCCACAGGCCGGTCGCGATGGCGGCAAGGACGTCCCGTATGGGAGGCAGGGAGTCGCTCCCCGCCTGCGAGAGGGGATCGTCGGTGCGCATTGACCCACTTTATGAAGATGGAGGGGAAAGCCGCCACCGAGCCCGGTTCCCGGAACGGGCCCTTTCCCGGCCCGCAAGAGGTCCGGGGGGAGCACGGAGGGGCGGCCACCGGCGGATATCCGGAAACCGATCTTCGCCCGGACGGTAGCCTGGGGAGCGTCTGCTCTCTCCCCTATTCGCGAAGACTGGATGAACGACGATGCATCGGTACAGGTCCCACACCTGCGGCGAGCTCCGCGCCTCTGACGTCGGCACCGACGTCCGGCTCAGCGGCTGGCTGCACAATCGCCGAGACCTGGGCGGCATTCTGTTCATCGATGTCCGCGACCACTACGGCATCACGCAGCTGGTGGCCCGTCCGGGCACCGCGGCGGCCGAGGTCCTGGACAAGCTGTCCAAGGAGACGGTGGTCCGCGTCGACGGCAAGGTCGTCTCGCGCGGCGCCGACAACGTCAACCCCGAGCTGCCCACCGGCGAGATCGAGATCGAGGCCACCGAGGTCGAGGTGCTCGGCGCCGCCGGCCCGCTGCCCTTCACGATCAACGCCGAGGACGGCGTGAACGAGGAGCGGCGCCTGGAGTACCGCTTCCTGGACCTGCGCCGCGAGCGCATGCACCGCAACATCATGCTGCGCAGCGCCGTGATCGCCGCGATCCGCTCGAAGATGGTGGCCCTCGGCTTCAACGAGATGGCGACACCGATCCTCACCGCGACCTCCCCCGAGGGCGCCCGCGACTTCGTCGTCCCCTCCCGCCTGAACCCCGGCAAGTTCTACGCCCTGCCGCAGGCCCCGCAGCAGTTCAAGCAGCTGCTGATGATCTCGGGCTTCGACCGCTACTTCCAGATCGCGCCCTGCTTCCGCGACGAGGACGCGCGCGCGGACCGCTCGCCGGGCGAGTTCTACCAGCTCGACGTCGAGATGAGCTTCGTGGAGCAGGAGGACGTCTTCCAGCCCATCGAGAAGCTGATGACGGAGCTGTTCACGGAGTTCGGCGGCGGCCGCGAGGTCACCTCGCCCTTCCCGCGCATCCCCTTCCGCGAGTCGATGCTGAAGTACGGCAACGACAAGCCGGACCTGCGCGCCAAGCTCGAACTGCACGACATCACGGACATCTTCGCGGGCTCCGACTTCAAGGCCTTCGCGGGCAAGCACGTGCGCGCGCTGCCGGTGCCGGACACCGCCGGGCAGTCCCGCAAGTTCTTCGACGGCCTCGGTGACTACGCCGTCGAGCAGGGCGCCAAGGGCCTCGCCTGGGTGCGCGTCGCCGAGGACGGCTCGCTGAGCGGCCCGATCGCCAAGTTCCTGACCGAGGCGAACGTGGAGGAGCTGACCAAGCGGCTCGGCCTCGCCGCCGGGCACGCCGTCTTCTTCGGCGCGGGCGAGTTCGACGAGGTCTCCAAGATCATGTCGGCGGTGCGCGTCGAGGCCGCCAAGCGGGCCGGACACTTCGAGGAGGGCGTCTTCCGCTTCTGCTGGATCGTCGACTTCCCGATGTACGAGAAGGACGAGGAGACCGGCAAGATCGACTTCTCCCACAACCCGTTCTCCATGCCCCAGGGCGGCATGAAGGACCTGGAGGAGAAGGACCCGCTGGACATCCTCGCCTGGCAGTACGACATCGTCTGCAACGGCATCGAGCTGTCCTCCGGCGCCATCCGCAACCACGAGCCCGAGGTCATGCTGAAGGCCTTCGAGATCGCGGGCTACGACGCGGAAACCGTCGAGCAGGAGTTCGCGGGCATGCTGCGCGCCTTCCGCCTCGGCGCCCCGCCGCACGGCGGCATCGCGCCCGGCGTCGACCGCATCGTCATGCTCCTCGCGGACGAGCCGAACATCCGCGAGACGATCGCCTTCCCGCTCAACGGCAACGCGCAGGACCTGATGATGGGCGCGCCCACCGAGCTGGACGAGTCGCGGCTGCGGGAGCTGAACATCTCGCTGCGCAAGCCGGCGGCGCAGTAGCGGCCCGAAAAGGCCCCCGGAACCATCGGTTCCGGGGGCCTTTTCCTGTGCCTTCTCTTCTACTTCTTCTACTTCTTCTACTTCTTCTGTTTCTTCTGTTTCTTCTTCGTCGTCGGGTCGTGGAGTCCGTGTGTGCTGTCAGGCGGCGTGCGTGGACGAGGAGTTGGCCTCGGCCTCGGCCCATTCGGTGACGAGCTGCTCGTACACCCGTCGCTCGTCGGGCCGCAACCGGCCACCGGCGCCCAGCCACAGCGCACGGATCTCCTCGTTGACCTCGTCGGCGGTACGGCGCCGGTCGGGGGAGTGAGTCGTGGCCATGTCGTGAAGCTTACGTAGTCACGTGTGAAGGCGCCGTCAAATTAAGCCATCACCCCGCATGACTTAGCTCACCGTGAGCTGAGCACAGCGCGCCGTCACCCGTGCGGCGTGTGCTCGGGCCCCGTGTCCTCGGCGAAGAGCTCCTCGACGCTCCCGACGGTGAAGGCCAGGTCCAGCCAGCGGCCGAGGGTGTCGAGGTCGGTGCAGGACGCGACGCGTTCGCGGGCGTCGTCGGGGAGGGGTGCGAGACGCTGTTCGAGAAGGCGGACCACGGCATGGGCGGCCATGGCCACAGCCTCGGCCGCGCCCTCGGCTTTGCCTTCCGCTTTGCCTTCCGCTTTCCCTTCCGCTTTCCCTTCCAGGTAGGCCTGCTCGCGAAGTGTGCCCCGGCCCGGGAAGTAGCTGACGAACGTCATGAGTTCTCTCCATTCCGCTCCGGCCGGGGTGTTCCCCAGGCCGACCTTCAGAAGGTGACGACGGGTACGTTCTCGGGGCCCAGGACGAGCGGATGTGTGCTGAGTGCCGTCCACCCCAGTGCGCCGCACGCGAACGGCCCCACCGCCCAGCTCTCTACGACGGCTTTGGACGGTGGAGGGACGCCGAGCAGGCCGAAGACGGGGCCGAGGATCTCCGGGCGTTCCTGGAAGATCCGGTGGGAGGCCTCGTGGCGGGAGGTGACCATGGGACAGAGCCAAGCGGATTCGGGGTGGGGAAATCCGATGAACGGTTGGTGATCACTCTTTCGGGGACTTCAGGAGTTCCACCGCCGAGCTGAAGCTGTCCGAGCCGTGGCCCGCGGCCACGACGCGGCGGAACAGGTCCTGGACCGCCTCCGGGAAGGCCGTGTCCACGCCCGCGTCGCGGGCCGTGTGGACGACGTGGTCGATGCTGGCCAGGCCCATCGCGGTGCGGTCCACGTCGCCGGCGTGGTTGCCCGCGTCGATGCGGGGGGCGTAGAAGTCGATGAAGTGGCCCATGCCGGCGAAGTTCTCCGCGGCGTAGGGCGCGATGTCCGTGGCCGTGAGGCCGTGGGCGGCGGCCACGGCCACGGCCTGCCAGTAGGCGGTCATCGACGGCCAGAAGATGGCCATGTTCAGCTGGTACATGAGCGCGGCCAGGCCCGGGTCCTCGCCCCGGTGGTCCGTCCTGCCGGTGATCACTTCGAGGGCCTCGCGGTGTGCCTCGTACGCCTGGCGCGGGCCGCTGTAGAACGTCGCCGCGTCCGGGGTGCCGATCAGGGGCGGCGGGCACAGGACGCCGCCGGTCAGGTGTGTCCCGCCCCGCTCCGTCACCCAGCGGGCCCCCGCGCGGGCCTTCTCCGGGGTGTCGGAGCTGAGATTCACCAGGGTGCGGCCCGCGACGGCCGCCTCGGCGGGGGCGAGGAGGGCGTACATCGCGTCGAAGTCGGTGAGGCTGAGGATCACCAACTCGTTCGCCGCCAGGGCGGCTTCCGCCGTCGGGGCCCACCGCGCGCCGCGTGCCACGAGCGCGTCGGCGCGGGACGCGGTGCGGTTCCAGAGGGTGACCTCGTAGCCGCGGTCGAGAAAGGCGGCCGCCATGGCCTGGCCCATGGGGCCGAGCCCGATGACGGTGACGGCGGGGTTGACGGCAGGGGTGACGTGCTGTGACATGCGGGCCTCCGACAGGAACATGGAGTTACTAGAACGAGCGCTCTATCCAGCGCTGGAGCGAAACGTAGCACGGCTCTAGAACGAACGCTCTACTCAGAGCTGGATAAGGTGGCGGGATGAGTCAGAACAGCGCGCCCCCCAGCACGCGTGAGCGCATCGTCGTGGTCGCCGCGCGGCTCATCCAGCGGCAGGGCTATGTCGGCACCGGCATCAAGCAGATCGCCACGGAGGCGGAGGCCACGCTCGGCTCCGTCTACCACTTCTTCCCGGGCGGCAAGGAGGCTGTCGCCGTCGCCGCCATCGAGCACGGCGAGATGGAGTTCGGCCGGCTCCTCGCGGACGCGCTGGAGCGGGAGGACGATCCGGCCCCGGCCGTCGAGGCGTGCGCCGCCGACCTGGCGGTCGCGCTGCGGAAATCGGGCTGGACCGACGGCTGCCCCGTCACGGCCGCCGCCCTGGAGACCCTCGGCACCGACTCGCAGATCCAGCGGGTGTGCGCGCAGGCCCTGCGCAACTGGGAGCGCGTCGTCGCCGGGAAGCTGCTCGCGTCCGGCTTCACCGCCGAGGACGCGGCCGAGGTCGCCACGACCGTCATCAGCACGCTGGAGGGGGCGGAGGTGACCGCCCAGGTCACGCGCAGCGAGGAACCCCTGCGGGCGGCGGGCCGGCAACTGGCCCGGCTGCTGCGGACGTACGCCTGAGGGCGCACGCGAAAGGGCCGGGACCGCACAGCGCGGTCCCGGCCCTCGGGCGTAGGTACGTCAGGCCTTCTTCGGCTCCTCCAGGCGGGGGAACAGCACCGCGCCCTTCGTCACCGTCGAGCCCGCGGGCAGCCGGCCCCACGTGCCCGCGTCCTGGACCCGCTGCTCGGCCAGCGCGCCCAGCGAGGCCTCCGCGCCGAGGGACTCCCACAGCTTCTGGGACGTCTCCGGCATGACGGGGTTCAGCAGGACCGCGACGGCGCGCAGCGCCTCGGCGGCCGTGTAGAGGATGGTCGCCAGGCGGGCGCGGCCCTCCGCCGACTCGTCCTTGGCCACCTTCCACGGCTCCTGCTCCGTGATGTAGCCGTTGACCTGCTTGACGAAGGCGAAGATGGCGAGGATGCCGGCCTGGAAGTCCAGCTCCTCACCGATCGCGCGGTCGGCGTCGGCGACGGCCTTCGCCAGACCGTCCTCGACCGCCTTCTCGGCGTCGCCCGCCGCCGTGGCCTCGGGCAGCTCGCCGCCGAAGTACTTGCCGACCATGGCCGCGAGGCGGGAGGCGAGGTTGCCGTAGTCGTTCGCCAGCTCGCTGGTGTAGCGGGCGGAGAAGTCCTCCCAGGAGAAGGAGCCGTCGCTGCCGAAGGCGATGGCGCGCAGGAAGTACCAGCGGTAGGCGTCCACGCCGAAGTGCGAGGTCAGGTCCTGCGGCTTGATGCCCGTCAGGTTCGACTTCGACATCTTCTCGCCGCCGACCATCAGCCAGCCGTTGGCGGCGATCCTGCCCGGCACCGGCAGGCCCTGCGCCATCAGCATGGCGGGCCAGATCACCGCGTGGAAGCGCAGGATGTCCTTGCCGACCAGGTGGACGTCGGCCGGGAAGGTGGCGTCGAACTTCTCCTGGTTGGCGCCGTAGCCGACGGCCGTGGCGTAGTTCAGGAGCGCGTCGACCCACACGTAGATGACGTGCTTGTCGTCCCACGGGACCTTGACGCCCCAGTCGAACGTCGAGCGCGAGATGGACAGGTCCTGCAGGCCCTGCCGGACGAAGTTCACGACCTCGTTGCGCGCGGACTCCGGCTGGATGAAGCCGGGGTTCGCCTCGTAGAGGGCGAGGAGCTTGTCGCCGTACTCGCTGAGCTTGAAGAAGTAGTTCTCCTCCTTGACCAGTTCCACCGGCTTCTTGTGGATGGGACAGAGCTTCTGCCCCGCGAACTCGCCGCCCGCTTCGCCGTCGATCAGGTCGCCGGGGAGCTTGTACTCCTCGCAGCCCACGCAGTACGGGCCCTCGTAGCCGCCCTTGTAGATCTCGCCCTTGTCGTAGAGATCCTGGACGAACTCCTGGACCCGGTCCGTGTGACGCTTCTCCGTGGTGCGGATGAAGTCGTCGTTGGCGATGTTCAGGTGCTCCCAGAGGGGCTTCCAGGCCTCGGTGACGAGCTTGTCGCACCACTCCTGGGGGGTGACGTCGTTCGCCTCGGCCGTGCGCATGATCTTCTGACCGTGCTCGTCCGTGCCGGTGAGGTACCACACCTTCTCGCCGCGCTGACGGTGCCAGCGCGTGAGCACGTCCCCTGCAACGGTCGTGTAGGCGTGGCCCAGGTGAGGAGCGTCGTTTACGTAGTAGATGGGGGTCGAGACGTAGAACGCCTTCGCGTTCTCGCCCGCTCCCTGCTTCTCGGATCCAGTGGCCGCCATGGTCGAAATCCTAACGGCCCCGCGAAGATCCACTCACCTCGGTTTCACCGGCCGGACCAGGGCGCCAGGACGCCAGCAGGCCCTCGTACAGCTCCTTGTCCGTCAGCTCGCGGGGGGTGGGGCCCGCGTGGAAGAACGCGGCGTTGTCCGCCTTCATCCTGCGGAGGTAGTCGAAGGCCTTCGCGTCGTGCTCGCCGAAGGCGACGAACTGGAAGAAGAGGGGGTGCGCGGCGGCCTCCGCCAGGGCCTGGGTCGCCGGGCCCTTCGCGTCGGGGGCGCCGTCCGTCTGGAAGATCACCAGGGCGGGTTCGCCGGCGCGGTCCGACTTCTCGTGGTGCGACTCGTAGTGCGCGACGACCTCTTCGATCGCGCGGTGGTAACTGGTGCGGCCCATGTGGCCGGCGGCGGCGTGCAGCTCGTCGATGCGGCCCTCGTGCTCGGGGAGCGTGAGGGTGCCGGTGCCGTCGATGTCGGTGGAGAAGAAGACGACGTGGACGGTGGCCTCGGGGTCCGTGTGGGCGGCCAGCGCGAGGACCTGCTCGGCGAGGCTCTGCGCGGAGCCGTCCTTGTAGTACGGGCGCATGGACCCGGAGCGGTCCAGCACGAGGTACACGGCCGCGCGCACCTCGTCCAGCCCCCGCTTCTTCAACACGCCCCCGGCGGCCTTGTACGCGGCCACCAACCCAGGTGCCACCCCCCGAACCCCGGCCACCCCCTTGCCGACAACACCGCCCCCGGCCTTCTCGGCTCCGGCCTTCGCCTCGTCCTGCCCCTTGACCGCAGGCTTCGCCTCGTCGGCCTTGGCGCCGGACGCGGTTGCGGACTTCGTCTCCGCGTCGGCTTCAGGCTTGCCCTGCCCCTTGGCTTCGGTCTCGGTTTCGGCTGCGGGCTTCGCTTCGGACGTCGCTTCCGCCTTGGCCGCAGGCTTCGCTTCGGGCTTCGCCTTGGCGCCGGGCGCGGTTGCGGGCTTCGTCTCCGCGTCGGCTTCAGGCTTGCCCTGCCCCTTGGCTTCGGTCTCGGCTGCGGGCTTGGCCTCGCTCTTGGGCTTGGCCTTGGCCGTGGCTTCGGGTTCGGCCTGCCCCTTGGCTTCGGGCTCCGCTTCGGACGTGGTCTCCGCCTTGGCCGCAGGCTTCGCTTCGGGCTTCGCCTTGTCCTTGGGCTTGGCCTTGGCCTTCGTCTCGGTCCCGGCCTTGGCTTCGGGCTTGCCCTCGGGCTGGGCCTCTGGGTCCGCCTCCGCCTTGCCCTTGGGCTCGGTCTCAGCCGCAGGCTGCGCGTCGGCCTTCGCCTTGGCCGCGCGCTCCGGGCCGTCCTCGGCCGCAGCGTCCTGGGCGGTGGCTGCCTTCGGGGCGGGCTCGGCCTTGGATTCGGGCTTCGCCTCCGCCTTGGGGGCAGTTTCACCCGCAGGCTGCGCGACGGCCGTGGTCTTCGGCTCGGCGTCGGCCTTCGCCTTGGCCGCGCGCTCCGGGCCGTCCTCGGCCTTCGGGTCAGCCGCAGTGTCCTGGGCAGTGGCCGCCTTCGGGGCGGGCTCGGCCTTCGCTTCGGGCTTGCCCTCGGTCGTGGCCTCGGGCTGGACCTCTGGCTGCGCCTCCACCTTGGCCTTGGCCTCGGCCTTGGGCTCAGTCTTGGGCTCGGTCTCAGCCGTCGGCTGCGCGTCGGCCTCCGACTCTGCCTTGGGCTCGGCGTCGGCCTCCGCCTTGACCGCCCGCTCCGGGGCATCCCCGGGGCTCGGTTCGGTCACAGGCTCCTGGGCGGTGGCCGGCTTCGGCGAACCGTCAGCCGCAGGCTTCGTAGCGGCGTCCGACTTCGCCTTGGGGCCAGTTTCAGCCGCAGGCCGCGCGTCGGCCGTGGTCTTCGGCTCGGCCTGCGCCTCGGCCGGGTGCTCCGGGGCGGTCTCCGCCTCGGGCGCGCGCTCCGGGATGGCCTCGGGCTTCGGCTCGGTCGTGGGGGCCTCGGCGGGGGGCGCGGGGTCCGGGGCGCGGCGCTTGACCTTGTCGAAGGCCGCCGCGACCAGGTCACTCACCGTCGAGGCCGACGGTTCCGGACTCGGGGACGGGATCGTCGCCCGGGTGGGCGGCGTCGGCTCCGGTGACGGGCCGGGAAGCGAGACGCCCTGCGAGGAATCCGATCCCTCCGCCCCCGGTTCAAGCGCTGCCGCAGACTCACGCGCCTCAGGAACGTTCCCCTTGCGTGACCGTCCGAACGCGTTCCGCAGGCGATCCAGAATGCCCATGTGCGCAACCCTTCGCGTGAGTTGATTCCCGAAATCCCTGGCCAGGGCGGACACGTAAGGTTAGCCGCCGCCACGGGCGATCTTGGGCAGGGTCACCGCTCGTCACCCGCCCGCGCCACCGCGCGGCGGCTCGCACGTCAACTTCCTCCCGGGCGTCGCGGATTCACCGGCCGTTCACCCGCAGGCCGCCGCCGTGCCGGAACCCCCGCCTAGCCTCACGGCGGAAACAAGCCACGCCACGACGACGGAGGATCCGTGCCCAAGCTGCTGCCGATCATCACCTCGCATCAGGGGAGCGGCGGCCGTTCCGCCCTGACCTGCCGCTTCCGCTGCGGCGACGCCTGCTTCGGCGAGGTGCCCAACACCAGCGCGAACGAGTACGTGGGTGACGTCATCGCCGGTGCGCTCAGCCGCCGTTCGCTGATGCGCGCCGCCGCCGTCGTGACGGTCGCCACCGCCGCGGGCGGCGCGGTCATGGCGGGCCCCGGCGCGGGCGAGGCCGCCGCGGCCGCCCCGGCCGCCCCCGGCACCGGGAAGGGCGCCAAGGACGAGGGAGCGCGCGGACTGAGGTTCGCGCCCGTCGCCCCGAACACCACGGACGCCGTCACCGTCCCCGCCGGCTACGAGCAGAACGTCGTCATCCGCTGGGGCGAGCCCATCCTGCGCGGCGCGCCCGCCTTCGACGCGGACCGGCAGAGCGCCGCGGCGCAGGCCGGCCAGTTCGGGTACAACAACGACTTCCTGTCGCTGCTGCCGCTCCGGTCCGAGCACGGCCGACAGGTCCTGGTCGCCAACCACGAGTACACGGACGAGATCCTGATGTTCAAGGGGTACGACCCCCAGAACCCCACCCGCGAGCAGGTGGAGATCGCGTGGGCGGCGCACGGCCTGTCCGTCGTCGTGGTCGAGGGCGAGCGCAGGAGCGGCAAGCTGCGTGCCGTCGGCCGCCACCACCTCAACCGCCGGCTCACCGCGACCAGCCGCTTCCGGCTCTCCGGTCCCGCCGCCGGCAGCGAGCTGCTCCGTACGAAGGCCGACCCGCGGGGCACGACCGTCCTCGGCACGCTCAACAACTGCTCGGGCGGCACCACGCCGTGGGGCACCACGCTGCACGGCGAGGAGAACTTCAACCAGTACTTCGCCAACGCCGCGAAGGTGACGGACGCGACGGCCGCCGCCCGCCTGAAGCGGTACGGCGTCACGGGCGAGGCCTCGGAGCGCAAGTGGGAGCGGTTCGACGACCGTTTCGACCTGGCCAAGGAGCCCAACGAGGCGAACCGCTTCGGCTGGGTGGTGGAGCTGGACCCGTACGACCCGCACTCGACGCCCCGCAAGCGCACCGCGCTCGGCCGCTTCAAGCACGAGGCCGCGCAGCCGCGCCTGACGCGCGACGGGCGTCCGGTGGTCTACATGGGCGACGACGAGAAGTTCGACTACTTCTACAAGTTCGTCAGCAGCAAGCGCATGGCCAAGGGCGGCTCCCGCGCCGCGCACGAGCACAACCTCACGCTGCTGGACGAGGGCACCCTGTACGTGGCCAAGCTGACCGGTGACTCACCGGCCGAGGAGATCGACGGCAAGGGCACGCTGCCGCGGGACGGCGAGTTCGACGGCGGCGGCCGGTGGATCCCGCTGGCCACCGCCGGACCCGGCGGGAAGGCGGTCAGCCACGTCGAGGGCATGACGGCCGAGGAGGTGTACGTCTTCACGCGCCTCGCGGGCGACAAGGTCGGCGCCACCAAGATGGACCGGCCCGAGGACATCGAGCCGTCGCCGCACACCGGCAAGGTGTACGTGGCGCTGACCAACAACTCCGAGCGGGGCAAGCCGGGCAAGGCGGGCGCCGACGAGGCCAACCCGCGCAACCTGAACAAGCACGGCCAGATCCTGGAGCTGACCGAGCACCGCGACCGCGCCGACGCCACGACCTTCGGCTGGTCGTTGTTCCTGGTCGCCGGTGACCCGAACGACCCGGCGACGTACTTCGCGGGCTTCCCCAAGGAGCGGGTCTCGCCGATCTCCTGCCCGGACAACGTCGCCTTCGACCCGCACGGCAACCTGTGGATCTCCACGGACGGCAACCAACTGGGCTCGCACGACGGCCTGTTCGGGGTCGCCACGCGCGGCGACCGGCGCGGTGAGCTGAAGCAGTTCCTGACCATGCCGACCGGCGCCGAGACCTGTGGGCCGCTCGTGCAGGACCGGCGGGTCCTGGTCTCCGTCCAGCACCCGGGCGAGGTCGACGGGGCGTCCGTCGAGAAGCCGGCGAGCGCCTGGCCCGACGGCCCGGGCAAGATCGTCCGCCCGTCGGTCGTGTCGGTATGGCGCGAGGACGGCCGCGACATCGGCGTGTGACGTCCAAGGGGGGCGGCGGTCCGGGAGACGGGAGAGAGGTGGGGGGTCACCGGCCGGCCGGGACCAGCGTCCCGCCGCCCGCCCCTCGCGGGTCACCGGCGCGCAGCAGCCACTGCGCGTAGGCGGGGGACTGGCGGGCCGCCTCCCAGTAGGCGGCCTCCAGCTCGCCGTAGACCGCGTCCAGCTCCTCCTCGGCGCGGGCCGCCACGAGCAGGCGTACGCCGAGGGGATCGCCGTGGAGGGGCCGTACGGCCATCTCGGCGCGGCCCCGCGAGGTGGGCTGGCAGAGGGCGACGACCTCGCCGGTGGCGACGAGGGACGCGGCGGTGAGGTAGTCGCCGTGCAGGACGGGCGGGTTCAGGCCGGCCGCCGTCAGGACGCGGCGCAGGCCGTCCCACTCGCCGTCGACCGTGGGGTCGACCATCCAGCGGTCGTCGGCGAGGTCGCCGAGCCGTACGACGGGCCGTCCGGCCGCCGGATGGTCCGCGGCGAGGGAGACGAACTGCGGCTCGCGGTCGAGGAGCACCCGTCTTCGCAGGTTCTCGGGCATCCGCAGCGGGCTGCCCTCCACCTCGTGCACGAACGCCACGTCGAGCTGCGCCGCGTCGACCATGCGCAGCAGCGCGTTGGCGGAGACGTCCATCTGGAGCGAGATCTCGGTGCCCGGCAGGCGTATCCGCAGCCGGCGCAGCCAGCCCGGTATGGCCCGGCTCGCGGTGGAGCCGATGCGCAGCCGGGGCCCGTCGGCGGTGCGGGCGGCGGCCGCCCTGGTCTCGCTGACCAGGGACCGCATCTCCGTGACGAGGGGCCGGGCCCGGCTCAGGACGATCCGGCCGAGCGGGGTCGGGCGGCAGCCGGTGCGCTCGCGGGCGAAGAGCTGGCCGCCGAGGGCGTTCTCGATGCGGCGCAGCTGGGTGGTGAGCGAGGGCTGGCTCATGCCGAGCTGGCGCGCCGCCTTGTGCAGGCTGCCGGTGTCGGCGATGGCGCACAGCGCGCGGAGGTGCCTGACCTCGAGCTCCATGGTCGTTGAGCGTAGAGCCGCTACGGCCGGCGCACCAGACACCCAAACCCCATGAGAACCAGCCGTTCTGGGCAGGCCGGGAGTGGGTGATAGCTCCGTGCTATCGCGTGTTGCCATCATTCCCAGGCGCCCCGGGCTCCCCGAGACTCACTGCCACCGAAAAGTTCACCCTTCATCGACCCCCACGGTCGGTCGAACGAGTAGGGAGCCCCCCACCCATGAGCAAGCGTTACCTGTCCGTCGCGGCTGTCCTCGGTCTCACCGTCGCCGGACTCGGCGCCACCTCCGTCACCGCGTCGGCCGCCCCGGTGGCGCCCGCCGGGCACTCCGCCGCTCCGTCGTACGACCGGTACGCGGGGTCGGCGCAGGAGGCCAAGGCCAACAAGGCGTTCTTCGAGGCCGTCGTGAAGGCGGTCGCCGAGAAGCGCGCGGCGAACCCGGGCGCGACGTCCGTGACGGTCGTCTACGACGCCTCCAGGGCCCCCAGCTTCGCCCGTCAGATAGCCAGTTCGACGTCCATCTGGAACTCGTCGGTGTCCAACGTCAAGCTCCAGCAGGGCAGCTCGGGCGCGAGCTTCAGCTACCGCGAGGGCAATGACTCGCGCGGCTCGTACGCGAGCACCGACGGGCACGGCCGGGGGTACATCTTCCTGGACTACGCGCAGAACCAGCAGTACAACTCGACGCGCGTGACCGCCCATGAGACGGGGCACGTGCTGGGCCTGCCGGACACGTACTCGGGTCCGTGCAGCCAGCTGATGTCCGGCGGCGGCCCCGGCCCGTCCTGCACGAACGCGCGGCCGGACGCCACGGAGCGCGCGAAGGTCGAGCGGCTGTGGGCCAACGGCCTGGCGAAGGCGCTGCAGAAGGTCCGCTAGCGCGGGGCCACGGAGCGGGCTGAGCGGCGGCTCGGCCCGCGGTCCGCGGCGGCCCTACGGGGCCTGCTGGCCGCTCGTGGGCCAGACGAGGCCCTGATCGGTCCAGATGACCCCCTTGTTGCGGCAGAGGCAGAAGGGGTGGCCGACGGGGTCGGCGTAGACGCGGAAGCCGTAGCCGTCGGGGCCGACGCAGTCCCGCATCAGGGTCGCGCCGAGGGCCAGGACGCGGCGCTGCTCGGCCTCGATGTCGTCCACCTCGAAGTCGAGGTGGAACTGCTTGGGGTGGTCGCTGTCGGGCCACTGCGGGGCGCGGTAGTCGGCCACCGGCCAGAAGGCCAGCTCGATCTCGCCGAACGTGATGCCGGCCCAGTTCTCGTCGCTGCCCTCCTTGACCGGGCGCCCCACCATCTCGGAGTAGAAGGCCGCCAGCTCCATCGTGTCCGGGCAGTCGATGATGAAGTCCGTCAGTCGTAGCATCCCGTGATCCTGCCACAGCCCGAAAGAGCCCCCGCGCCCCAACAGGGCCGCTACGCCTTGGGGGTGGCGATGGCCCTGGCCGCCGCCACCTCCTGGCGCAGGGGCTCCAGGACGCTGTCCTTGGGCCCCACGGTGAAGTCGGGGCGCACTTCCTCCAGTACGTCCGAGGCGCGCAGGCCCGCCGCCAACTCCCGTAGCTCACGGGCGATCTCGGTGATCTCGTCGGCGGCCGCCGGCGGGGCGCCGTGCCGGATGCGCACGCGGGCCGCGGTCGTGGCGTCCAGGATCCGTTCGACGGCGACGACCAGCGGCCACCAGGCGGCGGCCCGGGTGCCGGTCGGCGGGGGCTCGGTCAGCGCCCGCTGGAACTCGGAGCGGATGACCGACAGGTCGCGGTACAGGCGCCGGCGCTGGCGGGCCCGTTCGGCGGCGCCCGCGGTGTCGCCGAAGGCGCACTCCACGTATCCGGCGCTGTCCGCGACGGCGTCGGCGAGCCGGTCCCCGATGCGCGTGCCCCAGCTCTCCGGCCAGAGCAGATAGCCGGCGACGAGGGCGATGGCGCACCCGAGCAGGCTGTCGACCAGGCGGGGCACGACCAGCCCGAGGCCCTGGTGGTTGAGGATGTCGGAGAGCAGCAGGATGACCGGGGTGATGGCCGCCGTCTGGTAGCCGTAGCCCCGGGTGGTCAGGGCCGGGATGAGCGGGGCGAGGAGCATCATCACGGGCACGTCCCACCAGCCGTGCGGCACCTGCGTGAGGACGGCCGCGGCGACGACCAGCCCCGCGGCCGTGCCGAGGGCGCGCAGGACGGCGCGCGAGAAGACCGAGCCGAAGTCGGGCTTGAGGACGAAGGTGACGGTGAGGGCCACCCAGTACGACCGGGGGACGTCGATCAGGGAGACCAGGGCCTGCGCGATGCCGATGCACAGGGCCAGGCGCAGGCCGTAGCGCCAGGAGGCGCCGGACAGGACGACGTTGCGGGAGGCGCGCCGGGCGCGTACGCGCAGGGCGGCGGGCTTGCCGAGCCGGTCGTCGCTGTCGATGACGGCGAGCGGGTCGGGGTCGCTCAGGGTCTCCGCCGCGTGCCGCACGGCGTGGTCGAGGGCGCGGGCGGCGTGGTCGCCGGGCTCGGGCAGCCGGATCGCCTCCGGGGCCGGGGCGGGCGGTTCGGCGTGGCCGCCGTGCTCCACCGCCTCCGCCAGGGCGCGCACCGCGCCGGGGACGGCGCAGGGGAGGCGTCCGCAGGTGTGGCGGGCGCCGAGGTGGGTGGCGGGGGCGGCCTCGATGATCGGGGTGAGGGCGTTCAGCTGGGCGACGAGCCGGACGAGGTCGGGGTTGCGGCCGTGGTCGCGGGCGCGCCGGGCGAGGACGAGGTCGTAGCTCTGGTTGAGCGAGGCCGTGACGGTGGCGCGGGCGTCGTCGTAGGCGTCGGTGCCCGCCGCGTCGAGGAGGGCGGCCACCGCGCGGTAGGAGGCGGCGACGGCGGCGCGTTCGGGGATGCCGGAGCGCAGCGGCCAGGCGAGCAGGCCGAGCGCGAGGACCAGCAGGCCGCCGCCTGTCATCAGGGCCGGGGCCAGCCACCACGGGCCGGGCATGGGCAGCCCGGCGCCGACGACGCAGTTCAGCAGCAGGAGCAGCCCGCCGACGGAGGCGACGGCCCCGATCGTCGACATCATCCCGGAGACGAGCGCCACGAACGTGACCGCGCCGACCGCCACCCAGCCGTGGCCGAAGACGAGGGAGCCGAGGGTGACGCCGAGGGCGCCGAAGAGCTGCGGCACGGCGATGTTGAGGACGCGCATGCGGTAGGCGTCGGCGGTGTCGCCGATGACGCCGGAGAGCGCGCCCATCGACGCGAGCGCGCCGTACGCCGGCCGCCCGGCGAGGATGCCGACGGCGAGGGGCAGTGCCATGGCGACACAGGCGCGGGCGACGGCCGCCCAGGGGATGGGCGCGGACTGCGGTCTGAGGGAGCGGACCAGCCAGTCGGGCGGGGTCAGCGGGCGCGGGGGCCGGGGGCCGCGTGGAACCGGAGGTGCGCTGGGGGTCTCACGAGGCATGAGCCCATTATCGGTGGAGCGTGAGAGTGACGACGAGCGCGCGGTGGTCGGTGGCGCCGAGTTCCAGGAAGCGGGTGTCGCGGGCGGCGAAGTCCGGGGTGACCAGGACGTGGTCGATCTGCGCGCCGAGCGGTGCGGGCAGGGTGGTGGGCCAGCTGGGGGTGCGTGAGGCGCCGTCGAGCCGGGCGGCGTCGCGCAGGCCGCCGCCGTGCAGGAGCGAGCGGAAGGCGGCGTGGTCCTGGGTGGCGTTGAAGTCGCCGGCGACGATGGTGGAGCGGCCCTTGCCGGCGGCGGCGTACTTCTCGATGGCCCTCAGCTCCTTGCGCCACAGGTCCACGTGGCGGGGCATCGGGGGCATGGGGTGCGCGAGCTGTACGCGTACGGGGTGGCCCTGTACGTCGGCCACGGCGCCGGGCATGCCGAGGGTGGCGTCGATGCCGGGCGCGGGCTTCAGGGGGACCTTGGCGAGGAGGACGGAACCCTCCGGGCCGTACGCGTCGACCGACTCGCGGTAGGGGTAGTCGGCGCGGGGCAGCTTCTCGCGGAGGGTGGCGGAGCAGGCGTGGTCGCACTCCTCGACGAAGAGCAGGTCGGGCTGCTCAGCGCGGACGGCGCGTAGGAGCCCCGCCGTCTCGCGGCCGTACTCGATGTTGGCGGCCATGACGCGCAGCTCGGCGACGGCCTTCCCCTCCGGGGGGTCGGAGGTGCCGTAGGGCTCCATGTACCAGGCGAGCAGGGCCAGTACGGCGACGCCCCACACCATGCCGGTGCGCCAGCGGGCGAGGGCGGCGAGGAGGAGGCCGGCGGCGGCGGGGGCGAGCAGCCAGGGCAGGAAGGCGAGGATCTGGGGTACGGGGGTGAGGCCGTCGGAGTCGGCGACGCGGAAGCCGAGGATGGCGGTGACGCCGAGCAGCAGCGCGCCGCCGAGCCATGCGGCGCCTCTTCCTCGCCGGGGGGCGTCTGCTTCCCCCGCGTCCGGATCGACGTCACGACTGACGACCACGCTGCGCAAGCTCACCCTCTCCTCACCCCGGCGGTTCACCCTGGGCATCTTCCCTCATGAGCGCTGGAGCCGATCACGCGCGTGCGGCTGCGTGGGTGACCGCCCGCGCAGTTCCCCGCGCCCCTGAAGCTCCGTCTGCCGCGCGCGGGTTCATGGGTGGCCGTTCGCGCAGTTCCCCGCGCCCCTTAAAGGGTCGTCTGTCGTGTGCGGCTCGTCGGTGGCTGTTCGCGCAGTTCCCCGCGCCCCTTAAAGGGTCGTCTGTCGCGTGCGGCTCGTTCCTGGTTGCTCGCGCAGTTCCCCGCGCCCCCTGCGGGGGCTACGCCCCACCAGAAACACGGGAAACGACACCCCCACCGAAGTCGCAGGCAGGGGGCGGCTCGAGCCCCC